>JBFWVT010000024.1:0-64221 GCA_050246595.1 Alphaproteobacteria bacterium
CCTCGCCGTCCATCGTGCCTTCGAACAGGATCGTGCCGATGACCTTGTCGCCGGTAAAGGCCGGGGCTGTCATGATGCGCACCCGCATCTGGTGGATCAGCCGGAACATTTCGGCCTCGCCGGAATAAGCGCTATCCGGAATGCCGTACAGGCGCAGCGCTCCCGGCGACGACCCGCCGCTCTGGTCAAGGGCGGCGATAAAGCCGCCCTTCTTGGACATTTGGGCCGTCATCTGGTCATTGGCCATGATCATCACTCCCGTGAGTCGCCCTGGTGCCGGGACTCGTGGCAGGCGGATTGGGTTCGTCTTTTTAGCAAAATACGGCGCCCGGCGCGAGGATCAACAGCGCAGGAACCGGCGACCGGCCCGGTATCCCGTCCATCGCCGATTGTGTAGCATCGACCCCGCCCGCTTCCGCGCCATTGCACGAGCCAGAAAATGACCCCTCTCGATCCCGCCGTTCTGCCGTCCGGTATCCGCGCGCGCTTTGTGCGCGGCGTCAACGGCCTCGACATTCACCTGCTTGAGGCGGGGTTCGAGCAGCCGGACCGGCCGCTTGTCGTATTGCTGCACGGGTTTCCGGAGATCGCCTATTCCTGGCGCAAGGTGATGCCGGCGCTCGCCGGGGCCGGGTTTCACGCCGTCGCGCCCGATCTGCGCGGCTACGGCAGGACGACCGGGTGGAGCGCCAATTACGATGACGATCTCAGACCGTTCCGGCTGCTGAACTGCGTGCGCGACATATTGGGCCTCGTCGCCGCGCTTGGCTGTCGCGAGGCGGCGGCGGTCGTCGGGCACGATTTCGGCGCCTCAGTCGCGGCGTGGTGCGCGCTGGTCCGGCCCGACGTCTTCCGCTCGCTGGCGCTGATGAGCGCGCCGTTCGCCGGCCCGCCCGAGCTGCCGTTTGCGACTGATGGCAAGCCGTCCGCCGTGCCGCCCACGCCGACGATCCACGAGGCGCTCGCGGCGCTGCCGCGGCCGCGCAAGCACTACCAGTGGTACTACTCGACCCGTCCGGCCAACGCGCAGATGTGGCATTGCCCACAGGGCGTCCACGCTTTTCTGCGCGCCTATTTCCACCACAAGAGCGCCGACTGGAAGAACAACCGCCCGCACCAGCTCGCCGCCTGGAGCGCCGAGGAGCTGGCGAAGATGCCGACCTACTACATCATGGATCTGTTTGACGACATGCCGGAAGCCGTCGCAAAGGAAATGCCCTCCGCCGCCGAGATCGCCGCCTGCCGCTGGCTGCCTGACGACGAACTCGCGGTCTATGCCGGCGAGTACGAGCGCAACGGGTTTCAGGGCGGGCTGAACTGGTATCGCTCGCGCACCTCCGGCGCGTTCGAGACCGAGTTGCAGGTCTTTTCCGGCCGCACGATCGACGTGAAGTCGATCTTCATCTCGGGAAAGAGCGACTGGGGTGTCTATCAGCGACCCGGCGCGCTCGAAAAGATGCGGAACGAGGCCTGCACGAACATGGTCGGCGTCCACCTGCTCGACGGTGCCGGCCATTGGGTGCAGCAGGAACAGTCCGAGGCGGTGAGCCGCCTGCTGCTCGATTTCCTGCAAGCGCAGGAGCGCTGAGCCGGCTCAGTCCGGCGTGCCGCCCCGCTCTCTGTCGGCGTGCGGCGGCCTCGGCTCCGCCAGCCGCGCGACCTCCTGCCGCAACGCGCGGACCTCGTGCAGGATCACGTCGCGCTCGGCGGCGGCATCGTCGTCGTGCGCCTCCTGCATCGCGTTGACGATAATCGCGATAAACAGGTTGAGGACGGTGAACGATGTCACCAGGATGAACGGCACGAAAAACGCCCAGGCATACGGGTAGATTTTCATGACCGGGCGCACGATGCCGTCCGACCACGCTTCCAGCGTCATGACCTGGAACAGCGAAAAGAGCGACAACCCGATATCGCCGAACAACTCGGGAAAGGACTCCCCGAACAGACCGGTCGCCATCACCGCGGAGACATAGAAGATCAGGCTCAGCAGCAGGATCACCGTTCCCATCGCCGGGATGGCCGAGAGCAGCCCCTGCACGACCTGCCGCATCTTCGGCACCGCCGAGATCAGCCGCAGGGCGCGCAGGATGCGCAGGGCGCGCAATACCGCGACTTCCCGCCCGGTCGGGACCAGCGCCGCCCCGACGATCACAAAATCGAACAGGTTCCAGCCGCTCGCGAAAAACCGCCAGCGGTACACATAGAGTTTGGCGAGGATTTCAAGGACGAAGATCGCGACAGCGATGCGGTCGAGCGCATGCAGCAACCCGCCGGCATAGGCCATCGCCGTCTCCGAGGTCTGAAGCCCGATGACGACCGCATTGAGTACGATGACCGCGACGATCGCGTTCTGAAACCAGTCGGTCTCGATCACCCGGCGGACCGAATGCCGCAACACCGGCTCGGATGCGGCGGCGCCCGAATCGGCCCGCCTCTCCGGGCCGAGATAACCGAATGTATCGCCTGTTTCCGCGCTCTTGCCCCGCATCGTCCTTCCTCAAAGCCGTCACCGGCAGAGAAGCTATCGGCTCAAAAAACGGCAAGCGTTTGTCGCGGGGCTGCGGAGCGCGTGCGATCTGCCGCACAGGCTCCGCCGGTTTTGCATGCACGGCTGCCGAATCCGATGAGCGGCGATCGCCGAACCGAGGGCGACGGCCGGCGCGGGAGACCGCCCATTGCGGCCAAAGCTGCTGTTGCGGTGGTTGTACCGCGGCCCATATACTGAGTGTTTCCGGTAAATGGCGAGGATGCGAGCATGGCGCGCGTGACGGTCGAAGATTGCGTGGTCAAGGTTCCGAACCGCTTCGAGCTGGTGCTGCTCGCCGCGCAACGGGCGCGCGAAATCGCTTCCGGCGCGCCGCTGACCATCGAACGCGACGACGACAAGAACCCGGTTGTCGCGTTGCGCGAAATCGCCGAGGAAACGATCTCACTCGATCATCTGAGAGATTCGCTGGTACGCGGCATGCAGAAGCATGTCGAGATCGACGAACCCGACGAGGTGCCGGATCTCGAACAGACGCTGTTCGGCGTCGCCGACCCGACCGGTCCTGTTATCGGCGAGGATTCGATCGACGAGGAAGCGGTCGAGGAAGAACTCGAAGAGGATCTGCTTGCGGTAGCGGACGAGGACGATCTCGACCTGTCCGACGATTCCAGCCCCGAGAGCGCGCCCGGCGAGGACCAGGAGCCCTGACGCGACGGCACCGCAACCGACAGCACCGGCCCCGCGTTACGGCCGCCCTGCGTTACAGAATTGGGCCGGGCGTGCTCCGGCGGTCTCGCGGCCGGCCCCTTGGGGAACAGCACGGCGACAGCACGAAGGCAACCGCGCCATGATGCGGCAGTTCGAACTGGTCGAGCTGGTCAAGTCCTACGATCCGAAGGCCGACGAGGCCGCGCTCAACCGCGCCTATGTCTATTCGATGAAGGCGCACGGCTCGCAGCTGCGCGCCTCGGGCGACCCGTATTTCTCGCACCCGGTCGAGGTCGCGGGTCTGCTGGCGCAGATGAAGCTCGATACCGCCTCGATCATCACCGGTCTGTTGCACGACACGGTCGAGGACACTGTCGCGACGCTCGACGATATCGAGCGGCTGTTCGGTCCCGAGATCGGGCGGCTGGTCGATGGCGTCACAAAGCTGTCGCGCATCGAGTTGCAGTCGGACAAGACCAAGCAGGCGGAAAATTTCCGCAAGCTCGTGCTCGCGATGTCCGAGGATATCCGCGTGCTGCTGGTCAAGCTCGCCGACCGGCTGCACAACATGCGCACGCTGCATTTCATCAGGAGCGACGACAAGCGCCGGCGCATCGCGCGCGAGACGATGGACATCTATGTCCCGCTCGCCGAACGCATCGGCATGCACCGGATGAAGGACGAGATCGAGGACCTCGCCTTCCGGGAGCTGCACCCCGATGCGCGCGCCAGCATCGCCGCCCGTCTCGGGTTTCTGCGCGAGCAGGGCGGCGATCTGGTGTCGCGCATCGTCGCCGAAATGACTGAAACGCTGAAGGAAGGCGGGCTGGAAGCGACCATCTCCGGCCGCGAGAAGTCGCCCTATTCGATCTGGCGCAAGATGCAGCGCAAGAACGTTTCGTTCGAGCAGCTGGCCGACGTGATGGCGTTTCGCGTGCTGGTCGACAACGTCGGCGATTGCTATCAGGCGCTGGGAATTATCCATTCGGCCTACCCGGTCGTCCCCGGCCGCTTCAAGGACTATATCTCGACCCCGAAGCCGAACAATTACCGCTCGCTGCATACCAGCGTGATCGGCCCGGAGCGGCAGCGCATCGAGGTGCAGATCCGCACAAGCGACATGCATGAGGTCGCCGAACTCGGCGTCGCGGCGCACTGGATCTACAAGCAGCAGATCGGCCGGGTTGACGGGCGGCAGTATCGCTGGCTGCGCGAGCTGCTGGAAATCCTCGAACAGGCCTCGAACCCGGAGGAGTTTCTCGAGCACACCAAGCTCGAAATGTTCCAGGACCAGGTCTTTGTCTTCACGCCGAAAGGCGATCTGATCGCCCTGCCGCGCGGCGCCACCCCGGTCGATTTCGCCTATTCGGTGCATTCGCAGATCGGCGACACCTGCGTCGGCGCCAAGATCAACGGCCGCCTGCTGCCGCTGCGCACCCAGTTGCAGAACGGCGATCAGGTCGAGATCGTCACCTCGAAGGCGCAGACCCCGTCGCCGACCTGGGAGCGCTTTGTCGTCACCGGCAAGGCGCGCGCCCGCATCCGCCGCTTCATCCGCACCCAGCAGCGCACGCAGTATCTCGATCTCGGTCGCGCCATCGTGCAGAAGGCGTTCCGGCAACAGGGTCGCGACTTTTCCGAACGACCGCTCGAAGCGGTCCTGGCGCAATTCAACTGCACCACCACCGAAGACCTCTATGTCGCGGTCGGCGAGGGGCTTGCCACCGGTCGCGAGGTCGTCAACGCCGCCTTTCCGCAGCCGCCCGAGGACAAGAACAAAATCGTCCCGCTCAACCGGGCGCGGCGGCGCGGCGGCGGACGCGACACGGCGGTGCCGATCCGCGGTCTCATTCCGGGGATGGCGGTGCATTTCGCCGGTTGCTGCCATCCGCTGCCCGGCGAGCGTATCGTCGGCATCGTCACGACCGGCAAGGGGGTCACAATCCACACGATCGATTGCGACACGCTCGGCAGCTTCGCCGACGAGCCGGAGCGCTGGCTCGATGTTGCCTGGAGCAGCGACGACGCGGAGGTTGGCCATATCGGCCGGATCAACGTCACGATCGCCAACGAGCCGGGCAATCTCGGCAGCCTGACGACCACGATCGGCAAGCAGGGCGGCAATATCACAAATTTGAAGATCACCAACCGCTCGACCGATTTCTTCGAGATCCTGGTCGATATCGAGGTCGGGGATGTGAGGCACCTGTCGACGATCATCGCGGCGCTGCGCGCGACGCCGGTCATCAACTCGGTCGAACGCGCCCGCGGGTAGGGAAATGATATGCATCGTCTTTCCCGCACTTGCCTCCCTCTCCGCCCCCCCTGGACCACGGCGGGGCGGAGAGGGTCGGAGTGAGGTGGGGGATTCCAGGGCGCTTGCCGGCACCCACCTCACCCTCCCATGCCTTCGGCATGGGCCCCTCCCTCTCCCCCCTGAAGGGCGGAGAGGGATTATTGATCATGTGCCGGCGCGATGATCCTCGGAGTCGGCAGCGACCTGGTCGATATCCGCCGGATCGAGAAGACGATCGAGCGTTTCGGCGATCGCTTTCTCGACCGCATCTTCACCGAAACCGAGCGCCGCCGCTGCGAGCGCCGCGGGTTCACGCGAATCGCCAGCTACGCCCGCCGCTTTGCGGCCAAGGAGGCGGCGGCCAAGGCGCTCGGCACCGGGTTTCGCCGCGGCGTCTTCTGGCGCGATCTCGGCGTCGTCAACCTGCCGTCCGGACAGCCGGGCATGCTTCTGACCGGCGGCGCGCTGAAACGGCTTGAGGCAATCACGCCGTCCGGCATGGTGGCGCGCCTCGACCTCAGCCTAACCGATGAGCCGCCGCTCGCGCAGGCTGTCGTCATCATCAGCGCCCTGCCCGCAGCCAGGAGACCGGCGGAAGCGGAGCCGGGTGGCGGCGGGTAGACCGGCCCGCAGCTGCAACAGCGCTTGAACTTGACACACCGGGCCGCGGCGGGCTTGATCGCCGCGCGCCGAGGGCCGCTCCTTTCATGATGAAATCCAAATCCAAAGTGGCTTCCGCAAAAAAATCGTCGGGCGGCCTGCTTGAGACCGTCAAGACGGTCATCTACGCCGTCCTGATCGCGGTCGTGGTCCGTACCGTCGCCTATGAGCCGTTCAACATCCCGTCCGGGTCGATGGTGCCGACCCTGCTGGTCGGCGATTACCTGTTTGTGTCGAAATTCTCGTATGGCTACAGCCGGTATTCGCTGCCGTTCGGGCTGCCGCTGTTCTCGGGGCGGATTTACCTGCCGTTTTCGGAGCTGCCGCAACGCGGCGATGTCGCCGTCTTCAAGCTGCCGACCGAACCCTCGGTCGATTACATCAAGCGCATCGTCGGGCTGCCCGGCGACCGCGTCCAGATGCGCCACGGGCAGCTTTACATCAATGACCAGCTCGTGCCGCGCCGGCCGCTCGGCGACTACCTCTACGAGGAAGGCCCGTCGGTCGTCGTGTTGAAGCAGTACCTGGAAGCAGTGCCGCGCGGCCCCGGAACACCGCCCAACGAACACCGCATCATTGAGAACAGCAATGATGCGGCGCTTGACAACACACCGGTCTACGTCGTGCCGGAGGGCCACTATTTCGCGATGGGCGACAACCGCGACAACTCGCAGGACAGCCGGGTGCTGTCGGCTGTCGGCTATGTCCCAGCCGAAAATCTGGTCGGCAAGGCACAGTTCATCTTCTTCTCGACCGACGGCTCGGCGCGCTGGTGGGAGATCTGGAAATGGCCGTTCGCGATCCGCTACAGCCGGCTGTTCCAGGGGATAGAGTGACCAGGGAGCGGACGGCCCCGCCGGAATGACTTCCGCCGTCACCGAGGCGGATGCGGCCCGTCTGCTCGGGCACGATTTCGCGCAGCCGGCGCTGCTGACCGAGGCGCTGACGCATCCGAGTGCGCTGCCAGGGGCGCAAAAAGGCCCGGCGCAAAAAGGCTCGGCGCAAAAAGGCTTGTCGCAGAAAAGCCGGCAGCGGGTGCGGCGCGCGGCGGTGCCCCGCCATTATGAGCGGCTCGAATTTCTCGGCGACCGGGTGCTCGGGCTGGTCGTCGCGGATTTGCTGTGGCACCGGTTCGACGCCGAACCGGAAGGACCGCTGACCCGGCGCCATGCGCAGCTCGTGCGGCGCGAGACACTGGCCGCGGTGGCCGCCGAAATCGGTCTCGACCGCCTGATCCGGCTGTCGCCGGCCGAGGCCGCGTCCGGAGCGGCGCGCAACCCGGCCATTTTGGCGGACGTGCTTGAAGCGGTGATCGCGGCGATCTACCTCGATGGCGGGTTCGACGCGGCTTTCGCTTTTGTCGAGCGGTGGTGGGGGCCGCGCCTCGCCGATATGGAACGGCCGCCGCGCGATCCGAAGACGCTGTTGCAGGAATGGGCGCAAGGTCGCGGCTTGCCGCTTCCCGAATATCGGCTGGTCGGGACGAGCGGCCCGGACCACGCGCTGCGGTTCGCGATCGCGGTGCATGTGGCCGGACATGACGAGGCGAGCGCCACGGCATCATCAAAGCGGGCCGCCGAGACCGCTGCGGCGGCGGCGCTGCTGGAGCGGCTGAGCGATAAGAGCAAAAAGCAACCATCGGATTGAGGGATGACGGAAACAGCACGGCATCAGGACAATCCCTCTCCCGCGCCGCAGGAAAGCGAGGAACACGCCGCGGAAACCACGCGCTGCGGCTATGTCGCGCTGATCGGGGCGCCAAACGCCGGCAAATCGACACTGCTGAACCAGCTCGTCGGGCGCAAGCTGGCGATCGTGACGCCAAAGGTGCAGACGACGCGCACGCGGCTGCTCGGCATCGCGCTTGCCGGCCCGGCGCAGCTGATCCTGGTCGATACGCCCGGCATTTTCGAGCCGCGCCGCCGTCTCGATCGCGCGATGGTCGCAGCCGCCTGGGCCGGCGCCGCCGATGCCGACCGGATTGTGCTTTTGTCCGATGCGGCGCGCCCGGACGAGCCGGATACGCAGCGCATCATCGAAAAGCTGAAGGAAAGCCGGCGCCGTGCGGTGCTGGCGCTGAACAAGGTCGATCTGGTCCGCCGCGACAAGCTGCTCGGCGTCGCCGACGGGTTGTTCCGTGCCGGCTGTTTCGACGAGGTGTTTATGATCTCCGCCCTGACCGGCGACGGGGTCGCGGATTTGAAACGCCATCTCGCCGCTTCGATGCCGCCGGGATCGTGGCTGTTTCCCCCGGACCAGTTGTCCGACGCGCCGGAGCGCTGGCTCGCCGCCGAGGTCACGCGCGAACAGGTCTTTCTGCAACTTCATGACGAGCTGCCCTACGCCGCATCGGTCGAGACCGAAACCTGGGAGGAGCGCCGCGACGGCAGCGTGCGCATCGACCAGGTCGTCTATGTGCGCCGGCCGAGTCAGCGCGCCATCGTGCTCGGCGACAACGGCCGGCGCATCAAATCGATCGGGGCCCGCGCCCGCGCCGAACTCGAACGCCTGCTCGACCGGCGCGTGCACCTGTTCCTGTTCGTCAAGGTGCGCGACAACTGGATCGAGGACCCCGAACGCTTCGCCGCGCTCGGTCTCGATTACAATGTCTAGCCGGTGGGCGGACCCGGGACGATGCAGTGGGCTGACACCGCCTTCGTGCTCGGTACAAGGCGGCACGGTGAAAGCGCGCTGATCGTCGAATTGCTGACGCGCGAGCGCGGGCGGCACGCCGGGCTGGTGCGCGGCGGACAGTCGCCGCGCAAGCGCGCGCTGCTGCAACCCGGCAACGAGATCGCCGCGAGCTGGCGCGGCCGGCTCACCGAGCATCTCGGCGCGCTCGACTGCGAGCTGATCGAGCCGCACGCCGCGCGTCTGCTCGATGATCCCGACCGCCTCGCAGCGCTCAATGCCGCGGTCGCGCTGCTCGTCCTCGCGCTGCCCGAACGGGAGCCGCACGCGGATTGCTACGCCTCGTTCGCCGCGCTGCTGCACAGCCTCGAATCGACGATGGATTGGGCGCGGACCTATGTTCTCTGGGAGTGCGAGCTGCTCGCCGCGGTCGGGTTCGGCCTCGATCTGACGCGCTGCGCGGTGCGCGGCACGAACCAGGATCTTGCCTACGTCTCGCCGCGCACCGGCCGCGCCGTGTCGCGCGAGACCGGCGCCCCCTACAAGGACAGGCTGCTGCCGCTGCCCGAATTCCTGTGGCGGCCGGATTCGCCGACCGCTCCCGCCGACATCGTCGCCGGGCTGAACCTGACCCGGCATTTCCTGCTGAAGCACGTGCTGGAGCCGCAGGGAAAGCGCCCGCCGGAAGCGCGCGAGCTTCTGTGCGACCGGATGCGGCGTCTCGCCGTTTCGGGGACGTTCATGTTATGATCCGCCGCAACTAGATACGAGGTCTGCCCCGCATGTCCGACACCGCCGTCATCGGCGAGATCCGCGACGTCGATTTCGCCGACGCGCTCGGCGAACGCTACCTGTCCTACGCGCTGTCCACGATCATGGCGCGCTCGCTGCCGGATGTGCGCGACGGGCTGAAGCCGGTGCATCGGCGCATCCTGCACGCGATGCACGAATTGCGGCTCGATCCCGGCTCCGGCTACAAGAAATGCGCCCGCGTCGTCGGCGACGTGATCGGCAAGTTTCACCCGCATGGCGAGCTGGCCGTCTACGAGGCGCTGGTCCGCCTCGCGCAGGATTTCGCGCAGCGCTACCCGCTGGTCGACGGCCAGGGCAATTTCGGCAATATCGACGGCGATAACGCGGCGGCGATGCGCTACACCGAGAGCCGCCTGTCTCCGGTGGCGCGGGCGATGCTCGAAGGCATCGACGAGGACGCGGTCGATTTCCGCACGACCTATGACGGCGAGGACCGCGAACCGGTCGTATTACCCGGCCGGTTTCCCAACCTGCTGGCGAACGGGGCCGCCGGCATCGCGGTCGGAATGGCGACCAGCATCCCGCCGCACAACGCCGGAGAATTATGCGGTGCGCTGTTGCACCTGATCGACAGTCCCAACTGTTCGACTACCGAACTCGTCCGGCACGTCGCCGGTCCCGATTTTCCGACCGGCGGCGTGCTCGTCGAACCGGCCGAGACGATCGTCGAAGCCTATGCGACGGGTCGCGGCAGCTTCCGTCTGCGGGCGCGCTGGGACAAGGAGCCGCTGTCGCACGGGCTTTACCAGATCGTCGTCACCGAAATCCCGTATCAGGTTCCGAAAAGCCGGCTGATCGAGAAGATCGCGGCGCTGCTCGACGAAAAGAAACTGCCGCTGCTCGCCGATATCCGCGACGAATCAGCCGGCGAGGTCCGCATCGTCCTTGAGCCGAAAAACCGCAACGTCGATCCCGACGTGCTGATGGAGCAGCTGTTCCGGCTGACCGAGCTGGAAACCCGCGTGCCGCTCAATCTCAACGTGATCGACCCGCTCGGCGTGCCGCGGGTGATGAACCTGAAGGAGACGTTGCAGGCGTTTCTCGATCATCGCCGCGAGGTTCTGCTGCGGCGCAGCCGACATCGGCTGGCCGCCGTCGCGCGGCGCATCGAGGTGCTGCGCGGGTTTGTCATCATCTATCTCAATCTCGACGAGGTCATCCGCATCATCCGCGAGGCGGACGATCCGAAGGCCGAGATGATCGCGCGCTGGGGCCTGACCGAGGTGCAGGTCGAGGCGATCCTGAACATGCGGCTGCGGGCGCTGCACCGCCTCGAAGAGATCGCGATCAAGAAGGAACTGGACGCACTCGGCGCCGAATCGGCAAAGCTTGAGGCGCTGCTCGCCAGCGAGAAGCGCCAGTGGCGGGCACTCGCCAGGGAGGTGGCGGGAACGCAGGCCGAATTCGGCGGCGATACGCCGCTCGGATGCCGCCGCACGCTGATCGGCGCCGCTCCGGAACCGGTTGCGATCCCGGCCGCGGCTCTTGTCGAGCGCGAGCCGGTCACCGTGCTGCTGTCGCAAAAGGGCTGGGTCCGCGCCGTTCGGGGACACGGCGTCAACCCGGCCGAGCAGAAATACAAGGAAGGCGACGGTCCGCGCTTTGCCGTCCCGGCCGAGACGATCGACCGGCTGCTCGTCTTCGCCAGCAATGGCCGCTTCTATACGATCGCGGCCGACCGGCTGCCGGGCGGTCGCGGCCAGGGCGAGCCGTTGCGGCTGATGATCGACCTGCCGAACGAGCACGACGTGATCGCGCTGTTCCCGCACCGGCCGGGGATGCGGCTGCTGGTCGCCGGCAGCGACGGGCGCGGCTTTCTTGTCAGCGGCGATGAGGCGCTGGCGCAGACCCGCGCCGGCAAACAGGTGCTGAACCCGGGGACCGGGAAGGCAGCGGTCTGCGTTCCGGCCGAGGGCGACGCGGTTGCGCTGGTCGGCGACAACCGCCGCATGCTGGTCGTCGATCTCGCCGATATTCCGGAAATGACGCGCGGCCGCGGCGTCATTCTGCAGCGCTACCGTTCCGGTGGTCTGGCCGACGTAAAGGTATTGCGCCTCGCCGACGGTTTGTCGTGGCGCCAGAGCGAAAACCGCACCCGCACCGAGATCGACCTGACCCCGTGGCGTGGCCCGCGCGGCGAACCCGGCCACACCGTGCCGCAGGGCTTCCCGCGCTCGGGAAAATTCACGTAGCGGGATGCCGCGTCTTCGGCCCTTCCGAACCGACCCCGGATGACCGGGCCAAGCCTGGCCATCGCCGTAGATGTACGCTGTTCGGGACCATGCTCGGCGGCTGTTGATTCAAGTTTTCCGGCAGTGCGATTCAAGACACCCGGTTGTCTCCCGACGATGCGATCCGTGAGGCCGCGCGGCCTCACTACCGGCGCAACCCGAGCCGGCGACAAAAGCCATGGCAATCGGCGGCGGCGCGTCGCAGACTTCGCCGCAGGATTTCGCGCAGAGGATTTCGAGAGGACCGCCGCCGATGCAATCGTCTTCAGCCCCGCAGCGTCATCTGCCGATCCGCAAGGACTGGCTCGCCGCGACGCAGGAACAGGCGCTCGAACCGGAGCGCCCGATCATCGACCCGCACCAT
The DNA here is from genome assembly GCA_050246595.1 of Alphaproteobacteria bacterium. Classification (GTDB taxonomy): domain Bacteria; phylum Pseudomonadota; class Alphaproteobacteria; order ATCC43930; family CGMCC-115725; genus DATARH01. Next base: position 12,195 of record JBFWVT010000024.1, read on the forward strand.
CATTTGTGGGACCGGCCGGGCAACCGCTACCTGTTGCACGATCTGCTCGAGGACCTGAACAGCGGCCACAATATCCGCGCCACAATCTTTCTCGAATGCCGCGAGATGTACCGCGCCGAAGGACCGCCCGAATTGCGCTCCTTGGGCGAGACGCAATTTGTCGCCGGGGTCGCGGCGATGAGCGAAAGCGGCAAATACGGTCCGGCGCAAGCCTGCCGGGGCATCATCGGCAATGTCGATTTCCGCGTCGGCTCGCGAGCGAAAGGGGTTCTGGAGCAGCACATCATCATTTCCGGCGGGCGGTTTCGCGGCATCCGCAACGGCGCCACCTGGCACGCCGACCCGAGCCTCAGGATATTCACCTCCGGTTCCGGCGAAGGACTCTATGTCGATCGCCAATGGCGCGAGGGGTTTGCCGCGCTGGCGCCGCTGAACCTGTCGTTCGAGGCGTGGATGTTCCACCCGCAACTGGGCGATCTGATCGACCTGGCGCGCGCCTTCCCGGAAACCAGGATCGTGCTGAACCATATCGGCGGCGCGCTCGGGGTCGGCCCCTACGCCGATAAGCGTAAGGAAGTGTTTGAGGAGTGGCGCACGCAGATTTCGAAGCTCGGCCAGTTTCCGAATGTGTATATCAAGCTCGGCGGCCTCGGCATGCCGTCGCTGATGGGGTTCGAGATGGGTCAGCAGCCGCAGGCTCCGTCCTCGGAGCAACTGGCCCAGGCATGGCGCCCTTATATCGAGACCTGCATCGAGGCATTCGGCCCGGACCGCTCGATGTTCGAGAGCAATTTCCCGGTCGATAAGGGAATGTGCAGCTATTCGAATCTGTGGAACGCGTTCAAGCGCATCGCCGCGAATTACTCTGCCGACGAAAAGAATGCGATGTTCCACAATACCGCGCTGAAGTTCTATCGGCTATGGTAAAGCGCCTCGAATACGACGGCAACGCCCTTGCGGCGCTGTGCCGCCGGTATCGGATTCGTCGTCTCGCGCTATTCGGGTCGGTGTTGCAGGGAAAGGCGCGCTACAAGAGCGATATCGATTTTCTGGTGACGTTCGAGCCGGGTGCGGTTCCGGGCATGCTCGGAATGGCCGCGATCGAGGCGGAACTGTCGGAGCTGTTCGGTCGGCGGGTCGATCTGCGCACGGCCGAGGAGTTGAGCCCCTACTTCCGCGCGGCGGTCGAGGATATGGCCGAGGTGCATTTTGCCGCCTGAGGACCGGGTCCGGCTTCTCCATATGATCGAAGCTGCGGAAACAGCCTGCGATTTCATGTCGGGCCGCAGCCGAGGCGATCTCGACAGCGACCGCATGCTTGTCTTTGCGCTGGTGCGTGCGATCGAGATCGTTGGCGAGGCCGCAAGCAAGATCACTTTTCCGACCCGTGAGGCCGCCGCCGACATTCCGTGGTCGCTGATCGTGTCGATGCGCAATCGGCTGATCCACGCCTATTTCGATATTGATAACGAGGTTCTCTGGAGAACCGTAAGCGAGGAACTGCCGCGGCTCTTGCCGAGATTGCGGGTCCTGCTGCAAGACGCCGACAATGGATGATAATCCTGCTAGACCTGCCATCGCTTCATGGCATCCGGAACAAGCTGGAGCGGATTGAACCGGTTCTGTAGGCTGGTTTGAGCGCAAACAGAATCACCGTCATTCCATCCAAAAGGGGTGGCACGGAGAAACAAATGTGGCGGCGCCGAACGTTCCATGAATGTGCAGAAGAACTGGAAATCATCAGTGAAGATTTCAGACGAGCATACATTGCTGATCAATATGGCTCAAACCCACATAATGAACGAATTTTAAGAGACACTTCAATGCGGGGTGTCGAAATTCTTCGAATACTGGCCCTCGCAATCCGTAGCGAACAAGATTATGGGAACGTACCAAAGGCCGCCAGCCCTGTCGGTGCCGTTCAAGAAGATGCAACAGACGAAGATGCAATATGGTTTCCTCAACTTTATCGCCCACCTTATTCCAAGTTGACGGGATTTGCTCCGCTAGAATTTAGAGGAGCGTTAAACAAAATAGCGCATGCAAATCCTCAAGCCAGTACGTTCTTTTGTAATCAGGAAGTTCATGACTTAATTCTAACAGGAGAGAATAGAAGGAGGAAATGGATAGCTATTGTTTCGCTGATTGATCTATGCGCAACTATTAAGTCGCTTCCCGATCAAAACACCCGACACTGCTGAGAGAGGAGATGTACCTATGCCCCTACCAAGACAAGAAGTCGATGCGACGACGCCGAAATACCTTCGCGACAAATACGCGATCGTCGGGGTCGGCGAGACGACTTACACCAGAGGCTCGAACAAGACGACCCGGGCGCTCGGCACCTGGGCCGTGCGCAACGCGATCCTCGACGCCGGGCTGAAAGCCTCCGATATCGACGGCATGCTCGATTATTCGGGCGGCGACTCGACCAGCGCCACCTTCATCGCCGGCGACCTCGGCATAAGGCTCAATTTCTACATGGACGTGGTCGGGGGCGGCTCCTCGACCGAGGCGCTGGTCGGCATCGCGATCGGGCTGATCGAGGCCGGCTGCTGCAAGACCGTCGCGATCTTCCGCTCAATGAACGGGTTTTCGCAGGTGCGCATCGGCGGCACCGGGGCGCGGTCGGCGGCGCCGGTCAGCGGCGACATGCTGCACAACCGCGCCTATGGCTGGCAGAGCGCCGGGCAGAGCTTTGCGCCCACCTTCATGCGCCATATGTATGACTACGGGACGACGCCCGAACAGGTCGCGCACGTGAAAATGTTCCACAGCAATCATGCGTCGAACAACCCGAAAGCTTATTACAAAAAGCGCTTCACGGTCGAGGACGTGATCAACAGCCGCTTTATCTGCAAGCCGCTACATCTGCTGGATTGCTGCGTCGAGACCGACAACGCGACCTGCATCATTGTCACCAGCGCCGAGCGCGCGAAGGATTGCAAGCATCCGCTGGTACTGATCCGCGGTGTCGTCGGGCGCTGCAACAAGCCGCGTCTCGACATGCATTACCAGCACGGGCCGATCTCGACCGTAGCCGGGTATTATGCGAAGAATATTTTGTGGCCGAATTCCGGGGTCGGTCCCGAGGATATCGACGTAACCGGCTCCTACGACGCCTTCACCTTTACGACGATGCTTCAGTTGGAAGATTACGGGTTCTGCAAAAAGGGCGAAGGCGGAAACTACGTCAGCGACGGGACGATCGGTCTCGGCGGCAAGCGGCCGAACAACACCTCGGGCGGCCATTTGTGCGAGGGCTATACGCACGGGATGAACATGGTCATCGAGAACACGCGACAATTGCGCCACGACGCCGATGATTACTGCCCGATCGGACCGGACGGAAAGCGCCAGCACACCTACGACTATCGCGAGGGCGGCTGTCGTCAGGTCCGGAATGTCGAGGTTACCGCCAATCTCGGCTGGGCCAACCCATCGACCGCCTCGTCGATGGTCATGCGCCGCGGCTGAGCCCCCCAGGGAACAAAACGGAGAACAGGACAATGCCAGGGATTCAGGCCACCCATCTCGGGATGCCGCTGCAAGTGGCGGATCTCGATCACGAGAACCTCGACTATTTCCGTCATTGCGCGGCGCATGATTTCCACCTGCAAGCCTGCGCCGGGTGCGGCCGGCTGCGCTATCCGCCGACCACCGCCTGCCCGTGGTGCATGACGCTGGAATCGACTTGGAAAAGGGTCGAGGGCAAAGGGGCGGTGCACTCCTATACCGAAGTGCATCACGCGATCCAGCCCGCCTTCCGCGAGCACACGCCGTACATGGTCCTGCTGGTCGATCTCGACACGCAGAAGGGCGAACCGACCCCGGACGAGGCGTTGCGCGTCATCGGCAATCTGTGTACGCCGGACGGAAGGCTGGCGCCGCCGGACATGGTCAAGCGGGTCGGCATCGGCACGCGCGTGCGCATGGTCTTTACCGATGTCGGCGAGGGTCTCGCGCTGCCGCAATGGACGATCGACGAGACCGCGACGCAGCCCGCCAATGTCTGGCGCTACCCGCAGGAGTAGAGCTACATAAAAACAGGGCCGGCTCCCGCGACCGGCCCTGAATAAAAACCCCCGCCAAGGCGGGGGTTTCTCTTTGCCAGGGTTTTACCCCTTTACACCGCCGATCGTCAGACCGGAGCTCATGCGGCGGCGGAAGGCGTAATAGATGCAGATCGGCGGGATCGCGTAGATGATCGCCGTCGCCATCATGTAGTTCCACGGCGCGATGTCGCTGTTGATGAATTGGGCCAGCGCCACTGGCACGGTCATGCTCGCTTTATCCGACAGCAGCAGGAACTGGTATAGGTACTGGTTCCACGCCACCAGCATTGCATAGGTGCCGACCGCAACCAGTGCCGGCGCCATCAACGGCAGATAAATCTGGTAATAGATACGGAACGGCGACGCTCCATCGATCCTGGCCGACTCATCGAGTTCGATCGGGATGCTCCGGCCGTATTCCATGAAGATGAAGATCGCATACGGCGTCGCAAACGTTACTTCCGCCGCGATCACTGACCACGGGTTGTTGTGCAACCCGTAGTGACCCATGATCATGTAGAACGGGATCGCCAGAAACGATGCCGGGATCAGGTACGTCATCAACGCCGCGTTGGTGACCAGCCAACCATTACGCACGCGCATGCGGCCGACCGCGAATGTCGTCAGCGAAGCGATTACCAGCACGATAATCGTGACCATCGCGGCGATGAACACGCTGTTGCGGAACTGCAGCCAGAAATTCTCAAGATACCAGTGGCCCTGGGTGAACACGACCCAGAAGCTGCTGAGCGACGGTTCCGGCGGGAAGAGATGGTCGCTGAACACGTCGCTGTCCGGCTTCAGCGAAACCATCACCATGTTGTAGATCGGTATGAACGTCCAGATAATCAGGACAGCGCTGAGTACCGCGGCCCCGGCATTGATCAGGTAGCGGCGGCGGCGCGCGACACGCCGCATCCGTTCCATCGACCGCGCGGAGGCCGCCGCCGTACCCGGCCTTTCGACGGTGAGCGTGGTCATACGTGCACCTCCGCGGCCTTGAGCCGGCGCATCAGAATGATAACGAGCGGGATCAGCAATGGCAGCGCCGACATCACGGCGGCGACGCCAAGCGGCGGGTTGCCCATCTCGAAGGCATTGCGGACACCGAGGGTCGCCAGCAGATGTGTCGAATTGGCAGGGCCGCCGCCGGTCACGAAGAAGATCGAGTTGAAGTCGCCAAGCAGGAAGATCGTCGCCAGCAGCGTCAGCACAAGATAGAGGTTCGCAAGCAGCGGGAACGTCACATAAAGGAACCGCTTCAACCCGGTCGCCCCGTCCACCGCCGCCGCGTCATACACTTCCTGCGAAATCGACATGCGCCCGGCAAGCAGAATGACCGTCCAGAAGGGCAACCATTTCCACAGATGCGCGTAAATCGCCGACCCAAGCGCGGTCCAACGGTCGTTGAGCCAGTACGGCCCTTCCAGCCCGAAGACGTGCCACAGGAAGTTGTTCACAAAACCCCACTCGCCGATCAGCATCCAGTGGATCGAAATGAACGACGGCAGCGCCGGCACCGCCCAGGGCAGAACAAACAGCATCAGCAGCGCCTTGACCCACCAGCCCTTGCGCATGAAGAAGCCGGACAGCAGCAGCCCGAAGAACAGCTTGAGGTTCACGCCGAATACAAGAAAAACCAGCGTATTGACCAGGGTCTGCTGATAGATCGGATCGGCGAATAGCTGCGCGTACAGCTCAGGCGAGCTGCCCATCGACAACCCATAGTAGATCGGGTAGATGACGAATGCGAAGAATACGACGATATACGGAACGACAAATGCGATGGCCCACGCGTATTCCGAGCCGTGCAGACTGCCGCGCAGGGACTTCCACAATGATTGTCGCGGGACGGCCGAGCGGCCGAGTTCCGCTGCAGAAACACTGGCCATGATCGCCTCTCAGCCCGCCGCCATCGGGTGTTGCGCGAAGATCTCTTCAACTCGCTTGAGCGCCTTGTCGGCCGCGTCCTTTGGCGTCATGCCCTTCATGATGATATCGGCCCGCGCATTCCCCCAGACGTGATGGTTGCGGACATGCGACCAAGCCGGGTTGTAGGTGAAGAATTCAGGCATCGTCTCGCCGAGCACCGCTTGGTTGACGTATGACTTGCGGTGCGGGTCCTCGAACCACCAGGGATCGCCCTCGATGGCGGAGACCATTGGCGGCGCATTGCGTCCCAGGCCTGCCTTCAGCCACTCGTTGAGCACCGCTGGCTGGATCGCGAATTTCATAAAGTCCTTCGCGACCTCGATATTTTTCGCAACTTTCGGAATGAGGGCGGAGCCATTAGTGGCCACGCTGGTGATTTTTTTTCCGTTGTTGTCGAGCGCCAAGCCCATCGTTTCGACGCTGTCGTACTCCTCCTTTCGTCCCGTTGACAGCAACGCGACCTCGGTCGAGATCGAGCCATCGAGGTCCATGACAATGACCTTTGAATGGAACGCGTTGTTATTGTCGGAATCGTTCCAGCTGATCGCGCTCGGCGGGATCACCCCTGCCTTGTAGAGGCCAGTCGGATATTCCAGCGCCTTGACTACCGCCTCGCGCACTTGCGGGTCGTTGGCGTTCAGACTGCCGTCCGGACGGACCAGGTCGCGACCACCATAAGCGTTTAAAAAATAGTTGAACTGATTGTTGGTATCGCTGCCCGTCGTGCTCAACGTGAGGCCGACGCCATACATCTTGCGCATGCCCTGGGTGCGCAATTTCTTCTGCACCTCCCCGAAGAAGTCGTAATAGGCATTCCACGTTTTCGGAAGATCCTCGATCGTGTAGCCCGCCTTTTCGAGCAGCGGCCGCCAGATCTTGTTTGTCAGAACCGACTGCGTATATGGTATCTGGTAGTAACTACGTTGTTTGGTTGCGCTGTTGTAGCAGAACGCGGACCGCAGCGCCGTCTCGGTATAAAGCGACTTTTGCGTCTCGATGACGTCGGTGACGTCGGCCAGCATGTCCTGAAAGGCGAACAGCGTGCCGGCCTCAATCGGGCTGCTGATGGTCAGGTCGGGCACGAAGCCGCTGGTCAGCGCCGACACGATCTTCGTGCGCAGCGGCGCGAACGGGATGATGCTGTAATCGATCTTGTTGCCGCTGGCCTTCTCGTAATCCGCGACGGTTTTCTTGAACGAGATATCCTCGTTCTGGACGAAGCCCTGGACCCACCACACGGTCGCGGTCTTCGCCTGGGCGTTGGCGATATACGGGCGGGCCAGCGCCCCGGCCGCGGCAAACCCGATCGAACGGTTGATCAGCGAGCGGCGTGTCATGCCAGCCATGGCGCGATTCCTCCAATATGGCGGCCGGATGCGGCCGCTGCGGCTTTTCTGAGGCAATAGAACATGGCAGGTTGGTTCGAGAGTCAATGGCTATAAACATCATGGCTCGCCGACAGGGCGGCATAGGGTGCGAATGAGGCGGTCGGCGAAAATCGCGATCATTGGCGGCGGCATTGCCGGGCTGGCTGCTGCCCTGGCTCTGCACCGAAGCGGCATCGAGGTGGCGGTCTACGAACAGACCGGCGAACTATCCGAGATCGGCGCCGGCGTGCAGATGACGCCGAACGCGATGAAGGCACTGTTCGCGCTCGGTCTTGAAGAGGCCGCGATGCGCGTCGCCTTTGAGCCGGAAGGCCAGATCCTGCGCAGTTGGAAGAGCGGACGGCTGATCTATCGCGCCCCGGTGCGCGGTGTCTTCCGCGAGAAATTCGGGGCGCCGCATTGCTCGTTTCACCGCGCCGACCTGCTCTCGGTCCTCGCTGCGCCGCTGCCGTCCAACGTCGTCCGGCTTGGCGCCCGCGTTGTTGCGGTCGAGCTCGGCGTCCGGTCGGCGGCGGCGCGGTTTGCCGACGGCAGCGAGATCGAGGCCGATATCGTCGTCGGCGCCGACGGCATCCACTCGACCGTGCGCCGCCAGTTGTTCGGCGCCAACCAGCCGCGTTTCACCGGCTGCCTGTGCTGGCGCGGTCTGGTACCGGTCGAGCGCGTGCCGCCGGGTCTGATCGAGCCGTCATCGCTGAACTGGATGGGGCCGCACGGACACGTCGTGCATTATTATGTCCGGCGCGGCGAGATGGTGAATTTTGTCGCGATCCACGATACCGACGACTGGACCGAGGAATCGTGGATCCGCGAGGCCGATCGCGGCGAGCTGATGGCCACCTACGCCGGCTGGCATGACAATCTGCTGCGCCTGTTCGAATGCAGCGACCGCTATTTCAAATGGGGTCTGTTCGACCGCGAGCCGCTGTCGCGATGGACCGAGGGGCGGGTGACATTGCTCGGCGACTCGGCGCACGCGATGCTGCCATTTCTGGCGCAGGGCGCGGCGATGGGGATCGAGGACGGGGTCGTGCTCGCCAAATGGGTGTCGCGCCTGTCGGACGATCTCGACGAGGCGCTGCGCCGCTACGAGGCGATGCGGGTGCCGCGCACAAAACGCGCCGTGCTCGGTTCGCGCGAGCGCGCCAGGCTCAACCACCTGCCATCGCGCTGGGCCCGTTTCAGGCGGGATGTCGAATACGCGGCGCGGCGCGTGATGTACCCCGACGGCACCGCGCATCGCGTCGCCTGGCTCTACGGCTACGACGCGGCGGCCGACGAACATTACCGGATGCCCGAGGCGGCGTAGCCGGTTGTACCGCGACCATGCCGCGGAACGCCCGGTTCCGACCGTTGCCAACAGAACTGCACCCCGCCGTTTCTGGACAACGCAAGCCGATGCCTCCTATTTTGCGCGAGCGTTCTGCGCCATGACCCTCGCGGGTCCGATGCACAGGAGGGTTCGGTGTCCGGCGTCCTTGACGGTATTCGCGTTCTCGATTTCGGGCGCTACATCGCCGGGCCGTTCTGCGCCGCGCTGTTGGGCGATCTCGGCGCCGAGGTGATCCGCGTCGAGCGGATCGGCGGCGGCGAGGACCGCCCGTTCATCCCGGTCGGCGCCGATCCTGCCAGCGACCCGAATGCGGGCGGCGGCGCGATGTTCCTGGCGATGAACCGCAACAAGCTCGGCATGACCTTGGACCCGGCGGCGCCAAAGGGCCGCGAGATCGTGCGAAAACTCGTCGCCACCGCCGATGTCGTTGTCGCCAATCTGCCGCCCGCGGTGCTGCGCTCGCTCGCACTCGATCTCGACAGCCTGCGCCAAACCAGGCCCGACATCATCCTGACCACCGTGACCGGGTTCGGCGCCGGCGGGCCGCTCAGCAACAAGCACGGTTTCGATGGCATCGGCCAGGCGATGAGCGGCGCCGTGTACCTGTCCGGTTTCCCGGAGCAGCCGATCGCCAGCAAGGTGCCGTGGGTCGATTTCGGCACGGCCTGCCTGTCGGCCTTTGGCACGATGGCGGCGCTTTACGAGCGCGGCAAGACCGGAACAGGGCAGAAGGTCGAGGGCGCGCTGCTGCGCACCGCGGTCGCCTTCGCCAATTCGCTGCTGATCGAACAGTCGCTGACCCAGGCGAACCGGGTCGCGACCGTCAATCGCGGTTTCAACTCGGCCCCGGCCGATTATTATCGCACAAAGGACGGCTGGATCGTCGCGACCGTGATCGGCCAGCCGATGTTCCGGCGCTGGTGCCGAATGGTCGGCGCGGAGGATTTTCTGGCTGATCCGCGCTTTGCCGACGACCAGTCGCGCGCCGATCATGGCGAGGAAATCTCAGCACGGATGAGCGCGTGGTGCGCCGAGCGGACCTGCGCGAAGGCTCTGGCCGAACTCGAACAGGCCAGCATCGTCGCCGGTCAGGTCTATTCGCCGCAGCAGGCGCTCGACGACGCGCATATCCGCGCCGCGCACCTGCTCGAAGACCGCGATTATCCGGGTCTCGACCGCACCGTGCCGCTGGCCCCGACCCCGATCGACTTGTCGGAGACGCCGGGCACGTATCGCCGTCCGGCGCCGTTGCTCGGCGAGCACACCGAACAGATCCTCGCCAGGCTTGGCTACGCGGCGGACGAGATCGCCGCGCTGCGCGCCGAGGGAGTCGTCTGATGAGCAAAGCCTTTGTCAAGGAAAGCGACGGCGACACGGCCGATCTGCCCGATGACGCGCCGGCGATCCCGAAAGGCGTCAGGAATTACATCACCCCGGCCGGACATCGCCGAATGCAGGACGAGCTGCGCCGCCTGCTGAACGAGGAGCGGCCGAAAACCGTCGAGATCGTTTCCTGGGCCGCCGGCAACGGCGACCGTTCGGAAAACGGCGATTACCTTTACGGCAAAAAAAAGCTGCGCGAGATCGACCGGCGCATCCGTTTTCTGACCAAGCGGCTGGAAAGCGCCGAAATCGTCGATCCGAGCCGGCAGACGCGGCGCGACCAGGTGTTTTTCGGCGCCACCGTGACCTATGCCGGGAGCGATGAGGCCGAGAGGACGGTCACGATCGTCGGGATCGACGAGGTCGATCCCGAGCGCGGCCGGGTGAGCTGGATTTCTCCGATTGCCCGCGCGCTGCTGAAGGCGCACGAAGGCGATGTCGTCGAGCTGCGCACCCCGTCCGGTATCGAGCCGATCGAAATCGTCGAGATCCGCTACGGCGCGGCCGAGCCTGACGCATAGCCGTCCTTTCCGGTTTCTTAAGCGCTCTCGATTTCCGCGGTGTCCAATCTTCCGACGGCCGCCGTCTTGACCGGCACGACGGTCGCCAGCGCCTCGAATTCGCTGGGATCATGCGCGCAGAACAGCCCGATTTCGCCGTCATGCGCCTGCTTCAAGTCGCGCAGGCGCCGCTGATTGGCGAGCCGGGCCGCGCGATTAACCTCCATCAGTTTCTGATAGGCGCGCAGCATCGGCGTGCAGTGATAACCGCGCGGGTCCATTTCGCCGTGGTAGAAATAGGCGTCGCCGGCGTGCAGCAGCCAGCTTTCCGGTCCGCGTATCGCGATCCCGGCATGTCCGACCGTATGGCCGGCGAGCGGCACGATCAGGATTTCCGGCGGCAATCCGGCCAGATCGCGCACGCACTCGAACCCGAACCAGCGCTCGCCCGAGGCGCGGTAGCGGCGCCATTTAACGATATCGTCCCACTGCGCCGGCCGGTAGCGGTTACGATCGAGCAGCGAGGGCCGTAAGGTAGCAGCGCGCAATTCGGAATCCATGACATGCACGGTTGCGTTCGGGGAATCCTCGATGCCGCCGGCATGGTCGAAATCGAGATGCGTCAGGACGATGTGGCGCACGTCGTCAGGCCGCAATCCGAGGCGTTCGATCTGGCGCTTTGCGGTCTGCTCGGGCCGCAACTGCACCCGGTTCGCGTTTCGGAAGAACGCGCTGAGCCGCCGTGGCCTGGCAACGTCGCCGAGACCGAACCCGGTATCGACCAGCACAAGGCTGTCCGCCGCCTCGATCAACAGACAATGGCAGACGATCGTCGCCGGACCGAGACCCGACGTCACCCCGTCCCACAGGTGCCCGCCATAGGGGCACATCGAGCCGCAGCTGAGATGATGGATGCGCATGACCCGCAAACGCCGGCCGCTCCGGAGGGTATTCGCGCGCCGCCAAACGGTGCCGATGCCGGCGGATAAATCATCCTTCTGGCGAAGTCCGGTCTCCGCGTGCGGCGTGGCATCATCACAGCAGCATTCCGACCATCGCGCCGCTCATGCAGGTGGCCAGCGTGCCCGACAGGATCGAGCGCAGACCAAGCTCGACGATTTCGGCGCGGCGCTCCGGCACCATCGCACCCATCCCGCCGATCAGGATGCCGAGACTGCCGAAATTCGCGAAACCGCACAGCGCGTAGGTCAGGATCAGCCGCGACTCCGCGCTCAGCGCCTCGGGCGGCAGCTTCGCCAGATCGACATAGGCGACGAACTCGTTGAGCACGGTTTTTGTCGCCATCAATGACGCGGCGGCGGCGGTGTCCGGGCCGGGGATGCCGATCAGCCACATCACCGGCCGGAACGCATAGGCAAAAAGGCGCTGCAACGAGATCCTGTCGCCGCCGATCTCGGGCAGGAGACCCAGGATAAAATTGGCGAGACTGACCAGCGCGATCGTCACGATCAGCATCGCGATGATGTTGAGAAGAAATACGATGCCGTCGCTCGTGCCCTTGGCGACAGCGTCCATCGCGCTGACCGGCGGATCGGCGAGCGCGAGTTGCGACCCGGAAGACGGGTCCGGGCGGAACGGCACCATCAGCGCCCCGATCGCCAGCGCGGCCGGGGTGCTGATGACGGCGGCGGCCAGGATATGGCCGAGCGCGCCGGGGATCACCGGGCCGATCAGCGACGCGTACAGCACCATCACGGTGCCGGCGATGCCGGCCATCCCGCAGCTCATCAACGCGAACAACTCGCCACGTTCGAGCTTTGCCAGATAGGGCCGGATCAACAGCGGCGCTTCGATATGCCCGACAAAGATATGAACCGCCGCGCCGAGACCGAGCGGCCCCCCGACCCCGACCGTGCGGCGCAAGACCCAGGCGAAAACCTGCACGATGCGTTGCAGGATGCCCCAGTAGAACAGCAAGGTCGCCAGCGCGCTGACGACCAGCACCATTGGCAGCGCGCGAAACGCAAAGATATAGGCCGCGCCGGGTTTGGTCTCGGCGAACGGCAACTCGCCGCCGCCGAGATAACCGAACACAAACCCGGTGCCGGCCTCGGTCGCCTTCTGGATCGCCTCGACCGCGTGCGTCAGCAGCAGAAACGCCGCCGCGGCCGGCGGGAATTTGAGGAACAGAACCGCCAGCCCGGCTTGCAACGCCACCCCGGCGAAGACGAGCCGCCATGCGACGCGATGCCGGTCCTCGCTGATAGCCCAGCAGAAGGCGAGGATTGCGGCGATGCCGAACAGGGGGCGCATTCGCGGCTACCCCCCCTCTCCGCCCCCGGGGGCGGAGAGGGTCGGGGTGAGGTGGAGGATTCCAGGGCGATGGCCGATACCCACCTCACCCTCCCAGCGCTCCGCGCCGGGCCCCTCCCTCTCCCCCCTAAAGGGCGGAGAGGGATTTATCACACTGTTGCGATCGCGTTGGCCGGCGAGCCGACCGCGCCCGGCAGACGCAGCGGCGGGGCGGTCAGCAGAAACCGCGAGCGGCGGTTGGCGCGCAGCCAGTCGGCGAGGTCGGATAACAGCCAGATCTCACCGAGATAGACCCCGAGCTTGAACAGGCAATGCGCGTGCAATGGCAGAAAGGCGCAATGGTCCTCGCCCTCGCAGGGTCGCGACGGCAGCGCCTCGACCGCGACATTGTCCGAGATCAGCGCCACCAGCCCGGATTTCGTGATCCAGTTCAGCAGCCGCTCGTCGCGGCCGTCGAGCGCCGCGCCGGGATTGGCTTTTACCATTTCCGGGTCGGGGTCTTTTCCCATCCCGAGAATGACCCGGTCAAACCCGGTGCGCAGACAGACGAGATCGCCCTCCTCAACCGCGATCCTGTCGGCTTCCATCACCCGCATCAGCTCGTCGAAGGAAACAAATTTCTCGCTGCGGCCGAAATGCGCTTCGAGATCGATCATGACGCCGCGGCCCTGCATGCCGTGCGCCGCCATATTGGCGATCGACAGTACGGTGGCGCCGAGATGCCCGCCGGCGCGCTCGACGGCCTGCCCGTCACGGTACTCGACCGGTCCGGCGATGTGCTCGCCGGCGCGATAACCGTTGTAGAAGACGATCTCCGGCACCCCGTCGCCGTCGGCGTCGAACAATTGCCCGACATGCGCCAGACTGTCCCACTGCGTCGAGTATTGCAGCGTCAGCAGGACCTGGTCGTCGCAGATCACATCGAGCAGTTTCGGATCGTCGCGGCCCAACGGATAGGTCATGTTCGGCATGCCGTTGCGCTCGGTCGGCATCAGCTCCGGCGGGTGGCGACGCGGGTTGACGACGGTTTTTCCCGGATAGTCAAGCGGCAACGACAGACAGAAGGTTTTCCCCTCCTTGACCTCGGCAATACCCTTCAGAACCTTGTCGGGGGTCAAGAGATTCAGGCGGCCGAGCTGATCGTCGGGACCCCAATCGCCCCAGGTCGAGCCGGCCGGGCGGCGCTTCCAGCGCGAGTTTTCGGGCATCTCGGTTCCTCCTTTGATCGGGTCAGCGGCCGAGGACGGCGCGGGCGGTCTGGTTGAACAGGATTTTGCGTTCCTCATCAGACGGCGGGGCCGAACGGCGCCATTCCTTGCCGAGATCGACGCCGCGCCGTACCGCCGGACGGTCCATCACCGCCTTGCGCCAACGCGATACGTTCGGGAATTCGTCGAGCGCCTGACCGAGCGGCTTTGCGATCAGCACCCACGGCCAGCAGCACATATCGACGATCGAATATTCGCCGACGATGAACTCCCGTCCGTCGAGCCGGCGCTCCAGCACGCCAAGGCAGCGGTTGTATTCGTTCGCATAGCGCTGATGCGAATACAGGTGTTCTCCCTCTGCGTAATTGACAAAATGGGAAAGCTGCCCGGCCATTGGTCCGAGATTACCGACCTGCCAGAACAGCCACTCCATGACTTCCTTGCGCGCCTTGCGCCCGACCGGCATGAACTTGCCGCTGCGCTCGGCGAGGTGCAGCAGGATAGCGCCCGACTCGAAAACGCTGACCGGTCCGCCATCGGGACTATCCGGGTCGTCGTGATCGACGATCGCCGGCATCCGGTTATTCGGGCTTATGGCCAGAAATTCCGGCTTGAACTGGTCGCCCTTGCCGATATTGACCGGGATCGTGCGGTAGTCGAGCCCGCACTCTTCGAGCATGATGCTGATCTTCCAGCCGTTTGGCGTCGGCCAGTAGTAAAAGTCGATCATTGCGGCTCCTGTCGTGAAGCGGTGACGACGAGCGCCTGTATCTTGCCGTCAATCGGGCCGGGACCAAAGCGCGCGGCGAGCGCCGCCTCGGCCGCGTCCGTCGCCTCGTCGAGGCGGGACGGGTCGCGTGCCTCGATTTCGTTGCGCAGCGGCGTCCCCTGACACAAACCGATCGCCGCCTCGCGCGGCGAGAGAGCACGGCTGCGATGTTCGATCGTCTCGAACGCGATCCGGCCGAACCCGGCCGCCGCAAGCTCGGCGCGAATTACCGTCGCGTCGTAATAGCCGTGCGGTGTGCGCGCGAGGAAGACTGGCGGATCGCGCGGGAACAGCGCGGCCACGGCGGCGGTCAGGACATCGGTGAACTCGTTTTCCTCGATGCGGTCCCAGACGCTGAACACAAACCGCCCCTCCGGCTGCAAGACCCGCAGCGCCTCGCGGTAGCCGGTCACCTTGTCGGGGAAAAACATCGCGCCGAATTGGCAGGCGACGACATCGAACGAGCGATCGGGAAACGGCAGGGCCAGCGCGTCGGCCTGCTGCCATTGCACATGCTCCGCGCCGGGCGTTGCCGCCGCGAAATCGAGCATCGGCTGGTTCAGGTCGGTCGCGATGACCTTCGCCGCGCCGGGCAGCGAGGCCGCCAGCGCGCGCGTCAGAACCCCGGTGCCGCAAGCGGTTTCGAGAACCCGCTCGGCCGGACCGCCGGCGATCCGCGCCGCCAGATCGGCCGCGAACGGCTCGAAGATCAGCGGCCCGAGATAGCGGTTGTAAAGAGCCGGGATCGAGCCGGCAAAAACGGTGTCGGTCTGCGCCATGACCTGCCTCCCCGTCTTGCCGGCACGCTCAGCCCGTCGCCCCTTCGGCCCGCAATCCGGCGATCTGCTCGGACGAATAGCCGATTTCGCCGAGCACCGCGTCGGTGTCCTGGCCGAGCGCCGGCGCCCCGCGCTGGATCGCAGGCGGGGTTTTCGAGAAACGCGCCGCGGCGCGCGACTGGCGCAGCCGTCCGGCCGCGGGGTGATCGTATTCCTCGACGATCTCCAGAGCGGCGACGTGCGGGTGGCGGATCACCTCGTTGCGCGTCAAGACCGGGGCGCACGGCACATCGGCCCGGGTCAGCTTGTCGAGCCATTCGGCCGAGGTGCCGCCGATCAGCACGTCCTGGGTCAGTTGCAGCCGCGCCTCGACATTCTCGGCCCGCAGCGCCGGGGTCTTGAAGCGCGGATCGTCGAGCCATTCCGGCCGGTCGAGAGCGCGGGTCAGCCCTTCCCACTGCCGGTTGGTCTGCACCGCCGCCGTGATGTAGCCGTCGGCGGTCTCGTAGACGAGATCGGTCGAACTGGCCGCCTCCTGACGCACCGGCCCATCTTGATCCCCTGCGCCGACATAGGTCTGCGACCCCATGTCGGAAGCCCACAAAAACGCCAGCACCGCCTCCAGCATCGACAGCCGCACATGCTGCCCCTCGCCGGTGCGCGCGCGCGCCAGCAGGGCGGCGGTAATCGCCTGCGACGCGGTGATCGCGGTCAGCTTGTCGGGCAGGATCGTGCGCAGCATCCGCGGACGCGCCTCGTCGGAGCCGGCCTGCACCGTCGCCAGACCGGAAAACCCCTGGATCAGCGGGTCGTAGACCGGCTTTTGCGCATACGGCCCCTTCTCGCCAAAACCGCTGATCGAAACATAGACGATATCAGGCTTGACGGCGCGGATCGCCTCCTCGCCGACCCCGATCCGCTCGGCGACGCCGGGGCGGAAATTCTGCACAAAGACATCGGCTGTCATGGCGAGCCGCTTCAGCGCGTCGAGCGCCGCCTTGTGCTTCAGGTTCAGCACGACCGAGCGCTTGTTGCGGTTGTTGTTGAGGAAATTCACCGAGAACCCGCCGCGGCGGTTGGCGCCGGCCCTGGTATGATCACCCTCGGGCGCCTCGACCTTGATGATTTCGGCGCCCTGGTCGCCGAGGATCATCGTCGCCAGCGGCCCCGACACGTTCGAGGTCAGATCGACAATGCGATAACCGTGCAATGGACCCGGCATCACGCACCTCTTGATTGCGTTTGATTGCGTCCCGCGAACAGGCGAGTGATAGACGATCGGGCCGGTCTCGTCTGCCGGCAATTTGCAGGGGAGAGGTTTGCGATGAACCGCCGGGACATGCTGAAGGGCGCGGGCGCCGGGTTCGCGACGGTACTGGCCGCCGCCGCGGACCCGCAAAATGCGGGCGCCGCCGAGAACCCGCCGCCGGCATCGCTCGACCGGACGCTCGAACCCTATCTCGCGAAATACCGGTTGCCCGCGCTGGCCGCCGCAATCGTCAAGGACGGCAGGATCGTCGCGGCGGGCGCGGTCGGCACCCGGCGGATCGGGACGAACATCCCGGTCGGGATCGACGACCGCTTTCATATCGGGTCCGACGCAAAGGCGATGACCGCGCTGCTCGCGGCGATGCTGGTCGAAGAGAGAAAACTGCGCTGGGACACCACCGTGGGGGAAATCTTCCCCGAGCTGACCGGCAAGATGGCGCCGCAGATCGGCGGCATTCGCCTCGATCAGCTCCTGTCGCATACCAGCGGCATTCCCAGCGACAACGACGCGCAGGACAAGCTGCTGCTGGATTCCTACTGGCAGACCGCGTTGAACCTCGACGAAATGCGGTACTGGATTGTCGAGCGGCTCGTCGCGATGCCGCTGCAATCGCCGCCCGGCGAGCGGTTTGCCTATGCGAATATGGGTTACGTGCTGGCCGGCGCGATCGTTGAGCGTCTCTACCGCTCGACGTGGGAGCAACTGGTCGCGACGCGCATCTTCGACCCGCTCGGGCTGAAAACGGCAGGGTTCGGACCGCAGGCGTCGCTCGGCCGGATCGACGCGCCGCTCGGGCATCGACCGCTGCCCGACGGCACGCTGAAGGCGATGCTGGCCGGTCCCAACGGGGACAATCCCGAAATGCTCGGTCCGGCCGGGACGGTGCACCTGTCGATCCTCGATTTCGCCAAATGGGCGGGATGGAACACCGGGCAGGGAAAGCGCGGGCCGGCTCTCGTCAGCCCCGAGACGCTGCGCAAACTGCACACGCCGGTGATCGACATCCCGTCCCGTCCGGACGCGGAACCGGGCACGCCGCCACCGGGCGAATACGGACTCGGCTGGGGTACCGTATCGCTGCCTTTCGCGCCGGAGCCGCTGATCTTTCACGGCGGTTCGAACCAGATGAACCTCGCCTACATTCTGTTGCAGCCGAGCGCCGATCTCGGGATCGTGATGGGAACGAATGTCGGCGGAGATCAGGCCGACAGCGCGCTGAAGGCGCTGGCGCAGGAGCTTTACCAGCGTTTCGCCAAAACCCCGTAGGAGAGGGACAGCCATGTTCAAGCGGATCGATCATGTCGAGATCGTCACCGACCAGCCGGAGCGCACGGAAAGCTTTTACACCGACGTGCTGGGTTTCCGGGTCAAGGCGCGCGACCGGGTCGAGCGGCCAGACGGCGCGGCGCTCAATCTCGTTTATCTCGACCTCGGCGGCACGGTGGTCGAATTGATCGCCTATGAGGGCGTGCCGGTCGATCCGATGCCGCGCCTGGAACATCTCGGCTACCGCATGATCGCGCTCGAAGTCGAGGATATGCAGAAAGCCTCGGACTACCTGAAAGGCAAGGGTGTCGATATCGTCTGGGGGCCGAAGGTGACCGACACCTATGTGCGCGCCGAGATCCGCGACCCGAACGGCTACGGCATCGAATTGCGGCAATGGTTTCGGTGAGGGACATTGCGGCGAGAGGGCGGCGCGTGCCATCCTGAAACCATTCACCGCATCGGTGGGAGGAAATCATGGCGAAATACATGCTGGTCAGCTTTAAGACCTGCCCGTGGGTGCAGCGTTCGGCGATCGTGCTGCGCGAGAAGAACACGCCGTTCGAGCTGCGCCATATCGAGCCGGACAACCGGCCGGATTGGTTTCTCGCGATCTCGCCGCACAAAAAGGTGCCGGTGCTGACCGTGGACGACACGATCTCGCTGTTCGAATCGAACGCGATCAACGAATATCTCGACGAAACGATCGAGCCGCGACTGCACCCGGCCGATCCGGTAGCGCGCGCCCGCAACCGCGCCTGGACCGACTACGTCCCGACCTTCGCCTCGTCGGTGACGGGATGCGCCTATGCCGCGACCGAGGCCGACTACAACAAGGCCATCGGGAAAATCCCCGACGCCTTCGGCCGGCTGGAAAAGGCGCTTGAAGCCCAGGGCGGCGGGCCGTTTTTCAACGGCGAAAAATATTCGCTGGTCGATGCCGCCTACGCGCCGTTTCTGCAACGTTATTTCTTCCTCGACCGCATCCGCAGGATCGGCGAGATCGAGAAATTCCCGCGTCTCAAGGCGTGGGCCGAGGCGCTGATGGCGCGGCCCTCGACGCATTCCTTCCCGGAAGCCGAGTTCGAGGCGATGTACCGGCAGAATTTGCGGCGGCGGAACAGCTATCTGTCGCAATTCGTCGAGGCGCCGCGGGCGGCGGCGGAGTAGTTCCCTCCTCGGCCATTCCGGGGCGCCGTCCCCGGAATGACCGCCTCTCTCATGCCGGCAGCGCCAGACCGCTGGGGGCCAGCTCGGCGGCAAGCTGCGTTTTCAGCCGCTCCAGCCCCTCTTGGCTGCTCGCCTCGGCGCGCACAACGATCACCGCCTGCGTGTTCGACGCGCGCATCAACCACCAGCCGTCCGGAGTGCGCACGCGCACCCCGTCGATATCCGAGAACTCGGCGCCGCGCCGTCGCAGCCGGTCCTTGACCTCCTCGACGATCGCGAATTTGCGCGCCTCGTCGCACTCGACCCGCAGCTCCGGCGTGTTGAACACGGCGGGCAGCCTGTCGATCATCGTCTCCAATCGTTCCTCCGACCGCGCCAGGATATCGAGCAGCCGCACCGCGACATAGATCGCGTCGTCGAACCCGTAATACCCCTCGGCGAAAAAGATGTGGCCGCTCATCTCGCCGGCGAGCGGCGCGCCGGTCTCGGCGAGACGCGCCTTTATCAGCGAATGCCCGGTCTGCATCATGACCGGCTCGCCGCCGGCCTCGGCGATCCCATCGAACAGGACCTGGCTCGATTTGACATCGGCGAGGATCGGGGCGCCGGGATTGCGGCGCAGCACGTCGCGCGCGAGGACGAGCAACAGCTGGTCGCCCCACAGGATGCGCCCGCGCGAATCGACGACGCCGATACGGTCGCCGTCGCCGTCAAACCCGATGCCGAGATCGCAGCCCTCGGCGGCGACCGTCTGCTGCAATTGTACCAGGTTCTCCGGGATTGTCGGGTCCGGGTGATGCGCCGGAAACCGGCCGTCGATCACCTCGTTGAGCAATATGTGGCAGCCCGGCAGACGCTTGACGAGGCTCGCGACGACTTCGCCGGTCGCGCCGTTGCCGCAATCCCACGCCACGGTCAGCCCGCGCCCGGCCCGATAATCCTGCGCCAGCCGTGCAACGTAATCATCAAAGATGCGGTGCTGCTCGACACGCCCGTGCGGCCGGTCCGGAGCGCCGAGCGCAGCGGCCATTTGCGCCAGATTCTGGATCGCGTCGCCAAAAAACGGCTTGCCGCGCAGCACCATCTTAAAGCCGTTATGGTCCGGCGGGTTGTGCGAGCCGGTCACCATGACCCCGCCCTCGACCGCTAAGGTCGCGGCGGCGAAATACAGCATCGGGGTCGGCCCGCGACCAATCCGGACAACATCGGCCCCGCCTTCGGCGAGACCCTCGACCAAGGCCGCCTCAAGCTCGGGCGAGGTCAATCTCCCGTCATACCCGACCGCGACCCTGCGCCCTCCCGCCTCGGCGAGCACCTGCGCGAACACCCGGCCCAGCGCGTGCGCGTCGGCCGGAAACAGCGTGGACCCGACAACGCCGCGGATGTCGTACTCGCGCAGGATGGTCGGGTGAAAGCGGTGCGGCATCTGGCGTCCTCATTTGAAACTCAAGCGTCCACCACCGCCGTCATTGCGAGCGGAGCGAAGCAATCTCGATAGTACGCGGTCTCCGAGATTGCCGCGTCGGCCTGCGGACTCCTCGCAATGACGCTCTATTATTCAAACGCCATGAACTTTCGATCGGCGCTCGGGAACGATCAACGGTAGGAAGCCAGGATGCGGCGGAATTCCGCGCCGAGCGTCGGGTGCCGCAACCCGAGCGCGACATTGGCTTCAAGATAGCCGAGCTTGTCGCCGCAATCGTAACGCCGTGCCTGCGTGCGCAGCCCGTGAAATTTCTGGCCGGCGGCGATCAGACTGTCGAGCCCGTCGGTCAGCTGGATCTCGTTGCCGCTGCCGGGTTTCTGGTCTTCCAGCTTGGCGAAAATCTCGGGCTGGATGATGTAGCGGCCGATGATCGTCAGCGTAGAGGGCGCCTCCGCCGGATCGGGTTTCTCGACGACCCCTCGCGCCTGAACCAGCTTGCCCTTTTCCGCGACCACATCGAGCACGCCGTAGCGCCGTGTCTGCTCGCGCGGCACCTCGACGACCGCGACGATGTTGCCGCCGGTCTGTTCGTAGGCGTCAACCATTTCCTTTAGACAGGGCGGGTCGCCGACCATCAGATCGTCGACCAGCAGCACCGCGAACGGCTCGTCGCCGACCAGGTGGCGGGCGCACCAGACCGCGTGCCCCAGTCCCAACGGACGCTGCTGCCGGGTAAAGGCGATATCGCCCGGTTCCGGCAGCCAGGAATTCAGCTCGTCGAGCAGCTCGCCGCGGCCGCGGTCGCGCAATGTCGCCTCAAGCTCGAAGGCCACGTCGAAATGGTCCTCGATCGCGCTCTTGGCGCGACCGGTCACAAAATAGAACTGCTCGATACCGGCCGCCCTCGCCTCTTCCATCGCATAATGGATCAGCGGCCGATCGACAATAGTCAGCATCTCCTTCGGCATCGCCTTTGTCGCCGGCAGGGTGCGCGTCCCCAATCCGGCCACCGGGAATACCGCCTTGCGGACGCGCTGCTGCATCGGACCCTCGATCGCGGCTTTGGTCACGGAGCTATTGCCATGACCCTGCCCCGCTCGCAACCCGGCAGGATCGCCGGAAAGGCAGAGCCGCTTGCTAATAAACGCGGCGATCTATCGCTTTGTTCGGCGGCGCGGCTTGCGGTTTACCGGTTCAGCAGCACGTCGCGCGCCCGGTTGATCTTGGCGGCGAAATAATCGCTCCCGCCGCGGTCGGGATGCAGCTGCTTCATCAGCCGATGATACGCCGCCTTGATCGCCGCCTCGTCGGCTCCGGGCTGCAATCCCAGAATGGCATACGCCTCCTCGATCGTGATGTCGGCCGTACCGCGCGGGGGCGGTGTGCCGGTGCCGGAAGCGGCGTGCTCGTCGTGCAAATCGTCGCGCCACTCCGGGTCCATGCGGTCGAGCCAGGCTTCGACCAACCGTGCCCCTTCCTCATCGGCGGCACGGCACTCGCGCAGCAGCGCCAGCAGATCGGCGCGATGCAGCTCGTCGAGCCTGAAGCCGGCGAAATGCCCCCGCAGGACCGTGCCGGCCATCGCGCCGGTATCGTGATCGAGGCTCATGCGCAGGTAAGGCGTCTCGACCTCGGAGGTGGCTCCGGGCGAGGGTCCGCGCAGACCGCCGGAAACCGAGTGCAGCCGTCGCAGCAGCGGCAGGAGACCAGCGGCCAGCGCCAGCAGCAGCGACAGCCGGCCCGACACCGCGAGCGCGATCACCGCCGCGACGGCGAGCACGATCGCCGCCCATTTGGCAAAGCGCGCGAGCGTTCCCGGGTCGGCGTTGACAAACACCCGCGCGAGCAGCATCAGCCCGAACAGCAGGAGGACGCCGCCGATCAGGTACAGCATCATTCGCGCAATTGCGCCGTCAGCCGCAGCACCTCGCCGCCCTTCTTTTCGCCGTAGGCGGTCAGCGCGCGGTAGCCCCCGGCGGCATAGACCGCGACGGCCGCGAGCAGCTCCTTGAGGCGCCCGGCGCTCGCCAGATCAAACCGGACATAGGCGCCGCGCGACAATTTTGCCATTTGCTGAAAGGCCCTGGCGGCGATCGGGTTGCCGCCCTCGTGAAATACAAAGATCGGCACCCCGTTGAGAGCGAGTTCGCCGGCCAATTGGCAGAGCCGATCGACATTCTCCTCCATCGCGTCGCCGACAAAGACCAGCGCGTTGACCCGCTGCTTTTTTGTTTCGGCAAGCGTGTGCGCCAAGACGCGCTCGATCTGCGTCTCGCCGCCGACGCAATGAACCGCGCGCATGACTCGATGCAGATCGGCGGCATTGGTCATCCAGCGGCTCGCCTTGCATTCGTTAAAACCGCGATAATAGACGAGCTTGACATCGAGTCCGCCGAGCGCGGCGGTGGCCTCGAACATCTCGCCCTGGATGCGGCAGGCACGGTCCCAGCTCGGCTCGCGGCTCGCCGTTGCATCGAGTGCGAAGATCAGCCGGCCGCGACCGCCCGCTCCGCGCCGTGGCGGGACGCGCTGGAGGTCCTCCAGAAAACGATCGACCTCGGCCGATCTGGATTCCTCTGGGAGTTGGCGATTCCGGTCAATCACGTCCAACAGTTAAACAGCCGATTACGCATAAACAAATGGGGGCATTACTTCGTAATAAACAGGAGTACTATTCCGCCGCGTTTCAGCGCTGTTCCCGCCGCCGCCAGACCGCCTCCATTCACGCCGGCCGCAGCCACACCGAAGTATCATGGAACACGGCGCCGCCGCCGGGCAGACCGGGGTCGGCGCTGGTCAGCAGATTGATGCCGATCCCCTCCGCGAAGGCGTGGTTTGGCCACAGCCCCTCGACGATCACGACGCGCTTCTGCATGCCGTCAAAGGCGCGGGCGTGGACGACGACACTGCCCTTGCCGTTGCCGATACGGATGCGGTCGCCGTCGCACGCCCCAAGTTCGGCCAGAGCGTCGGGATGGATCAGCGCGGTCGGCCGCCCCTCGCGGGCGATGCTGCCCGGCGTGTTGTTAAAGCTCGTGTTCAGGAACGAGCGCGACGGCGCCGGGACGAGCCGGAACGGAAGCTGCGGGTCGCCGTCGTCGATCACGGCGAGATGGTCCGGGAAATCCGGCATGCGTTCGTGTTCCGGCCCGAACGGGCGCCAGTCCGAGCGGAAATGGAATTTCCTGTCGGCATGACCAAAACCGTCGAGGAAATGCCCGGTCTCAAACCCCGGCCAGCAATCGAGCCAGGTGCCCTCCTCGAATGCGTCCGGGCCGGGCAGACCGCTCGCACGCAGCGTGTGTTCGATCATCTCGAACGCGGTCATTGCAAAGCCGGGATGAGTCGCACCGAGCCGCTTCGCCAGACCGCAGACGACCTCGTGGTTCGACCGGCATTCGGCATGGGGCGGCAGGACAGCGCGCCCGATCTGCAAAAACGTGTGACCGCCGGCGGTGTAGATGTCGTCGTGTTCGAGAAACGTCGTCGCCGGCAGCACGATGTCGGCCATTGCGGCGGTTTCGGTCATGAACTGCTCGTGGACGCAGACGAACAGATCGTCGCGCGCGAACCCCCGATGCACGAGCGCCGAATCGGGCGAGACGACCATCGGGTTCGTGTTCTGGATGAACAGCGCCGTGACCGGCGGCCCGTCGCCGAGATCGCGCTTGTCGCCGGTGAGGATCGGCCCGATGCGCGACTGGTCGAGGATGCGGGTGGCCGGGTCGAGCAGGTCGGACCCCTCGATCAGCGAGCGGTCGATCCGGGCGATGTTGTGCTGCGAATAGAGCGCGCCGCCGCCCTCGTATTGCCAGGCCCCGGTGACGGCCGGGAGGCAGCTCGCGGCGAACATCTGCATCGCCCCGTTGCGTTGTCGCGTGAAACCGTAGCCGAGCCGCAGAAAGCTGCGCTTTGTCGCCCCGTAGAGCCGGGCGAAGTCGATAATCTGCGCTTCCGGCAAACCGGTGATCGCGGACGCCCAAGCCGGCGTGCGGCTTGCGAGATGGGCTTCGAGCCCAGCCGGGTCGTCGGTATGGCGCGCGAGATAGACGCGGTCGGCGTAACCCTCCTTGAACAGCACGTGCATCACGGCGCAGGCGAGCGCGCCGTCGGTGCCCGGCAGCAGCGCGAGGTGCATATCGGCCAGTTCGGCCGTCGCGGTGCGGTACGGATCGATGACGACCAGCTTGGCGCCGCGTTCCCGGCGGGCCTGCGTGATCCAGGTCATCACATTGACCTGGGTCGAGACCGGGTTTCCGCCCCAGACGATAATCAGGTCCGACTTCGCCATCTCGCGCGCATCGGCGCCGCGCTTCGCGCCGGCCCCGGCGAGCCAGCCGGCATCGGTCAGCGCGACGCAGATCGTCGAATTCTGTCGCGACCAGCGCATCGCGTGCCGCAGCCGGTGCTGCCCGTCGCGCTGCACCAGCCCCATCGTCCCGGCGTAGTAATGCGGCCATACGGTCTCCGACCCATGGCGCTGCACCGCGCGGGTCAGTTGCTCGGCGATCTCGTCGAGCGCGTCGTCCCAGGCGATCGGGACGAAGGCGTCACGCCCCCTGCCCTTCTCGCCGACCCGCCGCAGCGGCGCCGCAAGCCGCTCGGGATGGTGCTGGCGCTCGGTATAGCGGGCGACCTTGGCGCAGACGACGCCTTGGGTGTAGGACTGGCCTTCGGCGCCGCGCACCCGGCCGATATGCGTCGGATCGATGCGTTCGACCGCCAGCGCGCAGGCGCTCGGGCAATCATGCGGGCAGACGCTGTAGGCAATATCGAGCGGCATGCGAACGCCTCAAGAGTGACCGGGAAACAGCCGTAGAACGGCCAGGATCGTCGCGGCCTGCGCGAAGCCGACGCCGATCATCCACTTTATCGTATCGCCGCGCGCCTGTTCGATCTTCGCTTCGAGCCGGGCCTCGGTTGCCTTCAACTCGCCGCGGACCTGCCCAATTGCCGCATCGAGTCGCAATTCCACAGCCTTCAACTCGCCGCGGACCTGCTCAATTGCCGCTTCAAGGCGCGCTTCGGCCGCTTTCAGCTCGGTGCGACCTGCTTCCACGGCCATCGTCAGGTCTGTCTTGGTCGCGAGCTGTTCGTCAAAATACTCGGCCAGCGCCTCGACCTGTTCGTCGCTGAACCCGGCGCGTTGCAGTTTCAGGATCGCCGATGCGGCCATCAACACCTCTCGGGCCTAGATATCGCCCTGCTCGCCCGTGCCGTCAAACCCGGCGCACAGCGCGTCGAACCCGCCGGTCTGGCGCAGCGCCTCGGCGAGCGCGATCGCTCCGGCGACGGCGACATTCAGCGAGCGCGCCCCTTCCCGCATCGGGATTCGCACGCGCGCATCGGCATCCTCATGCACGAACTCGGGAACGCCGGCGCTTTCGCGGCCGAGCAGCAGCGTATCGCCGCCGACGAACGCGAAACGATGCAGGGGCATGCCGCCGCGCGTCGTCAACAGCACCAGACGGGAGTCGCGGTCGCGTCGAGCCAGAAACGCGGCCCACGAATCGTGGCGGTATATCGTCGCCCGGGCCGCATAGTCGAGCGCCGCGCGCTTGAAGCGGCGGTCGTCGAGGACAAAGCCGAACGGGCCGATCAGATCGACCGGAACGGCGAAACAGACGGCGAGACGCAGCAGCGTTCCGGTGTTCTGCGGGATATCGGGTTCGAACAGGGCGAGGCGCAAGAGCGGGTCCGGCGGAGGCTTGCAAAACCGGGCGGCAGTATCGCACCAACGCGCCGACCGGCCGGTTTGCTGCCATTTTATGCGGCAGTCTGTCACATAGTTCGGTTGATTCAAGCGTATAGCTTCCCTCTGCGGCGGCTGCCGGGGGCCAGCAGCGCAGACACGGGGTATTTGATGGCCGATACGGCGGACTCGCACATTCCCGAGGCCCATAACGGCGGCACGCGCCGCGATTTTCTTCTGCTGACCGCCGGCGCGCTCGGTGCGGTCGGCGCCGCGATCGCGGTCTGGCCGTTTATCGACACCCTCAACCCGGCACGCGATACGCTGGCGCTGGCGACCACCGAGGTCGATCTGACGCCGATCCAGGTGGGTCAGCGGCTGACCGTGCCGTGGCGCGGCAAGCCGGTCTTTATCGACCATCGCACGCCGGAAGAAATCGCCGCGGCCCGGCAGGTGGATGTCTCGGCACTGCCCGACCCGCAACCGGACGAGGCCCGCGTCAAAAAGCCGGAATGGCTGGTCATGATCGGCGTGTGCACGCATCTCGGCTGCATCCCGCTCGGCCAGAACCCCGGCGACAACCGCGGCGATCTGGGCGGCTGGTTCTGCCCCTGCCACGGGTCGGTCTATGACACTTCCGGCCGGATTCGGCAGGGTCCGGCGCCACAGAACCTCGTCATACCGCCCTACGAATTCGTCTCCGACACGTCGATCAGGATCGGCTAGAAACGCCCATGGCAAGAACTTCAGGCGGCACGCCCGAGGCCGAGGGAACCATTCACCACCCCGCCGGCTGGCCCGACACGCCGATCGGACGGTCGATCCAATGGATCGACTACCGTCTGCCCATCTTTACCGCCTTGCGCGCCGATCTCGTCACCTATCCGGCGCCGGTCAACCTCAATTATTGGTGGAACTTCGGGTCGCTCGCCGGGATCATCCTGGTCATCATGATCGCCACCGGCGTGGTGCTGGCGATGCATTATACCGCGAACGCCGATCTCGCCTTCGATTCGGTCGAGCGCATCATGCGCGACGTCAATTACGGATGGCTGCTGCGCTACATCCATGCGAACGGCGCGTCGATGTTTTTTCTGGTCGTCTACATCCATCTGTTTCGCGGCTTGTATTACGGTTCGTACAAATATCCGCGCGAGCTGTTGTGGATTCTCGGCGTTGTCATTCTGCTGCTGATGATGGCGACCGCGTTCATGGGTTATGTGCTGCCCTGGGGTCAGATGAGCTACTGGGGCGCCACCGTCATCACCAACCTGTTCTCGGCGATCCCGCTCATCGGCGATTGGATCGTGACGCTGCTGTGGGGCGGGTTCACGGTCGCCAACCCGACGCTGAACCGGTTCTACTCGCTGCATTATCTGCTGCCGTTTGTGATTGTCGCGGTGGTTTTCCTCCATCTGATGGCGCTGCATCAGCACGGCTCGGGCAACCCGCTCGGCATCGACCGGCGCGGACCGCAGGATTCGATCCCGTTCCATCCGTATTACACGATCAAGGATATGTTCGGGCTGCTGGTGTTCCTGTTGTTCTTTGCCTTGTTCGTCTTTTACGCCCCGAACACTCTCGGCCATCCTGACAACTATATTCCGGCCAACCCGATGGTGACGCCGGCGCATATCGTGCCGGAATGGTATTTCCTGCCGTTCTACGCCATTCTGCGCGCGGTGCCGGACAAGTTTCTCGGCGTCGTGGCGATGTTCGCGGCGGTATTCGTGCTGTTCATCGTGCCGTGGCTCGATACCTCGCCGGTGCGCAGCGCGCGGTTTCGGCCGATTTACCGGATCATCTTCTGGCTGTTGGTGATCGATACGATCGTGCTGGGCTGGGTCGGCGCCAATCCTCCCGAAGGCATCATGGTCACGATTGGGCAGATCGCGACGTTCTATTACTTCCTGCATTTCCTGATCCTGATGCCGCTGATCGGGAAGATCGAGAGACCGCGACCATTGCCGCTCAGCATAAGCACCGCCGTACTCGAACGTGGCGGCGCGCACCCGGCGCATGCCGGGCGCGTCGAAAGAGCCTGACATGTTGAAGCGAGTCATTATCGCGGCGACCGTCGCCTGCATCGCAGCCTTTGGCGGGGGCACGGGACCGGCGCGCGCCGCCGAGGCACCCCCCGTCCCCGACCAGAACTGGTCGTTCGAGGGGGTATTCGGCACCTTTGATCGGGCCGCGATGCAGCGCGGCTTCCAGGTCTACAAGGAGGTCTGCGCCGTCTGCCACAGTCTCAAATATGTGGCGTTCCGCGACCTTCAGGCGCTTGGCTACAACGAGGAGCAGGTCAAGGGCATCGCCGCGGCATGGCCGCAGCAGGTCGTCGACGGCCCGGACGATACCGGCCAGATGTTTCAGCGCCCGGCGCGGGCGTCCGACCGCATTCCGAGTCCGTTCCCGAACGATCAGGCGGCGCGGATGGCGAATAATGGTGCTCTGCCGCCCGATCTCTCGCTGCTCGCAAAAGCCCGGGTCGGCGGTCCCGACTACCTGTACGCGCTGCTGACAGGATATGTGCCGGCTCCGCCCCAGGTTCAGGTGATGCCGGGCATGTACTACAACGCATTCTACCCCGGGCATCAGATCGCGATGCCGCCGCCGCTCAACCCGGACCAAGTCACCTTCGCCGACAATACCCCGGCCACGGTCGCGCAGATGTCGCACGATGTGACGGCGTTTCTGATGTGGGCGGCGGAGCCGAACCTCGAAGAGAGGCATCGCACCGGCTTCAAGGTGATGCTGTTCTTGCTGGTTACGACCGGCGTGTTCTATGCCGCAAAGCGCAAGATCTGGTCGCGCATTCGCCATTGATTACGGGTCGATCGATAGAGTGGGACGACCCGGCAAGAGCCGGAACCCGTCACTCCGGTTCCATAGCGGCAACAGCCCAAGCATGGCCGTATCATGAACGGACGAACCATCGGCATCATCGGCGGCAGCGGTCTTTATCGGATTGACGGATTGACCGATATCGCCTGGCGCCGGGTGGAAACCCCGTTTGGGGCAACATCGGACGAATTCTGTTTTGGCACGCTCGACGGGCACAAGGTGGTTTTTCTGCCGCGGCACGGTCGCGGGCATGTATTGCCGCCCTCGGCAATCAACTTTCGCGCCAATATCGACGCGCTGAAACGCTGCGGCGTGACCGATATCGTCTCGCTGTCGGCGGTCGGCAGTCTGCGCGAGGATGTCGCGCCCGGCGATTTTGTCGTGATCGACCAGTTCGTCGATCGCACCGTTGCTCGCGACAGGAGCTTCTTCGGGCCGGGCTGCGTCGCGCATGTCTCGATGGCGGCTCCGGTCTGCGGCCGCATCGGCGATGCGCTCCTCGCCGCGACGGCGCAGAGCGGTCCGCCGACAAAACGCGGCGGCACCTATCTTGTCATCGAAGGTCCGCAATTCTCGACACTCGCCGAGAGCGAACTTTACCGCTCCTGGCGCTGCGACGTGATCGGGATGACCAATATGCCGGAGGCTAGGCTCGCCCGCGAGGCCGAGATTTGCTATGCAACGGTGGCGATGGTCACCGACTACGATTGCTGGCACCCCGGTCACGACGCAGTGACGGTCGAGATGATCCTGTCGGTGCTGGACGCCAATGCCGCACGCGCCCGCGCGCTGGTGCGCCAGGTCGTGCCGCTGCTGGCGCGCCATGCCGGGCCATGTCGCCAAGGATGCGACCATGCGCTCGACAATGCCGTGATCACCGCTCCCGAGAACCGCGACCCGGCGCTGCTGGCCCGGCTCGACGCGGTCGCGGGCCGCGTTTTGAACGGGAAATAAGACCGGCCGAACAATTCCGGGAGTGACGATAGCCGACCGGGCCTGCTCAGCCGCTGCATCGCGCCGATGCGCCCCGAGCGAGTCGGTGACAGGCGTGGACTCAGGTGACCGCCGAGCCGCGCCGGTCGTGTGCCGTCTCGATTGATCGGTGGCCGGTGAGATGATTTTTGCGGTTTCGGCAATTCCGGAACCCCTGTTCGGCACACTCCTCGGTTGCAAGATCCTGTGCGAGCCGTTACCGATCCGGTCCGTTGCTTCCCGGTTTACATGATGCAAGCAGACGATAGCAGACCCGGTCCATCGGAGCGCCGATCAGAAGTGGCGCGAGCGCAGGGGCGGCCTCCGGTCGGCATCATTTTGTTGCGAAGACTCCATCGAGCGTGGCGCCACTTTCGGCGTGGCGGCCCCATGGCGCTTCTGCACAAAATTTTTCCGCAGTTGCGGAAGCTGCGGACTTACCGGAATTGGGTCCGGCGCTACGACACGCTTCGCCCGGCTGATCGCAAAGCGATCGCGGCCGCGATTACCCGGATTGCCGACCCGCCCCTCGTGTCGGTGGTGATGCCCGTCTATGAAACACCCGAACGGCATCTTGGGGCCACGATCGAATCCGTGTGTCGCCAATTATATCCGCATTGGGAATTGTGCATTGCCGATGATGCATCGCCCTCTCCGCAGGTTCGCACTGTAATCGAAACCCACCGCGCTCGCGACACGCGGATCAGGGTCGATTATCGCAACACCCGCGGCGGCGTCTCGGCCGCCAGCAACAGCGCCTGCGCCCTGGCGCGCGGGCAGTTCGTCACGTTTCTCGATCCCGAAGACATCCTGCCCGAGCATGCGCTCTATGTCGTCGCCGCGAGCGTCGCGGACAACCCGGAAGTCGATCTGATCTTCACCGATGAAGACAAGATCACTCCCGACGGAATACGTTTCGATCCGTGGTTCAAATCGGATTGGAACCCCGAGCTTATGCTGTCGCAGAACGCCTTTTCGCATCTTGGCGTATATCGGCGCAGTCTTCTCGATAAAATCGGCGGGTTCGACTCTGATTTCAGCGCCGGGGCGCATTATGATCTTGTGCTGCGGGCCAGCACGCGGACGCCGCCGCAGCGCATCCGGCATATCCCGATGATCCTGTATCATCGGCGTGCGGAACCGGAGTTAATACCCGGCGCAGCAGTTGCGGAAGACACCAACCGCGCCGTCGGAAACCATCTTGCACAATCGGGAATACAAGCTGCGGTGACCGCGAGCCCATGGCCGAGCCTCCACCGCATACGTTATTTTCTGCCCCGGCCGGTACCCGGGGTCTCGATAATAATTCCGACCAGAGACCGCCTCGACCTGATGCGGCGCTGTATGAATGGACTTCTTCAAAACACGGAATACGAGAATTTTGAAATCATCATTGTCGATAACGGCAGCGTCGCGCCGGAAACCCATGATTATTTCGCCGCACTATCAGCAAACATGCGGGTAAGGATTTTACCCTATCCCGGTCGCTTCAATTATTCTATTATCAACAACCTGGCCGCACGCCAGGCGAGGCATGGTATACTCGCCTTGCTGAACAACGACATCGAGGTCAAGCAACCTGCCTGGCTGCGGGAAATGGTGTCGTATGCGGTCCGCCCCGAAATCGGCGCGGTTGGCGCGAAATTATACTATCCCGACAACAAGATTCAACACGGAGGCGTGATTGTCGGATTAGGAGCGGGCGCGGGCCATGCGTTTCGTAACTTCGACCGCGACGATAGCGGCTACCATCAAAGATTGCGTCTCGCTCAAGATTTCTCAGCAGTCACGTCTGCCGCGATTGTCCTCCGTCGTGAAGTATTTGATGCTGTTGGGGGGTTTGATGAAAATCTTCCGCTGTGGTTCAACGATCTCGATTTTTGCCTGCGCATACGCCAACAGGGCTATCGCATCGTGTGGACGCCCTATGCGGAGCTGTACCATTGGGAATCACGTTCGGTAGGCGCTGAGCGGTCGGCAGAAAATGCCGCGCTCTTTCAGAAAATGGCCGCATACATCGCGGAGCGATGGGGCGGCGTACTGGAGGAGGATCCGTTCTACAATCCCAACTTGGCCCGAGATCGTGAAGATTTTAGCCTGGCTTTTCCACCTCGTATCGTGCCGCCGTGGCGTCGACAGTCGGGACGCGAGTTCCGCTCCACACTCGTCTAAGGCAGGTTCCGACAAATCGGCTTGCTCCCGCTCTTGTTGTAAGCAGCGCAATAAGGATGCAATCTCACCGGAAATATTCTATGTCTCATCGGATTCCTGCGACAATTTGGAAAGATTAAGGCTGATGCCGGCGAATAACCACAGCAACATCAGAACCTGGTAATCCAGCACCGGATTGATCAGGCCGGCGGCGGCCAGCCCGCAAAGACTGACGAAAAGCGCATTTGCAACGAGCCGGATTTCCGGATCGGACGATCGTCGCGCTTCTCGCCAGCTCAAGAACATAACGCGCCCAAAAAATCCGAAGAAGATTAATGCACCGACAATTCCCACCTCTGATGTCAGACTGAGATATAAATCGTTTGTCGGCTCCTTATCGAATTGCGTATTTGGATCATTGGGATTAAATGTAAATTCGTTATAGTTTATCTTTGCCGCCGTACCATTATTCAAGCCCACCCCGAAGAAAGGGTGATCGCGGATCATCCTCAACGTCGCTTCATATTGGAGAAATCGTACCGAGACAGAGTCCGGACGAAGCGTGAATTGCTCATAAAGTTTTGGAGCTGCGGCCCCAATAAGGACCAAGCCGAGCAGCACGCCCATTAATGCCTGCCGCCGGCTCAACATGTCATCGCGAACCATGATGCAAAAGGTGAGGGCGACCTGAAAGGTTACAGTGATGTAGAATGCCCGGGTGAAGGTCAAGGCCAGCCCCGATATACCGAAGATCACGGCGGCGGCAAACACGAGCCGTGCTCCGAACATCGAGTTCCGGACACAAAGAAACAGAGAAAACGGTATCATCAGGGTCGCCAGCCGCGTCGTTGCGTCCGGCGAGCCTAACGTGCCAAAGGACCGCACTATCGAATTTGGATCGGTACGGTCCATTGCAAGATACTGCGTGATCTCGTCCAGATCCTGGTGCGTACTACTCAATGAAAGCGGCATCATATAGCCGGTCAAGAAGCGCCCGACGACAACGGTGGCTTGGGTCACAACAATTATCACCGCCAGGACTGCAAGCGCGCGCAGTGACCGCTTTGAGCGCAAACAATTGAGCGCGAATATAAAAGCAATGACAAACTTAAATATTTGCACCAACCCGACAAGCCCGAGATAAGGATATTTCGATCCCACAAGCGACAGCACGCAAGCGCCCAGATATGCGAATGCCAGCCACGCAACAGGCGGGAAGTGCATTCGCTGACGATGGTATATCGAGTCATTCGCCCAGATGGCGACAAGGACCAGCAGCACCAGATCGCTTGCCGTGATGTCGAACGTGAAAGTCGCGATGTCAGCGTCAATCTGAAGCTCGGAGAGTACGGCAAGTCCGTCATTCAGGTTCTTGGTCACGACAAATTGCAGGGAGAAAAGAAAAATTGCGAACCAGTACAGCCGAAAGTTTTTAAGGATCAGGGCGGGTACGAGCAATGCAAGACCGAACGGCAACAATGCGACATAAGTCAGCTTGGTGACATATAAGCCGAACCCCACCAGGGTTCCGATAACCGCTCCGGTGCAAGCGAGAGCGAACAGGACGTACAGGGGTAACCGGCCTGTGGCCCGGCTGAGCCGTTGTGTAGGCAGGTCCGACGCAATGGTCATTCTGGTCTGCAGGTTGGATTATCGTGCTATTCGGCCACCCGCATGTTGCGGTGACGGGAGATCGGGTCGTTTGGTACGGTCGAAATGCAATCGGTCATCAACAAGACAAATAAACCTGCTGCCGCCGGAATGCTTATTTGACCGGCTTGCAATGACTCGACCGATTAAGGACAACACCGAGAAGATTCGCAGGTCCGAGATCGTTTAGAACCTGTCGAATCTCTCTGATGCGGGTCATCCCCTCTTCAATAATGAGCAGCACGCAATCGGCAAATTGAGAAAACGCCACAGCGTCGTCGGTAGCCAATACCGGCGGCAGATCAAAAAGGATGATCCGATTACGATCGTAGTGCTTGAGCACGTCGATGAACCGCGCCATCTCCGGGGAGGACAACAACTCCGACGAATTAGAGACTGGAGACCCTGCCGGAATGATCGAAAGCCCGTCAATGCCGGAATCCAGAAGTATTTGTTCGATCGGTACGCCTCGCAGCAGATGATCGACGATACCGTCTCGATGATCGAGACCAAAAATCCGCTGAAAGGAAGGCTTTAAAAGATCAAGCTCCACCAGCAGCGCGGCATGATTGAACTCGCGGGCGATGCTGATAGCCGTATTAATGGCGGTGAGGGTCGTTCCCGTCCCCCGGCATGGGCTGGTTACGGCGATTGTACTCCAAGCCTTCTCCTGGAGGCGCCGGAGGATTTGCGTTCGGACGCGGTTATAGGCAAACTGTACCGGGTTCGCGGCACCGGCTCTAATCAACAGATCGTGTTGCGGCTGTGACAGCACCCGCTTGATCGGCGTCGACTGGCGATGTCGGATGTCCCGCTCGACGGATTTCTGCAATAGTTGTGGTTCGGCGTAGGCAAGAGCGCCCTCGAACAGCGGCCGTGCCGAGCCTGCCGGCTCGGCGCTCTGGACTTCCGGCGGATCGAGACGAATATCTTGAAACCGCGCTCGCCGTATCGACGATTGACCTTTCCCCGGAGGAAATTGGGCGCGGAAGGACATGGAGGCTCCAATCGGCTGGATTGTATGTTGCCGGTGTGTGGCGGCTTGCGGTTCGGCTGCTCGTCCCGGAGAACGCGGCCGTGCGGCACAGCGAGCTTGCCCCTCCTCTACTCCGCGAGAGCGGCTAGGTATCGGCCGTAGTCGCTCCGGTCGAGCCGTCGTGCTGCGGCCTGCAGACGATCCCGATCGATATAGCCCATGACATACGCCACTTCCTCGACGCAGGCGATTTTCAGACCCTGGCGCATCTCGATCGTGCGGACAAATTCGGCGGCCTCAAGCAGGTGGTCGTGCGTCCCGGTATCAAACCAGGCATAGCCGCGACCCAGCCGCGCAACCCGCAGCATGCCCTGTCGCAGATACAAATTGTTGAGATCGGTGATTTCCAGCTCGCCGCGCGCCGAGGGCCGCAGCTCGCGCGCAAGATCGACGACCCAGTTGTCGTAGAAATACAATCCGGTGACGGCCCAGGGCGAGCGCGGCGCCGTCGGCTTTTCCTCGATCGACACCGCGGTGCCGCTCCTGTCGAACGCGACGACGCCATAGGCTTGCGGGTTGCGCACCTGATAGGCGAACACGGTGGCGCCCCGGCGCGGCTGCGCCGCATCTTGCAGCAACTCGGCCAAGCCGGACCCATAAAACAGATTGTCGCCCAGCACCAGCGCGACCGGCGAAGCGCCGATAAAGTCGCGCCCGATGATAAAGGCCTGCGCCAGCCCCTCGGGGCGCGGCTGCTCGGCGTAGGCGAGCGCGATCCCCCATTGGCTCCCGTCACCGAGCAGCGCCGCGAAGCGCGACCGCTCGGCCGGCGTGGTAATCACCAGGATGTCGCGAATCCCGGCAAGCATTAGCGTCGTCAGCGGATAATAGATCATCGGCTTGTCGTAAACCGGCAGCAGCTGCTTGCTGACCGCCAGGGTCACCGGATAGAGCCGCGTCCCGGACCCGCCGGCGAGAATGATCCCTTTCATCGGACAGCCCTCTCCCGTTCAGCGGATCGCGTGACCGCGCCGGCGCGACGCGCCGCCTTCCGAACCCGGTGCTCGCGCAACGATCGCGCCGACCGATGCGATGAAGCGGTGGGGACCCCGACGGGCCGGCGCACGGACACCCGGTGTCAGAACGCGCCATGCCGGAACAGGACGCGCTGCAGCGTAAGCAGCAGGATCTTAAGATCCAGCATAACGGTCCGCGTCCGCACATATTCCAGATCGAAGGCCAAGGTCTCGCCCCAGTTCAGCAGCCCGCGCCCGTTGACCTGTGCCAGACCGGTGATGCCCGGCTTCACCGCGAATTTGTACATCTCCTCGCAACTGTAATATTGCAGAACCTCCGGTGCTTCCGGTCGCGGCCCGACCAGCCGCATGTCGCCGATCAGCACCGACCACAGATTCGGCAATTCGTCGACCGATACCCGGCGCAGCACGCGACCGATCCGGGTCACCCGCGGATCGTGCCGCAATGTCGGCATTTGCTCGTGAAATTCCCCGGCCGGAAACCGGTAGCTGTAAAGTTCCGGATGGCGCACCCGCGCGTCGCTGTACATCGTGCGCAGCTTGGCCATCGTAAAGTAGCTCGGGACATAGTACAGATGTTCCGGATCGTACCCGCCCGGCGGCGGGCGCAGATCGGGGTGGTACGCCAGATCGCGGCCGCGCACGCGCAGCGAGCGCCCCGGCCGCCGGTGCAGGAACAGGGCCGGGCCGGGCGAATCCCAGCGCACCAGCGCCGCCCCGATCGCCATCAGCGGCAGTGCCAGCACCAGCCCGACCGCGGCGACGAGAAGTTCAAAACCCCGATACAGCATCTCGGCAACCGGCCCGGAACCCGCGGACACCTCCCGCACCGGCACCGCGTAGGGCTTGCCGGGATAGGCCGGCGTCGCGCCGGTCCCGCTGTCGCCACCGGCCCGCCCCGACGCGGCACCCGCCGGCACGGGGATCAGCATATCGGACGGCCGACCGAACGACACGGGACCTCTCGATTCCGACAGACTAAAAAGCGTAGTCCAAGCAACTCGCCCCAGTCAGCTCCACCGCCGGACAGTGCGCCCGTGCGCGGCGACCGGCGCACGCCACAAGAGAGGACGGCGGCAATCCTGCTCGCGGCATACCCTCTCCAGCGCGCGGCTCCCAACCGGCGCCCCGCGCCCGCTGCCTGCCGCCGCGACACAACGGCAGGCCCGGCCGGGACGTCCGATCAAATGCCGGTGGTCGGGGTCAGTGGCCGGTGTGATAGTTGGCCAGCGATTGCGACCACTTGTTGAAATATACCTTTGTCGTATCCGACAGCGGCAGACCGATCGGCAGGATCGAGCGACCGTACTTGGCGAAGTCCAGGTAACGCTTGATCGTCTTCAGATCGTCCTCGGTGACCAGCTGCAGGCCCTCATTGACAAAGTGGATGATGTTGCCCCGCTTCAGCGCCGTCTCGAGCAGGTGGTTGCGGTCCGCCTCGTCCTCGGGCAGCGCGAAGATGCTGTACATGATTGTGTTGGCGTTGCGGTCCTCGATCAGGTGCAGCAAGGTCGGGCAGTGCAGCATGTCCTCCAGGTCGAACAGCTCGTAGTCGCTGCTCAGACCATGCTTGTTGCAGTAGTCATAGAGCATGTAGCGCTGCAGATGCACCGGGATGCAGAACGTCGCCGAGGTGTTGTTGGCGACGTAGAAGATGTTCTGCTTGCCGTTCTTGAACTGCACCTCGCGCGGCGGCAATTGCGCCAGACGCTCCTCTTCCGCCTCGGTGTCGGGGATCAGATGGAAATAGCCGGCCGGGATCTTGCGGCCCAGCAGGTCGCCGTACATGCCCTCGGCGATGCGGAAATCCATGCTGATCCTGGTCTTGCCGGTGATGTTCGGCATGCCGGAACCGTGGATGTGCTCCTGGCTGAACAGACAGCAGCTGCCCGGACCCGCCTTGATCTGATGATGGTGTTCGCCCCACACCTGGGTCATCTCGGCCATCTTGAGACGGTTGTCGATGGCGTACTTGACCAGCTCGCGCGACTTCTTGATCGGGATGATCTGCATCGAGCGGGTCTTGTCCTCGTCAGCCGTGACATCGACAAACGGCATCCAGATGCTGCGCGAGGCGACACCGTGACCGTAAAGAAGCCCGGTGTGCAGCGGGAAGTACAACTCGGGTGTGGTCGGCAGCATGATGCGCACGTTCATATAGCGCTGCACCGCCACCGGCAGCCGCAGTTTGCCTTTTGGCACCACCACCTCGCGCACGAAGCGGTTCAGCATGCGGCGGAACTCCGGCAGGTTGGTGTCGGCGCATAGCTGCTTGGTGACGCGATAGGTGTCGGCCTGCGGCACCACCTCGTGAAAGTAGCTCAAATCCTCGACCGGATACCCCATCTTGCGGATGCGGTCGCGGATCCATTCGTTGAACGGGAAGCGCTCGTTTGGATAAGTCATGATCTGCGCGTCCCACTCGTGCGTCAGGCTGCGCTCGAGGTCGTTGTCGATCTCATGCGCCTGGATCGGCTCCAGCACGATACTGTCCGGCATAATTGAACTCCCCAGTTTAACGACCCGAACGCCCGCCAGCGGATCGCTCACCGCAATCCGCCGCCTCCCATGGACCTCACCATCGCTGCGCGGCGCCCGGTTGCATCCGCAGAAGCGCCACTCAATCAAAATCGTAACACGACCACGCCGCTATGCAAGCGTCTTCCGTCCCTAATAGAATCTCAACTTCCGCAACCCGCTCGACAATTTGACCGTGATTAATTTTACCTCGACGGACAAGGCGTGAATTTCACCCACCCTTCCCGCACTATGACCGTGACTAATTTGACCTTCATAAGTCATCAACCCGATCATCCCTCACTTGAGCAGCCGCGCCGATCTCCCCCGCAGCCCAACCACGCTCCAGCCCCATGCGCTCCGGGGTGGCGCGGCTGCGGGAGAAGCACTAGATTCTCGAGGCCCGCCGTTGCCGCTTCGGCCGCTGGCCGGGCGCCCCGCTTTCTTCGCCCTGTCGTATGCGGAGGGAGCCGCCGCTGTCGGAACCTGCCTTGGATGCGCTTGCCCCGATGACCCCCCTGCCCGCCTCCGTTGGCGATACGTTGAGCCTGCTTGGCAGCGCCGACTATGTCGCGGACCGTTCGCTCGCCACCGCGGTGCATCTCGCGCTGCGTCTGAAGCGCCCGCTGTTCCTCGAAGGCGAGGCCGGCGTGGGGAAAACCGAGATCGCCAAGGTGCTGGCGACCGCGCTCGGGCGTCGGCTGATCCGGCTGCAGTGCTATGAGGGGCTCGATGTCGCCTCGGCCGTCTACGAATGGGACTACGCGCGCCAGATGATCGAGATCCGGCTCGCCGAGGCGGCCCAGGAGGATCGCGGCGAGATCGAGAACACGATCTTTTCCGAGCGTTTTTTGATCAGGCGGCCGCTGTTGCAGGCGCTGGAGCCGGACATCGACGGCGCGCCGGTATTGCTGATCGATGAACTCGACCGCACCGACGAGCCGTTCGAGGCCTATCTGCTCGAAATCCTGTCAGACTTTCAGGTCACGATCCCCGAGATCGGCACGATCCGCGCCGAGCAGCCGCCTGTTGTCGTCATCACGTCGAACCGCACCCGCGAGATCCACGACGCGCTGAAGCGCCGCTGCTTTTATTACTGGGTCGATTACCCTGATGCCGCGCGCGAGATGGAGATCCTGCGGCGCAAGGCGCCGGAGGCCGGCGAAAATCTGTCGCGCGAGGTCGTCGCCTTTGTCCAGAAGCTGCGCAGGGCCGATCTGTTCAAACTGCCCGGCGTGGCCGAGACGATCGACTGGGCCGACGCGCTGATGCAGCTCGACGTGCTCGAACTGGCCCCCGAGGCGATCAACGACACGCTCGGCGTGCTGCTCAAATACCAGGACGACATCGCCCGCATCCAGGGCAGCGAGGCGGCGAAACTGTTGGTCCAGGTCAAGGCCGAGATTGCCGCCGCACCAAGGGAGGTTTGAATTATTCACCGCGAGGGCGCTTTCGCGCGCAGCGCGCAACAGAAAATCACCACGGAGGCACGGAGAGCACAGAGGCACATCATCTCCGTATCCTCCGTGCCTTCGTGGTTTATTGGTACTTCGCGCCGGTAAGAGCCCTTGCATCCCTTGCGTTGAATGAGAGCAACATCGATATCGCAAAGTAGCGACGGCCGCCTCGTCGCCAATCTGATGCATTTCGCGCGCACGTTGCGCGCCGCCGGATTGCCGGTCGGACCGGGAAAAGTCATCGACGCGGTGCAGGCGGTCGAGGCGATCGGCGTCACCAATCGTGCCGATTTCTACTGGACCTTGCACGCGGTCTTTGTCAATCGGCCGGACCAGCGGCAATTGTTCGATCAGGCGTTTCACGTCTTCTGGCGCAATCCCGAGCTGCTCAAGAAGATGCTCGCGACGATGCTGCCGCAGCTCAATGTCGAGATGCCGCGCGACGAGGGCGCCGAGATGATAAGGCGTCTTGCCGAGGCGCTGCACCCGCACCAGCAGACGCGCGAAAGCCCGGAGGAGCAGGTCGAGATCGACGCGGCGATGACCTTCTCGGACCGCGAGCAGTTGCGCGCGATGGATTTCGAGAAGATGTCGTTGGAGGAGCTGGCGCGCGCCAAGGCGGCGATCGCGCGGCTGCGTCTGCCGATCCACGACATCCCGACCCGCCGCTTCGCGCGCGACCCGCGCGGCGCCCGCGCCGATATGCGTGCGACGTTGCGGGCGGCCTTGCGCTCGGGCGGCCTTCTCGAACTGAAGCGTAGGAGTCCGCGCCGCCGCCCACCGCCGCTGGTCGTACTGTGCGACATCTCCGGCTCGATGAGCCGCTACAGCCGCGTCTTTCTGCATTTCATGCATTCGATCACAAACGACCGCGACCGTGTTTTTACGTTTGTGTTCGGCACCCGCCTGACCAACATCACGCGGTTTCTGCGCTATCGCGATGTCGATGTCGCGCTCGACAAGGTGGCCGAGGCGGTGGCGGACTGGTCCGGCGGCACCCGCATCGGGCAGTGCGTGCGCGAGTTCAACCGCTCCTGGTCGCGCCGCGTGCTGGGGCAAGGCGCGGTCGTGCTGATGATTACCGACGGGCTCGACCGCGACGCCGGCACCGGTCTGGCCCCCGAGATGGACCGGCTGCACCGGTCGTGCCGCAAGCTGATTTGGCTCAACCCGCTGTTGCGCTACGAGGGGTTCGAGCCAAGATCATTGGGGATGAAGGCGATGCTGCCGCATGTCGACGAGTTCCGTCCGGTGCACAACCTCGAAAGCCTGGAGACGCTGATCGACGTGATCAGCGAGGCAGCAGCGCGACAGAGCGCGGCGGCGATCGCGCGCGAGAGTTTTGCGCCG
Organism: Alphaproteobacteria bacterium; assembly: GCA_050246595.1. Classification (GTDB taxonomy): domain Bacteria; phylum Pseudomonadota; class Alphaproteobacteria; order ATCC43930; family CGMCC-115725; genus DATARH01. The sequence goes on from JBFWVT010000024.1 coordinate 53,594, forward strand.
CGGGATGAATGCTAGAGCGGGGTCCGACCAGATGCGATCGCCCGGGGTCACCATAGCGGCACGAGAGACGCGGGCCGTCAGCCAAAAGGATCGCCATCAAAAGGACCCCGTGGCCGGACTTGATCCGGCCACCCACGTCTTTTTGTCAGCCCGATTTTCGACTGCCATAAGACGTGGACGGCCGGGTCAAGCCCGGCCGAGGGGAATTTTGGGGCGGGGATGGCGGGTCAGAGACGATCGAGCCTGAGCGGATAGCGCCCTAAGGCCGACGAAGAGCGAGGATACAGGCATGAGCGACACCGCGGAAATCATGGAGCAGGCGGCGCGCTGGCGCGAGGCGGGAAAGAGCGTCGCGCTCGCCACCGTCGTCAACACCTGGGGGTCGTCGCCGCGGCCGACCGGCTCGAAGCTCGCGGTCGATGACGCAGGCGCGTTTGTCGGCTCGGTGTCGGGCGGGTGCGTCGAGGGTGCGGTGGTCGAGGAGGCGCTCGCGGCGATTAGCGACGGCAAGCCGCGCCTATTGAATTTCGGGGTCAGCGACGAACAGGCCTGGGAAGTCGGTCTCGCCTGCGGCGGCAAGATCGAGATTTTTGTCGAGCGCGTCGAATGAAGGGCCGGTTTCTCGATCGAGTCATCGCCGCAGGACGCAACAAGCGCTCGATCGTCCTTGCGACCGATATCAGGAGCGGGGCGCAACTCCTGCTCGACGGCGGCCGGACCGAAGGCGATCTTGCATCCGACGAGGCGGTTCTCGGCGCGATGCAGGACGCGCTGCGCGCCGACCGCAACCGGCTGATCGAAACGCCGGCCGGGGACCGCGTCTTTATCCAGGTGTTCAGCCCGCCGCGGCGCTGCTTTGTGATCGGTGCGGTGCATATTGCGCAGCCATTGGTGAAAATTCTGGCGCTGACCGATTATCAGGCGATCGTCATCGACCCCCGCGAGTCGTTCGCGACCGAGGCCCGGTTTCCCGGTCTCGAACTCTCGACCGAATGGCCCGACGAGGCGCTGGAACGGCTCAAACCCGACCACCGCTCGGCGGTCGTGACACTGACACACGACCCGAAGCTCGACGATCCCGCGCTCGCCGTCGCGCTGCGCTCGGAATGCTTCTATATCGGCACGCTCGGCTCGAAGCGCACGCACGGGCGGCGCTGCGATCGCCTCAAGGAAATGGGTTTTACCGATGCCGACCTCGCCCGCATCCACGGCCCGATCGGTCTGGCGATCGGCGCGGTGTCGCCGGCCGAGATCGCGGTGTCGATCCTGGCGCAGATGACCCAGGTGCTGCGCCGCGGCGAGAAGGCCGAGGCAGGCTGAGGATTAACAGGAGAGTATGATGACGAAGACACGTAATAACCGCACATCAGAAAGCGAAATGCGGATTGCCGCATTGCAAGTGGCGCGGAGTAAACCGAATGGGTTAACTACGACCACCCAACTGAAGGAAGAGATTCCTGAGTATATAAATTTAACTCCAGAAGACTTAGCGAAATCAAGTACGCGACCAAACGAGAGAATGTATCATCAGATTATTGGTAATATTATTTCTCATGTGGATTCCGAGACAAACATTTTCGCCCAAGGATTTGCAATTTATACTAGCGATGGCATCCAGATCACGCAAGCAGGCCGGGATTTTCTTCAACGGTGCGGCATCTAATCTAGCTATAGCGGGCTTTATAGCCGGGATTTAACCATCGGAGCTCGGTCCCGCTTGGAGCATTGCGATCCCAAACAAACCACGCATAGGCGGTCGTTCCTGTCCCCTTACGTTCAGCGCCGGCCGGATAGAAGGTTATACGCTCGCTGAAAACCCAAACCCGGCTCGGCGGTGTCTTGGTAAAGATTGTATTTGCCCGCTTTGCCCCCTCTAAGAACGCCAACCGTAATAGCAGCGCAAATTTTTGTCCAGCGAGCTGAGTGCCGTTTTTTACGAAGCCCTCGGCGCTGTTATACGGCGGGTTGGTTATGATATTATCAGACTTCTGCCGAGCTTCAAGAAAATCAATCCCGTGCTCGCCATAACCGCGCTCATATAGGTCCGAGCTTCGCACATAGGGAGTAGCTTGTTCCAGCACACGGGACATCGCGCCGTCTCCGCAAGCGCATTCCCATATCTCGCCCCGAAATGGCTCGTTATCGACCAGAGCAAAGGTTGCCCATGGCGGCGTCGGAAAAAAATCCGGACCATCAAGGTCGGCGAACCGTTTCAATGTCGGCTTGAAACCGCCGTTCAGGTGATAAGTTGCATCCATTGCTTCCTCCTTCACCAGAATCTTAGTTGAGTCAGAGAGTTGGTAAAATGAATGAAGTGACCCCCGAGTCAAATTGACGCACGCACCGGGGCTTATCGAGCGAATGCAAATGCCTAAAATCACCGAATCGGGCGAAAAGAGGGGGAGAGAATGCGCAGCGCTTGGCCCACCGGCGGCGGCGATGCCCTGATCGATCCCGGCTTGGCGGCTTGGCCGCTACCCGAGCGGCCCGGCAAATATCAGGTCATTTACGCCGACCCGCCCTGGACATTCGCGACCTATTCGCGCAAAGGAAAAGGGCGCAGCCCTGAGGCGCATTACGACTGCATGTCGCTCGCCGACATCAAGGCATTGCCGGTCTCCGATTGGGCGGCGCCGGATTGCGTCTTGCTGCTGTGGACTACCGATCCGTTGCTCGATAAGGCAATGGAAGTGATCCGCGAGTGGGGCTTTACGTATAAGACGGTCGGATTCTGCTGGGCCAAGCTGAAGAAGCCGGCGCCGAGTTTCACCCAAACGGACTTCTTCACCGGTCTGGGCTTTTGGACGCGCGCCAACCCGGAATCGTGTCTGCTGGCGACACGCGGCCGTCCGCAGCGCCGCAGCCGCTCCGTGCGGAAATTGATCGTATCGCCGCGCCGCGAGCACAGCCGCAAACCCGACGAGGTTTATGAACGCATCGAGGCGCTGTGCGATGGACCCTATCTCGAATTGTTCGCGCGCGGGCGCCGCCTCGGGGATTGGGACGCCTGGGGCAATCAAAGCGAGGGCTTTCCCGATGACCGCTTCCCGGAGCGGCGCTGGGCCGCCAACAGCTACCCGGACGCGACCGACGCCCCCACATAACAGGACGACGCAAATGCTTTTGTAGGCTTGAGGCATGAGGTTCGGCGAAATCCCGGTCGGCGAAGCGGCAGGCGCGCTCCTGGCGCATACGCTCAAGCTCGGCACAACGGTGTTCAAGAAAGGTCGGCTCCTGAGCGTCGCCGATACCGAGGCGCTGGCCGCGGCGGGATTGACCGATATTGTCGTGGCCCGGCTCGATCCTTGTGATCTGCGCGAGGATGAGGCGGCCGACCGGGTCGCCGCAATCGTCGCCGGTCCGAATGTCGCACCCTCGCCGGCTTTCACCGGGCGCGCCAATCTGTTCGCCGAGGCGCGCGGGCTGCTGGTTTTCGACCGCGACCGGCTCGACCGGCTCAACCTCGTTGACGAGGCCGTGACCCTCGGCACGTTGCCGCCCTTCGCGATCGTCGAGCCGCGCCAGATGGTCGCCACGGTCAAGATCATCCCGTTCGCCGTGGCGGAAAAAGCCGTGGCGCGCGCCGTCGCCTTTGCAGCGGGGGGCGGAAAGCTGCTGCGGGTCGCGGCCTTCGCGCCGCTTCGGGTCGCGCTGATCCAGACGCGGCTGCCGGGGCTGAAGGAAAGCATCCTCGACAAGACGCGCGCCGTCACCGAACAGCGCCTGAGAGCCCTCGGCTCGGCGCTCGCCTCCGAGGAGCGCTGCGAGCACGACGCCGCCGATCTCGCGCCGCGCATCGCCGCCGCCGTCGAGGCCGGGGCCGAGCTGGTGCTGGTGCACGGCGCCTCGGTCATCGTCGATCGGCAGGACGTGATCCCCGCCTCCCTCGCGGCGGCGGGCGGACGGATCGAGCATTTCGGCATGCCGGTCGATCCCGGCAACATGCTGCTGCTCGGCCGGCTTGGCGACACGCCGGTGCTGGGTCTGCCGGGCTGCGCCCGCTCGCCGAAGATCAACGGTTTTGATTGGGTGCTCGAACGAATCTGCGCCGGGGTGCCGGTCGGCCGCGAGGACATCATGCGCATGGGTGCCGGCGGCCTCCTGGCCGAGATCCCGTCGCGCCCGCTGCCGCGCGCCGAGGCAAGCCCGCAACCGGCTGCCCCGAAAGCCGCGGCCAAAGTCCCGCCGGGACCGCGCATCGCGGCGCTGCTGCTGGCGGCCGGGCGGTCCACGCGGATGGGAGGACCAAACAAATTGCTTGAACCGATCGACGGCACCCCGATGGTGGCGCGCACGGCGCAACGCCTGCTGTCGTCGCGCGCCCGCCCGATCGTCGCGGTGCTCGGCAACCAGGCCGAGGCGATCGACCGCGCGCTCGGCAAATTGCCGGTCCAGCGGGTGCATAACCCGGCCTTCGCCGAAGGGTTGTCCGCCTCGCTCAAATGCGGGCTGGCCGCGCTGCCGCACGATATCGACGGCGTCGTCGTGTGTCTCGGCGACATGCCGCTGATCACTGGGCGCGATATCGACCGGCTGATCGCCGCGTTCAACCCGCTCGAAGGCCGCGCCATCGTCGTCCCGACCCGCCGCGGCAAGCGCGGCAATCCGGTATTGTGGGCCCGCCGCTTTTTCGCCGAGATGGCGGAGCTGGCCGGCGATGTCGGCGCCAAGCACCTGATCGGCGAACACGCCGAGCTGGTCTGCGAGATCGAGATGGATACCGACGGCGTGCTTGTCGATATCGACACCCCGGAAGCGCTCGCCGAATTCCGCGACAGGACCAAACCGAGCGCCGCCTGAACCGCGCCGAGCACGCCGTCTCGCGCCGACTAGCGTATTACGCGATAATCTGTTACAGTGCTTCACCGACTCCGGCGCGGGAGCATGCAGGATGAGATGCGGACCAGTTACGCGGGCGGCGGCGGCCATCGGCTTGATCGGCTTGACCGCCTCCTGCGCACCGCCCCGAGCGCCTCTGCCTCCCAGTCCCGGCTGTCTCATTCATCTCTACTCGGGGGCCAATTTCCAACCGCCCGGGTTGCCCGTCGCGCGCGACACGCCGGAACTGGCTCCCGAATGGCGCGACAGGATTTCCTCGGTCCATGTCATCTGGGGCACATGGCGGCTGTTCGCGTCGCCGGAATACAAGGATTTCATGGGCGACTACTCGGCCCCGGCCCAAGTGCCATTGCTCAGACCCGCCGACGGGCTTGAATCGCTCCGCTGCATCGCGCCGGAGCCGCCGCCCCCCGCGCCGCCACCGCCGCCGGGCTTTTATATCGCCCCCTGAATCGATACCGGCACCGGCAACGCGCGGACTCCTGGCGGAGCCGTGCGACCCGGCGCGTGGCTGCATTCTCCGAGTTCGCCGGAGGGAATCACCCGCACCGGAAGCACGATTTTGAAAACGTCACGTCTGGGGAATGGCAATCTTCGGGCAGCCGGCAAACGCAGCAGGGGTTGCCGCCGCAACCCCCGCCATCGCCGCGTGGCATTTTCCGCAGCGGGAGCGCAAAAGCGGCGTCACGGCAGAAAGTTCAGGAGCCGCACGGCCCGGCGGCTCCAGGCGCCAAACAGGCGGGGTTTGTAGAATTCGACCGCCGCCATCTTGTTCGCTTCGCCCCAACTCGGGTAGGGCGCGATCATCGAGGCGATGTGGCGAAGCTTGAGGCGCTGCTCGATAGCCAGCACCCAGAGATGCGCGAGTTCGCCGGCATGTGCGGCGAGGATCGACGCCCCCAGAACCCGGCCGTTGCGGTGCGCGACGATCTTTACCAGGCCGGTGGTCTGCCGCTCGGTTTGCGCGCGGTCGTTCTCGACAAGCGGCAGCCGCAGAATCCGTATCTCGTCGCCGTATCGACGGCGCGCCGCGACCTCGGTCGATCCGACCTGGGCAAGCTCGGGATCGGTGTAGGTGACCCAGGACAGCGCCGAATAATCGACCGTTGCCGGAAGTCGGAACAGTGCGTTGCGGATCACGATCCCGGCCTGATAGGCGGCGACATGCGTCAGATGCGGCGCGTCGATCGCGTCACCGATGGCAAAGACGCCCGATGCCGTCGTGCGCAGCCGCCGATCGACCGTAATGCCGCGGTCGTCGTATCGGATGCCGGCACGGTCGAGACCGAGTCCTTCGATCCGCGGCTTGCGCCCCGCCGCGATCAGCAGGTGTGTTCCCTCGATACGGCTCTTCCGGCCGCTTGTCTCTACGGTGAGCGCGACGCCGGTCCCGGTCGGCTCGGCCGCTTTGATGTTGGCCTGTTCGCGGATATCGACCCCCTCATCGGCGAGGCTCCGGAGCAGAACCCCCACGAGTTCCGGGTCGTCCCGCGGCATCGCGCGGGCGGCCTCGACAATCGTGACGGCGGCGCCGAGCCGGCGATGGGCCTGCGCCAGTTCGATGCCGATCGCGCCCGCTCCGATGACGACGAGGTGATCGGGCAGCTGGTCATTGTCAAAGATCGTCTCGTTCGTGAGGTACGGCACCGAGGCGATGCCGGGGATCGGCGGGATCGCCGGCTCCGATCCCGTCGCGATGACGATGCGCCGGGCGCGGAGCACGCGGTTGCCGGCGGCAATCTCGCGCGGACCGACAAAGCGGGCTTCGGCGCGCACCACCGCGACCCCGAGCCCCTCGAAGCGCTCGACCGAATCGTGCGGCGCGATCGCGTCCACGACGCCGCGCACATGGCGGCGCATGGCCGCGAAATCGACCTCGGGCGCGGCGCCGTTCACCCCGAAGCGACCGGCGGTGCGCACGGTCTGCGCCGCCTTGGCGGCGGCGAGCAGCGCCTTTGACGGCACGCAGCCGGTATTGAGGCATTCACCACCCATCGCGGCGCGTTCGATCAGCACCGTGCGTGCGCCGAGCTGGGAGGCGATCGCCGCCGTGGTCAGCCCGGCAGCGCCGGCTCCGATCACGCACAGATCGAATTCATCGCTCACTCGCACATCTCCGGCCCCTCAGAGGCAGCGCTGTCTCCTCCCCTTTCCCGTCCCCGGATGCCGCCGCCCGTGCGGCACGCGGGCGATAGGAAACGGCACCGCGGGCATTGACGCAATACGGCACGATTCAGGTCGGCGGCAGCAGAGAGTTTCCCCCGCCGCGGCGCCCGATACCGGCCGGCGGCACACCCGGCCCGGCGTGGAATTCGTCCCGTTTCGGCACCGGATCGCGGGCACAGCCCCACCGGGTTCTCCCCGGATTCCGATCAGCCGGATTGACACCACCGGTCCGGATCTCTAGGAGTAGCGGGGCATACGCCGTGACCCACTCATCGGCGGAGGGGTGGCCGAGTGGCTGAAGGCGGCGGTTTGCTAAACCGTTATAGGGTTTAAAGCCCTATCGTGGGTTCGAATCCCATCCCCTCCGCCAATCCCTGATTTCAGGCTGGCTCGGGCGTGAACCGCCCCGGGATTTCCGGAGGGGATTTTGTCTGAGGCCTATGCGGCGATACGGGTCATCTCAAGCTGGACATAGTAGAGAGACCGTTGATGGTTGCGGCGAGGACGTTGTCCCAGCTGTCACCGACACTGCCGATCGAGGGCTCGATCCCCGCCTCGGCAAGCCGCTCGGTATTCTTGATCGAGACGTATTGCACACCGCGATCCCGATGGTGGACGAGGCCACCGCCTCGGACGGGCCGGCTCGTATAGGGCCTGCTCCAGCGCGTCCAGCACAAAGCCGGCGTGAGCCGTGCGGGAGACACGCCAGCCAGAGCCTGTCCTCGGACGGGCAAAGCCCGACCCGCGGGATGCGCCTTGAAGGCGTCATGAAGGCGTCCTGCCAAGGCGTCCTGCCAAGGCGTCCTGCCAAGGCGTCAATGACAAAAGCGACATGGACGGAACCGGCCCACGTCGCGAGGTGGGTAAAGCCGGACACCCACAAGACGTTTGGACGCGGCGCTTTGAACTGCCGATCGACGCGATCGAGCGGGCACGGGATCGCGGCCTTGCTGATCGTGGTCCGGACCCTCTTACCCCACACGAGGCCCATCCTCCGCATCAGGCGCGCCACGGTGCAGCGAGCGACCGCGATCCCGTCCCGGAGAAGCTGTCGCCAGACCTTCCGGACGCCAGGGACGCGGAAATTCTCCTCGTACACGTGCCGGATTTTGGTCCTCGGGGTGACATCGCGCTGGGCCCGTGCCGGCAGCTTGCCCGGATCGATTGCCCGGATCAGCGCGCCGGGCGGCGTGGACACGATGCGTCGACGGGGCGATCGGCAGAACACGACAGATCAGCTCGACCTCGTGGAGGGCACGGTGCTCCTCGATGAAGGCGATCATGGCTTGAACCGGCGGTCGAGCTCCGCCTGAGCAAAATACACCGACGCCTTCCGCAGAGCCTGCCCCGGCGAAGGTCGGGGATCTCGCTCGCCTGGCGCAGTTCGCGGTTCTCGCGCCCGAGCGCCGTGAGGCGCTTGCGCTCCGCTGTCGTTGCACCAGGCCGCACGCCCTGGTCACGTTCGGCCTGCCGCACCCGGTGACGCAGTGTCTCGCCCGAGCAGCCGATCTTCTCGGCCATCGAGCCGATCGCCGCCCCTTACGAGACGTGCTCGCCTTGGTGGTCCGGCACCATCCGAACCGCACGGGCACAGACCTCAGGGGAATCCGGGGGAACTCGCTTCGTCATGGCCCCATCCTCTCAGGAGTGGGAGCCCCCGGAAAAGCCGGGCGGTTCACCGCGCGGCCGGTCCGAGATCCGAAGCGTCTGGTTCGACTCCTGAACGATCGGCTCGAAACGATCGATCCCGGCTTTGGCATCGAGGCGATGACCCTGATCGCCTCTCTCGCCGAGCCGCTGGCGTACAGGCAGGGCAATACGCTCGGCGAGGATGCCCGGCCGGATTTGTCGGCGCTCGTCGAACGGCTCGCGAACCGGCTCGGCGCGCGCCGGCTCTATCGCGTCATCCCGATCGAGGGCGATCTTCCGGAGCGCTCGGTCAAGCGCGTGACGCCGCTCGCCCCGCCGGCCTGTGCGATCTGGCCCGAGCATTGGCCGCAGCCGAGCCGGCTGTTATCACCGCCCGAGCCGGTCGAGACCGTCGCGCTGTTGCCGGACCATGCGCCGACGCGATTCACCTGGCGCGGAGTGTGCCGGCGTGTTCTGCGCGCCAACGGCCCCGAGCGCGTCTTTGGCGAATGGTGGCAGCATGAGAGCGAAGCCGCTGCCGTGCACGACTACTTCATCGTCGAGGACTGTTGCGGCGAGCGCTTCTGGCTGTTCCGCAGCGATGACGGCGAGGACCCGGCCACCGGCGACTTGCGCTGGTACATCCACGGCATCTTCGTATGACCGCCCCCGCGGGACCGGCTATGCCGAATTGCAGGTCACGACGCATTTCTCGTTTCTGCGCGGCGCGTCGAGCGTTGAAGAACTGTTTGCTGAAGCCGCCCGGCTCGGGATCGGCGCGCTACCCCGAGGGCATCCCCGATAAGATCGCCAGGACATTAGAGCGCGAGCTGCGTCTGATCGGCGAACTTGGCTACGCCCCCTGCCTCCTGACGGTCCATGCGATCGTCCGCTTTGCGCGCTCGCGCGGCATCCTGTGCCAGGGGCGCAGCTCGGCTGCCAATTCCGCCGTCTGCCATGTGCTCGGCATCACCGCGATCGATCCCGAGCGCCACGACCTGCTATTCGAGCGCTTTGTCAGTGAGGCACGCCGCGAGCCGCCCGATATCGATGTCGATTTCGAGCACGAGCGGCGGGAAGAGGTGATCCAATGGATCTACGACACCTATGGCCGCGACCAGGTGGCGCTCTGCGCGACCGTTATCCGCTATCGCGCCCGCGGTGCGGTGCGCGAGGTCGGCAACGCGCTCGGATTGCCGGCGGACATCACCGGCGCGCTCGCCTCCCAGGTCTCGGCCTGGAGCCGCGAACGCATTGGGGACAAACACGCGGCCGAGCTGAACCTCAACCTCGATGACCGCCGGCTGTACCTGACGCTCGACCTCGCCCGGCAACTGATCGGCACGCCACGGCATCTGTCGCAACATCCGGGCGGGTTCGTGCTGACGCGCGACTGGCTCGACGAACTGGTGCCTATCGAGCCGGCCGCGATGGCGGGCCGTGCCGTCATCGAATGGGACAAGGACGATATCGCCGCACTCAGCTTCGTGAAGGTGGACGTGCTCGGTCTCGGCATGCTCGGCTGTCTGCGCCGCGCCTTCGATCTGCTCCAGGACCACAAGGGGATAAGCCTCGATCTCGCGACGATCCCGGCCGAGGACCCCCGCGACCTACGCGATGATCCGGAAGGCCGACACGGTCGGCGTATTTCAGATCGAATCGCGCGCGCAGATGGCGATGCTGCCGCGCATCACGCCCAGCACCTTCTACGATTTCGTGATCGAGGTGGCGATCGTGCGCCCCGGCCCAATCCAGGGCGACATGGTGCATCCGTATCTGCGGCGGCGGGAAAAGATCGAACCCGTCGAATACCCGAAGCCGGAGCTGGAAAAGGTGCTCGGCAAAACGCTTGGCGTGCCGCTGACTATCGGACTTATGTAGCATGCGCCACCAAGCCGAGCTTGGCCAGCGCGGGCCGGCGGTACTCTACCTCGATCCCCTCAGTTTAAGGGAGAGGGGCGTGTAGGGAGTATCGCGCCATGCGCGCGATTCGT
>JBFWVT010000025.1:0-63630 GCA_050246595.1 Alphaproteobacteria bacterium
GCTCCCGCAAATTCTGTGAATAGGGTCTCGGCATGCGTGCTGGCTTCCACCCCCCAGCCGGCATCTTGAGCAGAAATCCCCGCGCTCGGGAACCCTCATCCCACGTCAACCAGAGCCGATCACGCTCTAGGCCGCAACTCGGCCTGGCGCACGATGCCGGTCGCCTCGGCGCGGAATGTCACGAGCTGGATCGGGTCTTCGTCGGCGACAAAGCCGTAGAGCCGTCGATGCGCCGCCGCGAAATCCGCTCTCAGCCGATTGATCGCCGCATCGTTGACGGGACCGTCGGGCAGCGGCACTGAAAGTTCGTAATTCTGCCCGGCGTAGCGCATATCGACCGTAAACGCGATGCGGCGGTCCGCAGGCGCGATGCCTTCCTCATCGAACCACAACTCAGCGCGACGGCGCAGCCCGACAACGATCCGCTCGACCTTCTCGATGACCGCCGACGAGAGCGGCAGCAACCGGGTCGCAGCAAAATCGGTGCGCAAATCGGCGAGCAGCAATCCCATTGCGCACAAAATGCCGGGATTACGCGGCACCAGAACCCGCCTGATCTCCAGCTCGGCGGCCAGACGCGCGGCATGCAGCGGCCCGGCACCGCCAAACGCAACCAGCGTGTAATCGCGCGGGTCGTGCCCGCGCTGCACGCTGATGACGCGGAGCCCCCGCGCCATATTGGCGGTCACTACCGAAATAACTCCCTGCGCCGCTTCCATCGCGCTCATCCCGAGCGCCGCCCCAAGCCGGTCGATTGCGGTGCGGGCCAGCTCCGGCCGCATTGTCATCCGCCCGCCGAGCAGTTCCACCGGGTTCAGAATCTGCAACACGATATTGGCGTCGGTGACGGTCGGCTCGTCGTTGCCCAGCCCGTAGCAGGCCGGTCCGGGATCGGCGCCGGCGCTGCGCGGCCCCACCTTGAGCAGCCCGCCGCTGTCGATAGAGGCGATCGAGCCGCCGCCGGCGCCGACCGTGTGGATGTCGAGCATCGGCGCCTTGATCGGATAACCGTGCACGACCGCCTCGCGCGCCAGAAGCGCCTCGCCGCCCTGGATCAGCGCGACATCGGTCGAGGTGCCGCCCATGTCAAAGGTGATGATATCATCGAAACCGGACAGCCCGGCCGTCACACGCGCCCCGACGACGCCGGTGCTCGGACCGGACAGGATTGTACGCACCGGCAGACGCGCCGCCGTGTCGAAACCGATCACGCCGCCGTTCGACTGCGTCAGGTGCGGCTTCGGCCGAATACCGAGCGATGCCAGCCGATCGGCAACGCCACTGATGTAGAATTCCATGACCGGGCCGAGATAGGCGTTGACCACGGTCGTCGACAGCCGTTCGTACTCGCGGAATTCGGGGGCCACCTCATGCGAGGCGCAGATAAAGGCGTCGGGAAATTCCTCGGCCACGATCCGCCGCGCTTCCGTCTCGTGCCGAGGATCGAGAAAACTGTACAGGAAACAGATCGCGACGCCCCGGACCTTCGCCTCCCGCAGCGCGCGGACGGCTTTCCGTAACGCGTCCTCGTCGAGCGGGGTCTCGATGCTGCCGTCGTGGCGCAACCGCTCCGGCACGTCGAGCCGCAACCGCCGTTCGACGAGGGCGGGCGGTTTGTCGGCCTGGAGGTCGTAAAGCTCGGGCCGCTTCTGGCGTCCGATTTCGAGGAGGTCGCGAAACCCGGCGCTGGCAATCAGCCCGATGCGCGCCCCACGATGCTGGATCAGCGCATTGGTGGCGACGGTCGTGCCGTGCCCGAAATACGATACGTCGCCGCTCGCAGCCGCGATCTGCGTCAGCCCTTCTGTGACTCCGCTCGCGACCGCGAGCGAGGGGTCGGAAGGGGTCGATGACACCTTCCAGACGGCGATGCGGCCGGTGGTTTCGTCGAACAGGCAGATATCGGTGAACGTGCCGCCGGAATCGACGCCAATCCGCCACGCCATGCCGAGGCTCGCCCTTTCCTCCTTGCGGGCCGTCATCATTGCGGTCCGGCCCCGGTGGCGCAATCGGACCGATGGCCGCTATCGGGCGGAGCCGCGCGCCACGCTTATGCCGCAAATCCGGGTATAGTCGCCGACCCGCCGCGTCCAGCAATATATCTCAGGGGCCGGTCGGCCCTGCCGAGGGTGGCTGTATCCGATGATGGTTTTCGATGCCGGGTGCGCCGACCCGGCGCGCGCCTATGTTTCGGTCTACCCTGTCGATCCGATGCCGCCGGCGATCGCGGCGTTGCGCGAGAACGGCGAGCCGGTCTGGATCTTTGCCTACGGTTCGCTGATGTGGAACCCTGATTTCGATTTCGCCGAGGCGCTTCCGGCCTTTCTCCACGGCTATCATCGCAGCTTCTGCCTCTATTCGCGCGATTACCGCGGCACGCCCGAGCAGCCGGGTCTGGTGCTTGGTCTCGATCGCGGCGGTTCGTGTCACGGCATCGCCTATCGTCTGCCGCCGGAGCGGGTCGGCGACATGCTGGACCGCATCTGGGCGCGCGAGATGACCGGGCGGGTCTATCAGATGCGCCCGGTCGCGCTCAGGACGGCGGCCGGGAAGGTGCGGGGACACGCCTGCATCGTCCGCCGCGCATCGCCCGACTATGCCGGCCGGCTGTCGGTCGAGGCGGCGGCGCGGCTGCTCGCGGTCGCGATCGGCGGGCGCGGCACCGGGCGCGATTACCTGGCGAACACGGTGCGCCATCTCGATGAACTCGGCATCCACGACGCGCTTCTGCACCGGATCGAAGCACGGGTGGCCGCACTGTCCGGCACCGCCCGCCCGATGATCCCGGCAGCCCTGCCCTTCCCGGTCTCCTGAAGAACAGGAGCCGAACCGCCAGGAGGATGGGAGCGGGAACGGGAGGCGGTGAACCGACGCAGCGGCTTCTGACCGGTACGCCGGCGCGCCATTCCCCCGTACCCTTGCGGGTTCCCGGTAGACCACCCAACTCATTCGGATCAGTGGGTCCGGGCCCCTCTGACGGCCGAGCCGTCGGCCGTGATGTCGGATCACGTCTGCCCTTGCGCCGACGGGCGCAATCGCAACGCGTGCCGCGACATGTTCGACTCGGTCTGGCCTTGGCTCGCCTTTAATGCGTTTGTCATTGCTCTGCTGGCCTTTGACCTCGGCGTTCTGCACCGCAAGGAGCGTGAGATCGGGGTTCGCGAAGCGCTGTGGCTGAGCTTCTTTTACATCGTCCTGGCGCTCGGTTTCGGCGCTGTTCTGTTCTGGTGGCGCGGATCGGCGGACGGTATCGATTTCCTGACCGGCTACTTGATCGAGAAGTCGCTCAGCGTTGATAACATTTTTGTCATCGTCCTGATCTTCACCTTTTTCGCGGTGCCGTCGCAGTATCAGCACCGGGTGCTGTTCTGGGGCATACTCGGCGCGCTGTTCATGCGTGGCGTTCTGATCTTCGCCGGTGTCCAGCTGATCCATCACTTCGCCTGGATGGCGCTCGTCTTTGGCGCGTTCCTGATCGCGACCGGCGTGAAAATGCTGATCGTGGCCGATCAGAAGCCGGATATCGAGAACAACGTTGTGCTGCGGTTTTTCCGAAAGCGACTGCGGGTTACTGAGGAGTATGAAGGCAGGCGGTTCTTTGTTCGGCGCAATGGGGTTCTCTTCGCGACCCCGTTGTTTCTGGTGCTGTTGATGATCGAGTTTACCGATCTCGTCTTCGCCGTCGACTCGATCCCGGCGATCATCGCCATCACGACCGACCCGTTCATCGTCTATACGTCCAATGTGTTCGCGATTCTCGGATTGCGGGCTTTATACTTCGCGCTGGCCGGGATCGTTCCGCGCTTCGTGTACCTGAAATACGCGCTCTCGCTTGTTCTGATCGTGGTCGGCGGCAAGATGATCGCGAATTACTTTTACGGCGGGAAGTTCGTGCCGACCGAACTGGCGCTGCTGATCACGGCGGTCCTGATCGGAGGCTCGATCGTGCTCTCGCTGCTGAAAACCCGCGGCTTGGCAGCCGAACCGGAGGCGCTTCCAACGGGCTGGGTCCCGGGCAGCCCGGCGGAGCGCATCCCCGCGAAGGACCGGTGACAGCCCGGCCCTACCCGCATTTCGAATAGGCGCAGCTCGTGCACTGGTCGCATCCCTCGATGCGAATCAGCGCCGCTTCACCGCATTTCGGGCATTGCCGCAGCCGCGAGCCGGCAAGCGCCAAAGCCCCGCCGGAACCCGAACCGGCCGCCCGCTCGCTGTCGAGATTGACGGCCTGCGCCTCGATTGCGCGCTCGCCGACGCCTTTCGACGGCAGGAACCCGATATCGATCATGTGCCGTTCGATGATGTCGCCGATCGCGGCGAGCAGCGAAGGAACATAGCGCCCGTCGATCCAGGCGCCGCCGCGCGGGTCGAACACCGCCTTCAGTTCCTCGACGACAAACGCCACGTCGCCGCCGCGGCGGAACACGGCGCTGATCATGCGGGTCAGCGCCACGGTCCAGGCATAATGCTCCATGTTCTTCGAATTGATGAAGATTTCGAACGGGCGGCGGCGCCCGTCCTGCACGATGTCGTTCAGCGTGATGTACAGCGCATGCTCGCTGTCGGGCCAGTGCAGCCGGTAGGTCCGGCCGGGCAATGCCTCGGGGCGCGACAGCGGCTGTGTCATATAGACGACGCCGCCCGCCTCGTAGACATCGGCCGGGCGGATCGGCGGGGGCGGCGCGGGCAGCGGCAACTCCGGCTGTTCCGGCATCGGCCGCCCGGCGTCCCGCGCGACGGTTGCCTCCGGCCGCGCTTCGAGAACCGCGCCGGTGACATCGTTCGGCCGGTAGGTCGTACATCCCTTGCAGCCGAGCGTATAGGCGCGCGCGTAGACATCCTTGAAGCTGTCGAACGGGATGTCGGCCGGTACGTTGATCGTCTTTGATATCGAGCTGTCGATATGGCGCTGCACCGTCGCCTGCATGACGAGGTGGTCCTCAGGCGACAGGATCTGCGCATCGACAAAATAATCCGGCAGCGGCGCATTCTCGCCGCGCAGATGACGGAACAGGCGGTAGGCGTAATCGGTGACCTCCTCTTCGCGGCGCGTCCCATCGGGCATCAGCACGTTGCGCGTGTAGCGGAAGCTGAACACCGGCTCCAGCCCGGAAGAGACGTTATCGGCCAGCAGCGAGATCGTGCCGGTCGGCGCCACCGAGGTCAGCAGCGCGTTGCGGATGCCGTGCCGCGCGATCGCCTCGCGCACCTCCGGGCCGAGCGCGGCGACGGTTTCGCCCGCCAGGTATTTTTCCCGGTCGAACAGCGGGAAGGCGCCTTTCTCGACGGCAAGCTGCGTCGAGGCGAGATACGCCGCACGCTGGATCGTGCCGAGCCACTCATCGGTCGCGGCAACGGCCTCCGGCGAGCCGTAGCGCAGCCCGCACAGGATCAGCGCATCAGCCAGCCCGGTGATGCCGAGACCGATGCGCCGCTTGTTGCGCGCCTCCTCCTGCTGCTGCGGCAGTGGAAAAGCGGAGATGTCGATAACGTCGTCGAGCATCCGCACCGCATCGGGCACGATCGCCGCGAGCCGTCCGGTGTCAAGCCGCGCCTCTCGGGTGAACGGGTGCGCCACAAACCGCGCCAGGTTGATCGAGCCGAGCAGACAGGCGCCGTAGGGCGGGAGGGGCTGTTCGCCGCAATTGTGCGACCAGAAGCCGTTGGCGTCGAAGCCATTGATGCCGGGAATCGCGGCGTCGAAGACGTCAGCCTCGCCGGCTTCCTTAATGGCTTCGACAGTCGCGACAAAAGCTTCCCGGTTCGGACGGCGGCGGTAGCCGGAGAGCGCGGTCTTCAGCCGTACCGATTTCTCACGGTCCGCGAAGCCGACCCGCTCCGAGAACACCGCCAAATTGTCGTTCGCGATGACCAGCTCGTGCTGCGCCTGTATCCGGTAAAGCTTTGTTCCGCCTTTTCCGTCGGGCATTTCGCGAAGCCCCGCATCGCGGCGATTGGAGTAAATCGTGCTCGTGATCCCCAAACGCAGCAGCATGCGCTGTGCAGCCAGCAGATCGTCGCGGTGGCTTTGCGACAGCCGCACGCTGATTCCCTTGGTCTGTGTCCCCTGAACACTGCCGTCCGCATCAAACAGGCCGCGCAGGAAGGCGCTGTGGAACGCACCGGAGCGCCGCTCGATCGCCGGGGTAATGTGCTTGGCGTCAGGGCGCAGCCCGTGCGCTTCGGCCAGAAGCTTCAGCGCGCCGAGCGCCAGGCGATACTCGCCGCGGCCGGAGACCTCGATCCACCCGCGGAAATCCGCGCGGTGCGGAAGCTGCATCGCCGCTTCGAGCGCCGCCCGCATCACGCCCGCCACGCCGGGGTGCTCGCTGCCACCATTGACAACCAGTCGCCCCGGCCACGCTGACAACACCGCCTTATCCTGTTTGAGCGTGCCGTCGCCAATCAGCAGACCCAGCAGATAACCTTCCGCCGCGTCGCGCTCGGCGGCGGGATCGCCCCAGCTCGGCGCGTCGCGGTGATCATGCAGCAGCAGTTCGTTGCCGGGCCGAAGGCCGGAGACCGCGCACCATTCCCATTCGGTCGCCCAGCGCGTGCGCCGGGTGATGCGGCGCAGCCGATGATCCGAGGTCAGCCGCAGCGCGTACCCCTCTGCCGTTTCCAGCGAGACGATCGGCTTGGTGCCCCTCGGGAAGAAGCCGCGCGGATCGCTCTCCCACATCGTTCCGTCGGCAACAGCCGTGAATTGCCGCCCGACAAGCTCGCCGATCTGCCGCGGACCCTGGGACGTCTGGATCCATGAATCGGCGGTCAGGCACGGATTGGTCGCGCTGATCTCCTCGCAGTACCAGAGATTGTTGCGGCGGTTGATTCGGTCGATAAAGATCACGCCCGGCTCGGCATAGGCGTAGGTCGCGCGCATGATCCTGTCCCACAGCTCGCGCGCGGGCAGCACTTTCGCCACTGTTCCGCCGAACGACAACTGCCACGGCAGATCGTCGGCGACGGCCTGCATGAAGGCATCGGTCGCCAGCACCGACAGGTTGAACATGCGCAGCCGGCCGGGTTCGCGCTTGGCCTCGATAAACGCCTCGATGTCGGGATGATCGACGCGCATCGTCGCCATCATCGCGCCGCGGCGATAGCCGGCGCTCATGATCGTGCGGCACATCGCGTCCCACACATCCATAAAGCTCAAGGGACCCGAGGCGTCGGCGCCGACCCCTTTGACATAGGCCCCCTTCGGCCGCAGCGTCGAGAAATCGTAGCCGATCCCGCCGCCCTGCTGCATCGTCAGCGCCGCCTCGCGCAGATGCGTAAAAATTCCCCCCATATCGTCCGGGATCGTGCCCATCACAAAGCAGTTGAACAGCGTCACCTGCCGCTCGGCCCCGGCCCCGGCGATGACCCTTCCCGCCGGCAGAAAGCGGAAATCGCTCATCGCGGCGTAAAACCGCCCGGCCCAGAAATCCGGGTCCTTCTCGGCAGCGGCGACGGCGCCCGCGACGCGGCGCCAGCTATCCTCGATCGTCCTGTCCACAGGCTCGCCGGCCGGCCCCCGGAGCCGGTACTTCATGTCCCAGATCTGCTGCGAGATCGCCGCGACCGTGACCATCCGCCGTGCCTTCCGCCTTGCGCCAGGACGCAGCTTATGCCAGAGGGGGCCGGCGCGCAAACGTATGTTCGATGTTCGTTCTCACATGCGATCCTGGCCTCGTCGCGGTATGAAGAGCGATAAAGATCAGTGCCGAAGCAAAGCGGCCGCGACCCGGATCATCCGGATGCGTTCCGCGCAAAAGCTTGGGAGGATGGACATGGAAGACACAGCCGGCGCGACCGCGACCGTTTCGGCGACCGCCTATGCGCGATCGGCCGAGGAGCGGGCGCTTGCCGCCGCGATCGACGCGACGCCGTCGATCCAGTCGCTGCTCGACCGGCACGCACGGGAAAGACCGGATGCCTGCGCCCTCGCATGCAATTCGGCCTCGGGCGATTGGCTGCGGGTTTCCTGGAGCCGCCTCGCCGAGGACAGCCGCCGCGCCGCCGCGGGTCTGCGCGCGCTCGGGGTCGGACCGGGCGATCATGTCGCGCTGCTGCTCGACAACCGCAGCGCCTACGAGTGCTTTGTCGCCACGCTCGGTATGCTGCGCCGCGGCGCCGCGCTGGTGCCGCTGAACACGCGCAGCACCGCTGCGGAGCTGGCTTACGCGCTCGGCGCAGCCGAGTGCCGCTGGCTGATCGCCGGGGTGGAAGCCGCCGAGCGGGTCGAGAGCGCGCGGGCGGAGGTGCCGAGCCTGCGTCAAGTGATCGGCGTCGGCGGCGCGCCGTCGGGCTGGGCCGACTGGCATCAGGTGCTGGAGCACGCTCCCGACCCAGCGGCCGAGGTCACGATCGGACCCGATACGGTCTCAGCCATCCTGTTCACCTCGGGCACTACGGCTCGGCCGAAGGGCGCCGTACACTCCCACCGCACGGCAATCGCGACGGGCGCGATCGATGCCGCGATCCACGGTCTCGGTCCCGGCGAGGTTCTGCATTATGCCGTCCCATTCTTTACAAGCTTCGGTGCCCAAGGTGGCGTGATGATGCTGCTGTGGTCCGGCTGCACGGTAGTCGTCGAGCCAGTCTTCGACCAAGCCCGTATGGTGCAGCGAATAGTGGAGGAGGGGACGACGGTCGGACTTGGGGTGCCGTCGCAGTTCCTCTTCATGCTCGACGAACTGAGGGTGCGTCGGGCGGAGCTGGGGCGCGTCCGCCTGTGGGTCTATGGTGGCGCGCCAATGCCGGGCGAAGTTTCGCGCGCGCTGGCCGAAATCTGCCCCCAGGCGGGCGAGAGGCAGGTCTACGCCATGACCGAAACCGGAATAACCGGCACTACGCTGGCTCCCGAATTAGTCGTCTCAAAACCCACCTCCTGCGGGCGGCCGATGCCGCTCTGCGAGACGAAGATCGTGGACGAGGCGGGACGCGTCCTAAAGCCTGACGAGATCGGCGAGATCTGCCTTCGCGGCCCCGGCAACATGCTCGGCTACTACAACAACCAAGAGGCCACCCAAGCGGCGCTGCGGGACGGCTGGATGCACACCGGCGATATCGGCCGCATGGACGCGGACGGCTTTCTCTACTACCTCGACCGGCTCAAGGACGTGATCAACCGCGGCGGCCTCAAGATCAGCTCGATGGAGGTCGAGGACGCAATGTACCGCCATGCTTCGGTGCTGGAGGCCGCGGTAGTCGCCGCGCCGCACCCGCAACTCGGCGAGGACATCCGCGCCTTTGTCGCGCTGCGGCCGGGAACGCGGGCCGACGCCGAGGCGTTGCGCGCCCACTGCGCCGCGCTGCTCTCGCCGCACAAGGTGCCGCGCGACATCCGCTTTATCGACGCGCTGCCGCGCAACAGCATGGGCAAGGTGCAGAAGACGCAACTGCGCCAGCTCGGCTGACGCTTCCACCGGTCCGAATTGGAGGTCGTCTTCACAGGGCTGTGGCAGGATTGGGCATGACAGAAGCGGACCTCTCGCTCTACGACGACGATTTCTACGCCTGGACGCAGCAGCAGGCGAACGTGCTGCGCCGTGGGCCGGCCGCGGCCAACCGCCTCGACTACGACCTGATCGCCGAGGAGATCGAGGATTTGGGCAAGAGCGAATTGCACGCCTGCCAGTCGTTCTGCGAGCACATTATCGAGTACCTGTTGAAAATCGAATATTCGGGTATCACTGAACCGGCCAATTATTGGCGTCGCGAGATCACAGAATGGCGCGTGCAGCTCGAACGGAAGCTGACGCGCAGCATCATCGCCAAACTGGATTTGCCGGACAGATATCGGGTAGCGGTGAAACTGTTGCGCTATCTTGAGCGCGACATGCTGGGGCTGATAGCGCGGCTCCCGGCGGAATGCCCCTATTCGCTCGAACAGATCCTCGGCAGCGGCGACGAGGACTGGTTCCCGGTGGCGCGGCGGTAGCCGGCCCCGCGCTCCAGCGCTTCGGTCGCGGTCTCGATCCGGCGTTCCAGTTCCGGCATCAACTGGCGCCGCGACAGACCCGGCGGGATCGGGTCGAGAAATTCCAGCGTGATCCGCCCCGGACGCTTCAGGAAGCTGCGACGACTCCAGAACAGCCCGGAATTGACCGCCGCCGGCACCAGCGGCACCGCGAGCGTCTGATACAGCGCCGCGATGCCGGGTTGATACGGAAGCCTCCGGCCCGGCGCGGTCCGCGTACCCTCGGGGAAAATGACAACCGGGCGGCCTTCTTCCGCCGCCCTCCGAGCCGCTCTCAGCATACGGCGCAGCGCCGCCGCGCGCCCGCCGCGGTCGATCGCGATCGACCCGGCACGGGACGCGTACCAGCCGTAGAACGGCACCCAGAGCAGCTCGCGCTTCAACACCACCGCGGGATCGTGCAGCACCACCGGCAGGATCAGCGTGTCCCAGGTTGATTGATGTTTCATCGCGATGATGCACGGGCCGGGAGGAATGTTGTCGAGGCCGCGAACCTCGCAATCGAGACCGACGGTTGCTCGCAGAAATGCCAGGACGGAGCGCGCCCAGAACCGGCCGAAACGCATCACCATCCGCCGCGGCGCCAGCAACAGCGGCAAGCCAAGCACGCCGAGCACGGCGGTCAGAAAGAGGAATCCTGAATTGAACGCCAGCGAGCGCAGGTGTCCGGTCCGGCCTGAAGCCGCCGAGCCTACAGGTGCCGCGGCCAAGCATTCTCTCCCGTCGCGGGCGCCACGGTGCGAACGATCGGCGCCGCCGGCGTCTTTGGCACGCCGGCGATCAGATGCAGCAGCCAGGCGGCAAGAAACTTGTTGTATTCGGCGAAAACGACCTGTCCGGCCGCGAGCCGCCCGCGCCAGCCTTCCCGATCACTGTCGCGCGCGAAAACCGGGTGGGCCACCACGCGGATCCTTGGCATCGCCCGGCCGAACTCCAGCAGACTGCGATGCATGTGATACCAGCTCGTGACCAGACGCAGGCTGCGATAGCCCTCCTGCTGCATCCAGGCGGCGGTTTCGAGTGCGTTGCCGACCGTATTGTCGGCAGCGTGACCGAGCACGATGCAGCATGCCTCGCGCTTTGCCGCCGGACCGAGCGCGCGCAGCAGCGTGTCCCGGTCCACGGAAGGGTTGACGCCGGAAACGAACAGCTTGCCGGCCTTGCCCGCAACCAGCAATTCGAGCCCGGTTTCCAGCCGCATCTTCCCCCCGGTCAGCACGACGATCGCATCGGTCGGCGAGGCCCGGTCGACGGCGACCCATAGACTGCTGCCGATAAACCAGGCAAAACCGCCGAGCCAGAGAATCAACAGAATCAACAGCGTTCCGGCCAGCCATCCGATGCGGCGAAACACCGAGGCCAGCCGCCGCATGTGCCGGCTATGGCAGAGACGCGAGGCGCCAGCGCACGGTTGCCCGCGCGCTCGCCGCGGCAAGGATGCCGGCTGCCAGGGTCATTGCCGCGAGCACGGCCCAAAGCCGCCAATCGCCGAGACCGATTCCCTCGGCCGGAGCGGCGACGCGTATCAGCCGGCCGGTGCCGCCGAGGGCGGCGACGGTCGCGAGGATCGCCGCCGCCGCGATGCCGCCGCCGATCAGCCCGTACAGCAGCGAGCGCGCCGCGTAGGAGCGCGCGATCTGCCGATCGTCGGCGCCGACGAGGTGCAACAGCTCGATATCCCGGAGCCGGGAAGCGAGGGCCGCGCCGGTGGCGAACACGGCCGATCCGGCGACGAGCAGCAGCGCGGCGCCGATCGCCGCCCCGAGCAGTGCCTGGAGCGGAAGCGCCCCGGTGCGCAGCCCGCTGACCACCGGGCGGTGATCGTCGAGACGGATTTCGGGCACGACCGATCCCAGCTGCGTTCTGAGCATCGCCATGTCGAGTGCGGCGGCGGGGTCTAGGCCGGCATCGATCAGGCGCGGCACCGGCAGCTCCCCTAACGCCACCGGCGAGCCGAGCCAGGGTTCGAGCAATCTTCCCGTCTCCTCCGGGCTCAGCAGATGCACCGAGCGGATGCCGGGAGTCTGGCGCAGCACCGCCAGGATCGTCTCGACCCGCGCCGCCGACGCGTCCGCCGGGACCTGCACCGTCAGGCGGCGGGCGAGCAGGTTCTCCGAGGCGCGCAGCGTCTCGTCAACCAGGATCAGACCGATCCCGGCCAGGCTGGCGACATAGACCATCAGCGCAATGAGCCACGGCGCGAACCAGCCCGCCGCACCGCCTGCAAGTGGGGGAAGGCGCGGCGCCGAACGGAACGGAAGCCGCATCATGCTGCCCGAATCATGCGTCCAGCGGGCAAGGCTCGGCGGACAGAGTGCCGTTTTCGAGGCGCAGGACCCGCTCGCCGAACTGGCGGGCGAAGGCGATGTCGCGCGTCGCGATCAGGACAGTGGTGCCGAGCCGGTTCATACTCTGGAAAATCCGCGCCAGCAGCCGCGCGGTCCGCCCGTCGACATTGCCGATCGGTTCGTCGGCGATCAAGAGTCCGGGTCGTCCGGCGATGGCGCGCGCGATCGCGACAAGCTGCCGCTCGCTGCCGGACAAGGTCGAAACAGGCGCCCCGATCCGCTTTTCGAGTCCGAGCCAGGCCAGCAATTCGGGGACGTTCCTGCCGATGTCGCGCTCGGCCGTTCCGGCCAGGCGCAATGGCAGTGCCACATTGTCGGCCACGCTCCAATCCTCGACGACCCGGACCTCCTGAAACACGATACCGATGCGGCGGCGCAGCGCCGCCCGCCCGGCCCAGTCGAGACGGCCCGTATCGCTGCCGAACAGCACAAGGCGTCCGCTGCTGGGCCGCTCGGCGAGCGATACGATCTTCAGCAGCGTCGTCTTGCCGGAGCCACCGGCACCGGTCAGGACACAGAACCCGCCGGGATCGAGCGACAGCGATATGTCGGAAAGGATTGGCGGATCGGCGCCATATCGCTTTCCGATATGCTCGATCCGCACCGATGCGGTGTCCGCAGAGGCTGCCGTCGTCTGCACCCCGAGCGCCGCCCCGTCCGCCAATCCAATATCCGCCGATCCGGTATGGTGCGCCGCCCGGCGCGGGTTCAGAACGTCTCGACCCAGGGACGCAGCTCGATCTCCCAGGCCCAGGCGCTGCGATGCTGGCGGTGCAGCTGCAGATAGGTTTCCGCAATCGCATCCGGATCGAGCAGCGCGTCGGGACCGCGCCCCCCGGCGCGTTCCTGGGTGCGCGGGTCGCCGGGTCGGCCGATCCCGCCATCGATGACGATGTGCCCGACATGGATGTTCTGCGGCTGCAATTCGCGCGCGAGGCTCTGCGCCAGACCGCGCAGCGCGAACTTGCCCATCGCGAACGATGACGAGCGGGGATAGCCCTTGACGCTGGCGCTGGCGCCGGTGAACAGGATCGTGCCGTGCCCCTGGCGCAGCATCCGCGAGGCCGCCTGTCTTGCCACCAGAAAACCGCCAAACGCGGTCACGCGGATCGCGTTTTCGACCGCCTCCGGGTCAAGCTCGACGATCGGGCCGCGGGCCCGGCCGCTGGCATTGTAGACGACGAGGTCGAGCCGCTCGCCGCCGGCGTCGATCGCCGCAAACAGGCGCTCCACTTCCGCCGCGTCGCGCGCGTCGCACGCGACGGTCCGGGCCCCGGTCTCCTGCGCGAGCGCGGCCAGTTTTTGCGTGTCGCGCGCCGCGAGGACAACCGACATGCCGTCGCGGGCACAGCACCGGGCCAGCGACGCGCTGAGACCCGCCCCCGCCCCGACGATCAACGCGCGCTCGCCCGCTGCCATTGTCTCTCCTCCGATACGGTCGATAGCGTTCAGCTTGCCCCGGTTATCGCGCAAATCCTTCCCGCAACTCCAGAACTAAATCGGACGCAGTCGCGAGAGAACTTTCGACACCGCCGCGTGCAGCCGGCCGTCCCGCATCCGAGAAAGGAAATTTTCTTTTCATCTCCGCCAGCCATGCAACAAACTGGATTGGCCCTTGCCTCGCTGCTCCCCTTCCTCCTGTACTGTTGTCAGACTCGACAGATGATCTGAGAAAATACTTGCAGTCCAAGAATTACGCCGGCTAATCATTTCTCATTTGAGCTTAGCGCATGACAGGCCAAATCAACGTGCCGACTTAAAGCTTTATCGAGATTTCCGGCCGCATCGGGTTGACAACCTGAGAAGCCGCTCGCTAGGCTCGGCAAACCTACCCAACGCCAAACCCGGGCATCCCCCCTTGCAACAGATCCGGGACGGCAGCCGCACCTGCCTTTCCGTCGTGTGAGACGGCGCCCATTCTGCGGGGCGGCCGCTCCGTGGCGCTTGTTGAAACCGCATGGAGATGCAAGCGGATGAGGATGCCAAAAACCCTCGGCCTGTCGCTGGCCCTGCTTGTTATGTCATCGACCGCGATGGCAAAGCAAAACCACTCGGCGCAGAACCACACGGCGCCCAGCTTCAAGGAGAAAGCGGCCCCGCCGGTCAAGACGCGGAACGCGAAAAAATCCTCCGCCGCGAAGCGGGCCGCCGCCAAGCGCAAAAAAGCGGTTCAGCGATCGCGCGCCGCGGCACGGTCCACGGCACCGCTGCCGGCGGCCGACCAATATATCGGTCCGCTGCGCGCCGCCGGGGGAAGCCAGGTCGGCCGGGCCGCCTGGTACGGCACCAGGCATGTCGGCCGGCTCACCGCCAGCGGCGAGCCGCTCGACACCGTGAACGCGACCGCCGCGCATCGCTCGCTGCCGCTGCATTCGCTGGTGCGGGTTACGAATCTCGAAAACGGCCGCTCGGTGGTCGTGCGGATCAACGATCGCGGCCCGGTCAGCCGCTCCTTGCTGATCGATATGTCGCCGCGCGCCGCGGCGGCGATCGACATGATCAATGACGGGATCGTCGAGGTCATGGTCGAGCCGGTGACATCCGCCGGCGGCGTCGGCGCCTCGGCGGCGCGCTGACCGGCGCGAACACCGATCGGGGTCCCCTGTGCGCGGCGAAACCGCCGGTTTCACAGACTGTCGCCTTTCTGCAACTGTGGCCGAAAGGGCACGGCGAGAGCGAAAAGCCGACGCGCAGCCCAGGCTGAATTGACAGCAAATCCATGGTCGATTGTACAATTCGACCTGCGTCCTGCGTGCCGACTGTATCGATCCGAAAACAAGAAAGTACTCGCCAACAAATCACGCTTTTCGGTTCGTTCGACTGCTGCCCGCGGCGCAGAGTTGGAGGCTCGGCCGGTTTCGCCGAGAGCCAGGAGAATGGGGACCACTCCCGCTTTGCGGGTTTCGATTTGGGGGCAAAGTGTCTGAAACGACCAACGTCATACCGTTCCCGGCGACGCGGCGCGCGAGACGATTGTTAGCGGACGGCGCGCCTTGCTC
Source organism: Alphaproteobacteria bacterium (assembly GCA_050246595.1). Classification (GTDB taxonomy): domain Bacteria; phylum Pseudomonadota; class Alphaproteobacteria; order ATCC43930; family CGMCC-115725; genus DATARH01. The sequence continues at coordinate 15,315 of JBFWVT010000025.1, forward strand.
GGGGCCCGGCGATTACGAGTTCACCGAAAGGGAACTGGACGCGCTGTGCCGGTGGTTTTCGGCAATGAAATACGCTTTCCCCGGAACGGAGGGCGTCATGATCGTCAGCCATCAACAGAACTACTCGGCGGTGGGTCTCTACAACCCGGCCGGCGGCGCGCCGAACTGCCTCGTCGCCAAGCACGCGGCGGGCGGCACCACGCGCTTCTTCTGGTCCACCGAAGGGGACCCGCCGCGCGTCATCAGCGATCTTTCCGAGATCACCGACGCTCATATCCGGGCCATCCGACCGCCGCGCAACGAGAAGGGCTGGCTCGACCCGAGCGGCTGGATGGGGGTGTACGCGGCCCGGATGATCGCGACCGCCGTACAAGTGGTTTGACTACTGCCGGTCGAACCGGCAGGGTAGCGGCCACCGCGGGGGGTTGAGCCGCGAGCCGTCGCGTCGAGGCGCGGCGGAGAGAGAGGGGAATTCCAACAGCGAGCGAGACCGGTCTGGGCCGCGCCGGCACGCATTCTCCACCGTGAATGCGTCAGGCTTGGCGGCCAGAGTCCCGGTATCGCGTTCGCCGAGGAGAATCGGGGGGCGATGAAAGCGGTCGCCATTGTCGGATTGCTCGCCTGCCTCGTGGCCGGATGCGGGGCGCTGCCGACCGCGGGGCCAACCGTCAAGGAGGTCAAGCGGCAGGAATTCGCGGACGACCAGCTCCGTTTCGCCCTGGTCGATATCGACGACAACGTCGTCACCGTGCACACCGGCGCGCCGCCCGAAAGCTTCTCGGCGCGTTTCAAGAAATACGGCGTGCCGCCGCAGCCGAAGATCGGGGTCGGCGACACGGTCGCCGTATCGATCTGGGAAGCCGCCGGGGGCGGCCTGTTCGGTGCATCATCGACTGAAGGCGTCTCGCCGGGGTCGCGCAACGTCGCGATCCCGGAGCAGGTCGTCGGCCGCGGCGGCACAATCACCGTGCCGTTCGCCGGACAGATCCCGGTCGTCGGACGAACCCCGTTCGAGGTGCAGCGTACCATCGAGCAGCGTCTCGGCGAGAAGGCGATCGAACCGCAAGCGATTGTCACGGTCACCAGGAGCCTGTCGAACAGCGTCACGGTGGCCGGCGAGATCGTGACCGGCGCCCGCATCCCGCTATCGGTCCGGGGCGATCGGCTGCTCGATGTGATTGCCGCCGCGGGCGGCGCCAAATCCCCAGTCTACGAAACATTTGTGCGGTTGTCGCGCGGCGGTGTCACCGCCACGATCCCGATGGAGCGGCTGGTCTCGAACCCCGCCGAAAACATCTACGCGCAACCGGGCGACGTGCTGACCCTGGTGCGCTTGCCGCAGTCTTTTACGGTATTCGGCGCTGCCGGGACAAACGCGCTGATCCCGTTCACGGCCGAACGGATGACCTTGGCCGAGGCGCTGGCCAAAGCCGGCGGCCTGCAGGATCTGCGCTCCGATCCGGCCGGCGTCTTTCTGTTCCGCTACGAGCCGCCGCCGCTGGTGAAGGCGCTCGGCCGCCCGGTGCTGGCGACCGGCCCCGACGCGCTGACCCCGGTGATCTACCGGCTCAACCTGAGAAATGCGAAATCATTCTTTCTCGCCCAGCGCTTTCCGATCGAGGATAAGGACATCATCTACGTCGCCAATGCCGATCTCAACGAGTTGCAGAAATTCTTCACTCTAATCAATACGCTGACGGGTCCCGTCCTCAGCGGGATCGTCGTGACGAGGGCGGTGAGGTAGTCCAGCGGAAGCACATAACGGGCGCACGGCGCTCAACCGGAAAAAAACCCCTCTGAACGAGCGCGCGGCGCGGTGATCGTCCTCGACCTGTCGCGCCTGCTGTCGCGTGCCGGCCGCGGAACGCCGACCGGGATCGACCGGGTCGAGCTGGCCTATGCCGAGCATCTGATCGCGCGCGCGACGCCGTGCCGCTTCGCATCGCTCACCCCGGATGGCAGGCTGGCGTTGCTGCCGCGCCGGATCGCCGAAGATTTTGTCCGCGCGATCGGCGCGGGGTGGCGCGGGCCTTCCGATCCGCGCAAGCAGGAGCAGCGCGTGCGCCGGATCGCACGCCGCGCTCGCCTCGCGCTGCTGGCCGGAAGCGAGCGACGGTTTTTCGGCATGCTGCGCGGCTGCCCCGATGCGGTCTACCTGCTGGTGTCGCACCACCATCTCGAAAGGCGAAAGCTGATTGCGCGCCTGAAAACGCGGAGCCGGGCGCGGTTCGTCTGCCTGATCCACGACCTGATCCCGGTCGAGTTCCCGGAATATGCGAAGCCGGGCCAGGCGGCGAACCACCTGCGCCGAATCGAGACCGCGGCGGAATTCGCCGACGCCTTTATCGTGAACTCGGCGGCAACCGGCGAGGCGCTGCGCCCGTATCTCGATCGCGCCGGCCGGGTGCGCCCGGTGCTCGCGGCGCCGTTCGGCGCCGATCTGCCGCTCGCCGCGATGACGGGGAGCGTCGCCCCGATCAGCCGGCCCTATTTTGTCTATGTCGGCACGATCGAGGCGCGCAAGAATCACCTGATGCTTCTCAATTTGTGGCGCCGATTGAGCCGCGATCTGGGGAATGGGGCGCCGCTCCTGGTCCTGGTCGGACAGCGCGGTTGGGAAGTCGAGAATGTCGTCGACATGCTCGACCGTTGCCCCGCCTTGCGCGATACCATCGTCGAGCACAACGCGCTGCCCGACGCGGCGATGGTGCCGCTGCTGCGCGGTGCGCGCGCGCTGCTGCTGCCGTCCTTCGCCGAGGGGTTCGGCTTCCCGGTGATCGAGGCGCTGCAACTCGGGGTGCCGGCTTTGTGCAGCGACATCCCGGCGCTGCGCGAGACCGGCGGTGCGGTGCCCGAATTCCTCGATCCGCTGGACGGACCGGGCTGGCGTCAGGCGATTCTCGACTACGCCGCCGCCGAATCGCCGCGCCGCGCCGCCCAGCTCGCCCGTCTCGCCACTTGGCGCCCGCCGCGCTGGGACGATTATTTTGCTGCCGTCGATCGCCTGATCGCCGGGCTGTCGCGGAGCGGTGAGCGGTAATCGGGGCCGGCGGCAAGTATCGTTTCCAGTCCGCGCGCCCGGTCGTCTTGCCGGCGCCGGCCGAATCCCGCTATTGCCCGCGCGGCGCGGCTCCGTTGCCCGGCATCCGCCGGCCGAGATGGCGGGCCACCGAGGCGAGATCGATCGGCTCGGCGGCGATCTTGCGATGCTCCTCGATCACGATGGCGGCCGCCTCGCGCACCTGCTCTTCGCTATGCGCCGCGGTCAGGAAAAAGCGCAGCCGGGCGGCGCGTTCCGGGACCGCCGGGTAGAGGATCGGCTGCACGTTGATGCCGCGCGCGAACAGCGCCTCAGCGAGCTTGCCGGCGGTGATCGAGCTGCCGGTGATCACCGGAACGATCGCCGCTCCGACCGAACCGCCGACATCGAGACCGCCTGCCCGCGCCAGATCGAGGAACAGCCGGGCGCGTTCGTTGAGCCGCCGAACGCGTTCCGGTTCGCGCTCCAGAATCTCGATCGCGGCCAGCGCGGCGGCGGCGGCCGGCGGCGCCATGCCGACCGAGAAGACAAAACCGGGTGCGGTGCGCTTCAGGTATTTGATCAGCTCCTTGCGGCCGGCGATATAGCCGCCGCAGGAGACCAGGGTCTTGCTCAGCGTCCCCATCCAGATATCGATCTCGCACGGGTCGATGCCGGCCCGATCGGCCGAACCAAAGCCGCGCGGACCGAGCACGCCGAGCGCATGCGCCTCGTCGACCATCAGCCAGGCGCGATGCCGTCGCGCCACGGCGACAAAGGCGGCGAGATCGGGCACGTCGCCGTCCATGCTGTAATGGCCCTCGATGACGAGCAGCGCGTTGCCGTGACGCGCGCGCGTGTCGGCCAGCGCCTTGTCGGCGGCGTCAGGGTCGAGGTGGCGGAACGGGACGCGCCGAGCGCCCGACAGGACCGCCCCCTGCACGATGCTGTTGTGGATCAGCGAATCGTGCACGATCAGATCGTTGCGGCCGAGCAGATGGCCGATCGCCGTCACGTTGGTCGAATGGCCGCCGACCAGCGCGACCGCGTCTTCGGCGCCGTGAAGACGGGCCAAGGCCTGCTCCAGCTCGCGGTGGATCGGGCGCTCGCCCGATACCGGCCGGCTTGCCGACACCGAGGTGCCGTAGCGGTCGATCGCCGCTTTCGCCGCCGCGGCGATTCGCGGGTCGCCGTTGATCCCGATATAGTTGTACGACGCAAAATTCGTGTAGATACGATCGTCGATTACCGTGTCGGCGCAGGCGATACCCTGGTGCACGCGAAAGAACGGATCGCTGATGCCGAGGTAATCCGCCACCTCCTCGATGACGCGGATTTCGCGCGACGCTTCGAGCCGCGACACGTCGAGCCGGCCGCTATCCGAGCCGGGGTCATCCGAGCCGGGGTCATCCGAGCCGGGGTCGCGCGGCGCCGCCGGACGCGCCGACGGGGCGATCCGCGTCGCCGCCGAGGACAGTTTTTCGACCAGTCGTGCCTTGGCCTGGGTGGATAATCCGAACAGGTTGCGGCCCGCCGTCATCCGGCTACTCCGCGGCTTCCGATTTGAGTTCGAGCGGATCGAACGGCTCGGCCGCGTCGGCGACGGCAGCCAGCCGATCGTCGTCGGCCCCCTCGTAGCGCTCGGCCAGGCTCAGCATTTCGCCGGTTTGCGGCCGCGCCGCGACGGCATTGGCGAGCCGTGCCGCGATCGACGTGACGCTGGTACCTTCGGCAAGCGACATCAGCGGCAGATCGATGCGCAAACGATTCTCCAGCGCCAGACGAAGCTCGACCGCCATCAGCGAATCCATGCCCATTTCCGAGAGCGGCCGCAGCGGGTCCACCGCGGTGGGCGGCAGACGCAGGATGTTTGCCGCTTCTTCGGCGATCGCGGTCTTGAGCAGCGCCATTGCCTCGTCATGGCCCAGCCCGGCCAGCTGCTCGATCAGCGAATCGTCTCGCGGCAGCCCCGAATCATCGCCCCTGACCTCGGCAAAAAGCGGCGCGGCGAGGATCGGCAGAAAGCGCCTTGCCTCGTTCCAGCTGGTGTCGGCGAAGGCGACCGCCGGCAAATCGCTGGCGAGCATTGCCGGCAGCGCCGCCAGGGCCTGCGCCGCCGGCATCGGCTTGGCGCCGAGTCGGCGCGCCAGCGCGTCGCGGGTCTCCGGGCGATCCGCCAGATAGCCGGCGTCCTCGATCGGCCCCCAAGCGACCGCGAGGGCCGGCAGCCCCTCGGCCCGCCGCCGCCGCGCCACGGCTTCGAGCGCGAGATTGGCCGCGACGTAGACACCCTGACCGGGCGCGCCGAGCAGCGTCGTCGCCGATGAAAACAGCACGAACAGCTCGATCGGATCGGCCCGGGTCAACCGGTCGAGCAGGACCGCGCCGCCGAGTTTCGGCCGCAGCATCCGGCAAACGGCGGGGCCGTCCAGGTCGGCGGCAAGCCCGTCGGCGATTGCCGAGGCGGCGTGGATCACACCGCGCAATGGCGGCTGTTCCCGGCGGATCTGATCGAGAGCCGCCGACAGCGAGACCGGATCGGCGACATCGGCGGTGTAGAGGCGGGTATCGGCGCCTGATGCGCGCAATTCCGCAACGCGTTCGCCGGCTCCCGGCGTTGCGCCGCCGCGCCGGCCAATCAGCGCGATCGAGCCGGCGCCGTGCGCGGCCAGCCAGCGCGCCGCCTCGAAGCCGAACCCGGAAATGCCGCCGGTGACGAGATAGGTCCCGTCGGCCCGCAGCGCGAGGTCCGAGTTCCGCCTCAGCCGGATCGCGGCGTTACCCCCAGGCGCCAGGCCGGGCACCAGCACCAGTTTGCCGATATGTCCCGAGGCCTGCATCAGACGAAAGGCCTCGCCGATGCCGGCGAACGGAAAGCTGCGATGCGCCAGCGGCCGGATCGCGCCCTCTTCGAGGGCTGCCGCGATCTCCCCCAGCAGCCCGCGCGCGAGATCGGGCCGCAGAACCGGAAGCTGGTCCACATCGATCGCAAAATAAGAAATGTTGTGCCGCAGCGGCCGCAGATGGAGGCGGCGGTTCAGGTAGAAGTCGCGCTTGCCGAGTTCGAGAAAACGGCCGAACGGCTTCAGCACGCCGAGGCTCTGCTCCATCGCCTCGCCGCTCAGCGAATTCAGCACGATATCGACGCCGCGCCCTCCGGTGATCGCCCGCACCGCGTCGGCAAAGCCGAGATCGCGCGAATCGAGAACGTGGTCGGCGCCGGCCAGACGCAGAAATTCCCGCTTCACCTCCGACCCGGCGGTCGCGATAACGGTGGCGCCGCGATGGTGCGCGTATTGGATCGCGGCCAGCCCCACCCCGCCGCCGGCGGCGTGGATCAGCACGATCTCGCCGGCCTCCAGTTTTCCCAGCGTGCCGAGCGCATAAATCGCGGTGACAAACGTCACCGGTATTGTTGCCGCCGCCGCAAAGCTCGTTTCGTCCGGGATGCGGGTCACGGCGTTTGCCGCGGTCGTCACGCGCGTCGCCAGCGCGGCGGGCGCGAAGCCGGCCACCCGATCGCCGACCGCCAGCCCCGCGACCCCGGACCCGACCTCGCGCACGATTCCGGCGCATTCGAGACCAAAGGTCGGACCGGCGAAGCCGTCGATCAGCGCCTCCTCGGGCAGCAGACCCATCCCCCACATCAGATCGCGGAAATTGAGCCCGGCGGCATGCACCTCGATGGCAACCTCTCCCGGTCCCGGCGGCCGGGGGGGAGCCGGACGCCAGTGCAGCGCATCGATGCCGCTCTGCGCTCCGGCGTCGAGCGCCAGCGCGTCGCCCGCTTCCGCCCAGCGCGGCGGCAGGCCGCGACGCAGCCGCGGCACATGGCGGCCCGACCCGGTCCAGACGATTTCGGTCTCCGGGGTCGCCGCCGCCAGCTCCGCGGCAAGCGCGCGCCCGCGCTCGGCCCCGTCCGTCCCTGCCGGAAAGTCGATGAGCCGCAGCGCCAGGAGCGGGGTTTCGTTGAGCAGCACCCGCGCAAAACCCCAGATTGCGGCTCCGACGACCCCGCCGGCCGACCGGAGCGCCTCGCCTGCGAAGGCATCGTCCGGCGCGGTTTGCTGCGCCCCGGTCGTGACGATCCACAGCGGGGTCTGCCGACGCGAAGCGGCTGCGGCCAGCGGCGGCAACAGCGCGAGATAGTGCGCCGCCTGCTCGACCGGATCATTGCCGTCCTCGGCTGCGAGCACCGCAATCTCGCCGCACGCCCCGGCATCGTTCGAAGCAGCGCCCAGTGCAACGGCCCCGTCCGCAAACGCGGCCGGATCGACCTCGCCGACCCGGTGCCCAGCCAGTTCGAGCTGTTCGCGCAAGCCGGGTTCTTCGACCGAATCGCCCGCGATCAGTGCGATCCGCAACGGCACCGCGCCGGTGCCGGCGACCGGCTGGAGTTCGGCCGGTGCCCGACCCCAGAAAACCGCGTTCGGCCACGGTCCGCCCGCCACGGCGGCAGCGCCGGCCGTCTCGAACCCGGCGATCGCCAGCTCGACGCGCCAATCCCCGCCGGAGCGCAGCGGCGAACCGCCGGCGCCGGTCTCCATGCCGCGCCACCATTCGGAAGAGCGGCCGAACACCAGGTCCCAAAGCGGGTTCGGCTCCGGTTCGACCGCGATCATCAGCCCGCCCGGAGCCAGCAGGTCGCGCAGCGCCGACCATGACTCGGTGTCGAGCCGCAGCCGGGCGCAGGCATGCGCCGCGACGATGATGTCATAGCGGCTATCGCCGAGAGCATCGGCCGGCTCGCCCGGCCCCCAGAGCGCCGCGACGGACCCGGGCATGGCGGAAACGACAAAGCCGAGCCGCGCCGCCTGCTCGGCATCCGGGCTGGTCGCGGCATAGCGGAACGCCGTGCCGGATTGCGCCAGGCGATCGAGCGCCCGGCGGGTCAAGCCGCCATCGGCGCCGATCTCAAGCACGCGGAAAGGCCGTCCTTCGGGCCAGCGCGCCGCGACATCGCCCAGCACCGCGCAGATCAGGTCGGTTCCGGCGCTGCTTACCGGCGACCCGTGCAGCAGGTGCTCGATCATCGGCATCGACGAGGGTTGCGGGCGCGGGCCATTCGCGAGCAGGTCCGGAAGCTCCGCCGCGGCGGCGGCGATCAGCGCGAGTTCGGCAACCAGTTCCGGCCGTTCGGCGAGCAGCAGACGCCAGACTTCCGATATGGCGGGCAGGTCGCTTTTGCCGTGGATCGTCCAGCCCCGATCGGCTTGCGACGCCGCCCCGAAGTGCTGCAACAGACCGAGCAGAGACTCGAAAAGCGGCGCGGCATCGGCAACGACCGCGCCGTTCTCGACGATTTCGTCGATCGTGAACGGGATTTCGGCATCGACAATGCCCAGCAGCGCGTCGCAGGCCACCGCGGCGATCAGCGCCTCCAGCAGCAATTTCTGTTCTGCCTGCGCCGCCGCCGCGGCATCGGAAAGCGCGGTCAAACGCCCGATAATGTCGGCAATCGCCGCGAGCACCGCCGGTGGCGCACCCTCGCCGAGCGGGGCGGGGACCAGATCGATGCGCAAGACCGTCTCGTCGGAAGCGGCCCGGCGGGTCAGCTCGACGCGGCGGAACCAGCAATCCGACAACTCGGCGACAATTGCCCCGGCTGCATCGAACAGCGCCAGATCGGCGGAAACCGACCGTGTGCCGATACGCGTGATCCGCAGCCGTGCGCTGTGCGGCACGCGCCCGAACGGGGCCGGGACGCGCACCCGTCCAAAGCGCCACGGCAGAAAGCTGGCGCCGGCAAGCTCCCCGGAATGCCCGGCCTGCCCGTCGGCGATCAGTGCCAGCAAGCCCTGCAGCGCGCCGTCGAGCAGCGCGGGATGAATGATGTACGGCGCAAGCGTCTCGTCGATCACCGAGGGGTCGAACTGCACCGACGCCTCACCCGTGGCGTCCCCCGTGGCGTCCCTCGGGCCGAGCAGCTCGATGCGCCGCACGGTGCGGAACCGGCCGCCGTAATCGAGACCGAGCCGGGCGGCGAGGCGGTAGAGCGCGGCGACACCGATTTCCGCGCGAATCGGTCCGATCGGACCGAACAGCGGCGGCGGCACAAAGTCGCCGGCCGTCGTCAGCCGCGCCACCGCATGCAGCGTCGGCGGATCGTCGGCGAGACGCGGCCGGCTGGTCAGCTCCCAATCCCCGTCCTCGCCGATTTCGGTGCTGCGGATCTCGCGAGCCCGTCCCTTTTCGAACGGCACCGGCCGGCGCAGCTCGACATCGCTCACCTCGATCGCGGCGGCATCCGGCCGGCGCAGCCGCGCAGCGGCCAGCGCCATCTCGACGATTGCGGCCCCCGGCAGCACCGGAACCCCCTCGACGGCATGATCGGCGAGCCACGGCAGGATGTCGGCATCGAGATGGTTCAGCCAGGACCGCCCGGTCCCGTCCTGTCGGAAACCGAGCAGCGGATGGTCGAAGCGCGGGGTAATTGGGTCGCCGGCCTCGGCCGTGCGCTCGAACCAGAACCGTTCCTTGTGCCACGGATAGAGCGGCAGCCCGTTCGGCTCGGCGGGACCGTCAAACCGCTCGGCCGCTTCCATATCGTATCCCGCGACATGCAGGCGGGCGGCGATCGCCGGAAACGGGTCCGCGTCGTCCTGCCGGCGGGCGAGCGTGCCGAGAACGCGGCCCTGAACATCGGCGGCCCGCAGCGCGTCGTTCAGATAGGCCTGCAGCACCGGGTGCGGCCCGATCTCGACAAACAGGCGGAAACCGTCGCCGACCAGCCGGGCCATGCCCTCGGTGAACCGGACCGGGTTGCGGATATTGCGCCACCAGTAGGCGGCATCGAGGTCGCCGGCAGCCGCCCATTCGCCGGTAACGGTCGAGATCAGCGGGATGCACGGCGCGCCGGAGGCCAGACCGGCGAGATCGGCGAGCAGGCCGTCGCGGATCGGGTCCATTGCCGCCGAATGGAACGCGAAATCGAGATCGAGCGCACGGAAGGCGACACCGCGGCGGCGCGCTTCGGCGCCCAACCGTTCGATCGCGTCCTCCGGGCCGGACAGCGTGACCGATTGGCGCGCATTTGCGGCGCCGATTTCGAGCGGGCTGCCGGTTTCGGCGAGAAGCTCGTGCGTCGCCTCGGCGCCCAGCGCCAGGGCCGCCATGCGGCCGCGACCGCGCGTGCGTTCCTGCTGCCGGCTGCGCGCGACGACGACCCGTGCCGCCTCTTCCAGCGGCAATGCGCCGGAAGCCCAGGCGGCGCCGATTTCGCCGACGCTGTGGCCGATACAGGCTTGCGCCTCGATCCCGAACCCGCGCAGCACCGTTACGATGCCGACCTGCACCGCGAAGAGCAGCGGTTGCGCGATATCGGCATGCGCCAATTCTTCGGCGTCGGCGCCGCATTGCAGCCGCTCGGCGACCGACCAGCCCAGCGCCGGGTGCAAGGCCGTGTCGGCGAGGCCGATCGCGGCGCGGAACGCGGCGCTCGTGTTGTAGGCGTCGCGCCCCATGCCCGGCCACTGGGCGCCGTTGCCGGCGAACACAAAGGCGAGCTTCGCATCGCGCAAAGCGGTGCCGGTCACGACTGCCGGGCTTTCGACACCGGCGGCGAAATCGGCGAGGGCGGCGACGGTGTCGGCCCGGTCGGCGCCGAGCGCGACAAGGCGTTCCGGGTGCTGCTCGCGCCGGCGCGCGGCGCTGCGCAGCAACCGGCCGACCGCTTCGGGCGGCGCCGCGGCGAGCGTGTCGCGCCAGCTTTCCGCCAGCGCCCGCAGCGAGGCCCCGGTGCGGGCCGAGAGGATCAGCGGCGGCAGTTCGGCTTCGGCGGCGGGTTTGTCAGGCAGGCTCGGCGCCTTCGCGAGTACCGCGTGCCCGTTGGTGCCGCCGAAGCCGAACGAATTGACGCCGGCGCAGCTTCCGTCCGCGATCGGTTCGATCTCGTGCACGATCCGCAGATTGAGGTCGCCGAATTGGATTTTCGGGTTCGGCGTCTCGCAATGCAGCGACGGCGGCAGCATGTTCCGTTCGAGGGCCAGCGCTGCCTTGAGCAGCCCGGCCATTCCCGCCGCCGGTTCGAGATGGCCGATATTGCTCTTGACCGATCCGATCGGCAGCGCCTCGCGCCGGCTCCGACCGAGCGCGTGCCCGACCGCCTCGGCTTCGATCGGATCGCCGGCCGGTGTGCCGGTCCCGTGCATCTCGAAAAACGCTAGGTCGTCGGGCGTGATGCCGGCGTGGTTGCAGACGGTGCGGATCAGCGCGCTCTGCGCCGCCGCATTGGGCAGCGACAGGCCGATCGTCCGCCCGTCGGAATTGACGCCGGTGCCGAGGATTACCGCGCGCACCCGGTCGCCGTCGGCGAGCGCCTGCGCCAGCGGTTTCAGGATGACGACGCCGCCGCCTTCGCCGCGCACATAGCCGTCGGCGCGTTCGTCGAACGCAAAACAGCGGCCCCGGCGCGACAGCATCGAGGCGCGGCAGAAGCCGAGAAACGGGTAGGGCGAGAGCAGCAGGTTGATGCCGCCGACAACAGCCGTTCCGATGCGGCCGTCGCGCATCGCCTCGCAGGCGTGGTGCAGCGCGACCAGCGATGACGAACACGCCGTATCGATCGTCAGGCTTGGCCCGCGCAGGTCGAAAACATAGGAGACCCGGTTGGCGAGGATGCTCAACGTCCCGCCCGTCATCGAATACGAATCGCTGCTCGCCGGATCGCCCAGGCGAAGATCGCGATAATCGGTCGACGACCCGCCGATATAGACGCCGGTCGCCGATCCCGCGAGCTTGCTCGCCGGAATGCCGGCATCCTCGGTTGCATGCCATACCAGTTCGAGCAGGATGCGCTGTTGCGGGTCCATCTGCGCCGCCTCGCGCGGCGAGATCCCGAAAAACGCCGGCTCGAACAGATCGACATCGGGGATCAGCCCGGCCGACCACGTGTAGCTTTTGCCCGGCTCGCCATAGGTCGGGTGATAGTAGAAGCGGGTGGACCACCGGGTGGCATCGACCTCGGAGATCGCGTCGGTGCCGGAGGTCAGCAACTCCCAGAACGTCTCCAGGCTCGGAGCGCCCGGAAACCGGCAGGAAGCGCCTACGATCGCGATCGATCCATCACTCATGCGCTGCGGCTGCTTCAATGTCCGTGCCAAGGAAACAAAGGGCTGCTAACCCCGCGGTCTGCCTTCATTACACACCCGCCCCGCAAAGACCAGTTTGAGGCTGCTTCGGGTAGCGGCGCTCGCCCCTTCGTGACAGCCGCGCCGGTATGATGCGGCGAGGAGGCGCGACGCCGCGATCTGAAACATTCTTCCACGGGATCAAAAACCGCTGCCCCGTTCGGAACAGAAAAACGGCGTGTGTACCCGGCGCGGCGGCGCCGTCCACACAATCCTGTTCGTGCTCAACGGCCATCACGCATCGTCGATATGTCCCCCACTACTCCGGACCCCGGGACTCCGGACCCAAGGCAATCAAGGCCGCTGCCGGCCGTCCGGATTTGCACCCCTGCGAGTTCCTTATGAAAGGTTGGAAGAAGCAGGCGACAAACTTTGTTACGGTATCGGACGCTCTCGACAAATTCAACCGTGGGGTCAGTCGCGCCCGAGCGCGCCGTGTCGCTGCCGCCGTCCTGCAATAATGACTTCCGGAAGACCGGCTTCAGAAATACCGGCGCAGATTGGCGCGGATGCGCGCGAGGGGCGGTGTGTCCGGATCGGCGGCGGCGAACGGTTCGCCGGTGATCGTCTCGAAAGCGCCGATATACACGGCGGCGGTCGCGACGATCATGTCCCGCGGAATCGGCGGCAGCTCGTCACGGTAGGGATCGCATCTTGCCGCTACCCAGCGGCGCAGAAAATCCTTGTCGAAGCTGTCGGGCGGCTCGCCGGCGGCGAAGCGGGGCGGATAGCTCCCGGCAAACCAGTAGCGGCTGCTGTCCGGGGTATGGATTTCGTCGCCGAGGACGATTCGCCCGGCGCGGTCACGCCCGAATTCGTATTTCGTATCGGCCAGGATCAGCCCGCGCCGGGCCGCGATGTCGCGCCCGCGGGCGAACAGCGCCAGCGCCGCCGCCGAGACCTCGTCCCACTGCGCCGCCGACAGCAGACCGCGCCCGATGATCTCGGCCGGCGCGATCGGCTCGTCATGCTCGCCGTCGCGCGCCTTTGTCGTCGGCGTGATGACCGGATCAGGCAGTTTCTCGTTCTCGCGCAAGCCTTCGGGAAAGCGCAGCCCGTACATCTCGCGCTGCCCGTGCCGGTACATCGACCACACCGAGGTCGCCGTCGTCCCGGCGAGATAGTCGCGCACGACGATCTCGACCGGCAGGATGTCGAGCCGGGTGCACACCATGACATTCGGATCGGGATGATCGAGAACGTGATTCGGGCACAGATCTTGTGTCTGGTCGAACCAGAACCGCGCCGTTTGCGTCAGCACCTGCCCTTTGAACGGGATCGCGGCGATCGCGCGGTCAAACGCGCTGAGCCGGTCGGTCGCGATGATGATGCGCCTGCCGTCCGGCAGGTCGTAATTGTCGCGCACCTTGCCGCGGTAGTGGTTCGGCAGCTCCGGGATCGTCGCGTCGTCGAGGACAAAACCGGCATGGCGGGCGAGGAATTCCGGATCGACCATCAGGGGCTCGGCATCGGGCAGACGGCGGCGGTTCCCGCAATATAGTTCGGACGCCAAACTCTCGAAACACTGCAACGTCGTATGCTAAAAGGTGCGATAAAGCCGGAGACGATCGCCGGGCGGTCCGCGACGGCGCAGGAGCGAGATGAGCCAGTCAACCGCCCAGCTACGGGACGAACCGCGCGAATTTGTCCTGCCGCCCGCCGGCGCACGGGACCGCCTCCCGGTTCCGGTGACGCGACCTGCGGGGAGGCCGGAGCCGGGCATGGCGGGCGCGGGGGCCGGGCTGCTCGCCTGGGGCGAGTTCGTATTGCTCGGTTTTCTCGTCCTGGTCGGCGCGTTCTTCGCCAGCGCCGCCGCCAGCCCCGGCGATTACGCGTGCGGCATGATCCTGATCCTGGCGGCGCTCGCGCTCGCCTTCCTGCGGCTGAAAGCCCGCTTCGACGGCGCACCCGGCGACTGGGCCGGCTCGCTGCTCGTCGATGATTGGGCGAATCTGACCGCGGTCATCGTCGTGTTCGTGGTTCTCGGTCTCGCCGGGCTGTTTCTCGCCGCTGCTTACGAGTATGGCGGTCTGCACAATGCCGGGATCGCGTTGTTCGTCGTCAGCGGCGTCGCGGTGTTCCTGAACCTGAAGCACGTCTTCGACAATCACGACCGCCGGCGCTGAGCGGGGAGAAGTGCCCTCCGTCCTGTCGGTCCAGTCGCGCGTCGCCTACGGCCATGTCGGCAACACCGCGTCGGTGTTTCCGCTGCAGCGTCTCGGGATCGAGGCCTGGGCGCTCGACACGGTCGCGTTCTCGAACCATACCGGGCACGGGCGCTGGCGCGGCTCGGCAGTGGCCGCGGCGCAGATTGCCGAATTGTTCGAGGGGATTGCCGCGCTCGGCGTTCTGCCGCAGATCGATGCGGTGCTGTCCGGCTATCTCGGCGACGCGGCCACCGGACCGGTATTGCTCGACATCGTCGCGCGGGTGCGCGCCGCCAACCCGCGCGCGCTGTTCTGTGTTGACCCGGTGATCGGTGATACCGATACCGGCTCGTATGTGACCCCCGGCATCGCCGAGTTCTTCCGCGACCGTGCCCTGTCGCTGGCCGATATCGTCACGCCGAACCTGTTCGAGCTGGAGTATCTGACCGGCGCGCGCATTGCGAGCCTCGCCGAGGCGGCGGCCGCCGCCGCAATGCTGCGGGCGCGCGGCCCCGGCATCGTGCTGCTGACCAGCCTGGCGCTGGAGCCCGGCCGCCTGACGATGCTGACGCTGGGACCCGACGGCGCCTGGACCGTCGAGACGCCACACCTTCCCATTGTGCTGAACGGCTGCGGCGATGTGACGGCGGCGCTGTTTCTGGCGCGTCTGTTGCGCGGCGACACCCTGCCGGAGGCGCTCGCGATGACGGCGGCCTCGATCTTCGCGGTGATCGAGACGACCGCCCGCCTCGGCCGTTACGAGTTGGCCCTCGTCGCCGCGCAGGACGAGTTGGCCGTGCCGTCGCGCCGCTTTGCCCTACGCCGGGTATGATTCACATCTCCGGCGAACTTCGCGAAGCGAGCCGGAATTGCTATCGTCGCACCTGGCATGTTCCGCCATCGCGATCGGAGTTCGCCATGCTGACCACCACAAGCGACATGATCCTGCCGACCGCGATCACCGGGTCCTATCCCCGGCCCCTATGGTACGACGCCAGTCTGCAAGGCCGCTCGTTCAAGACGATGCTCGGCGATTCGCTGTTCCGCGAACAGTATCTCGACGCGGTCGCGGCGATCATCAACGCGCAGGAAGCCGCTGGTCTCGATATCGTCACCGACGGCGACAGCCGTTTCGATCTCGCGGTCGGCGGCAAGTCCTGGTTCTTCTACCCGATCGAGCGATTGGGCGGCGTCACCGGGCACCGCGACACCTCGCGCGGCTGGATGCGGCGGCAGGGCGCGGGGCTGCGGCCGGGAAAAATCCTGTGGGAGGTGCAGGAAGCCTATCAGCCGGGGGTCGTGACCGAAAAACTGACCCGCGGCCCTCTCGAATACACCGCGATCTGGCAGGTCGCGCAGCGTCTGACCGACAAGCCCGTCAAGTTTGGCGCGATCTGCGCCCCCGGTCTCGCCAGCATGTTGTGGGACGAGCACTACCATGACGACAGGGCGCTGATCCTCGATCTGTGCGACATCATGAACGCCGAGTTCAAGGAATTGGCGGCGGCGGGCTGCCCGGTAATCCAGGTCGAGGAGCCGCGTCATCATGGCATGACCACCCTGCCCGACTGCCAGGACAGCGATCTCGAATTCCAGACCGAGGCGTTCAACCGCCAGCTCGACGGGGTCGAGGCCGAGATCTGGGTGCATTGCTGCTGGGGCAACCCGAACCAGCAGCGGGTCTATTATCCGGTGCCGAGCTACGAGCGCGCCCTGCCGCATCTGCTGCAACTCAAATGCGATGTCATCACGTTCGAGTGCGCCTCGACCGACGGCAAAGACCTGCCGCTCTTCGCAAAATATCCGACCGATAAAAAGATCGGCATCGGCGTCGTCAGCCATACCGACACGGTCGTCGAGCCGCCCGAGAAGGTTGCCAACCTGATCCGCAAGGCGCTCGACTACATCCCGCCCGAGCGGCTCGTCGTCACCACCGATTGCGGCTTTGGCCGCGAGGGGCTGTCGCGGCGAATCGCCTATTACAAATGCGTTGCGCTGGTCGAGGGCACCAATATCGTGCGCCGCGAGCTGGGCCTTCCCGAGGCGCGGGTGCGCGCCGCCGACCCGCTTCTCTATTTCGCCACGGCGGGCGGCGCGTAAGCGGCCGGCCCGCACCGCCGGTGTCGCGCCGCATTGACGGCAGTCGCGGTCGGGCCATGTCTCTGACGCCGCGCTCGGCGGTGGTTTCGGAAAGTTCGTCTGGCATGAACGCATTTATCCACCGCCGTCGCCTGCTTGCGGCGGCGCTGCTGCCGCTGCTCCCGGCCGCGTCCCGGGCGGCGGCGCCGGTGCCGGCAACGCTCGTCCCGCAGGACACGCTCGAACTGCAGCGCATCGCCGCTTACATGAACAACATCCGCACGATGACCGCGCGGTTTCAGCAATTCGCGAGCAACGGAACAAGCACCGGGCGGCTGTGGGTCGCGCGCCCCGGCCGCATGCGCTTCGAGTATGACCCGCCCACCCAGATCGCGCTGCTCGCCGACGCGCAGAGCGTGTACTACTGGGACAAGGAACTGAACCAGACCTCGAAATACGAACTGCGGCAGACCCCGGCATGGTTCTTTCTGCGCGATCCGATCAGCTTCGGCGGCGAGGTCGTCGTGACCCGGTTCGAGCGCGCCGGCGGCATCATCCGGGTCACGCTGGTCGAGAGCGCCCGGCCGGAGGCGGGATCGTTGACGCTGGTTTTCCGGGAGAACCCGCTCGCCCTGGTGCAGTGGATCGTGCTCGATCAGCAGGGCAAGACCACCACGGTGTCGCTGTACGACACGCAATTCGGAGTGGCGCTCGATCCCGGGATGTTCCAGTATGGGTCGCTGTTCGCCGGAGCGAAGCGTTAAAACCTGATCAAAAAGAGCGGGAATAATGTCCGGTCGCGGCCATCCGATCATTGGCATACCGTCGTGCATCCGCACGATCAACGAGCGCGGGTTTCACACCGTCAGCGAAAAATATCCGGAGGCCGTTATCGAGGTCGCCGGGTGCCTGCCGGTGCTGATCCCGGCCGTCGGACCCAAAACCGATTGCACCACGCTGCTCGAGCGGCTCGACGGTCTGCTGCTGACCGGCAGCCCGTCAAATGTCGAGCCGCACCATTACGGCGGGCCGCCGAGCATGGAGGGCACGCTGCACGATCCCGACCGCGACGCGACGACATTGCCGCTGATTCGCGAGGCGGTGCGGCGCGACATGCCGGTGCTGGCGATCTGCCGCGGCATTCAGGAATTGAATGTCGCGCTCGGCGGCACGTTGCATCAGCGCATTTTCGAGATGCCGGAGCGGCACAACCATCGCCGGCGCCGGCGCGACATGACGATCGAGGAACGCTACGCGCCGGCCCATCCGGTCAAGCTCGCCGCAGGCGGGCGGCTGTTCGAGCTGATCGGCGCCCCGGAGATCATGGTCAATTCGCTGCACGGACAAGGCATCGACCGGCCCGCGCCGGGGCTGCTTGTCGAGGCGACCGCACCGGACGGGCAGATCGAGGCGGTCAGTCTGTCGGGTGCGCGGTTTGTCGTCGGCGTGCAGTGGCATCCGGAATACCGGGCCGCGGAGAACCCGATGTCGCGGGCGCTGTTCGGCGCCTTTGCGCAGGCCTGCCATGCAACCGGCACGCAAGCTGCGGCGAGTCGTCGCGCAGCTTAGGCTTGAATTTTGAAAAGTTCCCGGTTCGTGCATGCGTTCTGCGCCGAGGCCTCATGCATTTGTCGCATCTTTCTAATTCGCCGGAGGCCACCCATGTTAGGGACCAGAAGCGGAGAGGGTATCCAAGCCCTCTTACAAACCGGCCCCGTCTCCCCTGCGGGTCCGGATTTCCCCAAGCGCTTCTGACAGCAGGCGCCCGGTCCTCCCCCCCGACCGGGCGCCTTTTTGTCCGGATACTGCCGGCCGTTCAGAGGCGGCGCGATGCTGCGGCCCCCGATCGCGGAGCGGCGAGTTGCGTCTGATCACCTGGAACATCAACTCGGTGCGGCTGCGCCTCGATCTGGTGCGCCGGCTGCTCGACGAGCAGCAGCCCGATATTCTGTGTTTGCAGGAAACCAAGACCCCGGACGAGCATTTTCCGCGCGATGCCTTCGCGGCGCTCGGCTACCACGACACCCTCATCCATGGCATGAAGGGCTATAACGGTGTCGCGATCCTGTCGCGGCTGCCCCTTGCGGCGGCGGCGACGCGTTCCTGGTGCGCGCGCGAGGATTGCCGCCACGCGATCGTCGAGCTGCCGGGCGGGATCGAGCTGCACAATCTTTATGTGCCCGCCGGCGGCGACGTGCCCGATCCCGAAGCCAATCCGAAATTCGCGCACAAGCTGCAATTCCTCGATGAACTGACCGTCTGGTTCGCCGAGCGCGGCGCCCGGAACGGCAACGGGCGCGCGATGATCGCGGTCGGCGATCTCAATATCGCGCCGCTCGAAACCGATGTGTGGTCGCACAAGCAGCTTTTGACCGTTGTCAGCCACACGCCGGTCGAGGTCGAGCGGCTCGATGGGTTGCAGCGCGCCGGCGGGTTTGTCGATGCGGTGCGCCATTTCGTGCCGCCGGAGCAGCGGCTCTATACGTGGTGGAGCTACCGCAACCGCGACTGGGCGGCGAGCGATCGCGGCCGCCGCCTCGACCATATCTGGGTGACACCCGGTCTGGTCGGCAGCCTGACAGCGGCGCAGGTTCACCGCGACATCCGGGGCTGGGACAAGACCTCGGACCATGTGCCGGTGATGATCGACCTGGCCTGATCGGCGAAGCCGGGCTTTTATCTGGACCTCCGGCCGGCTGCCGGTGATCCTCACCGCCGAATACGACGGTAAAGATGATACCGCCCGGCGGCGACCCCGTCCGGCAGCGACAACGGCTCCAGCTCGGCGGAAGCGATCGGCGGATCGCTGACCAGCACGCCGCCGCGGCGCAACAGAGGCACGATGCTCGGCGTCAGCTCGGCGGCGAGCGCAAGGTTGGCGGCGGCATCACCACTGCCGGCGTCGAAATGCGCCAGCGCGACCCGCCCGCCGAACCGGTCGCGCAGACCCGGCAGGGTTTCGCGCATATCGCCGAGGATCAGCCGTTCCGCGGATGGCACGCAATCGGGATGCGCCGCGACAAGCCGCTCGCAGACATGGATCTCCCGCTCCGGGAACAACTCGCGCAGATGGTCATAGGTCCGGCCGTTGCCGAGACCCAGCTCCAGCACGATCCCGTCGATCCCGCCGATCAGCGCCGCCGCCCGGTTCAGGCATGCGCGCTGCGCCCGGAGCCGCCGGATGAAGCTGTCGAGCCGGCTCATTCGGCCGCGTTCGCATCCGGTCTGTTTGCGTCCGGCCGGGCCGGCGCCGTGCCCTCGCGCAACTGGCGCAGCTCGGAAAGAGCCGCGCGCAACTGCTGGTTCGTCTGTTCGAGGCGATGCGCCAGCTCGCGCATGATCGAGACCGCCATATTCGGAAACTCGCGCACCATGCGCAGAAACGGCTCCTTGGCGATGCGCAGCGCGACGAGCCGGGTTTTCGCGCGCACCGTCGCGGTGCGCGGCACGTCGCACAAAATCGCCATCTCGCCGAGGATGTCGTTTGCACCCAATGTCGCGATCGTGACCGGCCCGGTCGGCGTCTCGACCAGAATATCCGCCTCGCCCTCAATGATCAGATAGGCCGCATCGGCGGCGTCGCCCTGCTTGAACAATGTCTTGCCGGCGTCGTAGGCGACCCGCTGGCTCATAAAGGCCAAGAGCTTGAGCCGGGGGGCCTCCATGTCGGCGAAAAACGGAATCTGCCGAAGCAGTTCGAATTCCTGCGCCAGACTCACGTCGTTGATCCCTCTCGGTTCCGCGCTGTTGCACCCGCTTCGTTATTCTGCCGCAAGAAGATGACCGGTCAGTGTATCGCGCCGGTTCAGCTCGGAAAACGTGCCCTGCTCCTGCAGCTTGCCGCCGCTCATGACAAGAAGACGGTCGAAATTGCGCGCCAGGCTGGCGCGGTGCAGCACCCAGATCAGCCCGCGTCCGGCCATGTCCTGCCGGATGCCCTCGCCGACCTTGGCCTCGGCGTGTCCGTCGAGCGCCGTCGTCGCCTCGTTGAGGATCAGGAGGTCCGGACGCTTCAGCAACGCGCGGGCGATCGCGGCGCGCTGCCGCTGCGCCAGCGACAGCCGCGACCCGCCGGTGCCGACCTCGTAATTCAGCCCGATATCGACAACGGTCGCGCGCAGCGACATCGCATCCAGCAGCTCGCTGATCAGCGCCGGCACCCGCACCGGCGCGTCGGCCTCGCCATACGCGATCTTGCCGAAAAGAATATTGTCCTGCAGCGATGCCGAGGCGTTGTACCGCTCGGGATCGAAGAACTCGACCTCCCCCTTTGCGTCTTCCGGCAGATCGCGCCGGAAGACGCGGCGCGCTTCGAGCAGCCGCTGCTGCATCGCCTCATCGAGAACATCGAGGCGATGGCGTGCCGCGACCAGCCGGAACGGCAGCGCCAGCAGCTTTTCGCGCTGGTCCCGGTGCAGACCGGCGACACCGCCCGCCTCGGCCGCGCTGAGGATCACGGCGTATCCGGGCAGCTCCTCGGCGCTGATAAAGCTGAACTGCTCGAAGAATTCGTGATCGGGCGGCAGCCCGGCGAACATCTCGGTCATTGTGGCGGCGACCTCGCGGCCGGCCTCGATCAGATCCTCGGTGAGCCCGACCTTGTCGAGGACGGAGCGGACATAATGGTTGCCGGCCAGCGCCTCGAAGTCGAAAACCGGGCCGATCGGGGTGCCGAACAGCAGGTTTTCCGCGACGCTCGCATTTGTGTTGTAGCGTTCCGGATCGAAAGTCTCGACCAGCTTTATGATCCCGTCGGCGGCGAGGCGGTCGCGCAGCGCGCGCCGCGCCTCCAGCAGCCGCTCGGTCAGCTCGGGATCGGCGCCGGCGTCGAACCGCGAGCGCAAGCCGAAATTGTAGACATCGGTCTCGAAATCGAGCCGCGTCAACAGCTCGACGATACGGGAAGTCAACTCTTCGGCGTTTTCGACCCCGGCGGCGGCGTAATCGACCCAATCGGCATGCAGATCGAAGTCGATATTGCCGGCACGGCGGGACTGCTCGGCCTGGCGGGCACGGCGGCGCGCCTCTTCCTCGCCATACTCGGCCGGGCGCAGCGGCCGATGACGCAGCGATAACAGCAGATTGTCGCGCAGCGTGCCGGTGAACAGGTACGGCGTCGCGCTGACATACCCGATACGTTGTCCGATGGCGGCGAGCGGCATCTCGGCGAGATCGTGCCCGCCGATCGTGATCCGCCCGCCGGTCGGCCGCATCAGCCGCGCGAGCAGCAGGGCCAGCTCGTTTTTGCCGCTGCCGCTTTGCCCGATAACCGCGACATGCTCGTCGAGCTTCATGCCGAACGTGACCGCATCGATGATGCGGTTGCGATCGTCCTCGGCTAGCGAGAGGTTGACGACCGCCAGCTCGCCCTGGAGCCGCGGCACGTCGCCGGGTTCGCGCAGCATCAGCTCGGGGTCGGTCAGCCCGGCCGGCTGAAACTGCTCGACGATCTGCTCGTATTTGATCCGCGAATCCTCTTTCTGCTGATAGAAGTTGAGCAGTTCCCGCCACGGCGAGGACATGTCCTTGTGGGCCGCCAACACCGCGACCAATGCGCCAAACGACAGGCTGCCGCGGATCACCAGATAGCCGCCGATCGAATAGAAGAAAAACGGCGTCAACTGCGCGATAAAATTATTGAGAAACTTGATGAAAAACTTACGCTGATAGATCTCGTAACGGATGTCGTAGATACGGCCGAGCAGTCCGGCGAAATCGGCCAATTGCAACTTGACCGTGTTGTTGCTGTGGATTTCGACGATGCCGGAAGCCGATTCCTGAATGCGGTCGGCGACGATCCGGGCGGTGCGGACGCGCTGTTTGGCGAGCTGGTTCACCTTGCGCTGCAATTTCGGGATAACATAACCCTGGAACGGATAGAGCGCGATCGCGGCGAGCCCGAGCACCGGGTCCTGCATGAACATGAAAAGAATGATCGTCAGCAGCGTCCCGCCCTGAAACGCCGGCAAGGCCAGCGCGTCGCCGATAAACCCGCCGAGCGATTCGGATTCGGCCGTGACCATCGGGATGATTTGCGCCGACGAGGTTTTCTGAAAATGCGTCAGCGGAAAGCGCAGCAGCCGTACATAAAGCTGATAGCGAAACCGCCGCAGCATCCGCTCGCCGAGCCGGCCTTTATACGTGTTGATGCAGTATTTGAAGCCGCCATTGATCAGCACGGTCGCCAGAAACGCGCCGCACAGCAGCATCAGGTACGCGACGCGTTCGAACTCGATGCCGAAAACGTATTGCGGGAACTTGGCGTCGGCGCGGATCGCATGGTTGATGATCGTCTTCGGCAGATCCAGCGACATATAAAGAAACGGAAACGAGGCCAGCGTCATCGCCAGCGCGACAAGCTGCGATTTCCAGCTGTGTTTGATGATGAACCGCCAGATCGTCGGCTCGAGGTCGGGCGGGACGGCGCCCGGTTCGGCCTCCGTTGCGGCACGGCGCCAGCGCGGCAGGCGGAACCAGCCGAACCGGCCGGAAGCCGGCGCCTCGTTGGCCGGCGCGATTGCCGCCATCGTTTTCATCAATCTTACCGACTGAACAACATCTCGCGCACCCCGAGAGCGCATGCCATATTGCGGCAGGCGGGCAGAGACGGAGGCTTTGCTTGATCGACCCCCGCGACCATAAGCGAATCCTGATTTACAGTCACGACACGTTCGGTCTGGGCCACCTGCGCCGCTGCCGGGCCATCGCCCATTCGCTGGTCGACGCGGACCCCTCTCTTTCGGTGCTCATCCTATCGGGATCGCCGATCATCGGCAGCTTTGATTTCCGCTCGCGTGTCGATTTCGTGCGCATCCCCGGCGTCATCAAGCTGCGCAACGGCGAGTATGTCTCGCTCAGCCTGCATATCGACATCGAGGAGACGTTGGCGATGCGCTCCTCGATCATCCGCCACACGGCCGATATCTTCGATCCCGATATCCTGATCGTCGACAAGGAGCCGCTGGGCCTGCGCGGCGAGGTGCGCCCGACCCTCGATCTGTTGCGGGCGCGCGGCACCCCGCTCGTCCTCGGGCTGCGCGACGTGATGGACGATCCAAGCGCGCTGGAAAGCGAATGGGCGCGCAAGAACACCGTTCCGGCGCTGCGCGACTATTACGACGAGATCTGGGTTTACGGCCTGCCGCAAATCTGCGACCCGCTGGCCGGGATCGACCTGCCGGCAAGCGTGCGCCGCCGCATGGTCTATACCGGATATCTGCGTCGCACAGCGTCCGTCGCGGCGGGTCCGCCGCTTCTCGACGATTTGCCCGACGGCAGGTTCCTGCTCGTGACCGCGGGCGGCGGCGGCGACGGCGACGGGCTGATCGACCGGGTGCTCGCCGCCTATGAGCACGATGCGAGCGTCTTGCCGCCGGCGGTGGTCGTCTTCGGCCCGTTCATGGTGCCGGACCGCCAGGCCGCGTTCGCCGCGCGCGCCGCGCTTCTGCCGAATGTGCGGACGCTGACCTTCGATGCACGTCTCGAAGGGCTGATCGCGCGCGCCGGCGGCATCGTCGCGATGGGAGGCTACAACACGTTCTGCGAAATCCTCTCGTTCGACAAGCCGGCGCTGATCGTGCCGCGGACCACGCCGCGGCTGGAGCAATACATCCGCGCCCGGCGCGCCGCCGAACTCGGTCTGATTGCGATGCTGCCCGACAGCGACGACCATGACCCGCGCACGATGGCGGCGGCGCTGCGCTGCCTGGCGCATCAGCCGCGCCCGTCCTCGGTCGTCATCCCCGGTCTGCTCGACGGGATGGAGTCGGTCAACCGGCTGGCGCTGAAATTTCTCGCCTCCGGGCGGCCGGCGCGCTGGCCGCGGCGCGGCGCCGAGGCCGAGATCAGGCCGCGCCGCGCATGAGCGGCCCGGCGAGCCCGCCCGCATTGCGCCCCCGCCGGGTCGCCTTCGTGCTGAAAGGTTATCCGCGCCTGTCGGAGACCTTTATCGCACAGGAGATAGCGGCGCTCGAACGGCGCGGTCTCGATATCGCGATCGTGTCGCTGCGGCATCCGACCGATCATGCGCGCCATCCGGTGCATGACCGGATTCGGGCGCCGATCCTTTATCTGCCCGAATATCTGAAGGATGCGCTGCGCCGGGTCCTCGCGGGCTGGAGCGCCGCCCGCAGACTGCCGGGCTACAACGCCGCGCGCTTGATGTTGCTCGCCGATCTGGCACGCGACCCGACGCCGAACCGGGTCAGGCGCTGGGGTCAGGCGCTGGTCCTCGCGGCCGAACTGCCCGCCGATATCGGCCATCTGCACGCGCATTTCCTGCACACCCCGGCCTCGGTCGCGCGTTACGCGGCGGCAATGCGCGGGCTGCGCTGGTCGGTGTCGGCGCATGCCAAGGACATCTGGACCATTCCCGCCTGGGAGAAGCGGGGCAAGCTCGCCGGGGCCGCCTGGACCGTGACCTGCACCAGCGACGGGCGCGATCATCTCGCCGCACTGGCGCCATCGCCGGAAAGCGTCATTCTTGCCCATCACGGGATTGATTTCGACCGCTTCCCGCCGCCGCATCGCATGCCCGTGACGGAAGACGGCAGCGACCCGGCGCGGCCGGTGGTTATCCTGTCGGTCGGGCGCGCGGTCGCGAAAAAAGGATATGACGATCTCCTCGCGGCGCTCGCGCTGCTGCCGCCCGGTCTGGCCTGGCGCTTTGTCCATATCGGCGGTGGCGCATTGGCGGACCGGCTGAAGCGCCAGGCCGCGCTTCTCGGGATCGCCGATCGTATCGAATGGCGCGGCGCTCGGGCGCAACCGGATGTGCTCGCCGCCTATCGCGAGGCCGACCTGTTCGTGCTCGCCGCCAAGATCGACCGCGACGGCGACCGCGACGGGCTGCCGAATGTGCTGATGGAGGCGCAGAGCCAGCGCCTGGCTTGCGTTGCGACGCTGCTGCCTGGAATTGCCGAGCTGATCGAGGACGGCGCGACCGGCATCCTCGTACCGCCCGGCGATCCGCGTGCCTTGGCCGAGGCGCTCGCGGCGCTGATCCGCGACCCGGTCCGCCGCGCCCGGCTCGCCGCCGCCGGCGAGGCGCGCGTGCGCCGCGACTTTGACATGCGGCGCGGCATCGACCGCTTGGCAAGGCTGTTCGGGCTGCCGGCCGAAGTCTCGACCGTGGCCGCCGAGTAGGCGGACGGCTTTATGCGTATTGCCTTTTATGCGCCGCTGAAACCGCCGGACCACCCGGTTCCGTCGGGCGACCGCCGGATTGCCGGTCTGTTCCTTGAGGCATTGCGGGAGGCCGGACATCTTCCGTCTGTCGCGTCGCGGCTGCGCAGCCATGACGGAATGGGCGATCCGGCGCGACAGGCCCGGCTCGCGGAGATCGGCGCCGGCACCGCCCGGCTTCTGCTGAGGCGCTGGCGCCGCGATCCCTCGGCCGCACCCGATCTGTGGTTTACCTATCACCTGTATTACAAGGCGCCGGACTGGCTTGGTCCGACGATCAGCACGGCGCTCGGCATCCCGTATGTGGTGGCCGAGGCGTCGAGTGCGCCGAAACGGGCAGGGGGGCCATGGCATATCGGGCAGCGCGCCGTCGAACAGGCGCTGCGCCGGGCCGACGCGGTGCTCGGGCTCAACCCCGCCGACCGCGACTGCGTCGCGAAGCTGCTGCGCGATCCGGAACGCTGGGTCGCCTTTCCGCCGTTCCTCGATGCAAGCCAGTACACCGCCCCCCCGCGCTCCCGCCCGCCCTCCTCGCCGCCGCGCCTGATTGCGGTGGCGATGATGCGGCGCGGCGACAAGCTTGCCTCCCATCGTCTGCTGGCCGCCTCGCTGAGGATACTGTCCGATCTCGACTGGTCGCTCGATCTCGTCGGCGACGGCGAGGCTCGCGACGAGGTTGCCGCGGTGCTGACCCCGCTCGGATGCCGGGTCCGCTGGCGCGGCGCGCTCGACGAGAGCGCCGTCGCCGCCGCTCTGGCCGATTCCGACCTGTTCGTCTGGCCGGCGATCAACGAGGCGTTCGGCATGGCGCTGCTCGAAGCGCAGGCTGCCGGGCTGCCGGTCGTGGCCGGGGCGAGCGGCGGCGTCTCCGGCATCGTCGCCGATGGAAAGACCGGGCTGCTGGTCCCGCCCGGCGATCCGGCCGCGTTCGCCGCCGCGCTGCGCCGTCTGCTTCTCGATCCCGAAAGGCGGGCGGCGGTGGGCGCGGCGGCGCGAGAGCGGGTCCGGCGCGAGCACGATTTGCCGGCGGCCGCGTCGCGCCTTCGCGCGATCCTTGCCGGTTTGCGGGAAAGACGCGTCGCATGAGCCCAGGGGCGAAGAACTCGGCGAAGAACTCGGCGAAACGCTCGGTGCTGTTCTGGGTGCAGCATCTGCTCGGGATCGGACATTTGCAGCGCGCGCTGCGTATCGCCGACGCTCTCGTCGAACGCGGGATCGCCGTCACGGTGGTCTCCGGCGGCATGAAGCAGAACCTGCCGCGCGATCCTTCCGTCGCGCTGGTCCAGCTCCCGCCGCTGCGCGCGCTTGACGCAAGTTTTGCGCTGATCGACGAGGCCGGCGCACCGCTCGACGATCGATTGCGCGAGCGGCGGCGCGACGCGCTGCTCGCGACGTTTGCAGCGGCCCGGCCCAATGCGGTTGTCCTGGAAGGATTCCCGTTCGCACGCCGCGCATTCCGCTTTGAACTCGATCCGCTTATCGCGGCGTCTCGCATCTCATCATGGCGGCCGCCGGTCATCTGCTCAGTGCGCGATATTGTCGTCGTGCGCGACGACCCGCAACGCCATCGCGAGATCGTCGATCGTGTGCGCCGCGACATCGACCGCGTGCTGGTCCATGGCGATCCCGCCCTGATCCCGTTCGACGCGAGTTTTCCCCCGGCCCCCGACATCGCCGACCGGCTCGTTTATACCGGTTATGTCGCTCACCTCGCGAACCCTCCCCTCCCGGGGCTTGATCCGGGGATCACGGGGGAGGGCAGGGTGGGGGTGTGGCCCAAAGCGGAACCGCACCCGGCTCCGTCCGACGGGGTCGTCGTCTCGGCCGGCGGCGGCGCGGCCGGGAAGGCGCTGCTCGAAGCGGCGCTCGCCGCCCGCCGCGCCGGGTGCCTGGCGCATCTGCCCTGGCGTCTCATAACGGGGAAAAACCTGCCCGAATGCGATGTTGCTGCGCTGCGGGCGAGGGCGCCGTTCGGCGTCACGGTCGAGCGCTTCCGCGACGATTTTGCGACGTTGCTGCGCTTCTGCCGGGTTTCGGTCAGCCAGGCCGGCTACAACACGGTTCTCGATCTGCTGATGGCACGGGCGCGTGCGGTGCTGGTGCCGTTCGCCGCCGGGCGCGAGACCGAGCAGCCCCTGCGAGCCGAGCGTCTGGCTGCGCTCGGCGCCGCCGAGCTGGTGCGCGAGAGCGAGCTGTCTCCGGCGACTCTGGAAGCGGCGATCGAGCGTGCCGTCTCGCGCCCGCCGCCGAGCCTTGCGATCGACACCGGCGGTGCGGCCCGCTCGGCCCGGCTGATCGCCGCGATGATCGGCGGCCAGAGGGCGGCCGCCGACCGTTTTGCCGCGCCCGCCGATCGGGCTATTGTCGCACGATGACGTATCTGCCGCGCCTGGATGCGACGCCGAGCGCCGCTCCGCTCTCCGGAGCGGGCAGGGCAGCCGCGGATTGGCCCGAGCTGATGGCCGAGTTCGATCGCTGGAGCGAGGCGGGCCGGGTTGCGAGACTGTGGTGGCGCGACGACGATGCCGCGGCCGCGACCCCGGAACTTGTCGATTTGTTGCGCATCGCGGGCCGGACGCCGCTCGCGCTCGCCGTGATCCCGGCGTTCGCGACCGCGGATCTGGCCGCTTTATTGCACGACGCGCCCGCGGTGGCCGTGCTGCAACATGGCTGGCGTCACGCGAACCGCGCGATCGAAGGCAGGAAAAGCGAGTACCCGAGCGGTCTTCCCGCCGCTATCCTCGCAGCGGAGCTGAACCAGGGCCGCGACCGCCTCATCGCATTGTTCGGGACGCGCGCATTGCCGGTATTCGTGCCGCCGTGGAACCGCATCGCGCCCGAATTGCTCCCGACGCTTGCCGAAAGCGGGATCGCTGCCCTCTCGACCATCGCCTCCGAAAAAAAACCCGCGCCACCGGCCGGCCGGCCGGCTGGGCTCGGCCTGATCGACGTGCATATTGATCTGACGGACTGGAAGGACGGGTGTCGGTTTATCGGCACCGCGGCGGCGCTCGGCGCGCTCGTCTTCCGGCTGCGCCGCATCCGGCTCGGCAAGTTAGCCTCGGATCGCGCGATCGGCATTCTGACCCACCATATGGTAATGGATCGCGAGACGGCGGCCTTTCTCGCAGCGCTGATAAAATCGGTCGCCGGGCATCGCGCGGCGCGTTGGGTCGATATTGTCGAAATGTTGCGATGACGATGCATGAACAGACGCCGGAGACGCAGGAAGTGTCGTCTACCTGGCACTCCTATCCGGCCTCGGCGATGATCGGAGATTATCTGCGCGCCGCCGCGGGGATCGTACCGGCCGGGGCGATCTTCGCGACGGTGCCGGTCGCGCCGTTCCCGGCGACGGTGCTGGGCGGTTTCGCGATCGTTTTCGGGATTTTCGGCCTGCGCACCGCGTTGCGCCACAACACAAGCATCGAGATCGGCGATATCGGGATCCGCGCCCGCGGTCTTGTCGAGCGTAGGATCGCGTGGGCAGAACTCGATCGTGTCAAGCTGTCCTACTATTCGACGCGCCGCGACCGCAAAAGCGGCTGGATGCAGCTCGAACTGTCCGGCGGCGGTACGAAGCTGGGTCTCGACAGCCGCATCGAGGGGTTCGGCGAGGTCGCGCGCCGCGCCGCCGAGGCGGCCTACGCGCGTCAACTGCAACTCAGCGAGTCGACCGCCGCCAATCTCGAAGCGCTGGGGATCAGGATACCCGAATGGCAGATCGAGCGCTACTGAACGACCTGCTGCGGGTTGAGCACCTGCACGTTCAGTTCGCCACTCCCGCCGGCGCGATCCGGGCAGTCCGCGGGGTCAGCTTCCGGATGCGTCCGGCGACGACGCTGGCCGTGGTCGGCGAGTCCGGCTCGGGCAAGTCGGTGCTGAGCCAGAGCATTCTGCGCATCCTGCCGCGCAACGGCACGATCACGCAGGGACGCATTCTGTTCGCCGATCCGCGCGGTTCCGGCGCGCCGGTCGATCTGGCGCAGTTGCCGGCCGATGGGCCGCCGATGCGGGCGATCCGCGGCGGCCGCATCTCGATCATCTTTCAGGAGCCGATGAGTTCGCTGTCGCCGCTGCATACGATCGGCGACCAGGTCGGCGAGGCGCTGCGGCTGCACCGCCGTGTCACGTTCGCCGAGGCAAAAGAACTGACGATCGAGATGCTGCGCCTCGTCGGTTTCCCGGACGGCACGCGCGCCTGGCGCAGCTATCCGTTCGAACTGTCGGGCGGGTTGCGACAGCGCGCGATGATCGCGATGGCGCTGGTCTGCCGGCCGGCCCTGCTGATCGCCGACGAGCCGACCACCGCTCTTGACGTGACGATCCAGGCCCAGATCCTGAAGCTGATCGTCGAGTTGCAGCGCGAACTCGGCATGGGCGTGCTGCTGATCACGCACGATCTCGGCGTCGTCGCGAATGTCGCCGATGAAATCGTCGTCATGTATCGCGGCGAGGTCATGGAGAGCGGGACGCTTTCCGACATATTCGAGCGCGCGCAGCACCCCTATCTGCAAGCCTTGTTGCGGGCGGTGCCGCGCTTTGACATGAAACCCGGCGAGCGGCTGCAGCCGATCCGCCAGATCCCGCCGGGCGAGGCGCCGCATTTGATGGCGCAGAAGCCGGCGGTGGCCGAGCGGCCGGGTGCGCCGCTGCTGGAATGCGTCGATATCCGCAAGAGTTTTACGCTGCGCAGCGGCAGCATGTTCCGGGCCGGCGGCGGTCCCCGCGTCGTGGCGGTCGACGGCGTCAGCCTGCGGATCGCGCGCGGCGAATGTCTCGGCCTCGTTGGCGAGAGCGGTTGCGGCAAGACGACCTTGAGCAAGGTGCTGCTGCGGGCGGTGCCACCCGATTCGGGTTCCATCACCTTCAGCGACCGCGGCGTTCCGGTGGACGTGCTGGCGCTTGAAGGCGCGGCGCTGACCCGCTTCCGCCGGAGAGTGCAGTTCATCTTCCAGGACCCGTTCGGATCGCTGAACCCGCGCATGACGGTCGGCGAGATCATCGCCGAGCCGCTGGTCATCCACGATGTCGGCGATCCGCGGACCCGCGCCGAGCTGGTCTCCGAACTGCTCGCGTTGGTCGGGTTGCACGAGCGCGACCGGCGCCGCTATCCGCACAGTTTTTCGGGCGGGCAGCGGCAGCGCATCGGCATCGCCCGCGCGCTGGCGCTGCGGCCGGAACTGGTGATCTGCGACGAGCCGGTTTCGGCGCTCGATGTCTCGATCCAGGCGCAGATCCTCAACCTGCTGCTCGACCTGCAAAAAAAGCTCGGCCTGACCTACCTGTTCATCTCGCACAATCTCGCTGTCGTCGATTACGTCGCCGACCGGATCGCGGTCATGTGCGCCGGGCGCATTGTCGAGATCGCGCCGCGCGGCGTGCTGTTCCGCGATCCCGTTCACCCCTACACGCAGTCGCTGATCGCCGCGATCCCGGCTCCGGACCCGCAGCATCGCCTTGATTTCGCCCGGCTGATCGAGGGACGCGCCTCGAACCCGGGAACGTGGCCGGAACCGTTCCGGCGCACCCCCGGAGAACCGATGCCGCTGATCGAGGTGTCGCCCGGTCATTACGTCGCGGCCGGCGCGATGCCGGTGCGACCGGCGCTCCGCATGGCCGGTATCGGTGCGGAGGGCTGAGGAGCGATGGCGGAGCGGCGGCGGGCGGCCGACCCGGTCGAGATCGAAACCTACGGCCCCGTGGCGCGTGCCGTGCATTGGGCTGTGGCGGCGCTCGCGGTTGGCGTCGTGGCGCTCGGCTGGACGATCCCCGGTGCGCCGCGCGGCGGCGACTGGCGCGAACTGCTGCTTCTCCTGCACCGCTCGATCGGAGTGCTGATCCTGGCCTTGATGGTGTTCCGCATCGTCTGGCGACTGACGCACCCGCCGCCGCCGTTTCCGTCCGGGTTCCCGAGGCTTGAGGCGGTGGCGGCGCATGCCGACCACGCGCTGCTCTACGTCGTCTTTCTTGTCATGCCGCTGACCGGCTTGCTCAACGCCGCCGCCGCCGGACATCCGGTCAGCTTCTTCGGTCTGTTCGCGATCCCGCCGCTGTTTCCGGAGAACCCGATTCTGGCAAAGGTCGCGATCGCGATCCATCTGGCCGGACAGTTTGTCCTTTACGCGCTGGTCGTTATCCATATCGCCGCGGCGCTGACCCACCGCTTTGTCCGGCGCAACCGTATTCTCGACCGCATGCTGCCGCTGCGCCGGCCGCGGTAGCGCCGCGGAGTAGCGCCGGGGAGGAGGTTCGC
The DNA here is from genome assembly GCA_050246595.1 of Alphaproteobacteria bacterium. Taxonomy (GTDB): domain Bacteria; phylum Pseudomonadota; class Alphaproteobacteria; order ATCC43930; family CGMCC-115725; genus DATARH01. The sequence continues at coordinate 47,127 of JBFWVT010000025.1, forward strand.
TTAGGGTGGGAGGAACCCGCTTGTGCGCGACGGCGCGCGAGGCGGGGACCGGCATGTCGGTTGGGGAGCTGCATGCATTCTCGTTCCAAGGTGCTGATCGTCGATCCGGACGCGGCGCGCCGCCGCTGTCTTGTCGATCAGCTCGAGCGCGACGCCGAGTTCGCCGGCATCGGATGCGCCGGCGCCGCGGCGGCGCTGCGCTGTGCGGTGCGGCGGCGCTTCGATGCGGTGGTGGTCGAGGGTGTGCTGCCCGACCGCACCGCCGCCGATTTGTGCCGCGATCTGCGCGATGCCGGGATCGGCGGTCCGATTATCTTGCTGGCATCGCCCGATGCCGGTCCCGAACGGGAAGAAGCGCTCGCCGCCGGAGCCAGCGATTGGCTTGTCAAGCCGATCCGGATCGGCGAGTTGCTGGCGCGGCTGCGCGCCGGGTTGTGCGATGTCGAGATCGAGACCGGTGTGCTGACAATCGGTCCCTACGCGTTTCGGCCCTCCGCCAAGCTGCTGAGCGATCCGGCGGCAGGGCGCAAGGTCCGGCTGACCGAGAAGGAAGCGGCGGTCCTCGAATTTCTGTACCGCGCCGGAAGGGCGATCGGCCGCGACACGCTGCTTGGCGAGGTCTGGGGCTACAATGCCGGCGTCGCGACGCATACGCTCGAAACCTATGTGTACCGCCTGCGCCGCAAGATCGAGCGCGATCCGGCGAGGGCTGAAATCCTCGTCACCGAGCCCGGCGGCTATCGCCTGCTGCCGTAACCCACCCTAGCGTCGCCGGTATCGCCTGCCGTCGCCGCTGTATCCGCGCGCGATCGAGACCGTGTAGGTGGTTCCGCCGTTGCGCCCGGTGTCGATCCGGATCGTCGTCAGCGGGATCAGCGCGGAAAATTCCGGGCGCATCTCGTCGAACAGATTGTGCACGGTGACGGCGAGAAAATCCTTGCCGCGATGGTCGCCGATATTGTTGACAAGCCGGTAGTGGTCGGTGATGCCGGGGATCGGGTTCCATTCGACGGCACCGAACGGGTGCGGCCGCACGTAGTAGATCAGCGCGGCCAGCAACTCGCGATCATCGGCCAGCAGCGTCAATCCGGGGCGCGCGGCGAGCAGCCGCGACACTTCGTCGCCCAGTTCCTGCCAGCCGCGCAGCCGGCGCAGCGGATCATATTGGGCCGGCACGCGGATGCCGGCGGCGGCGAGCGCGTCGGCGGCGCCGAACGCGGCCGCCGCGAGCGCGATATTGACCGCCACCGCAGCGCCGACCCAGTGCCGCCAGCCTTGCGCGAGCGCCCAGCCGACCACCAGAACGCTCGCCGACACATAGGCAGGCGCCGCCCAGTTCGGCTGCGCTCGCGACAGCCAGCTCAGGCATAGCATCATCAAGAGGCTCGGCAGCGCGAACGCGGCAAGCAGGCGGGCGCGCGGCTCTCTCAGAAGGCGCGGACGCGCCACGACCGCCAGCAGCGCAGCGAACAGCAACGGCCCGGCCACCGCGAATTGCGAGAGGAAGAATTCGACAAACGCCTCCGGGTTGACGAGATTGCGCGACAGGCCGGCATTGTCGCGGGTGTGCAGATAGCTGACGAACCCGTTGCTCCAGTTCCACCAGAAATTCGGCAGATAGAGCAGCACCGCGATCCCGGCGGCGGCGAGAAGCGGGCGCAAATGCCGCCGCTCGCCCGGAATCAGCAGCACAAAGCCGAAGGCCGAAATCAGCCAGTAGACCATCGCGTATTTTGCCAGCAGCCCGATCCCGGCGGCGATCCCGGTTGCGATCCACCAGACCGTGATCCGCCGGGTTGGGCCGTCCGAATCGCGTGCCCGGATAAACGCGTAAAGCGCCGCCGCCCAGCATGGCAGCAGGGCGGCATCGGTCGAGATCACGTAAGCCGACAGCGACACGCCAGGCGCCGTCAGATAGGCAAGCGCCGCCCAGAACCCGACCCGGCTGTCATACAGCCGCGCTCCGATCCCATAGACGAACCCGGAAGCGACGGCATGCAGCAGCGGGGCCGACAGGCGGATCGCGAACTCGCTGTCGCCGAAGGCGGATGTCGTCAGCGCGATCAGCCAGGCGATCAGCGGCGGCTTCGAGTAGTAGCCGAAAGCCGGCTCCTGCGCCCAGAACCAGTATTGCGCCTCGTCCGGATACAGATCGGCCGGCTGCGCGGCGAGCCAGACCAGCCGCGCCGCCGTGACCAGTGCGACGGCGGCGAGCATCCGCGCCGCGTAGGAACGAGACGCGCCCGGGGCCTCGGCGGTAATGCCGGGCGCGACCTCCGGCGACAGGCTGCCCTTCGAGAGGCTGACAGTATGCATCGGACCCGGTAGTGTCTCAGTTCGGTTGGAGGAGCGCCGTGCGTCCTTCGAGACGCCGCCTTCGGCAGCTCCTCAGGATGACCTTCTTTCTCAGCGCCATCACAGGCTTACGTCATCCTGAGGAGGGCGCGCAGTGCCCGTCTCGAAGAACGCGCGATGCCTATGCAATTCAAACTGAGACATTACCTCGGACCCGGACAGGTTGCGGTCCCCGCAGCATAGCAGTACCGTTCGGCGATCCCGGAGCGACATCCCGCCCCGCCCCGCCGGCGGGTCGCATGGATCTCCGGTGCGGTCCTATGCTTTTGGTTGGGAGAACTTCACCACAGTCGCAAACCCTTTCCGCCGCTCCACTGATCTACAATTGTCCAGATGCTCGTCTTCCCGGCAACCGGGGATGACGCCCGCAACGAAAACTTCCAGGGATGGGAACCCATGACTGCGATACTGCATCGCCGAACGCAAGCGAACCCCGCCGGCTACATGTACGGGATGACACGCCGCGACCTGATGGCCGCGAGCGCCCTCGGGCTCCTCGCCGGCGCGCCGCGCCTCGCCCGCGCCGCCCCCCCGGCAGGCCAGCTGACCTGGGCGCTGCACGTGTCGGTGCCGCCGACCTGGTTCGACCCGGCCGATACGCAGGCCATCATCTCGCCGTACATGATCCTGTACGCGCTGCACGACGCGATGGTGAAGCCGATGCCCGGCATCAGCCAGGCGCCGAGCCTCGCCGAATCGTGGCAGGCTTCGGAGGACGGCCTGACCTGGGAGTTCACGATCCGTGACGGCGTGAAATTCCACAACGGCGCGCCGGTCACCGGAGAGGACGTCAAGTTTTCGTTCGAGCGTTATCGTGGCGCCAACCAGACATTGCTGCAGCAGAAAGTGGCCGCGGTCGAGGCGCCCGACGCGCGTCACGTCCGCTTCAAGCTCAAGGAGGCATGGCCCGATTTTCTGACCTTCTATTCGAGCGCCAGCGGCTCGGGCTGGGTCGTGCCGAAAAAATACGTCGAGGAGGTGGGAGACGAGGGCTTCAAGAAAGCCCCGATCGGCGCCGGCCCGTACAAATTCGTCTCGTACGACCCTGGCGTCGGGCTGGTATTGGAGGCGTTCGACGGGTATTGGCGCAAGACACCGGCCGTCAAAACCCTGGTCATGAAAGTCGTCCCCGACGAGTCGACCCGCCTCGCCGCGCTGAAGGGCGGCGAAGTCGATATCGCCTATTCAATCCGCGGCGACTTGGCAAGAGAGCTGGAGAAGACGCCGGGGCTGAGCCTGAAATCGGTTGTGCTGCAGGCGACGAACTGGATCTACTTCCCCGAGCAATGGAACCCGAAATCGCCGTGGCACAAATTGCAGGTGCGACAGGCGGCCAATCTCGCGCTCGACCGCAAGGGGTGGAACGACGCGCTGTTCCTCGGCGGCTGCAACATCAATAACAGTATTATCCCGCATACCTTCGACTATTATTGGCAGCCGCCGGCGGCGGTCTACGACCCGGCCAAGGCGCGAAAGCTGCTGGCCGAGGCGGGATATCCGAACGGCTTTGACGCCGGGCCGTTCTGGATCGATGCCTCTTATGCCAATATCGGCGAGGTCGCGGTCAATTCGTTGCAGCAGGTCGGGATCCGCCTGCACCTGCAGCCGCTGGAGCGCGCCGGGTTCCTCTCGTCATTCGCGAACAAGAAATTCGACAGAGGAATTCTGCGCGGCGCCAGCGGCGCGTTCGGCAATGCCGCGACCCGGTTGGCGTCGTTCGTCGTCAAGGGCGGCTCCTTCGTCTATGGCAGCTATCCCGATATCGACGAGCTGTTCGTGAAACAGGCAACCGAACTCGATCCCAAGAAGCGCGAGGAAATCCTGCACAGGATACAGCAGCTCGTGCACGAAAAAGCGATCGATGCGCCGATTTGGGAGCTTGCCTTTATCAACGGTGTCGGCCCCCGGCTCGGCGAATCGTCGTTTGGCAGGATCGGCGGGTTCCCGTACACCGCGCCGTTCGAGGATCTGACGATACAGAAGGGTTAGGCGCCCGCGGCCTCCGGCATATCCCAAAAACCGGGGGCCGCTTCCGCCGGTCGGTCGTTCAGCCCGGCTGCGCCAGCGCCAGATCCAGGAGCGGCAGCAGGGTCGGGAAAGTCGGGTACTGCCCGGCCTCGATTTCGGCGCGGGTGGCCCAGGCGCAATCCGCCGCGTCATCGGCCGCGACCCCGTCGCCCGAGCGCCAGATGCCGCGCACCGCGATCAGGATGTAGTGAAACTGTACGCGGCCGTCGCGGTCGCGGCTAATCGCGTCATGCACGTTGAGGATTCCGGCCGGTTCGGCGACAATCCCGGTTTCCTCCATCAATTCGCGCATCGCGCCGTCGCCAACCGTCTCGCCGAGTTCGAGCACCCCGCCCGGAAAGCCCCAGCGCCCGGCATTCGGCTGCTGCGCCCGCTGCACGATCAGCGCCTTGCTGTCTGATCCGGCGTCGCGCAGCACGACCGCGAGCACGGCGACGATCGGCCGGTCCGGATAACGCCGCGCCGCCCGCCGCGCTTCGAGATCGGCCGGAGTGGGTTCGGCCCTCGTCATCGGTTCCGTCGTCATTGCCAGCGGCGCCGGACCGTCTGGTCGGAGCGCAGCCACCCCATACAAAGCTGCACGAGCCTAACCGGCGGAGTGACGGCGCGTTTGCCATGCCTTGCGGGCAGCGGCGCTCTTCTTGCGGGTGAGGGCGGCCTTGACGCCGGCATCCTTCATTCTTTCCTTGTGATCCGGTTTTCCTTGGGTGTTCTGCCAATGCTCCCGCAGACGCTTGATGGCGTCGATCGGGTATAGCCCGGCATCGTACATCCAGTGATGGGTGCCGCAGAGATAGGCCAGATTGTCCGGATCGTTGTTGCCGGGCCTGTGATCGAGATGGGCCACCGTCAGCGAGGCCGGCAGTTGCAATCCGCAAACGACGCAGCAGCGAAACGGGTAATGCTCGCCGGCGATTCTTCGGGCCTCTCCCTGCTTTCTGGAAAGCAGCCCGATTTCATCTGGTGACGACGTCCGACTCGTTGCAATGCCCAGCTTCTCCGCGAGCGTGGCGGTCGCAACCTCCGGGAGCGGGCGGAACTTTCTCAGGTCTTCGACCAGAAGTTCGCGCACCTCTCCCTCATCATCCACCAGCGGCTTGGATTTTTTCATACCGCCTTACCTCTCTCGCGTTTGCCCGCCGGAAACTTATGACCCGAATACCGGTCGATGTCTCCGTGAAGCACAGGACGTGCATTCGCCCTCCGAGGTATCCCAGCGCTACCTGCCGTGTTTCTCCAGAATCATGGCGCACGTCGACCCATAAGAGCGCGGTGCTGAAATCAAAATCCTTCGCTTGCTCGAATTACAGCCCGCGCTCGCGAATATTTCTCTCGTTCTTTGCAAGATCGAATGTGACCTCCAAACCCGCATGCCGCTAACCGTCCGCCGCCAGCCGCGGATCGACCGACCCTTGCTCGACCTTGTAGATCTCGGCGCCCGTCTCGACGAACTCCTTCGACTTCTCCGCCATGCCGCTCTTTGCGTAATCGCGGATTTCCTGCGTGATCTGCATCGAGCAGAATTTCGGACCGCACATCGAGCAGAAATGCGCCAGCTTGGCTCCTTCGGCCGGCAATGTCTGGTCGTGGAACTTCTCGGCCGTCTCGGGATCGAGCGCGAGGTTGAACTGGTCGCGCCAGCGGAACTCGAACCGCGCCCGCGACAGCGCGTCGTCGCGCTCGCGCGCCGCCGGGTGGCCTTTCGCCAGATCGGCGGCGTGCGCCGCGATCTTGTAGGTGATGACGCCGGTCTTGACGTCGTCGCGGTCGGGCAGGCCGAGATGCTCCTTCGGCGTCACGTAGCAGAGCAACGCCGTGCCGAACCAGCCGATCATCGCCGCGCCGATCCCGCTCGTGATATGGTCGTAGCCCGGCGCCACGTCGGTGACGAGGGGGCCGAGCGTATAAAACGGCGCCTCGCCGCATTCGGCGAGCTGCTTGTCCATGTTGATCTTGATCTTGTGCATCGGCACGTGGCCGGGGCCTTCGATCATGACCTGGACGCCGTCCTCCCAGGCGAGCTTGGTCAATTCTCCCAGGGTTTCGAGTTCGGCGAACTGCGCCCGGTCGTTCGCGTCGGCGTTCGATCCCGGCCTGAGACCGTCGCCGAACGAATAGGCCACGTCATAGGCCCGCATGATCTCGTTGATCTCGCGGATATGCGTATAGAGGAAATTCTCCTTGTGATGCGCCAGGCACCATTTCGCCATGATCGAGCCGCCGCGCGACACGATCCCGGTCACGCGCGACGCGGTCAGCGGGATATACGCCAGCCGCACCCCGGCATGGATCGTGAAGTAATCGACCCCCTGCTCGGCCTGTTCGATCAGCGTGTCGCGGAACAATTCCCAGGTCAGCTCCTCGGCCTTGCCGCCGACTTTTTCAAGCGCCTGATAAATCGGCACCGTGCCGATCGGCACCGGCGAGTTGCGGATGATCCATTCGCGGATCGTGTGGATGTTGCGCCCGGTCGAGAGGTCCATGACCGTGTCGGCGCCCCAACGCGTCGCCCACACGAGCTTGTCGACTTCCTCGGCGACCGACGAAGTGACGATCGAGTTGCCGATATTGGCGTTGACCTTCACCAGGAAGTTGCGGCCGATGATCATCGGCTCGGATTCCGGGTGGTTGATGTTGTTCGGGATGATCGCCCGGCCGCGCGCGATCTCGTCGCGCACAAATTCCGGCGTCACGTGCTCCGGAATGCTCGCGCCGAACGACTCGCCGTCGCGCGCGCCCTCCCACGCCTGCTCGCGCCCGAGATTCTCGCGGATCGCGACATATTCCATCTCCGGCGTGACGATGCCGCGCCTGGCATAGGCGTATTGCGTCACCGCTTGACCGGGCTTGGCGCGCAACACCGTGCGGCCGGCGCGGTTGAATTCCGGCACCGCGCTCTGCTCGCCGCGCCTGAGGCCGTTATCCTCGGGCCGGATCTCGCGGCCCGGCACCTCCTCGACATCGCCGCGCGCCAATATCCACGACCGCCGTAATTCGGGCAGCCCGGTGCGGATGTCGGTCGCCATTTCCGGGTCCGAATAAGGCCCGGAGGTGTCGTAGACCCGGACCGGCTTCTCGTTGGCGCTCGGGGTCAGGTCGATCTCGCGCATCGCGACGCGCAAATCGCCATGGCGGCGCCCCGCGACATAGATCTTGCGCGACGACGGGAACGGGCCGGTCGTGACCTGCGGTACGGCGCCGTCGGCGGTCGCCATGGAGGCGGACGACAGGGGGGCTGAATCGGGCATCGACAATCTCCGTTGCGCCGGTAAGGCGGCGACCCGGATCGTTGCGCGGTATCGAGGAAACGGCGCTTGGCCGAAGCGTTCCTGTCCCTACGCCGGCACGACCCGGATCAGGTTCAAAGGGTTTCCGCGGACCAGCGGTCTCTCAGCCCCTCCCCGGGGCACCCCTTGGAAGCCGCGATTACGACAGGTTGCCGCACATCCGTCAAGCGCCCCCGTGATTCGGTAATGTCTCAGTTTGAATGCAACAGCGGCACTGTCATTCCGGGGCCGTCCGCAGGGCGGAACCTGGAATCCATGAACATCAACCTCTCCAAGGACTTCAGGGGCCTGTGTTGATGGATTCCGGGCTCGCGGGCTACGCCCGCGCCCCGGAATGACAAGGTTGCAATTCAAACTGAGACACTACCCGTGATTCGCCGTCCCGCCGAGCATTGCGCGAGCCAAACCGGGTGCTTCCTGCTAGGCTGAAGCCCGGGTCCAGCATCGCGGGAGGCGGAGATGCAGTTCGGGTTTGGCGCACCGGTCAGCGGTCCGCTGTCGGGGCCGCGCGACCTCGCGCGTATCGTCAGCGAGGGCGAGGCGCTCGGCTACGACTATTGCACGCTCAGCGACCATGTCGTGATCCCGCGCGAGCTGGAAGCGAAATACCCGTATTCCGATACGGGCGAATTTCCGGGCCGGGCCGGCGGCGACCGGCACGAGCAGTTGACCGCGGTCACCTTTGCCGCGGCCAAGACCGAGAAACTGCGTCTGGTCACCTCGGTCACCGTCGTGCCGCACCGCCCGCCGGTGCTGACCGCGAAGATCATCGCGACAATCGACGTGCTGTCGGAGGGCCGCTTCACCTGGGGCATCGGGGTCGGCTGGTGCCGTGAGGAATTCGAGGCGATCGGCACCGAGCCGTTCAACGAGCGCGGCGCCGTCACCGACGAGACGATCGCGGTCTGCCGCGAGCTGTGGACCAATGAAAATCCTAGCTTCAGCGGCAAATACGCGAATTTCTCAAACATCTTCTTCCAGCCGCGCCCGGTCCAGAAGCGGGTGCCGATCTGGGTCGGCGGCGAAAGCGGCCCGGCGATGCGGCGCACGGCACGGCTCGCCGATGCCTGGTACCCGATCGGCACCAACCCGAAGAACCGGCTCGACACGCTGAAACGGCTCGAAGGCGGCATCGAGCGGCTCAGGGGGCTGACCCGCGATGCCGGGCGCGACCCGTCCGCGGTCGGCGTGTCGTACCGCTTCAGCCAGTTCGGCCGGGCGATCCCGGAGCGCGCCGACAACGGCGACCGCCGGCTCGGCTCCGGCGACAACGCTTCGGTCGCTTCCGATCTGCGCGCCTTGCGCGATCTCGGAATCGGCGCGGTCGATTTCAACTTCGACGGCGCCACCGCCGACGAAGTGATCGCAAATATGCGCCGCTTCCGCGAGGACGTGCTGACGAAGGTTTGATTGAGTGAGAGAAGAGAAGGTAACGCAAAAGACACAAAGGATACGCAAAGGACGCGAAGGCGGCTTTCGGCGCGAAGCGCTTTCCATTCCTTGCGAGAGAGTGCCGCATCGTCAGTTTTGATGGGCGCTGCGCACCCGTATTTACTCCTTTGCGCCCTTTGCGTGTCCTTCGCGCCCTTTGCGTTACCTAACTCCAGGAGCGACAGGTGCTGAAACTCGGATACAAAGCCTCGGCCGAGCAGTTCGGCCCGACCGATCTGCTCAACTTCTCATGTCTCGCCGAGGAAGTCGGGTTCGACTCGATCTTTGTCAGCGACCATTTCCAGCCGTGGAAGCACACCGATGGGCACGCGCCGAATGCGCTTGCCTGGCTCGGCGCGCTCGGCGCCCGCACCAGCCGCGCGGTTATCGGCACCAGCGTGCTGACCCCGACCTTCCGCTATCATCCCTCGATTGTCGCGCAGGTCTTCGGCACGCTCGGTGCGATGTTTCCGGGCCGCGTCGTGCTCGGCGTCGGGACCGGCGAGTCATTGAACGAGGTGCCGTCGAGCGGCGTCAAATGGCCCGGTCCCAAGGAACGGCGCGACCGGCTGCGCGAGGCGATCGCGCTCATCAACAAATTGTGGACCGAGGACCGGGTCACCTTCGAAGGGCAATTCTATCGCACCGAGAGCGCGACAATCTACGACAGGCCCACGGAGAAGGTGCCGATCTGGGTCGCCGCCTCCGGTCCGCTGGCGGCGCAGATGGCCGGGCAGGTCGCGGAAGGTTTTATCTGCACCAGCGGCAAGGCCCCCTCGCTGTACAGCGAGCAACTGGTGCCGAAGGTCGAGGAGGGCGCCGCGCGGCGCGGCCGCGACGCCTCGCAAATCGAGCGGATGATCGAGGTCAAGGTGTCGTTCGACACCGATGCCGCGCAGGCCAAGGAGCTGACCCGCCACTGGGCGGCGCTGGCGCTGTCGCCCGAGGAAAAGGTCGGGGTCGAGGACCCGGTCGAGATGGAGCGCCTCGCCGACGCGTTGCCGCTCGACCGCGCCGCCAGCCGCTGGATCGTGTCGAGCGATCCCGACGAGCAGGTCGAGAAAATCCGGCCCTATGTCGATCTCGGCTTCCGTCATCTGGTCTTCCACGCCCCCGGCCCGGATCAGGCGCGGTTCCTCAAGCTCTACGCCGAGCAGGTCGTGCCGCGTCTGCGCAAGTCGTTCGGGTGAGCGCCAGGGGCGATTGCACGGAGCGGCCCCACGGCGGCGGCTTGCAGCGATGCATTCGTCGATAGGGATCGCAGTCCCGCCTTCCGCCGGGATTGCATTGTGTTGTTCGCGCAGGTTGGCATGGCATCGCAACTGACCGTCACCGGCCTCCGTGGCGTCCCGCTGGTGCAAGCAGGCGACGACCTCGCCGCCCTCGCGCTCGCCGCCTATGCCGAAACCGGCCTCGCGCCGCAGGACGGCGATGTGCTCGTCGTCGCGCAAAAGATCGTCTCGAAGGCCGAGGGCCGCCTTGTCGATGTCTCTTCTATCGAACCCTCGCCTGATGCCGTCATGCTCGCCGCCGAGGTCGAGAAGGACCCGCGCCTTGTCGAGGTTATCCTGTCCGAGTCCCGCCGCATCGTGCGGCACCGGCCGAATTTGATGATCGCCGAGCACCGGCTCGGCTATGTGATGGCCAATGCCGGCATCGACCATTCGAATGTCGCGCCGGACGACGGCAGCGGCATCGAACGCGTGCTGCTGCTGCCGGTCGATCCCGACGCCTCGGCCGAGCGATTGCGCGGCGATCTTTCGCGGCGCTGCGGCAGACGGATCGCTGTTATTATCAGCGACAGTTTCGGGCGGCCGTTCCGTCGCGGCACCGTCGGCATTGCATTGGGCGCCGCCGGGTTGCCGGCGATCATCGACTGGCGCGGCCAGCCCGATCTGTTTGGTCGCATTCTCGAAGTCACCGAGACTGGCTTTGCCGACGAGATCGCTGCCGCCGCCTCGCTGGTGCAGGGCCAGGCCGCCGAAGCGACGCCGATCGTGCTGGTGCGCGGTCTGTCCTGGTCGGCCCCCGACGCTCCCGGTCTCGCGCTGGTCCGCCCCGCGGAGCACGATCTGTTCCGATGAAAACCGGTCCTCTGTCACACGGCTTGTCTCCCCCTCTCCGCCCTTCAGGGGGGAGGGAGCCTGCCCCGGACTTGATCCGGGGGAGGGGCCCGGCGCGCAAGCGCCGGGAGGGTGAGGTGGGTGTCGGCAACCGTTCCGGAATCCCCCGCCTCTCCCCAACCCTCTCCACCCCCAGGGGTGGAGAGGGAGTAAGCAAGCCTCTGCGATGACGCGGACGCATGGTCCGGTCCTCGCGCTGTCCGGCGGGGTCGGCGGCGCCAAGCTCGCGCTCGGTCTCTACCGCGTGCTGCCGCCCGACACGCTGACCGTTGTCGCCAATACCGGCGACGATTTCGAGCATCTCGGTCTCGCGATCTCGCCCGATCTCGACACGCTGCTTTACACATTGTCCGGGCAGGCCAACCCGGAACTCGGCTGGGGCCGCGCCGGCGAGACCTGGACTTTTATGACCGCGCTCGAAGCGCTCGGCGGCGAGACCTGGTTCCGCCTTGGCGACGGCGATCTCGCGACCCATGTCGAGCGCACCCGCCGCCTGCGTGCGGGCGAGAGCCTGTCGGCGATATCAGACGATTTCCGCCGCCGTCTCGGCATCAGGGCGCGGCTGTTGCCGATGTCCGACGATCCCGTGCGCACCCGGCTGCGGACGCTTTCGGCTCACCCCCACCCCAACTCTTTCTTCCTCGGGCTTGACCCGGGGATCACGGGGGAGGAGGTCTCCTCCGCATTTCTCACAAACCCTCCCCCGCAAGCGGGGGAGGGCAGGGTGGGGGTCCCGCCGCAAACCCCGATACAGGCGGCCGACAATCGCGATCCCGGCGGCGATTGGCTCGACTTCCAGGATTATTTTGTCCGCCTGCGCTGCGCGCCCGTGATTTCGGAACTGGCCTTCGCCGGCGCCGAGACCGCGCGCCCGCATCCGGATGTTCTCGCCGCGCTGGCAGACCCGGAATTGCGCGCTGTCGTCGTCTGTCCATCGAACCCGTTTATCAGCATCGACCCGATCCTCGCCGTGCCCGGTATGCGCGAGGCGCTGCGCGGCTGCCGGGCGCCAGTCGTCGCCGTGTCGCCGATCGTCGCCGGTCAGGCCGTCAAGGGACCGACCGCCAAGATGATGGCCGAACTCGGCCTGCCGGTCGATGCCGCGACCCCGGCGCGCCGCTACCGCGATTTTCTCGACGTCTACATCGCCGACGAGGCCGATGCGGCGGCCGTTGCCGATCTCGACATCCCGGTCGTGCTCGCGCGCACCTTGATGCAGAGCCTCGAAGATCGCGAGGCGCTGGCTCGCACCGTCCTCGCCGTCGCCGACCGCGTCCGGGTATGATCGACGCCGCGGATATCTGGGCCGTCGTCCCGGTCAAGGACACCGCCGCCGCGAAAACGCGGCTCGCGCCGGCGCTGCCGGCCGAATTGCGGCAGGGGTTGGCCCTGGCGATGCTCGAAGACGTGCTGGCCGCCCTCGCCGAAGCGCGCGGTCTCGCCGGTCGTCTGCTCGTCACGACCGACCCGGCCGCGCGAGAGCTCGCCTCCCGCTATGGAGCGCATTGTCTCGCCGATGGCGCGCGTGACGGCCACACCGGCGCGGTCGCCGCGGCCGCGCGACATCTCGCCGCTGAGGGGTGCGGCGCGATGCTGACCCTGCCCGGCGATATCCCGCTGGTCACCGCCGCCGAGATCGAACGCCTGATCGCCGCACACCTTGAGGCGTCGCGATGGCCGGCGCCCTCCTTTACGATTGCGCCCTCACATGACGAAATGGGATCGAACGCGATCATCCTATCGCCGCCCGACGCCGTGCCCTTGCGTTTTGGCGACGACAGTTTCCGCCCGCATCTCGCCGCCGCCTGGGCTTCCGGTATCGAGCCGACGGTCGTCAAGCTGCCCGGCATCGCATTGGATATCGACAACCCCGCCGATCTCGCGCATTTTTCGCAACTCGGATCGCGCACGCGAGCGGGCCTGTGGCTCGCAACGCATGCCGGCGTTCTCGCATCGGCGGGCTTTGCACTGCCCCCGATGCCGGGGACGCGGCGTCCGTCGTGACGCGGTGCCCCCGCTAGCGGGATTACCTCCTGACTGAGAAAACCGGCGGCGTTCGGCAGCGAACGAGATCCGGAGGGGCGAGGCATGTCACTGGGCAACATCATTGACCGCGCCGCCTCAGGTGCGCGGCTTTCGACGACCGAGACCCTGGCGCTGGCCGAGGCGAGCGACCTCGCGCCGCTGATGCGGGTGGCGGCGGAACTGCGCGACGGGGGCCACGGCAATCTCGTCTCGTACTCGCGAAAAGTGTTCATCCCGCTGACGCATCTGTGCCGCGACGTGTGCCATTACTGCACCTTCGCGCAACCGCCGCGGCGCGGCGCGGCAGCCTATCTCGATCCGGAGCAGGTGCTGGCGATCGCCCGCGCCGGCGCCAAGGCCGGGTGCAAGGAGGCGCTGTTCACCTTGGGCGACAAGCCCGAACAGCGCTACGGCGCGGCGCGCGAGGCGCTTTCCCGTCTCGGCCACGACACGACGCTGTCCTATCTCGCCGCGATGGCCGCACTGGTCTTGAAGGAAACCGGGCTGCTGCCGCACCTCAATCCCGGCATCATGAGCCGCGACGACACCGCGCGGCTGCGCGCGGTGTCGGTGTCGCAGGGCATCATGCTCGAAACCGCGTCCGAGCGTCTGTCGGAGCGCGGCGGTCCGCATTTCGGCTCGCCCGACAAGGCACCTTCGGTGCGGCTCGCTGCGATCGCGGCTGCGGGCGAGGCGGCGGTGCCGTTCACCTCGGGCATCCTGATCGGCATCGGCGAGACCCGCCGCGAACGCATCGAGTCCCTGCTCGCGTTGCGCGACCTCAACGACCGCTACGGCCATATTCAGGAGATCATCGTCCAGAATTTCCGGGCCAAGCCCGGCACCCGCATGGCGGACGCGCCCGAGCCGGATCTCCCGGAGCATCTGTGGACGATTGCGGTTGCGCGGCTGATCTTCGGCCCCGGGATGAACATTCAGGCCCCGCCCAATCTGATGCCCGATGCGCTCGAAGACATGATCGCGGCCGGGATCAACGATTGGGGCGGCGTCTCGCCGGTAACGCCGGACCATGTCAACCCCGAGGCGCCGTGGCCGCATCTCGACGATCTCGCCCGCCGCACCGCCGGCGCGGGAAAACTGCTCGTCGAGCGGCTCGCGATCTATCCTTCCTACGCGCAGGTGCCGGAACGCTGGCTCGATCCGAAGCTGCGCACGCCGGTCTTGCGCATGATCGACGGCCAGGGTCTCGCGCGTACCGGTCCGTGGATCGCCGGTTCGGGTGCCGAACCGCCGGCTTATCCCCACCCTAACCCTCCCCCGCAAGCGGGGGAGGGGACAAAGGCAGTCGCGGCTGCAACGGTCTCCCTCCCCCGCTTGCGGGGGAGGGTCGGGGTGGGGGTATTCCCGGACATACCCGACATCCTCGGCCGCGCCACCGCCGGCGAGACGCTCGCCGAAGCCGACATCGTCCGTCTGTTCGAGTCCCGCGGCGACGATTTCCATGAAATCTGCGCTGCCGCCGACCGGCTGCGTTGCGACGTGTCGGGCGACACGGTGACCTATGTCGTCACCCGCAACATCAACTACACGAATATCTGCTATTTCCGCTGCCAGTTCTGCGCCTTCTCAAAGGGCAAGCTCAGCGAGAATCTGCGCGGCCGTCCCTACGACCTCGCCCTCGACGAAATCGTCAGGCGCAGCGAGGAAGCCTGGGAACGCGGCGCCACCGAGGTCTGTCTGCAAGGCGGCATCCACCCCGAATATACCGGCGCGACCTATCTCGCGATCTGCCGCGCGATCAAGGAAGCCCTGCCCGGTATGCACGTCCACGCCTTCTCGCCGCTCGAAGTCTGGCAGGGCGCAAAGACCTTGGGCCGCGCCCTGCCCGATTTTGTCGCCGAACTGCGCGATGCCGGTCTCGGCTCCTTACCCGGAACCGCGGCGGAAATCCTCGACGACGAGGTGCGCGCGTTGATCTGCCCGGATAAGGTCAAAACCGCCGAGTGGCTTCAGGTCATGGAGGCGGCGCACCGCGCGGGGCTGCGCAGCACGGTCACGATCATGTTCGGCCATGTCGAGCGCTACGAGCATTGGGCGCGCCACCTGCTGCGCGTGCGCGAGTTGCAAACGCGGACCGGCGGCTTTACCGAATTCGTGCCGCTGCCGTTTGTCCCGATGGAGACGCCGATTTCGCTAAAGGGCCGCTCGCGTCTCGGGCCGACCTGGCGCGAGGCGGTGCTGATGCACGCTGTCGCGCGGCTCGCCCTGCACCCGGTGATCCCGAACATTCAGTGCTCGTGGGTCAAGCTCGGCCCCGAAGGCGCCGCCGCGTGCCTTCAGTCGGGGTGCAACGATCTCGGCGGCACGCTGATGAACGAGAGCATCTCGCGCGCCGCCGGCGCCAGTTTCGGCCAGGAAATGCCGCCGGAGAACATGGAGGCGCTGATCCGCTCGCTCGGCCGCACGCCGCGCCAGCGCACGACGCTCTACGGCGACCCGGCGCCCGACCGCATCGCCGCCTCGTTCGGCGCCGCGCCGCTCTCCGACCCGATCAACACCCCGGCCCGCAAATACGAGCGGGCCGGTCAGGCGGCAGCGGCGGATTGACGCCGGGGCGCTACATCATGCCGCGCGCGATGTCGTTCCACTCCTCCTCGAACGCGGCCTCGGACGGCGTCTTGCCGGCGCGCTTGTACCAGCCGGCGGCATTGCGCTCGTCCCCCTCGATCCGGTGCAGATGGGCATGCACCCAGGCGCCGTGTTCGTCGTGCGCCTCCTGACAGCAGCTATGGGCGCGGTGCCAGTCGCCCTTGGCGACCCACCACAGCGCCTGCAACGGCAGGCTCAGCCCGGCCGGCGGCGCCGCCCCGGTCAGCGACGATTTAAACTGCTCGAAATGCATGGTTTCCTCCTGAAACGGAACCGGGGATCAATTCCCGCGGTCCCGGCTTTCGCCGGGAATGCCTCCGGGCGTTGGAACCGCTCCGCCGCCTTCACAGCTCTAGGTAATGAGGAGAGCGCGCGCGGCCAACCCGCGATATTGCGGCCGCCGGGATTCCGAGGGGGACCCGCCGATGGAACCTAGAGCGTGATCGCATCAGGTTGAAGCGTAGCCGGCATTGGCGAGGTAGTTTGCGCATTCCTGTGCGGAGAAATGATCGAGCAAGGAGCCGATCTGGCGCCACGTGTCCTCGGTGGTGCGCGGATCGGCTTTGCGCAGCAGAGTCTTGAGCTTGGAGAAGACCTGCTCGATCGGGTTGAGATCGGGCGAATAGCGGGGCAGGAAGAACAACT
>JBFWVT010000026.1:0-63036 GCA_050246595.1 Alphaproteobacteria bacterium
ACGGACGATGCGCCCGCGGCACCCGCCTCATTGCCAAGGTGCCGCAGGGGCGCTGGCGCACCCTGACCTTTCTGGCGGCCTTGCGCTGCGACCGGATCACCGCGCCCTGCGTCATCGACGGCCCGATCAACGGCGCCAGCTTTCGCGCTTACGTCGAGCAGTTCCTCGTGCCCACCCTGAACCGCGGCGATGTCGTGATCCTGGACAATCTCGGCAGCCATAAGGGCCAGGCCGTCCGCCGCCTGATCCGCGCCGCCGGCGCCAAGCTGTTCTTCCTGCCGCGCTATTCGCCCGATCTCAACCCGATCGAGCAGGTCTTCGCCAAGCTCAAGACCCTGCTGCGCAAAGCCGATCCGCGCACCACCGAGGACACGTGGCGCCAGATCGGCTCCTTGCTCGATCATTTCTCCGCACAGGAATGCGCAAACTACCTCGCCAATGCCGGCTACGCTTCAACCTGATGCGATCACGCTCTAATGGCGAGCATTGCACAGCAGACGTTGGATAAAAACAAGATTTTCATAGAAAGGCCTGAATTTCTACAATATTTTTACGATGGCAAAGATATTTTAGAGAGCGATGAAGATTATGCAAAAGCGAGAGCAATCGCCTTGGCTATTCTGGATTTTATGGATCATGTGGGACGACTTACCGAGTATTCGGACAAGATATTTCCGGATAGTCTATCTGGAAAGGATGTGTGGTTTTTATCTTTCCGGGCTGCTTTTGAGGCTAGCCCGATTTTATGTCGAACATACCGGGAGAATCGTCAGTTTTACGGAATAATTCGTAGGTTTGCTTCCACCGCCTGTAATCAGCGCCGCAATTTCCCGAAGGCTGATCGCTTCAGCACGAACTCTTGTGCGTCTGGAAACCTGTTCTCCGGCTTCAGCTGTCGTAGGTAATCATCGCGGCGAGCGGCACGTCGAGCTTCTTGCGTCCTTCGAGAAACGCCAGTTCGATGATGCACGCCGCCGCGGCGACCGTCCCGCCCCGTATTCGCACCAGCTCGACGGCGGCCTGCATCGTGCCGCCGGTCGCGATCAGATCGTCGAGCACGACGACGCGCTGGCCTGGCGCAATCGCGTCCTCCTGCACCTCGATCGTGTCGGTGCCGTATTCGAGATCATAGGAGTAGCGGGTCGTCTTTCCGGGCAATTTGCCTTTCTTGCGCACCATCGCAAAGCCGCTGCCGAGCGCATAGGCCAGCGGCGCCGCGACAAGAAAACCGCGCGACTCGATCCCGACAAGAAGCTCGGGGCGATACGGCCTGACCGCCTCCGCCAGCTGCTCGATCATCGCCCGCCATGCCTGCGGGTGCGCGAGCAGCGTCGAAATGTCGTAGAACAGAATACCCGGCTTCGGGAAGTCGGGTATCGCGCGGATGTGCGTTTTGAAATCCATCATTTGTCTCGCTGGGGCTCGTCTCGCCGGGTGTCGATTGCGCGCGGTTGCGGGATAGCGGGTTTTCCCGTACTTGGAAAGAGCTTGACCCCCGTCGATTATCAGACTGTTAGAGCCCGCCGGTTCAGCATGGCGCCCCCTGCCACGATCGTTGCCTCCGAGGAGGCGGGAGCGCCGGTTCTGCACGCCGCGGGCGATTGGCTCGTGACCGAGGCCGCCGCGCTTGATCGACGGCTGCGCGCCCTCAAGCTGCCGGCCAGGCGCTCGGTCACTATCGATGCGGCCGGGATCGAACGGCTCGACACCGCGGGAGCGTGGCTGCTGCTGCGCACCGAGCGCGAGCTTGCCGAACGCGGCCACGCGGTCGAAGTGACCAATCTGCGCCCGAGCCTGATGCCGTTGTTCGAGCAGCTGCGCGACCGCGGCATGATCTCGCCGCCGCCGCATCCGGTCCCGCCGCACCATACCTTTACCGGCTTTCTCGCGCATCTCGGCGAGGTCACGGTCGGGATTTTGCGGCGCGGCTACTCGATCCTGGGGTTTGGCGGGCTCGTCTGCGTGACGATGCTGCGGCTGCTGCGCCATCCCGGCCGGCTGCGGCTGCGCGCGACGATACGCCAGATGGAGCAGACCGGCCTCAACGCGACGCCGATCGTCGGGCTGCTGTCGTTCCTGATCGGCATCGTGATGGCGTTTCAGGGTGCCGACCAGCTGCGCCGCTTCGGCGCCGAGATCTATACCGTCAACCTGCTCGGCGTCACGATGCTGCGAGAGTTGGGCGTGCTGCTGGCGGCGATCATCATCGCCGGCCGCTCGGGCAGCGCCTTTACCGCGCAGATCGGCACGATGCAGGTCAACCAGGAGATCGACGCGATGCGCATCCTCGGTCTCGACCCGGTCGAGGTGCTGGTGCTGCCGCGCGTTTTCGGTCTGATGCTGACACTGCCGCTGCTGGTGTTTTATGCCGATGCGCTGGGCCTGCTCGGCGGCTTTCTGATGACCTGGGTGACGCTCGGCATCACGCTGCCGGCCTTTCTCGATCAGTTGCAAGGCGCCGTCACGAGCTGGACCCTGTGGGTCGGCGTCATCAAGGCGCCGTTCTTCGCCGCGATCATCGCGATGGTCGGGTGCTATGAGGGGTTCAACGTGTCGGGCAGCGCCGAGAGCGTCGGCCGGCTGACGACGCAATCGGTCGTCGAGTCGATCTTTCTTGTGATCGTCGCCGACGCCGCCTTTTCGGTGCTGTTCTCGATGCTCGGGATCTGAGGATGCCGACGGAGGACGATATCGTGATCCGGGTGCGCGGCCTCGTCACCCGCTTCGGCCGGCAGACCGTCCATGACGGGCTCGATCTCGATGTGCGGCGCGGCGAGGTGCTCGGGGTGGTGGGCGGCTCCGGCACCGGCAAGTCGGTGCTGCTGCGGTCGATTATCGGGCTGCGCCGGCCGCAGGGCGGCAGCATCGAGGTGCTGGGGCGCGACGTGCTGCATGCCGACGAGGCCATGCTGCGCGCGCTCGAACAGCGCTGGGGCGTGCTGTTCCAGGACGGGGCGCTGTTCAGCTCGCTGACCGTGATGCAGAACATCGAGGTGCCGCTGCGCGAGCACTGTCCGATGCCGGAACCGCTGATGGACGAGATCGCGGCCTGCAAGATCGCGCTGGTCGGTTTGCCCGAGCCGACCGCCGACAAATTCCCCGCGCAGCTGTCGGGCGGCATGCGCAAGCGCGCCGGTCTCGCAAGGGCGCTGGCGCTCGATCCCGAAATCCTGTTTCTCGACGAGCCGACCGCCGGTCTCGACCCGATCGCCGCCGCCGAGTTCGACCGGCTGATCGTCGATCTGAAATCGAGCCTCGGGCTGACCGTGTTTCTCGTGACGCACGATCTCGACACGTTGTTCGCGATCTGCGACCGGGTCGCCGTGCTGCTCGACAGGAAGATACGAATCGGTACCCTGGCAACGCATCTGGAGGATGAAGATCCCTGGATGCGCGCCTATTTTCACGGTCCCCGCGCCCGCGCGGCTCGCCCCGCTCGGTAAGGCAGACCTCGGTAAGTCAGGCAAGGAAGATGGAAACACGTGCGAATTACGCCGCGGTCGGCGCCTTTGTGCTCGCGATGGTCCTGCTCGCCTTTGGCGCGGTGGTGTGGCTGGCCGGCAGAGAGCTGAACGACCAGCAGGCCCGCTACCGCATCTATTTCAGCGGCTCGGTGAGCGGGCTGCGCGAGGGCGCCGCCGTCGAATATAACGGTGTGCCGGTCGGCAAGGTCGAGGACGTGCGGATCGACCCGGACAATGTCGCGCTGGTGCAAACCACGATCACAACCGACCCCGAGCTGGTGATC
Organism: Alphaproteobacteria bacterium; assembly: GCA_050246595.1. Lineage (GTDB taxonomy): Bacteria > Pseudomonadota > Alphaproteobacteria > ATCC43930 > CGMCC-115725 > DATARH01. The sequence goes on from JBFWVT010000026.1 coordinate 3,749, forward strand.
AAGCGGGATGCCGTCGCGACGCTGCAAAGCAGCCTGTTGAGCGGCATCTCGTTTGTCCAGATCAGCGGCGGGACGCAGGATGCGCCGCCGCTGAAAGCCGAGGGCGATGAGCGCTATCCGGTGATCCGCTCCGTGCCGTCGACACTGGCCAGCGTCGCGGCTTCCGGCCCGGAGCTGGTCGACAAGCTGAACGCCACGGTCGATCGGTTCAGCATGATTCTTGACGAGAAAAACCGGCAATCGCTCGGCGAAAGCCTGGAAAACCTGCGTGTCTTCACCGCCGGGCTTGCCGAGCGCAACAAGGACCTCGCCGAACTCGCCGGCAACGCGAATTCCGCCACTGCGGCGGCCTCGAAGCTCCTCGTCAGCATCGAGCGCAGCTATACCGGGCCGGACGGCATCGGCACTCGCCTGACCACGGCGATCGCCGATTTCGACAAGGTCGCCCGGAACCTCGCGGATACGAACAAGCAGCTGCAGGTCGCGCTGAGCGACGTCCGGCCCGGGCTGCGCAATTTCAGCCAGCAGACCCTGACCGATGTCGGCAGCCTTGTCGCCGAGACGCGCCAGCTGGTGGCCAGCGCCAACCGCGTCGTCACGACCGTCGAGCGCGACCCGCTCAGCCTGTTGTTCGGTGACCGCCGCGAAGGATACAGAGCGCGATGAGGCTTGGCATCCGCCCCGTCGGGACCGCGGCGCTGGTTTTATGCGTCCCGCTGTTGCTCGGGGGGCTGCTTGCCGGGTGCGGCGGGCTGCTGCCGAAAGCCCCGGAACGGCCGCTCTATCGCCTGACCCCTGCGGTAGGGTTGCAGCAGCCAGCGCGACGGGTCGGAGCGCTGCTCGTCATCGCCACACCGACCGCCTCCGCCGGGCTCGACACAAAGCGGATCGCGCTGATCCGTTCACCGGTCGCGATCGACTACTTCGCCGAAGGCGAATGGGTCGACCGTCCGCCGTTCCTGGTCAAGGAAGCCCTGCTCGAAGGCTTTCAGAAAAGCGGTGCGTTCGCCGGAGTCAGCAGCGAAGGACTCGGTCTGAATGCCGATTACGTGCTGAACACCGATATCCGCGACTTCACCGCGATCTACGACTCGCCGGACGGTCCGCCGCTCGTGCGGGTCCGCCTCGCTGCCGAGCTGATCACGATGCCGGGTCGCAATATTGCCGCCGCGACCTCGGTCGCGCGCGAGGCGCGGGCGGGATCCGCTGATCTTCCGGCGATCGTGCGGGCATTCGACAGCGCTTTAGGCGAGACGGTGCGGGACGTGATCGCCTGGGCGGCCAACAATCGCGCCCTGTCCGCCAGAGGCCGGTAGGCAGCCGAAGCCGAGATCTTTCATCGGTCCGGTTTCGGTAACCCGATCGGCGATCGTGTCGAGATTTGTTGACGCCGGACCCGATCACGACAAGTACTGTTACGGAGGCGGAAGTTTGCGAAAGACATTCCCGCCAGTCGCTACGCGGCCGTAAACAACTGGAACGCAAACCGCGCCTCCGCTTACAACAAATTACCAAAAACCTGGCGCGTCCAATCTGCAAAGCAGTGGCGGCGGTGTTTAGATCGTTGCTCGATCCGACACCGAAAGGGAAACTCGATGTCCGATTTTCACCGCCGACTCGAAGAACAGATTCCGCGTTTGCGGCGGTATGCAAGGGCGCTGACCCGCGACACCAGCCGGGCCGACGATCTGGTCCAGGACACCCTGCTCCGCGCCCTCGCCAAGCAGCATCTGTGGCAGGAAGGGACCAATCTGCGGGCTTGGCTGTTCACGCTGATGCACAACCAGCACGTCAACGATGTTCGCCGGTCGAACCGCGACGGCGGCAATATCGACGTGACCGAGATGGAATCGGAGCTGGTCGCGAACACCGACCCGACCGCTTCCCGGCGGTTGCGCGAGCTGGAGCGCGGCCTCGGATTGCTGCCTCTGGAGCAGCGCGAGGCGATCCTGCTCGTCGGTCTCGAAGGTCTGCGCTACGACGAAGCGGCCGCCATCGCTTGTGTCCCGATCGGCACGGTCCGCTCGCGCCTGTCGCGCGGTCGGGAGGCGCTGCGGCGCATTCTGGACATCGAGGAGACGGCGGCGCCGACGACTGCCAAGCGGCAGTCGGCCGATCTCGCCGAGGCGGCATAATCGGCGCGACCGGCTGTCCGGCACGGAAGACAAGCGACAAGCCCGGCCGGATGTTGCCGCAGCTCTTGCATCCCGGGGCCGTAGTGCGGACGCACAATTCGGCCCCCCCCCCGTCTCCCCGGTTGTCATTCGGCACGAAGCGCCGCACTCTGAGGCGGCCCGCTTGCGTCTCGCGCCTTGCAACCCGCAAACGCGGGATTGCCGTGTTCCTCGCCCGGAGCCGCCGCTCTGCCGCGCCGACGAGGCGCCGAAAAGCGGAAGCAAGGGGAGACCACGCAGGATGAGTACCGGCCCCGACACAACGACGCGGCACCCGATCGGCGCGTTCCGCGGCCGGATTTACGACAGCATCCTCGACACGATCGGCGCGACGCCGCTCGTGCGCATCAACCGGCTTGCGGCCGAGTCCGGGGTCAAGGCCGACCTGCTCGGCAAATGCGAGTTCTTCAACCCGCTCTCTTCGGTCAAGGACCGCATCGGCTTGGCGATGATTGAAGCCGCCGAGACCGCCGGTCGCATCCGGCCCGGCACGGTGCTGGTCGAGCCGACCTCGGGCAATACCGGGATCGCGCTGGCCTTTGTCTGCGCCGCGAAGGGATACAGGCTGATCCTGACGATGCCCGAGAGCATGTCGATCGAGCGCCGCCGGATGCTGCGCCTGCTCGGCGCCAAACTCGAACTGACCCCGGCCGCCCAGGGCATGCGCGGCGCGATCGCGAAGGCCGAGGAGATCGTCCGCACCCTGTCCGACGCATTTATGCCGCAGCAGTTTCAGAACCCAGCCAATCCCGAGATCCACCGCCGCACCACCGCCGAGGAGATTTGGAACGATACCGCCGGTGCGGTCGATGTCGTGGTTTGCGGCGCCGGCACCGGCGGCACGCTGACCGGGGTCGGCTCGGCGTTGAAGCCGCGCAAACCCGGTCTGCGGATCGTCGCGGTCGAGCCGGAGGAGAGCCCGGTCCTGTCGGGCGGCCCGCCCGGTCCGAACAAGATCCAGGGCATCGGCGCCGGGTTCGTTCCCGATATTCTCGATACCTCGCTGATCGACGAGATCCTGTGCATCAGCCACGAAACGGCATTGCGCACCGCTCGCCAGGCCGCCCGGCTCGACGGGCTGGCGGTCGGCACTTCGGCCGGCGCGGCGCTGGCCGCCGCGATCGAAATCGGCGCCCGGTCCGACATGGAAGGCAAAACGATCGTCGCGGTCCTGCCGGATCATGCCGAGCGCTATCTCTCGACAGCGCTGTTCGACGGGCTGTAAGTCGTCACGGCTGCTTCCAGACCCCATATCTGCCGGACCCCATATCCAACGGAGCGCTTCGGGCGCGATCGCCTGTGGCCGAACGGGAAATCCGATGGAACTGAGCGAAGAGCAATTCCAGCGTTATGCGCGTCACCTGATCCTCGACGAGGTCGGCGAGGAGGGGCAGGAAAGGCTGCTGTCGTCGCGCGTGCTGGTGATCGGGGCCGGCGGGCTCGGCTCGCCGCTGCTGCTCTATCTCGCCGCCGCCGGGGTCGGAACGCTCGGGGTCATCGACAACGACCGGGTCGATCTGACCAATCTGCAGCGCCAGATCGTGCATGTGACCGAGCGGGTCGGCGACCTCAAGGTCGAGAGCGCCCGCGCGACGCTCGCCGCGGTCAACGGCGATGTCCGGGTCGAGGCCCATCCGGTGCGGCTCGGTCCCGACAACGCCTCCGACATCATCGGCCGCTACGACCTCGTCGCCGACGGCAGCGACAATTTCGCCACGCGCTACCTGCTGACCGACCAGTGTTTCCGGTTAAGCAAACCGCTGGTCGCGGCCGCGCTATCGCCGTTCGAGGGTCAGCTTTCGACCTTCCGCCCCTATCTCGGCGCCGGTCATCCCTGCTACCGCTGTCTGTTTCGCGAGCCGCCGCCGCCCGACATGGTGCCGCGCTGCGAGGAAGCGGGCATTCTCGGCGCCGTCGCCGGCGTGATGGGCACGCTGCAGGCGGTCGAGGTGCTCAAGGAACTGCTCGGTCTCGGCGACGGTCTCGACGGCACGCTGCTGATCTACGAGGCGCTTGGCGCGCGCTTTCACCGCATCCGAATCGGCAAGGACCCGGAATGCCCGACCTGCGGCGCGGCGGCCTGCGAAACCCCCGCCGGAGCCGCCGAACCCGCATCGGTTTTCCCGCCGTCTTGACCCCCGGCCGCTTCCGGCTCTATCGCTCGCCCGAACGAGGGGCCCGAAGAGGGGGAACATGGCCCAGCACGAGGGACTCGCGGGCGCCATTATCGGCGCCGTGATGTTGCTGTTCGCAGGGTCGACGGTCGCGGCCGAGGACGAGGCGAACGGTCCGAAAATCCCGCGCTTTGCCAGCCTGGACGCCGACAGGATCAATCTGCGCACCGGACCCGGCTCGCGCTATCCGATCGACTGGGTGCTGATGCGCCGCAACATGCCGGTCGAAATCATCGCGCAATTCGAGAATTGGCGGCGGGTTCGCGAATGGGACGGGACGACCGGTTGGGTGCAGCAGAACCTGCTGACCGGCAAGCGCCACGTCGTCATCGCGCCGGGCGAGACGCGGCCGATCCATCGCGAACCCGATCCGGCGTCGCCGCTCGTCGCGCGCGCCGAACCCGGCGTGATCGGCCGCCTGACCGAGTGCCGCGCTTCCTGGTGCCGGATCGAGGCGGCCTCGGTCGCCGGTTGGCTGCGCCGCGCCGATCTGTGGGGCGTCTACCCGGACGAGAAGGTGCCGTAAGCCGGGAACGGGATCGCGGCAGAAGCTCACCCCGCCTCGCGCTCGGCGATCACGTCCGCCAGCGCCAGGATACGTCTCGCGGCCTCGACGTGCAGCGCTTCGACGAGCCGTCCTTCGTGGCGGATCGCGCCTTTTCCCGCGGTCACGGCCTCCGCATACGCCGCGACCAGACGGCGCGCCCGCGCGACTTCGTCCTCGCTCGGTGCGAAGGCGGCGTTTGCCACGTCGATCTGCGTCGGATGGATCAGCGTCTTGCCGTCAAACCCGAGATCGCGGCCCTGCCGGCATGCCTCCGCGAACCCGGCCGCGTCGGCGAGATCGAGTTGCACCCCGTCGAGCACCGCGCTTCGATGCGCACGCGCCGCCAGCAGAACCAGGCCGAGGGCGGTCATCAGCGGCAGCCGATCGCGCGTCTCGCGCGCGTGCAGCTCTTCTGTCAGGTCCGACGTGCCCATCACCAGCGCCGCAAGACGCGGACTCGCGCCGGCGATCTCGGCCGCCCGCAGCACCCCGAGCGGCGTCTCGATCATGCACCACACCGCAAGCTCCAGCGGCGCGCCGAGCGCGTCGAGGAGCGAGACCGCCAGCCGCACCCGATCCGCGCTCTCGACCTTCGGCAATAGCACCGCATTGATCGGCAGGGCCGCGGCCACAGCCAGATCGGCATGCTCCCAGGCGGTGTCCAGCCCGTTGATCCGCAGGACCAGCTCGCGCGGCGCATAGCCGCCTTCGGTCAGCGCCGCCGCGACATTGGCGCGCGCCGTGTCCTTGGCCTCCGGCGCGACCGCGTCTTCGAGATCGAAAATCAGCCCGTCCGCCGGCAGGCCTCGCGCCTTTTCGAGAGCGCGCGGGTTCGAGCCGGGCAGGTACAGCACGCTGCGGCGCGGTCGCATCGAGGCGGGCATCGGCGGCTCCGTTCGGCGCTGTGGCATTGGCTGCCGTCGATATAAGTTTCCGGCACCCCGGCGAAAGCGGTTTCGGCTTCCGCGCCGGCGGCGAGCGGCGTAGCGTGGCGCCGCGACTTTTTCTGTACCGGAGAGAGGGCGCGGTGATCATCGATACGCATGCCCATGTCGTGCCGTCCACGATGCTCGATGCGTTGCGCAGCGAGCCGCTTCTGTTCCCTTCGGTGCGGCTGCACACCGAAGGCGGGGCGCCCAGAATGGCTTTTGCCGGCGGCGCGCCGGGCCGGCCGATCCAGCCGCGTCTCCACGACCTCGCGGCGCGCCGCGATTGGCTGCGGGAGGCACACGTCGATCACCAGCTCGTCGGCGGCTGGACCGATGTCTACGGCTACGAGCTGCAAGGCGAGGAGGCGGCCGACTGGGCGCGTTTCTACAACGAGCACATGCGCAACGACGCCGCCGCGTTGCCGTCCCTGTCGGCGCTCGCGACGGTGCCGCTGCAAGACGGCGCGCTCGCCGCCCGCGTGCTCGAAGAGGCGCTCGATGCCGGCTTCCACGGCGCGATGATCGCGACGCAGCCGAAGGGCACCGGCGGCAATCTCGACGACCCCGATCTCGACCCGTTCTGGGAGCTGGCCTCGTCGCGCGGTGCGACGATCTTTGTGCATCCGCATTACCTCTGCGGCGACGAGCGTCTCGCCGGCTACGATCTGGTCAACGCGGTCGGCCGCCTCGCCGATACGACGATCGCGATCACACGGCTGCTGTTTTCCGGACACCTGACAAGGTTCTCGGGGATGACCCTGGTGCTGGCGCATGCCGGCGGCGCATTGCCCTACGGTATCGGCCGGCTCAAGCACAACCGCGCGATCCACCCGGACTACGCCGACCCGGAGGAAGGCTTCCGCCGGCTGTATTTCGACACGGTGCTGTTCGAGCCGCGCGCCTTGCGCTTTCTGTGCGACACGGTGGGGGCCGACAGGATCGTGCTCGGCTCCGACTACCCGTTCGGCATCGGCGATCTCGCGCCGGTCGATATCGTCGAGAACACGCCTCTGACAAAAGCCGAGCGCGACGCGATCCTCGGCGGCAACGCGGCGCGGATTTTCCGCATCGACTGCGCCTGCGGGCAGGGCGGGTGACCGGCACGAACCGGTGCTCCCGAAGCGCCGCTTCGACATTTTGCCGATCAACTTACCGATCTTCGGACCGCAGTCCCGGCGAAAGCCGGGACCCATCCCACAGCATCCCGGACGCCGACCAGTGGGTCCCGGCTTTCGCCGGGAATACCGAAATCAAGCGGAGTTGCGGAAGTTCCGCCGTAAGAACACGAGCGGGCATCGAACCCGTTGCGGACCCGCCGCCAGCTTGACAGGGGCCGCGCTTCCGGTTGCACTGGCCCTCCGCCCTGGAAAGGCGGGTCGGTGCCAGTGAACACAGGAGCGACGCATGAACGCGGGTTCAGCCCGGCGAGTGACTGAAACAGGGTCCGCTTCCATGCCCGACAGCGGCGCCGAGTATATCGTGCGGGTGCGCGAGACCGCTCCGTCGCTGGCCGCTGCGTCCGCCGAGATCGACGCCGAGCGCCGCCTGCCGGAGAAGCTGATCGACGCCCTGGCCGAGCGCGGCCTGACCCGCCTGCTGCTGCCTCGCTCGCTCGGCGGCGCCGAATTGCCGCCCGCGCAGTACGTGCCGGTCATTGAGGAACTCGCGAAAACCGATGCCAGCGCCGCCTGGTGCGTCAACCAGATTTCCGGCTGCTCGATGACCGCGGCGCATCTGAAGCCCGAGGTCGCGCACGAGATCTTTGGCGGAAAGCGCGGCATCCTGGCCTGGGGGCCGGGTCCCGGCGAGGCGCGGGTCGCTCCCGGCGGTTACCGGGTCACCGCGACCTGGGCCTTTACCAGCGGCGCCCAGCTCGCGACCTGGCTCGGCTGCCATGTGCCGGTGATCGAAGCCGACGGCAAACCGCGTCTGCATGGAGACGGCTCGCCGGTGGTGCGCACGATGCTGTTCCCGAAAAGCGCGACCGAATTCACCGATATGTGGCACACGATCGGGCTGCGCGGCACCGCCAGCAACCAGTACGCGGTCAAGGATTTGTTCGTGCCGGAGGATTATTCGGTCGATGCTCTGGCCCGCCGCGCCGTGCCGGCGGGCCAGAGCAGCCCGCTGTACCGCTTCAGCAATCTGCAACTCTACGCCTCCGGATTCGGCGGGGTGGCGCTCGGTATCGGCCGCGCGACGCTCGAACATTTTATCGAGCTGGCACGCGACAAGATCCCGCGCGGCGCGCAGAAGACGATGCGCAACAACAATGTGACGCAATCCGAGGCGGCGCGCGCCGAGGCCCGGCTGTCATCCGCCCGTGACTGGCTGCTGCATTCGCTGGGCGAGATCACCGAAGCGGCGGCAGCGCGCGGCCATGTCACGATCGACGAGCGGATGCGCATCCGCCTCGCCTCGACCTTCGCGATCCACACCTCGCTGGAGGTGGTGGATATGCTGTATCAGGCGGCCGGCGCGACCGCGATCTTCAACGAAAACCCGTTCGAGCGCCGCTTCCGCGACATCCATTCGGTCGCGCAGCAGCTCCAGGGCCGGCAGCAGCATTTCGAAACGGTCGGCCAGTATATGATGGGGCTGGAGGCCGATACGAGCTGGTTGTAAAGCCCCTGCCCGCCGCCTTTTTGAAAGATAGGTTCACCAACCAGGAATGACACCGGATCGGATCATCGGGACCAAGCACTTTGCGACTTTCAATCTTCCGAATCGAGAGGCAGTTGGGGGAGAATTTCTTCTAGATGGACATCACAGTAGGGTTATTCTATATATGGATTACCACTTCTTTCTCGAATCTCGCCACATTGATTTCTTACATGCCAGCATTGATGGCCCACGGTGGATATCGTTTTTAAATTGCATCGCAGTGGGGGCCGAAACTCTATATGTCAGACCCGAAGGCAGAACTCATCGTGTTCACCTTTATGCACACTTTGCGATCATCGGACCACGTCCCATCACCCTAGGTTCTCAAATCACTCGGATCGGTGTTGTAGTTGATGACTTCGCTAATATCTATGACGACTTCGACGCATTTGGCATCGATGTGGCTCCGGAAAAGCATATCACAGCAATTCTGAAGGCATTCCAGGAGAAGATTGGGCGTCAAATTGAGACCGGCGATCAGCCGATTATTGCATACTTCGCGGGACGTCCTCAGCTTCTCTCGGCACAGGCTCCATTCGGTCGCGTGACTGCATCTCACCGGCCAAGCTATGGAATGGGGGAATTAAGGGGAATCAGCATCCATAACAACGTGTGGACCAATCTAGAATTTGACCCGTCGGTTACCTTCGAGAACGCCATCAATAATTTGATGACTGTTCTCCGGTTTTTAGAACTCATTGCCGGTCGCCGTCAAAATATACAGGAAATTGACCTTGAGTTGGATGCGCCAGCGCCGAGTTATTTTAAAGTCTATTGGCCAGAGCCACCGAAACGTGCGACTTCATTGGACGATCGGACACCCCATCCGATGGACATGCCTTTGAACGGGGGCATCAGGCCAACTGAATTCGCAAGAGTACTGGAAGGCTGGCTTGCACTCGACCAAATGCGCGCAGACGCTCGCGCCCAGTTTTCCGACGGGTTTTCGAAGAGCAATCACTATGACGTCGCACGGCTGGTCAGTAGCGCTAATATGTTCGACATTTTGCCCTCGACGGTATTTCCACTGAATGTTAATTTACCCGAAGATCTACAGAAGGCAAAGGCGGAAACGCAACGCATTTTTAAATCATTGCCGCAATCTTCAGAGCGCGATAGCATTCTGAGTGCATTAGGTCGGCTAGGTTCGCCAAGTCTGAAGCGGAAGGTGCGGCACCGAGGCGAAGTCATATTGACTGCCGTTCCCAAGGCTTATGCTAGGGGGTTTCCCGACTTGCTACTAGTGCTTGATGAAGCAGTGAATTGCCGAAACCATTATGTCCATGGCAGCCCAGCTAAAATTGACTATCACGGGCTTCTTCCTTTCTTGATCGACACTCTCGAATTCGTCTTTGGAGCTTCTGATCTTATCGATGCAGGTTGGGAGATTGGAGGCTGGATCGGAAGAACAACTGGATCACATCCATTTGGGAGCTACTGCGCTTCCTACCTGCACAATATGCAACGTCTCCAAGAGGCGCTGCAGCAACCGCAAGAGCCGCAATCTAATTGTTAATGAAGGGGTCTCGCGAATGATCCGGCTCCCGGCATTCGGGAGCTTCCTACACGACACCCCTACGTACTCGATCTTCACTTCTGGTATTCGTCCCGGACCCGGTTCCGCAACCCCGCCAATCCGGCCGCGATATAACCGCCGTCGATCGCGATCTCGGCGCCGCTGATAAAGCTCGATTCATCGGACGCCAGAAACAGCACCAGCTCGGCGCATTCGAGCGGCGTGCCCTGGCGGTGCAGCGGGATCGCGGCGCGCGCGGCGTGCGCGAACGCCTCGCCGCCGCTCTGGAAGAAGCCGGTATCGGCGATCTGGCCGGGATGGATCGAGTTGACCCGGATGTTCCACGGCGAGAATTGCAATACCGCGGTCTTGGTCAGCCCGCGCAGCCCCCATTTGCTGGCGGTATAGGCGGCGTCGTCATGCGCGGTCAGCCCGGCGGTCGAGGAGATGTTGACGATCGACCCGGTGCCGCCGCTTTTCGCCCCCTTTTCCTGGAGCAATGTGTCGCGGATCGCCGGCGCGCCATGCTTCATGCCGAGCAATGGGCCGGTCAGATTGACTGCGAGCGTCCGGTTCCAGGCCTCGACGGTCGTATCGACGATTTTCTGCCGCGCGATCGTGCCGGCATTGTTGACCAGGATGTGCAGACCGCCGAACGCGGCGACGGTCGCGGCGACCGTGTCGATCCAGTCCTGCTCGCTGGCCGCGTCTTGAACCCGGAACTGCGCCTGTCCGCCCTCTTCGCGCAGCCGCGCCGCGAGCGCCTCGCCCTTTGCCGCATCGACATCGGTCAGCATCACCGCGGCACTTTGGCACACGAACAATTCGGCCTCTGCCACGCCCTGTCCGCCGGCGGCTCCGGTAATCAGCGCGACTTTACCGTCCAGTCTCGGCATCGTCTCCCCCCTTGGCAATCATGGCCATCAGTAATCGTACTTGTAATTGAGCCCGATCCCGGTGCCGCCGCTCTGACTGACATCGCCTTGTATCGTGACACGCGGCAGTATCTCGACCTCGACAATGGCCTTGCTCGATCGCGGGGTCAGACCCTGCGACGCGCCGACATAGACCCCGTCGGCGATATATTTGCCGGCGGTGATCGCGGCACCCGAGGTCGCGCCGCCGTTCCCCGGCTTCGGGTTGCTCGCCAGCATTCCGTTCGCGGCCGAACCGAACCCGAGACGGTCGAGACCGAGACCGCCGCGCAGCCTGTCGAGAACGTCAAAACCGCCGCCGGCCAGACTCCCCGCCGCAGCCGCGACCTGCAACCCCTCCGCGACCGTGATCTGGCCGAGACCGCGGCCGAACAGCACGCGGGCCAGGATTTCGTCCTGCGGCACGACCGGGCTGGACGTCATCGTCAGCTTTGGCGCCGAAACCGGACCCTGCAACATGACTTGCGCGGTGATGTCGGCTGCCGTGACTTCGGCGGTAATGTCGAGCACCGGATCGATCGCAGCGCCGCCGTCGAAGCCGATCTCGCCATGCGTTACGCGAAACGTTTTGCCGAGCACGTCGAACGTGCCGCGGATCGCTTCCAGCGACCCCGCGATCTGCGGCGCCTCGCTGGTGCCCGTAATGGCGAGCTGGCCGCGCCATTCGCTGTCGAGACCGCGGCCGCGCACGAAAATGCGCCCCGGCACCGCGACCCGGATATCGAGCGAGGCGGGCAGCGCCGGCGCGGTCTTGGTGGCGCCGGCGCGGCCGGCTCGCGCGCGGCCGCGTCCGTTGATCTCGACCACGTCGAGACGGGTCACGCTTGGCGGCAGGCTGGCCGGGAGGTTGATCTCGCCCTGGTCGGTCGCGAGCCGCGCGGCGACATGGGGTGACGCGAGCGGACCGGTGATCGCCACAGTCCCGCTCGCGGCGGCAACCGCCAGATCGCGCCCGATGATGCGGAAATCCTTGAGGGTTACCGAAATATCGGCCGTCGGGCCGCCGACGCTGCCCAGCGCGACACCCCCCTGCGCCGTAAGACTTCCTCTGGCGCTGTCGCGGGCCGAGAACTCGCGGATCGCGAGCCGATCGCGATCACCCACAATATCCAGGCGCAAATCGTTGAGCACCGCGCCGGTCGCGAAATTCTCGTAGCGGCCGTTCGCGACGGTCAGATGCCCGCTCGCGGCAGGTGCGGCAACGGTCCCGTTCACCGCGCCGTCGAGCGCAAAACGGCCGCCGAGGCGGTCCTCGCCGAGCGGCAGCAGATCGGCGAGGTTCGCGATATCGCCGGCGCCGTGCACGCGCAGCGCCACGCGCCCGTGCTGCGGGACGGCAATCGCCAAGGTTTGCGCATCCAGCACCAGCGGCACCGACCCCGTCAGGGTCAGCGTCTCGCCCTTGATTCCGGCCACCCGCCCGTTCAGGTCAATCTCGCTGCCGTTCCAGCCGCCGGCGAGATCGAGCGCCAGCGCCGGCAGCCGCTCCTGCCGCGCCGCGGCCAGGCGCAGCGACCGGCCGGACAGGCTGAACCGGCCGCGCGGCGCCGCGAGCGGGCCGTCGATCGCGGCCTCGAAAGCGAGGGCGCCGCTCGCCTGCGGGTAGCCCGCGAGCCGGCCGAGCGAGGCAACGGGCAGGTCCTGCGCCGCGAGCCGCAGCGACAGCGTGTTGCCGCGCCGCGCCGCCTCGCCGCTGATCCGCCCACGCCCGAACGTCGCCGCCAGCCCGGTCAACGCCAGATCGTCACCCCGCCGAGCGATCGTCAGCGGCCGGCTCAGCCGGAACCGGTCCGGACCGAGCGCGAGGTCGAGCCGCGCAAGACGCAACTCGACCGCGCCGGTCTGCGGCGCGAATTCCCCAGTGCCGTCCGCGGCCAGATTCAGGTTCTCGACCACCCGGCCCTTCGCCTCGGCGCGAAACGCAAAACGGCCCGGTTTCGGACTGTCGAGCGTCACGGTCGCATTCGACACCCCGCCCGCGGCGAAGGTGACGCCGGTCAGAGTCGCGCGGGCCTTGCCATAGGGCGTTCCCAGCACCTCGTCGAGCCGCGCCGTCGCCTCCATCCGGTCGAGCGCGATCCGGGACTCGCCGCCGCCGTGCGCCAGCCGCTCCCCGGCCAATTTCAACTCGACGCCCTGCCCTTCCCGCGCGTCAAGCCCGGCCGTTACATCCAGCCTGCCCGCGAGCGGTACGCCTGCCACGCGTGACCAGGGCGACAGATCGGGCAGTCTGGCGGTCATCTTGCCGCGCGTCAGCATTGTTTTGCGGTCGATCCGCAGATCCGCGTTGACTACGCCGCCTGCGGCTTTCAGCAGCAGATCCCGGATCGCCACCTCTTTCGCATCGCCGGCATCGGCGACGAGCGAGAGGCTTCCATCAAGCCCGCCACTGTGAAATTCGCCGTCGATCGCGGCGCGCTTCTGCGTCGCATCGGCCATCTTCGCTTCGAGCCGCACCCGGTCGAACGCGGCGGTGCCGACCCGCAAATCGCGCCCGTCGAGCCGGGCATGCAGAAGCGGGCGGGCAATAGCCCCCTCGACCGTCACGGCGGCCGTCAGTCGGCCAGCGACCGGCAGGTCCAGCGCCGCGGCGGCGCGGCGCAGGTCGCCGATATCGGCATCGAGCCGGCCCGCGAGCCGCATCGATCCCGGATCGAAATGCCCGCTCGCACCGACAACCAGCTCGTCGCCGGTCACGGCGAGGCGGTCGAGGCGAAAGACGCCGCCGCGATCGCGCTCGGCGGAACCGGCGATTGTTACCGACCGGCCGGCCAGCGCATTGGCGGCGGGAATCCCGGTATCGAGGGCTGCGACCGAACCGTTGATCCGGGCCAGCATGCGGGAGTCGGCTTGCTGCTCCGCCGTCAAGTCGAGGGTCAGCCGGCCGTCGATCCTGTGCCCGACAAGACCGGAGAGCGCACCAAGCTCGGCGACGACCACGCGCATCTTTCCGTCGATCGCGCTCCCATATTCCGCGATCCGGCCGGTTCCGGCGACATCAATCCCGATACCGCGCGCGGTCAATTCGGTCAGCTCGACCAGGCTGAAATCGGTTTTGGCGCTTGCCGCCAGCGACCAGCGAAGATCGCGCCCGAGATCGCGCGGCATCCCTTCCGGCAAAACCACCCCGCGCAGCTCCCCATCTGCCGCGATCAGCAGGCGCGCCGCCGGGTCGCCCGTCTCGGCGCTCCACGAGACCGCCGCCTGCGCCCGCCCCTGTGCCGCTTCGAAGGCGGCGATGCCGAGCGCGTCACCGCTTATTTCGATCCGGATGCGCGGCCGATCCTCGCTGCCCGACACCGTTGCATGCAGCTCCGCCGAGCCGCGCAGCGCTTCGCCGACCAGAGCGCTCGCCGCTTCGAGGTCGGAGAGACTCACCGCGACGTGCGCCGCGATCCCACGATCGGGCCGACCGACCACTGCGTCGGCGGTCAGGCGGCCGGCGGACAGCCCCAGGGTCAGCGCCTCGACCGCGATCGCGCCGTCCTCGCGCAAGGTCAGGTGCGCCGCGACCGGCACACTGTCGCCGGTCAGCGCCGCCAGTTCCGGCGGCAGCAGCTTTGCGACCGCGGCCGTCCCGTTCAGCGACAGCGTGCTCTCGCGGCCCAGCGCCAGCGCGATATTGGCCGCGGCGTGCGCGATATCGCCCGCCGAAGCGTCGAGCCGGCCGTGCCAGTCGGAGACCGGCCCGTCTCCGGCAATCGAGACCGAGAGCGGCGGCCGGTCGTCGCGACCGAGCAGCTTCGCGAGCAGAACCCCGCTCGGCTCGCGCGCGGCCAGACGCACCCGCATATCCGGCGCCACCCCGCTTTGCCGGACCGAAAGGTCGAATTCGCCGGGCACGCCGTCGGTGCGGTGCAGACGCAGCGCGATTTCGGCCGCGTCCTCGCGCGATACGGCATGGCCGGCAACCGTCGCCGCGATGCTTTCCCCGAGCACCGTCTCGGCCAGCGCGACGCGGTCGATCGCAAACCGGTCGATCGTCGTCGCCACCGGCATTGTCGGTATCCGCAACCGTTCGGACCACGGTTCCGGCTCGGCCGCCGCGGGAATGTCGGGCGCGCGATACAAATCCAGCGCCGCCGCGCTCAGCTCTCTGATGTGCAGACGGAAGCCGAGCAGCTGGCCGAGCGCGATGTCGAGACGCACATTCTCGAAGGCCAGCCAGACGCCGCCCGCATCGGCGACCGTGATCCGCTTCGCGCTGACATCGAATGGGACCGTGCCCTCCAGCCCTGTTATCTCGATCTGGTAGCCCGGCGCGCTGACCATCCGGGCAATCATCCGGCCGACCGTATCGAGACCGATCGACGTCTGGAGCAGTGCGAACGCGCCTGTCACGGGTACGGCGAGCAGCACAAGAACGAGGCCGAGACGGCCTGCCGATCCGACGAGAAACGCGACAATTCGCACCAGGAGGGGACGCATCAGAACGCCTGGCCAAGGCTGATATAGACCTGGACCAGCGAATCGGCCGACCGCCGCCGCAGCGGCGTCGCCAGGTCGAGACGTACCGGCCCGAACGGCGTGTAGTAGCGCAACCCTACCCCCGGACCATAGAACATCCGCTCGCCGAGCTGCGGCACCGGGCTGCGGTAGAAGCTGCCGGCATCGAAAAACGGCACGATGCCGATCGTTTTCGTGATCCTGATGCGCGCCTCCAGGCTCAGTTCGAGGCTCGACCGGCCGCCGATCGGGTTGTCGTTGGCGTCGAGCGGCCCCGCCATCTGATAACCGTAGGCCCTGACCGAGCCGCCGCCGCCGGCATAGAGCCGCTTGTCGGCCGGCAGTTCGGGCAGGGAGGCGCCCTGGATCGAGGACACTGCCGCAAACGCGGCGACCACAACCCGGTCGCTGCCGCCGAGCCCCTTGTAGACGCTGCCGGAGAGCCGCTCGGTGACAAAGGTCAGGTCGGACCCGGCAAAGCTCTGATAGGGCACGAGATTGGCCTGGAGACGATAGCCTCGGGTCGGGTCCAGCAGATTGTCGCTGCGGTCGAGCTTGGCGAAAAGCGGCAGCCCGATCAGCGCATAACGCTGGCTGCGCTCCGATGACGGGAGCGGGCCGACATTCGCCTCCTGATCGACATTGGCCTTTTCGATGCTGATCCCGCCGCCGACGGTCAGACCGGGTCGGAAGAGACGCTCCAGACCGAGAGAGAAACGCACGTGCCGGCTGTCATACGCCGCCGGGTTCTCGCGGGCGATCTCGGCGCGGGCGATCAGGTCCTGGTCGATCGCGAGAAAATCGGGGCGGCGGAACGTGCCGGCGGCGCCGGTCTTCTGCGTTCCGGCCTCGATCGACAGGTGCAGGTATTCGGCCCGTCCGAACAGGTTGCGGTTCTCCCAGAAAACCTTCGCGGCAGGTCCCTCGCTGGTGTTGTAGGCGGCGCCGACGCCGATCGTGCGATGCGCCCGCTCGACCGCCTCGACCTGCATCGCCACTCGGTCGGGATCGGCCGGATCGCGCACCGGTTCGATCTTGACGGCGCTGAACAGCCCGGTGTCGATCAGCGCCCGCCGCGTGTCCTCGACCTCGCTGCTGTCGTAGACCGCGCCGGGGCGCCAGCGAAAGCGCCGCTCGACATAGGCTGGATCGAGCCGTTCAAGACCGCTGACCGTCGCCGTACCGAAGCGCATCCGCGGTCCCGGGTCGAGCACATAGGTGACCGCCATCGTGCGCGCTTCATGGTCGATGACGACCCGCCGGTCGATTTTTTTTGCGAACGGGTAGCCGGCACCTCCAAGGGAAGCGAGCAGCGCCGCCTCGGTTGCGACGACCGGCTCGGTTTGCGCCGGTTCGCCGGGACGCAGCGGCAATTGCGATGCCGTAGAGGCCGCCGCCTCCGGATCGCGCGGGATTGCGAGCGGTCGGCGCTCGGGTCCGAGGACATTGACCTCGGCGATGCGATAGAGCGGCCCCGGCTCGGCGGTGACGGTCACCTTGGCCGGCATGTCGGCCGATTCGGGGCCGGTGTCGATCCGATAGGAGAACCGCGCGTCCCAATAGCCGAGACTGTGCGCCGCGTCGGTCAGCAGTTCGAGGTCGCGCTCGGCGCGGCGGCGCAGCGCCTGCTCGGAGGCCGGCAGCCGGTCCTGCAAACTCTTCAGCTCCGAGACCTCATCGAGAAGATCGGCCAGCGCCGAATCCTCGACCCCGACGATCTCGGTCTCGTAGCGCAGATCGGCCAGGACGGACGACCCGGCCAGGCATCCCAGCCCGATAGCGACCAGCAATCCGATGCGACGACGCCGCGCCGATCCCGGCCGTCTGCGACGGGAGCGCCCGATCACCCCTGCCCTCACCCCCAACCCCGATCTCGTACCGCGCGGCCGACCGGCGGAAAACCGTATCGGACCGATCGTCCCACCCGGCAACTCTAACCCAGTTCGCCGCGCGGCGGGTCATTGCCGATACTGCGTCGCGTCGCGGCAAATCGCGATGGTGCCTGTTCTCTCGCCAGCTCTCTCGCGCAAAAGAGTTTAACCCGCGCGCCAATTGGGGCGAGCCGATCCCGCGCGGTGGTGACGTTGTTGCCAGCAGCCGGCCGGTTTGGCTATGACGGAGCATCGGCTCGCCGCCGATCGGTCCGAACGGGAAAACGCCTCGATGTCAGAGACCACCCCGGTCCTCCTCGGAATGTCCGGCAGTCTGCGCGCCGGCTCCTATTCGAACGCGGTGCTTGCGACCCTGCGCGAGAGATTCGCCGGCCGCGCCGATCTGCAACTCTGCGATCTGGCGCCGATCCCGCTCTATAATCAGGACCTCGAGGGCGACAAGCGGCCGCCTGCGGTCAAGAAGCTGCTGGCGGATATCGAGGCGGCCGACGGCCTCGTGTTCTGCGCGCCGGAATTCAATCACAGCATCCCCGGCGTGCTGAAAAACGCGATCGACTGGGCGTCGCGCCCGGCCTTTCAGTCGGTGCTGGCCTACAAGCCGGTGGCGATCATGGCCACCTCGCGCGGCCCGCTCGGCGGCGCACGCTGCCTCGAACACATGAAGGTGGCGCTCGATGGGTGTCTGTGCCGGGTCGCGCTGGCGCGCGAAGTCATCATAACCTCGGCCGAAAGCAAGGTTCGCGACGGTCGTCTCGTCGACGAAACCTCGCTCGGTTTCGCCTGCGGCGCGGTCGAGGCGTTGCTCGGCGAAATCCGTCTCTGGCGCTCGGCCGGGCCGAAGCAGGCGTGAATGGCGGAAGACGCCCCGCTCCTCTGCGTCGTGGACGGTCGCGGTGTCGCCTCGGTGACGCTGAACCGGCCCGAAGTCAACAACGCTTATAACGGCGCGCTGATCGATGCGGTGATCGAGATGTTCCGGCGCCTCGGAACCGACCCGGCCGTGCGCCTCGTTGTCTTGCGCGGCGCCGGGCGAAACTTTCAGGCCGGGGCCGATCTGAGATTCCTCGACGGCCTGCGCACCGCCTCCGCCGAGGAGAACCGCGAATTCTCGCGGCGCACGGTCGCCGCGTTCCGCGCCGTTCAGCTCTATCCCCGCCCGACGCTGGCGCTGATCCACGGTGGCTGCTTTGGCGGCGGTGTCGGGTTCGCAGCCGCGTGCGATATCGCGATCGCGGCCGATGATGCGGTTTTCGGAATAACCGAAGTGCGCTGGGGCATCACGCCGGCGCCGATCATTCCGCTTCTGGTGGACCGTATCGGGGCGCGCGCAACCGGCCGCCTCGGGCTGACCGGCGAGCGCTTTGATGCGGCGACAGCGCGCGCGATCGGTCTGGTGCACGAGACCTGCCTGCCCGGCGCTCTTGAGGCAGCCGGCGAGCGGATCGTCGAGCATCTGCTGCTCGCCGGTCCCGCGGCGGTCTCGATCACCAAACGGCTGATCGAGGAGTCGGTCGAAACCCCGTTCGCGGGCGAATTTCACGACCGCATCGTCGAGGAGGCCGCCGCCCGCCGCCGCACCCCGGAGGCCGCGGAGGGCCTCGCCAGCTTTCGCGAAAAGCGCAAGCCTCGGTGGTATCCGGAGCGCGCCTGAAGCATTCGCCTTCCAAGTATTCTCCGTGACCGGCGCAGCATCCTGGTCTTAACTAGGGCTTGCAAGCATAACCGGCGTTCGCGACGCGAGGAGGAACCGTGGCCGAAGAACTCAGGATGGATCGCAATCTCGCGCTCGAAGCGGTGCGGGTCACCGAGGCGGCGGCGCTGTCGGCCTCGCGGCTGATGGGGCGCGGCGACGAGAAGGCGGCGGATCAGGCCGCGGTCGACGCGATGCGGCAGGCTCTCAACAGCCTGTCGATCGCGGGCACCGTCGTGATCGGCGAGGGCGAGCGCGACGAGGCGCCGATGCTCTATATCGGCGAGACGGTCGGCACCGGGCAGGGACCGAAGATCGATATCGCGCTCGATCCGCTCGAAGGCACGACAATCACCGCCAAAGGCGCCGCCAACGCGCTCGCGGTTCTGGCGATGGCCGATCACGGCGGATTTCTAAATGCGCCCGATGTCTACATGGACAAGATCGCGGTCGGCGGCGGGCTGCCGGACGGTGTCGTCGATCTCGATGCCGAGCCGGCCGAAAATCTCGCGAACCTGGCCCGCGCGAAAAACCTGGATGTCGCCGATCTCGTCGTCTGCATTCTCGATCGGCCGCGTCACGCCGAGCTGATCGCCAAGGTGCGCGCGGCCGGCGCCCGCATCATGCTGATCGGCGACGGCGATGTCAGCGGCGTCATGGCCACCTCCGACCCGGAGACCGGGATCGACATCTATATGGGTTCGGGCGGCGCTCCGGAGGGCGTGCTGGCGGCGGCGGCGCTGCGCTGCATCGGCGGCCAGATGCAGGGGCGGCTCTTGTTCCGCAACGACGACGAGCGCGGCCGGGCGCACCGTCTCGGCATCGCCGATCTGAACCGCAAATACACGATGATGGACATGGCGCATGGCGACGTGATGTTCGCTGCCACCGGCGTCACCAACGGCAGCATGCTGAAAGGCGTGCGCCGTTTCGCGGGCGGCGGGTTCACGCACTCGGTCGTGATGCGCTCGAAGACCGGTACGGTGCGCTATGTCGAGGCCAGGCACGATTTCACCCGCAAACAGCCCTTCGCCCCGCTTGGCCGCTGATCGGAGGACGCATGCCCATCAAGACGCTGCGCAGCGAATTTCTGTTCAACTTAGCCGGCTCTGTAGGCGAACCGCGCGACATTGGACCCACCTCGCGGGGTACCCGGCGTTTTTATCCGGTCGTCAGCGGCACCTTCGAAGGTCCGCACCTGCGTGGGGAAGTGCTTCCGGACGGGGGTGACTGGCTGCTGTTGCGCCCGGACGGCATCCTGGAGCAGGACGTTCGCCTGACGCTCAAGACGGACGATGGCGCCTTCATCTATGTTCGGTATGCTGGCATGCGCCATGGCCCGCCGGAGGTCATGGCGCGCTTGGCGCGGGGCGAGATGGTCGATCCGAGCGAGTATTACTTCCGTGTAGCGCCGATTTTCGAAACCGGAGTCGAGCAGTATGCCTGGCTCAACAATATCCTTGCCGTAGGTGTTGGGGAGAGATTGCCGCCGAATGTGGTTCGCTACTCGGTCTTTCAGATACTCTAAACGAGCCATCGGAGGTGATCCCGGCAGCTCTCCACTGATTTTGGGCCGATATGGACGGCACGGCATCGCCGCTCGCGGCGCCTCCCTTTCTTGGCGTTGAGCGCTCGGTCTGCGGACGGCGCTGGCGGGTCCGGCCCTGCGACGACAATACGGCGCTGCTGATTGCCGAGCGGCTTGGCCTGCCGGAGATCGTCGGCAGGCTGCTGGCGCAGCGCGGCATCGGTCTCGCCGATGCCCCCTCCTTTCTCGCTCCCCGCCTGCGCGAGCAGCTCCCCGACCCCGCCCATCTGCGCGACATGGCGCCGGCCGCCGCCCGCCTCGTGCGCGCGATCCGCGAGAGTGAGCGGATCGTTGTATTTGGCGATTACGACGTGGACGGCGCAACGTCGGCGGCGCTGCTGCTGCGGTTTTTCGCTGCGGTCGGCGCCCGCGCCTCGGTCTATGTGCCCGATCGGATTCGCGAAGGCTACGGCCCGAATGCGGCGGCACTGCTGCGCTTGCGTGAGGCGGGGACGGCGGTCGCGATCACGGTCGATTGCGGCGCGACCGCCCACGAGCCGCTCGCCGCCGCGAAGGAGGCCGGACTTGACGTGATCGTGGTCGATCACCACGTCGGCGAGCCGCTATTGCCGCCTTCCGTCGCGGTCGTCAACCCGAACCGGCTCGACGAAGAGAGCCCGCATGGCGCGCTCGCCGCGGTCGGGGTCGCTTTCCTGCTCGCCGTCGCGGTCAACCGGGCTTTGCGCGAGACCGGCTGGTATGCCGGGCGGTCCGAACCCGACCTGTTGCAATGGCTCGATCTGGTCGCGCTCGGCACGGTGTGCGATGTCGTGCCGCTGACCGGGGTCAACCGCGCTCTTGTCGCACAGGGAATCCGGATTGCCCGGCAATTGCGCAATCCCGGAATGCGGGCGCTGGCCGCGGTCGGTAGCGTAACCGCACCGATCGACGCCTACCATCTCGGCTTTGTGCTGGGTCCACGGGTCAATGCCGGCGGCCGGGTCGGTGCCGCCGATCTCGGTGCCCGGCTGCTCGCGTCCGACGACCCGCAGGAGGCGGCGCGATTGGCAGCGCAGCTCGACGCCTATAACCGCGAGCGCCGCGCCATCGAGGCGGAGACGCTGGAGGCGGCGATCGCCTGCGTCGAGACCGGTCCGCAATCGCCTGCTCTGGTGTTCGCGGCGGCGGAGGGCTGGCATCCGGGGGTCATCGGCATCGTCGCGGCGCGGCTCAAGGAACGCTACCAGCGCCCAGCCTGTGTCGTCGCGGTGGCGGACGGGATCGGAAAAGGCTCGGGACGCTCCGTGCCGGGGGTGGCGCTCGGCCCCGCGGTGATCGCGGCGCGTCAGGCCGGGTTGCTTGTCAATGGCGGCGGGCACGCGATGGCCGCCGGCTTTACCGTAACCGCCGACCGGCTTGATGCGCTGCGCTCATTCCTGGCCGATCGTCTCGGCGACGGCATCGACCGTGAAAGTCTCGTTCCACTGCTGTCGATCGACGGCGCGCTGTCGGCGGCGGGCGCGACATCCGGTCTGATCGCGCATATCGACGCGCTGGCGCCGTTCGGCGCCGCCAATCCCGAGCCGCGCTTCGCGTTTCCGGCGATCCGCCTGGCGCATGTCGAGCCGGTCGGCAACGGGCATCTGCGCTGCCGGCTAAGCGATGCAATGGGAGCCAACGCTGCCGGTTCCGGAGAGGGCGGCACCGGCCGTCTCAGCGCGATCGCGTTTCGCGCCGCCGCAACACCGCTCGGCCGGTTTCTCGCCGCCTCGCGCGGACAGACGATCCACGTCGCCGGCCATCTCCGCCGCGACACCTATCGCGGCGGCGCTGCCGTCCAGCTCGTCATCGACGATGCCGCGCCGGTCGTATGACGGTCAGCCGTGGCCGGAACGGCGCAACAGCTCCGGCAACTCCGCAACACTCGCCCATTCCTCGACTCGGTCGATGGCGCGCTCGACCTCGCGGATGCCGGAATCGGTCAGCACGGTGCCGGCGAGTTCGCGGAACTTGGCGCGGATCTCCGCCTCCGAGAACGGCTCGATGAAATCGCCGCGATGGCTGTCGCTTGCATGCGTCGCCTGCCGTCCGTCGGTCAGCGTCACTGTGACCCGCGCCGGCCGCAGTCGCGGCGCCAGCGCGGTCATCGCCGGGTCCTCGCTGATATGCACCCGCGAGCGCAGCCCTGCGATAACCGGATCGCGCAACGCGGTATCGTCGAGATGGGAAAAACCGGCGCCGCCGCGCACGACCATCGCCGCCGCGGCATGCGGGAGGGAGTATTTCGAGGCAAAATAGTTTGGCGGGTCCGCGTTGCGCATTACCGAGGCGAAGCGATAGGTCGCGACTTCGATCCGCTCGACCTGCTCCGGGTGGGGGCGTAGCCCGGCGAGCGCCGCCGCGAGGCAATCGAGCGCCGGGTGGATCGGGTTGCAGCACGCATAAAGACGGAAGTAGTTGCGGGTGATCTCCCACCTTGTGCCCAGTTCGTCGAGCATGCCGTCCGGGGTGAAACCGCCGCCGACCATCTGCCCGAGCGCTTCCTCGACGGCGTCCTCCTGCGCCTCGAACCCGGCCAGCGCCAGTTCGGGGGCGAGCGCGCCGGCATAACCGCTCATCCCGCCGGCGACGTTCAGCGCGGTCGCGCCGGCCACGACATTCGTATAGCTCGGGGTCAGCAGCAGCACCGTCGCGATACGCATCGCGCCACTGATCCCGGCGGCGTCGAGGCCGCGCAATTTCGCCCCGGAAGCCGCCGCGGCGAGCAATGACACCTGCCCGTTCTGATGCGCCAGCGGGCGCGGCGTAAACCCGGCCGCGAGCCGGCCGACGACATCGTATCCGACAATAAAGGCGGCCAGCATCTCGCGCCCGCTGCTGCCGCTCTGCTCGCCGACCGCGAGCACCGCCGGCAATACCTGCATCGCAGCCTGTCCGGAAACAAGCCGCAGCCCTTCGCACAGCTCGATCGAGCGCCCGGCGATGCCGTTGAGCAGCGCCGCCGTTCGGGGATCATTGCGAGGCCAGCCCCGCGCATAGACCGTCGCGCCGGTTCCCGCACCGGTCCCGAGACGCTCGCGCAACCCGGCAACTTCCGGCCGCTCGCCGCCGGCGAGGATCACCCCGAGCGTATCGAGCAGCACCAGTCTTGCATGCGCCCGCACCTTCTCCGGAATGTCCTCGCAACGGGTCTGCGCGACAAACCGCGCCAGTTCCTCCACTTCCCAGCCCATGCCGCCCTCCTCCCCTGATGCCGTGCATACCATAGGGCAGGGAGGCGATCGGCGCCACACAAGGGCTGGCGGGCAGACACCCTCGGCGGTCGCGCCTAACGGGCGATATCGCTTTCAAGGGCCGCGTCGGCCCGGACCTCGTCGGCATAGACATGCGGCAGGCGATCGGGGCGTGCGCGTATGCCGGTGACATGCGCGCGTATGTCACGGCCCGCCATCTCGAACAAGATCTCTTGATGCGGCGCGAGCCGCGGCCCCGCATACTCGATTTCGACGACCCCGACGTTGCGATGCTGGCCGAGCGGCCGGGCGCGCAGGTATAATTCGACCTTGCTGATCATTGTCCGCTCCCTCCCGTATGAAACGGCCTGGCGGCGGCGAGGTTCAGCACCAGTTGCTTCAGTCCCGATGGTACGGATGACCGGCGACGATCTGCTGTGCCCGGTATAGCTGTTCGAGCAGCATGCCGCGCACCAGCAGGTGAGGCCAGGTCATCTTTCCGAGCGAGAGCATCGCGTCGGCGCGCTCGATAATTGCGGTCCCGAGCCCGCCGGCGCCGCCAATTGCGAAGGTGACGGCGCTGTTGCCGGTATCGCGCCAGAACGCCAGGCGGTTGGCCAGTTCGACGCTGCTCCATGCCGCGCCGCGTTCGTCGAGCGCGACCAGCCGGGACCCTTGCGGCAGCGCGGCGAGGAGCAGTTCGGCTTCGCGCGTTTTCAGTTCGGCGGCGGGCAGACGCCGTTTTTCCTCGACTTCGACAAGCGTCGGGGGCGGCAGGATGCGCCCGGCATACAGCGCCTGAAGCTCATGGAGCGGCCCACGGCGCAGTCGCCCGACGGCAAGGATGTAGAGGCGGATCGGCGACCGCCTATTGCAGCACCGCCGCCGGCTCGGCCCCGGGCAGATCGGCAGGCAGATCGGCAGGCAGATCGGCGCCCCACATCTTTTCGAGATTGTAGTAGGTACGGATCTCCGGCCGGAAAATATGCACGATCACGTCGCCGGCGTCGATCAGCACCCAATCGCCCTGCGCCTTGCCCTCGATCGGCAGCGGGCGCGGCAGGGCCTGTTCCAGATGATCGGTCAGCGCCGCCACCTGCCGGGCCGAGCGCCCGGTCGCGACGACCATGTAATCCGCGATCGTCGATTTCCCGGCGAGATCGATCGTTACGATTTCCTCAGCCTTGCCGTCTTCAAGCACCTCGATGATGCGGCGCAGCTTCTCGGGGGCGGCAAGCCGCTCGCGGCGGCCCGATGTGCGGGGGATGGAGGCGAGGGTGGCGACAGCGGTCGTTTCAGGCATCGCGTCTGGTCTTTTCTCCTGCGGGATCAGGGACAAGCGGGCGGCCCGGATTTGCGTGGCCGATCGCGGGTCGAGACGGGTATGGAAAAACACCCAGGCCGGCGGGGTCATCTCGGCCAGAAGCCGCGCCGCCGTGACCGGTACGCGCGCACCGGCGAAGCGATGCGCCGCAACCCCGGCCAGCGCCTTTCTGGAACTGCCGGGCCGGGCGAAAACGGCGATCGGGACGGTGCGAAAGATGTCTTGCCAACAACGCCAATATGGGATCTGCGCGAGGTTGTCGCTACCCATCAACCAGACAAATCGGGTACGCGGAAACCGCCGCCGCAGCGCCTTGAGCGTGTCGGCGGTATAGGTGGTCGGGCCGAGCCGCGCCTCGATATCGGTCACCCGAACCCGGCGGTCGGCGGCGGCGATTTCGGCGGCATAGCGCAGGCGCTCGGCGAACGGCGCCATCCCGGCCGAGGGCTTCAGCGGGTTCTGCGGCGACACCAGCCACCAGATTTCGTCGAGATCCAAGCGCTGAAGCGCCAGACGGCTGATATGCAGGTGCCCGCCATGCGCCGGGTTGAAGGACCCGCCGAGCAGGCCGACGCGGCGCCCCCTCAACGCCCCATGAACACCCCCTCTCCGCCCCTGGGAGCGGAGAGGGTCGGGGTGAGAGCCTGCCCCGGACTTGATCCGGGGTGGGGGATTCCGGAGAGATTGCCGGGGGCCCACCTCCCCCTCCCCATCGCTGCGCGACGGGTTCCCGCCCTCTCCCCCCTTCGGGCGGAGAGGGCGTTTCGATTCGGCGACTCCGTTCAGGGCCGCACCTGCCCGTTGCCGCGAACGAGGTATTTGTAGGTGGTCAGCTCGGCGGCGCCGACCGGGCCGCGCGGAGGCAGGCGCTGCGTCGAGATGCCGATTTCGGCGCCCATGCCGAACTCGCCGCCATCGGCGAATTGCGTCGAGGCGTTGACCAGCACGATCGCGCTGTCGACTTCGCGCAGAAAGCGCTCGGCGACCGCATTGTCCTCGGTCACGATAGCGTCGGTGTGGTGCGAGCCGTAGCGCTCGATATGCGCGATCGCCTCCGCCGGCCCGTCGACAACGCGCACCGCGAGGATCGCGTCGAGATACTCGGTGCGCCAATCCTCCTCGCTGGCGGGCGCGGCGGCGGGATCGATCGCAAGCACTTCCGGGTCGCCGCGCAGCTCGCAGCCGGCTTCGCGCAGATCGGCCAAGATCGGCGGCAGGATCGTGCCGGCGACGGTGCGATCGACCAGCAGCGTCTCGGTCGCGCCGCAGATCGACACCCGCCGCATCTTGGCATTGAGTGTAATCGCGCGCGCCTTCGCTGGGTCGGCCGCTTCGTGAATGTAGGTGTGGCACAACCCTTCGAGATGGGCGATGACCGGGATGCGGCTCTCGCGTTGCACCCGCTCGATCAGCGAGGCGCCGCCGCGCGGCACGATGATATCGATGACGCCGCTCATCGTCAGCATCATGCCGACCGCCGCGCGGTCGCGGGTCGGCACGAGCTGGATCGCGTCCTCCGGCAGTCCGGCCGCGCACAGCCCGTCGCGCAATGCCGCCACCAGCGCGCGCGCGGAATGAAAACTCTCGGAACCGCCGCGCAGGATCGCCGCATTGCCGGATTTGACCGCGAGACCGCCGGCATCGGCCGTCACATTCGGGCGGCTCTCGTAGATGATCCCGATGACCCCGAGCGGCACGCTGACCCGCGCGATTCTGAGACCGTTCGGCCGCGTCCATTCGGCCAAGGTGCGCCCCACCGGATCGGGCAGCGCGGCGATGTCTTCGAGCCCCTTTGCGACGGCGTCGAGCCGCTTTGGGTCGAGCGCGAGACGGTCGAGCAGCGCCGACCCGATGCCGCCTTCCCGCGCCGCTTCAAGGTCGTCGGCGTTCGCCGCCAGGATTTCATTGGCTCGCGCGCGTATCGCGGCCGCCCCCCGCCGCAGCGCCTCGGCGCGCGCCTCGGCCGAGGCTAAACCCAGCGCCGATGCGGCGTCGCGCGCGCGTCGTCCGATCGCGGCCATTACCGCGGCAAGCTCGCCGCCCGCGGTCTGTTCGCGAACCCGTGTCTCGGTCATTTGTCGGTGGGAGGTCATCGCCGGTCGGTCACCACCAGATCGTCGCGGTGAATGATTTCGTCGCGGCCACGGTAGCCGAGAACCGCCTCGATTTCATCGCTCTTATGTCCGGCGATCAAGCGGATATCGGCGCTCGAATAAGCCGACAGCCCGCGCGCGATCTCGCTTCCCGCGCGGCTGCGCACGATCACGCAATCGCCGCGCTCGAAGGCGCCCTCGGCCACGACGACACCGGCCGGCAGCAGGCTTTTCCCCTGGCGCAGCGCCCGCATGGCGCCGTCATCGACCACCAGCGTGCCGGCCGGATTGACCGCGCCGGCGATCCACGCCTTGCGCGCCGAACGCGGCTCGCCGCCCGGCAGAAACAAGGTCGCGCGCGCCCCGGCCTCGATCGCCGCGAGCGGGCTGCTGCCGGCGTGATCCCCGCGCGGATCCCCCTCGGCGATCAGCATCGCGCAGCCGGCCTGCATCGCGATCCGCGCCGCCGCCAGTTTTGTGACCATGCCGCCGGAGCTGTAGCCGGGCGGCGCCGCGCCGGCCATCGCGGCAATCTCGGAGCTGATCTCGCGCACCAGCGGGACATGCCGCGCCCGCGGATCGCGCCGCGGATCGGACGTATAAAGCCCGTCGATATCGGACAGCAGCACCAGCATGTCGGCGCTGGTCATCTGCGCCACCCGGGCCGCGAGCCGGTCGTTGTCGCCGAAGCGGATCTCGGCGGTGGCGATTGTGTCGTTCTCATTGACGATCGGCACCGCGCCCAAGGTCAGCAACTGCGCGAAGGTCGCGCGCGCGTTCAGGTGCCGGCGCCGCGCCTCGGTGTCGTCCGGGGTCAACAGGATTTGCGCGACCGTGATCCGGTGCCTTGCCAAAGCCTCCTGATAGGCGTGCGCCAGCCGGATCTGTCCGGTGGCGGCGGCGGCCTGCTTTTCCTCAAGCCGCAACACGCGGCCGCGCAGACCGAGATGCCGACGCCCGATCGAAATCGCGCCCGAGGTCACGATGACGACATCCTGCCCGCGCCCGCGGCAGCGCGCGACATCGGCGACAAGCAAGTCGAGCCAGGGGCGACGGATCGCGCCGTCCTCATTCACAAGCAGCGCCGAGCCGATCTTAACGACGAGCCGTTTCGCCCTGGTCAATGCGGCCGCCGGATCAATCTCTGCGGTTGACCTCTCGGGGGAAGCAGGTGCCGCAATACCCCCACCCCTGCCCCCCCCTGCCAGCGGGGGAGGGAGTGACTCGCCACGACTGCTAATCCCCTCCCCCGCCAGCGGGGGAGGGTCAGGGTGGGGGTACACCGCAGGCAAGGCGCCGCCGGGTCGCGTGTCGTCCGAACTCATTCCGCCCCGACCAGCTCGCCGTCTTCAGCCCCGGCGCGGGACTCCCGGATGGCGGCAAAGAGCGTTCCGACCAGTTCCGGCAAACCGGCGCCGCCGACCCCTGATACGGCCAGCACCGGCGCCGCAGACCGCGCCGCGGCAGCCAGCGCGCGGCATTTCTCCACCACCTCGGCCGAGTCCATCGCGTCGATCTTGTTGAGCCCGATCACTTCCGGCTTGTCGGCGAGACCGTGGCCGTAATCCTCCAGCTCCCGCCGGATCGTGCGGTACGCGCCGACCACATCCGCCTCGGTGCCGTCGATCAGATGCAGGATCGCGGCGCAGCGCTCGACGTGACCGAGAAACCTCGTACCAAGACCGGCGCCCTCGCTCGCTCCTTCGATCAGCCCCGGCAAATCGGCGAGCACGAATTCGGTTTCATCATCGATCCGCACGACCCCGAGCTGCGGGTGCAATGTCGTGAACGGGTAGTCGGCGATCTTCGGCCTGGCATGCGACAGGCGCGACAGCAGGGTCGACTTGCCGGCGTTCGGCAATCCGACCAAGCCGGCGTCGGCGATCAGCTTGAGACGCAGCCACACCCACATTTCTTGTCCGGGCCAGCCCGGATCGGCGCGGCGCGGCGCCCGGTTGGTCGAACTCTTGTAATGCGCGTTGCCGAAGCCGCCGTCACCGCCGCGCAGCAGCACGACGCGCTGTCCCGGCCGCGTCAGATCGGCGAGCACGGTTTCCCTGTCGTCGTCAAGCACCTGGGTTCCGACCGGCACGCGCAGCACGAGGTCGCGACCGTTCGCGCCGGTGCGGTTGGCGCCGGCGCCGCCGCGGCCGTTCTGGGCCCGGAAATGCTGGCTGTAGCGATAGTCGATCAGCGTGTTCAGATTGTCCGCGGCCTCGAGGACGATATCGCCGCCCTTGCCGCCGTCGCCGCCGTCAGGCCCGCCGAACTCGATGAATTTCTCGCGGCGGAAACTCATCGCGCCGCGGCCGCCATCGCCGCTTTTCAGATAGATTTTGCACTGATCAAGGAATTTCATCTTGGCTTCGTTGCCCGTTCGCAACGCGTCAAAAGAGGTGCCAGAAAACAAAAGGGGAGCGGCGGACCGCTCCCCTCCGGAATCCCCTGTATCGGGAAGCGGCTATTCGGCGGCTTCCGCCGGGCGCGGCACCACCGAGATGAACTTGCGCCCGCCGATACCCTCGTGAAATTTCACATGGCCGGCTTCGAGCGCAAACAGCGTGTGGTCGCGGCCCATCCCAACCCGCTCGCCGGGATGGAACCTGGTGCCGCGCTGCCGCACGATGATGTTGCCGGGGACGACGATCTCGCCGCCGAACTTCTTGACGCCGAGCCGCCTGCCGGCGCTGTCGCGGCCGTTGCGCGAGGAGCCGCCCGCCTTCTTGTGTGCCATCTCGAACCTCCTGGACCGCTCCTGGGCCTAACCGCCGGCGCGGATCTCGGTGATCCGCAGCACGGTCTGGTGCTGCCGGTGACCGTTCTTGCGACGATAATTCTGCCGCCGCTTTTTCTTGAACACGATAATCTTGTCGGCGCGGCGATGCTCGACCAGTTCGGCGCTGACCGAGGCGCCCGCGAGAAGCGGCGTGCCGGTCGATACATCGGCGCCGTCACCGACCATCAGCACCTCGCCAAGCTCGATCGTTGCGCCGGGTTCGCCGGCAAGCTTCTCGACCGCGATCAGATCGTCCTTGGCGACCTTGTACTGTTTGCCGCCGGTGCGGATCACTGCGAACATGACGGAACCGATATCGGTTGATGCGCCCGCCGCGGCAAGCCCGACGCGGCGCAAATTTGACACAACGGGCGGGCGGCCCGTCCGGGAGCCGCGCACTATAGGCCCGCGCCCTGCTCTGTCAATGTGTGTCGGGCTGCGAGCGCGGCCGGACGGCTTGTGATGCGGCTATGCCTCGGCGGCTACAATTCGACCGCGACCTCGCGCAATACCTTGCGCAGCCACGCAATCGCGGGCTGATCGCCGTTTTCGCGGTGCCACAGCGACATCAACTCGAAGGGCGGTGCTTCATAGGGCGGATCGAACAGGGCCAGGCGGTAGCGGCCGATGAACGAGGCCGCGAGACGACGCGGCAACAGCGCCGCGATGTCCGACTGGCTGACCGCGGCCAGTGCCGCCAGGAAATGCGGCGTTGTCACCGCGATCTCGCGGCGCAGCCCGCGCGCCGCCAGCGCGCCTTGCAGCACCCCCGCGTCGCTGCGCGTCACCAGCCGCTCGAGACCGTGATCGACGACATAACCCTCGATTGCGCGCTCGTCCTCGCCGGTCGCGGCGATCACCAGATGCGGCAGCTCGGCGAGGCGTTCGAGGGTCAGCTCGCCGTTCGCCGCTGGATGGTCGGCGCTGAGGACCCAGACGCGGTCTTCCCGCAGCAGCGTCTCGCTCTCGAACCAGTCGGGAAAGCGGCGGAAGCTGCCGATCGCGAGGTCGGCGCGGCCGCAGCGCAGCGTTTCAGCAACACCCTGATTGCTCGGCAGAATGCCCAGTGAGGCGTGCGGCGCCTCCTGCCGCAGCCGCGCGATCAGCGCCGGTACGATGACAGCCCCGGCATATTCGGTGCAGGCAATCGTAAAGCGGCGATCGGTCTGTTCCGGGATGAACTCGCTCGGGGCCAGCGCGAGCTGAAGCTGCAACAGACCTTGGCGCAGCCGGGGAGCGATCTCGGCAGCCCGCTCGGTCGGCTGCATCCCGTCGGGGCCGCGCACGAACAATTCATCCTTGAGAACGTAACGCAGCCGGTTCAGCGCGTGACTGATCGCCGATTGGGTCAGTCCGAGACGCGCGCCGGCGCGCGTTGCGCTGCGCTCCTCCATCAGCGCCTCGAAAACGCGCAAAAGGTTCAGATCAAGATTATCGAACCGCACCGACTGGTTCGGCTGACGTGTCGACGCTGCGAGCTGCGGCATTCTGCCCCCCGATCCTGCTCTTGTCCCGTGCGATGCGTTCGCACTGCTCCGGCCGAGAACCGGGTCGCGCCGGCCTCGACCGTAAATGACGCCAGCTCATTATAGTGTTTGGAAATCTTCATTTGTGCCATGACGGCCGCTTCTCTAATTATCTCTTACAGGGGCGGGGACGCCCTTTGGAAGGGAACGAGACATGCAAACCGTCATAAAGTCCACCATCCTTGGTATAGGTCTGCTGACCGGCGTGGCGTTCGGCGCTATTGCGCAGACCGACAACATCGCCGCCGTGCCGCCTGGCACGCCAGCCCCGACCCCGCCGGCCGCTGTCGTCGCGCCGTCGCCCGCCTATGTCGGCCCGGCGCCCGGCCAGACCTGGACCGCCAAGGAGTCGCAGACACAGCCGGTGCGGCCGTCGGAAGCCTATGTCGGCCCGGCGCCCGGCGCGACCTGGACCGCCAAGGAGTCGCAGACGCAGCCGGTGCAGAAGTCCCCGGAGTATGTCGGCCCGCGTCCGAACTGATCGGCGTCTTCCCGCTGAGACAACAGGCCGGTGCGGCCAGCACCGGCCTGTTTTGCGTCCGGGGATCACGCTGCGGTAGCGATCAGGAACATGCGGCGGAACGGGAACAGCGTCCTGCCGTCGCGGCGCGGCGGATAGACCGCCGCAACCCGCTCGCCATACGCCGTTTCGAAGCGGCTGCGTTCGGGCTCGTCGAGCGCTGCCAGCAGCGGGGCGAGCCACGTCCCCTTGGTCCATTCCTTGACCGGGTTTGGACCGTCCAGCACCTGCAGATACTCGGTCTCCCAGATGTCGAGCGAGGCCGCGCGCGGCGCCAGCAGGTCGTAGTAGACAGCAGGCTCGGCCACCGGCGACGGCCGCAGCAGCGGCTCCAGCGCTCCCCGCCATGGTCCGGCGAGCGCCGTCTCGGTGATCAGCGTGTGCGACGGCGCGCCGAAATTGCGCGGCATCTGCACCGCAAGCACGCCGCCCGGCTTGAGGCCGATCAGCAATTCGGCCATCAGTGCGTCGTGGTTGTCGAGCCAGTGCAGCGCCGCGTTCGAATAGATGACATCGGCCGGAAGGCTCGGCCGCCAGCCCGCGAGATCGGCCCGCTGCCATCCGATGGCGGGGTTTTCGGCCGCCGCCTTGGCCAGCATCTCGGCCGACGAATCGACGCCGATGATTTGCGCGTCGGGCCAGCGCGCGGCGATCAGCCGCGTGACATTGCCGGCGCCGGCCCCGAGATCATAAACCACATCGGGGGCCTCGACATCGATCCGCTGTAGCAGATCGAGCGCCGGCCGCAGTCGCGGTCCGGCGAATTTGAGGTATTGGGCGGGGTCCCAGGCCATCGATGCGGGTCTCCGGAATGGGTCAGGCTGGATCGAAGGCCGACAGGCCGGTGCGCCGCCGCCAGCGGTGCGGCTTGATCCCGGCGCGGTCGAGCAGGTCGCCGAGCCGCCAGCCGATCAGACTGCGCCGCGCCAGGGCGCCGCCGGTCCACGGGTCAAACCCGGCCCACGGCACAAACGGGCTGCGCCTTCCATAAGCCCAGATTTCGACACGCAGCGAGCGGCCGGCGCTCGGCCCGCGCGCGTGGAAGCCGAACGTATCGGCGATGACGAGCGTGTTGGCGGGCACCGCGAAGACATGCGGTTCGGGCAGTCCCATCGCGCGCAATTCGGCCGGATCGATACGGAACGACCCCTGCCGGATTTCGGCATTTGCCGAATCGCGCGCGGCGAGGCTCATCCGGCGTTCCCAGGCGAGGCGAGGCGGGGTCAGACGGTGCGATCCCGGCACATAGGTGAACGGACCGGAATCCGCCGCGACATCGGTCAGAAACAGCCATGCCTTGACGGTCGGGTGAAACGTGTCGGCGTGCAGAAAAGTCTGCGGATCGGGCGGACCGTTGCAGGCGTGCCGCGACAGGCTCTGAATCCAGACGACCGGCTCGGCGTCGCGGCTGCCGATATAGCGGATCAGACCGCGCCATTGCGGCGAGCGCAGGATTCCGGCAAGCGCCGGCATTGCTCTCAGCGTGCATCCGTCGAGCGCGATTTTGCGCATGATCGTATCGCCCTCGGCGATCTCGCGCAGGGTTCCGCGATAATTCTCGACCTGACAACGCAACTCGGCGAAAGCCCGCTGCGGCAGAAAATCGTGCCGCACGATAAAGCCGTCGCGAGCAAACTCGGCGCGATCCGCGGCCGAAACAAGGTGTTCGAGGCGGCGGCGGCGGCGTTCGGCCAAGCCGTGCGCAAGCCGCACGCGCGCCTCGTGCAACCCGTACCGGTTGAGCCGGCGGCTGCCGATCACACCGTTGCGCTCGAACGATTTTGTCCCGGTCAGCAGCTGCGCGGTCCACCACGGCACCAGCGCGGCGCGCCCGACCCGCGTCAGCATTCCCCGCCCGGTATCCAAAGCTGCTGGTGTCATGCCGGAGAGAATAGCACCCGCGCCGAGTTGCGGGGAGATTGCTGCGCAACTCGCGGGTCTCCCCATGCGAGGCGCCGGGAACTATGGCAACATGGAGCGCGGATTGCCCGGCAATGACAGACCGATCCGGGGATACGCGACGTGATCCTGTCGCGCCCGAGCGCGTCACGGCGCGCGACTCCGAAGGAGAGAACCATGCGGACCGGCGCGGACTACCGCGAAACGCTGCGCAGCGACGGCAGACAGGTTTGGGTGCTGGGCGAGGGACGCGTCGAGGATGTGACGACGCATCCGGCGACAGGCGCGATGATCGAGGAATACGTCGCCTGGTACGACCGCCACCGCGACCCGGCTTGGCGGGACGTGCTGATCGCGCCGGCTTCGGCCGATCGCGAGCCGACACCCTGGGCCTTTACGGTGCCGCGAAATCCCGGCGACCTGATCGGGATGGGCCGGTCCTTCGCCAGGACACTGTTTTACAGCGCCGGCAATGTCACGCATGACCCGGCCTATGGACATCTGATCGCGATGGGCATCCTGACCGCGGTGCAGCAGCGCGGCGTGTCTGAAAAGCAGATCGCCGACGCCGATTCCTATCGCAGGCTGATCGCCGATACCGGGCGCTTTCTGACATTCTGCGGCGGCGCCGCGCCGATCGGCTTTCGCCTGCGCGAGGACCCGGCAACGCGGGCGGCGCTGCGCATCGTGCGCGAAACCGATTCCGGGGTCGTCCTCAGCGGCAAAGTCAGCATGCATACGAGCCCGGCCTATGCCGAGGACGTCTATATCGGCGCGCTCAACGGCGTGCAGATCGGCCAGCACAACGCGAGCTTTGTCGTTCCGGTCGCGGCGCTGGGGGTGACGACGATCTGCCGCAGGACCGCGGCGCGCGGCGGCAACCGGTTTACCGCACCGCTGACCAACCGCTTCGACGAACTCGATGGGATCATGTGGCTCGACAATGTCTTCGTGCCGTGGGAACGCGTGTTTCTCGTCGAACCCACGCCGGAGCCGATCGCCACCTGGCTGCTATGGCACCACCTCTATGGCTGGCTGGCCAAGGCCGAGTTCACGCTCGGGCTGGGCCTGGCGCTGACGCACGCGATGGGGTTGCAGGAGCATCCGCAGACGGTCGAATACATTGTCGATCTCGTTACCGAAGTGCAGACCGCGCGCGCCTGCCTGACCGCCGCCGAACGCGACCCGGCCTTTACGGTCGGCGGGCTGTGCCACGCGAATTACGCGCATCTGATGCCGGGCGGCATTGCGATGATGAAGGCGCGCCAGCGCATCAGCGAGATTCTGCGCATCATCCCGGGTTCGTCGCTGGTCGTCGCGCCCTGCGACAGCGACCTTGCCGCGCCCGAGATGGCGGCGGAGCTTGAGGAAACCTTCGGCGGCGGCGGCTATACCGCGGCGCAGCGGGCGGCATTGCTGCAGCTCGCCGCCGATCACGTCTCGTCGGCGCTCGACGGGCGCGAATCGGCGTTCGAGCTGCACGCCAGCGGCGGCGTCCCGACATGGCGCGGCCGGCTGCGGCGCGCCTTCCCGAGCTACAACGAATTGGCCAATGGCGTGCTCCGGGCGATCGACCTGCCGATGCCGGAGATCGATGTATCCGCCATCGGCGCCGCCCCGCTCGCCCCCCGCCGGATCAATGCAACAACGGGGTCGAGCGGGAAGGGTTGAGCGAGGTACCGGCGTCTTTTTTCTCCCTCTCTCCCAGTGAGAGAGAGGGGCGGGGTGAGGGGGCACCCCCTACGTCTCCTTCCCCGGCTCGGCGATAGCGGTTGAATCATGATCCCGCAGGAGGCGATCCTGGTCCGGATGACCGCCGCACCGAAATCGGACGCAACGCCGCAGCCAATTCAATCGTGCCGATCCGGCCTTCCCAATAAGCGACCAGAGCATCGGTGTTCAGCGTAACCCACTGAAACACGGCTTGGGTATCGGCGGGAGCAAGGCGCCCTGCGATGACGCGGGGCGCCGGACGAACGCCCACGGTTGCTGTATTTGCGATGTTCATCTGATCGCCGTGCGCCATGTTGACCTTGACTCGAACATCATATCTGGCGTTACCGCGCGGCGACACCCATACGGTCATCGGCAACCCGGTTTCACGGGGGTAGAGGTTCGCCATCTCAAACAGGTCATCGCTGTCCTGTTCCCCCGAAACAGCGGCCTCGGCGATCTCTTCGGCTTTCATGCCGCGGCTCCTTCCGCCTGCCGGAAAAGACAATGCCGCCGCCGCTTTCCTATCTCCCTCTCCCCAACGGGGGAGAGGGTCGGGGTGAGGGGGCACCAGCCTACGCCTCCTTGCCCGGCTCTGCGACGGCGGCGGACCACGGCGACATCACATCGGTCACACCGTAATTAAGCCCGTCCTCTCCGCGCAGCACCATGTTCGGGCAGGCGAATTGCGACGGCCAGACCGTGTGCTCGACCAGTTCCGCGCCGCGCCGCGCCATCAGCCGGTCACGCACCAGCTCGGGCAGGCGCCGGTCGATCGCGATGCCGCTCTCGCCGCTGACATCGATGCGCGGCTGATGCGCGGCCTGTTCCGGCGTCATCGCGAAATCGATCACAAAGCTCGCCAGCTGCACCACCGAGGCCAGGATGCGGCGGCCGCCCGATGCACCGACCCCGAAACGCGGCCTGCCGTCGCGCGCCGCGACGACCGGGCACATATTGGTCAGCGCCCGCTTGCCGGGTCCCATCGAGTTCGGCCGACCCGGCCGCGGGTCGAACCACATGATCCCGTTATTCATCAGGATGCCGGTCCGCGGCAGCACGTAGCGGCTGCCGAAACTCGACAGCAATGTCGTCGTCAGCGCCGCGATGCCGCCCTCCCGGTCGATTGCGGTGATGTGCGTCGTGCAGCTTTCGCCGGGCGGTCTGACATCGCCGAGTCCTTCGAGCCGCGCGTGGTAGGCCTGCTGCAGCGCGTCGATCAGTGTCTCGAAATAGACCGCGTCCGGCGCCTGCTGGAAGCGCCTGCTCGACATCCGGTCGAGCACGTCGGCAAGGGTCGGCGCGGCGGTCAGCCCGCGCGCCGCGTGCAGCGCATAGCCGCGATACGGGATTTCGAGCGACGGTACGAGACGCGCCCGGCATCGTGCGAGGTCCTGGGCCGACAGAACACCGCCGGCGTCGCTTATGTCGGCCGCGATCGCCTGCCCGATCTCGCCGTTGTAGAAATCCTCCGGACCCTG
The DNA here is from genome assembly GCA_050246595.1 of Alphaproteobacteria bacterium. Taxonomy (GTDB): domain Bacteria; phylum Pseudomonadota; class Alphaproteobacteria; order ATCC43930; family CGMCC-115725; genus DATARH01. Next base: position 40,809 of record JBFWVT010000026.1, read on the forward strand.
TTCGGCGAGCCGCGCCAGCGTATCGCCGAGCCGTCCCAGCATCAGCGGCGGCGCCTCGCCGTTGGGCGGCGACACCGGCGGCAGATCGTCGGGCAGCCAGACAAGCCGGCTCTCGTCGTAGCGGCGCAGATCCTCGGCCGCCGCGGCGGTCTTCAGTGTCACCCACCAATCGACCGGCAATCCCTGCCGCGCCAGCGCCATCGCCGGAGCGACCAGATCGCGCCACGGCGTCCGTCCGAAGCGCTCGACCGCGGCGGCGTAGCCGCGCACCGCGCTCGGGACCGCCACCGACAGCGGTCCGTGCATGTTGCGGTCGCCCTCGACGCGCGACCAGGTGAACAGCTCGGTCGCAGTCTCGCCGGTCAGCTTATACGCGGCCGGGTCGAGTTCCACCGGAGCGATCGGACCGAAATCGACGACTTCCGCGCGCCCGCCGCCGGGCGGCGTCACGACCATAAAGCCGATGCCGCCGAGACCGCTGTTCCACGGTTCGCGCACCGCCAACGCGAAGGCCGTCGCGACCACCGCATCGACAGCACTGCCGCCGGACGCCAGAATTTCGGCGCCGATGCGCGCCGCGACCCCGTTCTGCGCCGCGACAATGCCGCCGCGCGAAACCCCGACCGGCTTGCGGACGATCCAGTTCTGCATCGGCCCGGTCTGCACCGCCTCTGGCATGTCACTGCACCTCGATCGCATCGACGCGGGTTTTATAGAACGCGTAATGCCCCTTCATCCCCGCCGCCTCGTCATAGGGCGAGCGGTATCCCCAGACGGCGTTGACCGCCTCCCTGCCGCCGTCCGGCCCCTCGACCGCGATCGTCCAGTACGAGCAGTCGCCCTTGAACGGACAGTAGGTCTTGTGGTCGGTCGGGCGCAGCAGATCGAGCTGCACATCCTTTTCCGGGATGTAGTGGACCGGCTCGTGCCCGGTCTCCTCGCAGCGCAGCGTCGCGGTACTGTCGGCGATCACGGCGCCGTTGAAGACGACGCGCACCCGCCTTGTCTCGGGCAGCAGATCGACGCGGTGCTCGGGTTTTTTCGCATAGCCGGGGGCGGGATTAGCCATCGCTGCTCGCTCCTCTGTTCGCCTCGGTTTAGCGCATCCGTTCGGAGGCCGGTGCGCCGCGCCAGTTCTGCCCGGCCGGACCGCCGGGGCCGCAATTGAACGAGGCGAGACAGCTCTGGCGCAGCTGCGGGTCGGTAATCGGCCCGCACTCCTCGCGCATCCGTCTTTCGCGAAAGGCCGGATTGCTGCACACGAGCTGCTCGTATTGCTGGCTTTCGCGCACATTCTGCGCGGCGCTTTCGGTCCCGGCCCGTTGCGCTGAAACAGGAGAAGCCGCGGCGGCGATCCACCCGGCAATGACGAGGCTGGCAAAAACAGTACCGCGCATCTTTCTGCTCCCTGTTCGTGGGGGCCGCTCAATCCACCATCGTCAAGCCGCCGCTGACGCTCAGCACCTGACCGGTCACATAATCGGTGCGCCGGCCCAGAAAGAACATCACCGCCTCGGCGATCTCCTCCGGCTGGGCGATGCGGCGGAACGGGATCGCCCGGGTCAGCGCCTCGCGCATGCGTTCCGGCTGTGCCTGGAACAGCGGCGTGTCGGTCGGGCCCGGACACACGCAATTGACGTTTATCCGGTAGCGCGCCATCTCGCGTGCCAGCGATTTTGCAAACGCGATCAGCCCGCCTTTGGCGGCGGCGTAGACGGTCTCGCCGGTGCTGCCGACCCGCCCGGCGTCGCTCGATATGTTGACGATCTTGCCGGCGCGCGCCTCGATCATCGGCGGCAGGACCAGACGGGTCAACCTTATGGCTCCCAGAAGATTGATCGCGATCAGCCGGTCCCACATCTCGGGCGGATTTTCCATGAAGGGCTGGATGCGGTCCCAGCCGGCGGCGTTGACCAGCCCGTCGAGCCGCTCGACCCGCGCGTGCACCGCCGCTGTGAAGGCCTCGATCGAGGCGGTTTTTGTCAGGTCGAGCGGCAGGAATTCGACCGCGAGCCTCTCGCCGGCGGCCTGCGCCGCCATCGCCTGACCGCCATTCTCGTCGATGTCGCCGACGAATACCCGCGCCCCTTCGCGCGCCAGCAGCAGGGCGGTCGCCCTGCCGATCCCCGAGGCGCCGCCGGTGACGATTACGGCACGATCCTGCATCTCCATCGCGAGCGGCCTTTCGCGTATCGGGCGGGTGCCGATGTTCGACCCTGCCGCCAGCCGCTGTCAATCGCGCATCGGTCGGCGCGTATCGGACCAAACGACAAGGGGCACCCTCATCCTCCCAGCGCTGCGCGCCGGGCCCCTCCCTCTCCCGCAGTGCGGGAGAGGGATTTATCCGCCGTCCATCAAAGCCCCCTCACCCCTTCCCTCCCCCCATGGGGGGAGGGAAGGGGTGAGGGGGCGAGTCGCGAAACGGAGCGTTATTACATCTCCCCAGACGGGTCCGCCGGCGTCGTCTCCTCCCGCGACGCATCCGGCTTGGCACGGCGGGCGCGCTCCCGGGCCGAGACCGGCTGCGGCACCCAGGGACGATCGCCGCGGCTCAAATTCGCGCTCTCGACCGCGATGCCGTCCGGCCCGAGCCACAGTGCGAACGCGCCGTGCCGCCAGTTGTCGATCCGGTCCACGGTCGGGATCAGCGACCGGCAGGCGAACCCGGCCGGTACCTGCGCGACGATCGCATCGACCGTGCCGCAGGCGATCGGCAGCCCGGACTCGCTCGTCACCAGCGCCACCCGACGGCCGCGGGCCGTGTAAAAGCAGCGTCCCTCGCTCGGGCATTGCAGCGCACCCCCCTCTCCCGCCCCGACCTCCGGCCAGGAACGCAGACCCGCCGCCGTCTCGCGCATCAGGAACGAGCGCGTCAGCTTTTCGGCACCAGGGGCAACATGGTAATCGCCGTCCGCCGTCCGCGCCGCCAGCAGCCGGCCGAAATCGGCGAGCACGATATCGGGCGGGGGGGTCAGCAGTATCGTGGCGAACCCGGCGGCCATTCCGGCGAGGCCCCAGACTCGCCAGCGCCCGTGCCACAGGCACAGCCACAACCCGCCGAGCACGATCAGCACCAGCCCGTACATCGGCAGGCGCGGTGTCGGCCACAGATTGCCTGGCAGCCCGGCAACCCATTGTGCGATCCAGGTTGTCGCGTCGATACCCCAGCCCATCGGCACGAGACCGATATGTTCGAGACCGAACGGCATCAGCACGCAGGCAAGCAACCCGAACGGCATGATCAACAAACCGTTGAGCGGCGCGGCGAGCACATTCGCCAGCGGCGAATAAAGCACGAGGCGGTGAAAATGGTGAATCGCGAATGGCTCGGTGCCGCATGTCGCGATCGCCGTCGTCGCCGCGACCGCGCCGACATAGCCGAGACAGCGCCACCCCGCCGAGCCGCTGCGGAACAGGACGGCAAGCCGGGCTCCCCATTTTTCATAGGCGGCGATCAGCGCCACGACGGCGCCGAAGGACATCTGAAAGCTGACCCCGATCAGGCTTTCGGGGTCGACGACAAGAACCAGCATCGCCGCAAGCGCGCAGATCCGCATCGAGATGCGCAGCCGGTCGATCAGCACGGCGGCGAATACGATGCCGTTCATGACGAACGAGCGCACAGTCGGAACCGAGGCGCCCGAGATCATCAGGTACAGAAACATCACGACAAGCGCGGAGACCGCCGCGATCTTCTTGATCGGGAAGCGCAGCGCGACCCATGGAACGAGCGCCATCGCAGCCCTCGCCGCCAGAAAAACGATGCCGCCGACCAGCGCCAGGTTCATCCCGGAGATCGCCAGCAGATGCGCCAGCCCGGAATCGCGGAACGCCTCGTTCACCTCCTCCGAGATCGCGCCGCGCTTGCCGGTGATCAGCGCCGCGGCGATGCCGCCGCTCGAACCGGGCAGCACGGACGTGATGCGGTTCGTTACGTCGTTGCGCAGGCGCAGCAGCCATTCCCGCCAGTTCCAGCCGCGCACCTCGTTCGACTCCGCGACCAGGCGGGCCGGGCCAAAGCTGTAGCCGACCGCCCCGATGCCGGCGAAAAACAGCGCCCGCTGAAGGTCCCACCCGCCTGGCACAACCTGCGCCGGCGGCGGATACAGCCGGGCGCGCATGCCGATCCGATCGCCGGGCTGCACCGCATCGCTCTTCGGCGGGATGCGGACGCGGATGCGCTTCGGCTGCTCCTCTTGTGCCAGACCCGGCAGAGGGTCCGGGACGATTACGACCCGCCAGCCGCGATCGAGCTGATCGACATCGACGACCCGCCCGGTCAGCGCGACCGAACCGAGCCGGCGGTCGAGCATCTTCGTGCCGTTCTGCCAAGCCGCGAACTGGATCAGCGCGAAGCCGGCGGCCACGAACGCGAGCACGATTGCAATCGCGCGCGCGACCGGGACCCGGCGCAGCGCCGCCACGAGCGCCACGGCGGCACCGGTCGCGGCGAGACCGACCCACCAGGGCGGCTCGACGGTCAGCGCGAAATAAGCCGCGATGCCGGCGCCGAGAAAAACCGGCAGCCAATGGACCCGGCGTTCGCCTTCGGCATTCAGCGCGGCGGCAAGCGCGGCGATCGGACTGAAACGTGGGCCTTCTGCCCACGGACGTGATCCGTGGGGGCGCGGCGCGACGACAATCCCCTCGCCCGCGACCGCCATGGCCTCTCCCCCGATTGGGGTTATGATTTAGAAGGTGCAAATCACATTGTACAAGTAGAAACCATCGCGCCGCTGGACCGCGGGAACCGACGGGCCTAGCTTTGCCCGATTGAATCTGTTGGGCGGAGGCGAAAATGACCGAGGCGGCACGGTTTCGCGAATTGCTGCGGCGCGACGGCATGGTCGTGGCGCCCGGCGCCTATGACTGCATCACCGCGCGGCTGATCGAACGCGCCGGCTACGACGTGGTGTACATGACCGGCGCCGGCACCGCCGCGACCTTGGGCTATCCCGATTTTGGTCTCGTTACGATGACCGAGATGGTGGACAACGCCCGCCGCATCGCCACCGCGGTCGGCGTGCCGGTGATCGCCGACGCCGATACCGGCTACGGCAACGAGCTGAACGTCGTGCGCACGGTGCGCGAATACGAGGCTGCCGGGGTCGCCGGCATCCATATCGAGGACCAGGGCTTTCCGAAGAAATGCGGCCATCTCGACGACAAGGAGATCGTGAAGCGGGCCGACTGGCTGGCCAAAATCCGCGCCGCCGCTGCCGCGCGCCGCTGCCGCGACTTCACCGTGATCGCGCGCACCGACGCACGCGCCGTCGCCGGGTTCGACGAGGCGATCGGGCGCGCCAACGACGCGATCGAGGCCGGCGCCGACATGGTCTTTGTCGAAGCGCCGCAGACCTTGGAAGAGGTCGCCCGCGTGCCAAAGCTGGTGCGCGGACCGTGCCTCCTGAACGTCGTTTACGGCGGGAAAACCCCGGAGATCGACCTCGCCGAGGCCGAGCGGATGGGCTACAAGCTGGCGATCGTGCCCGGCCTGCTGATCAAGAACGTGGTCGGCATCTGCGAAAAGACGCTCGCCGAACTGGCCGCGACCCGCCGCCATCCCAAGCCGGTGCGCGAGATGACGGTGCGCGAGACATTCCAGCTCTGGGGCGCCGACGAATGGGACGCGCTGCGCACGCGCTTTCGCGATTAGGCCTGGGAGATCGGGGCCGTCCCACATCCTTTCTTCGCCCTGCGCAAGGGGATGCGAGGTGCACCGGATCGGACCGCCGGCGTCTCGCCGGCATGCCGGCCGTCCTCTGGAACCACCTGCCTCACCCGGCCTCCTCCACCCCATGGATCAATGACGGGGCGGAGAGGGAGTTGTCGCAAGCGACGCCGGTCCCACCCATCTCTCCGCCATCCGCCTGCTTTCAGAGGAGTTCGGACATGGCAGACGCCAAGCTCGCCCCCAACCTTCCCGACTGGATGATCGAGCACGCCAACCGCTACCTGTCGAGCGGCGGCGCCGATGGGCATCTGTACAAAATGACCCAGCCGGGCCGGCCGGAAATCACGGTCCCGTCGCTGCTGCTGACGACATCAGGCCGCAGATCGGGAGAGAAATTCATCTTCCCGCTGTTCTACGGCAATACCGGCGACGGCTATTTTGTCGTCGCCTCGAAAGGCGGCGCGCCGGCGCATCCGGGCTGGTATCGCAACCTCCTCGCCAACCCGGAAGTCGAGGTGCAGGTCGGCACCACAAAGCTCAAGGCGCGCGCCCGCACCGCGACCGGTCCGGAGCGCGCCCGGCTGTGGGAGGAGGCGCTGAAATTCTGGCCCCCCTACGCCGACTACCAGAAGAAAACCGAGCGCGAAATCCCGGTCGTCGTCCTCGACCCGATCCGCTGACCCCGCATCGTTCAGTCGCGCAACGGCGGGAACACGTGCTCGCCGTCGGGGCCGAGCGGCAGCGGTACAACCTCAAGCGCCTCGTCCGGCGACAGCTTGCCGTATAGATGCGGGAACAACGCCCCGCCGCGCGCGGGTTCCCAGCGCAGCCGATCGCCGAGCCGGGCGGTCTCGACCGCGACGAGCACCAGCCCTTCCTGTCCGGCGCGGTGCCGCCACGCGCGCTCGCGCAGCTGCGCGGCGGTCGAGAAATGGATGAAGCCGTCGCGCCGGTCGTCCCCAGTTCCGTCATAGCCTCCGGCGGCAAGCGCGGCGGCCCACATTTCGGCCGGGCATATGTGATAGATGACCTCGCTCATGCGACGAGGTTACCCTAATCGGCAATCCCGGCGAAGCCGGATGCCCGAGACGCGCGAGACCCTGTGTTGACGGAACCGACCCCTGCCCGCGTGCTGATGCCGCGCGCGCCGGCGCTGGTCGCCGGGTTTCGCGAGATCATGTGGCTGTCCGCCGAGGGCGAGATCGAGGCGCTGTCGCAGGGAGAGGCGCGCGCCCGGCTCGATCCCCAGGGCGGCCATCGAGGTGGCGGCGCGACCCCGATCGTCTGCCATGCGCGGGCCGTCGCGCGGCGGCTCGACCTCGCCGGGTTCGCGGCGCTCGACGTGCTCGAACTGTTCGCCTTTGTGCGGCCGGGGCGGTTCTGCGTCCCGACACCGCGCGGTCTCGCCGCCGCGCTCGGCCTGCCGCCGCCCCGGACAATGGCGGATGCCTGCATGGCGCTGATTGACGCCGTCCGCGCGCTGCTGCGGGAATTGCGGGAAGACGGCGATGTCGAGAGCCGCGCCCTGGCCGAGATCGCCGAGCGCGCCGGCTGGGGCTGGGGTCCGGCCGTGCTCGCCGCATTGCCGCCCGCCGAACCGGCCACTTCGCGCCGGTCAGCAGGGCTGCGCGTCTGGCAGAGCCTGGCCGAGTGGCAAGAGCGCGCCCCGCCGCCCCCGCCCGGCAACGATCCGGTTTCGCCGGACGAAGCACGGCGACGCCTTGCTTTATTGCTCGGCTCCGGCGCCGAAGCGCGACCGCAGCAGGCCGATTACGCTGCCGCCGCCGCCGCCGCCTTCGGCCCCCGCGAGCATCCCGACACGCCGCGCGCGGTGCTCGCCGAGGCCGGGACCGGTGTCGGGAAAACCCTCGGCTATGTCGCGCCGGCCAGCCTGTGGGCCGAAAAGAACCAGGGCGCGGTATGGCTGTCCACCTATACCCGCAACCTGCAAAGCCAGATCGACGCCGAACTCGACCGGCTCTACCCGGACCCGGCGGACAAACGTCGCCGTGTCGTGATCCGCAAGGGGCGCGAGAACTTCCTGTGCCTGCTGAATTACGAGGACGCCGTACGCGTGTCGTCGGGGCGGGTCGGACAATCGGCGGCGATGCTGGTGCTGATCGCGCGCTGGGCGACGGCGACCGTCTCCGGCGATCTCGCCGCCGGCGACCTCCCGGGCTGGCTCATCGAGCTGATCGGGCGTCCCCGGGTCAATTCGCTGGCCGACCGACGCGGCGAGTGCATTCATTCCGCCTGCCCGCATTTCCGCCGCTGCTTTATCGAAAAGAATGTGCGCGCCGCCCGGCATGCGCGCCTCGTTGTTGCCAACCACGCCCTTGTCATGGCGCAGGCGGCGCTCGGCGGGATCGACGACGCGGCCTTGCCGACCCGCTATGTCTTTGACGAGGGCCATCACCTGCTCGATGCCGCCGATGCCGCGTTTTCGGTGCGCCTGTCCGGGCGCGAGGGGCGCGAATTGCGGCGCTGGCTGCTCGGCGCCGAAGCCGGAAGCTCGCGCGCCCGCGGTCTGCGGCACCGCATCGGCGATCTCGTCGAGACCGACGTGGAGGCCGAAGCGGCGCTGATCGAGGCGCTGGTCGCCGCCCGCATCCTGCCGGCCGATTTCTGGCACCAGCGCCTTATCGAGGACAGACCGCTGCCCGGCTTCGAGGCGTTTCTGGCGATCGCCCGGCATCAGGTTCTGGCGCGAGCCTCGGCCGGCGACGCGGCGTATCGGATCGAGGTCGAGGCGCGGCCGCCGATCGCGGGGCTGACCGATGCCGCCGCACGTCTCGCCGCCGGGTTCGACCGCCTGTCGGCGGCGCTGCGGCGTCTGGCCGAGCGCCTGCGGCGCCGGCTCGAAGACGCGGAGAACCCGCCCGACGCGCCGACGCGCCAGCGCCTCGATGCGGTCGTGCGCGGTATCGAACGCCGCGCCTTCGTACAGCTCGCCGGCTGGAGCGCGCTGTTGCGCGATCTGGGCGAGAAGCCGCGGCCGGAGACCGTCGAATGGCTGGCGATCGAGCGATCCGACGGGGCCGAGACCGATATCGCGGTCAACCGCAATTGGATCGATCCCGGAATCCCGTTCGCGGCACTTGTCGCGAAACCGGCGCACGGATTGCTCGTCACTTCGGCGACGCTGACCGACGGCGAAGGCGAGCCGGAACTCGCCTGGCGGGCGGCCGAGGCCGCGACCGGGCTGCGGCACCTCCCGGAGAACCCGACGGCAACGCGCCTGCCCTCACCGTTCGACTATCCGGCGCAGACCCGCGTGTTTATCGTCAACGATATTCCGCGCGACGATATCGGCCAGGTCGCCGCCGCCTTTGCCGCGCTGATGCGGGCCGCCCAGGGCGGCGCGCTCGGACTGTTCACGGCGATCGCGCGGCTATGCGCCGTGCACGAGCGGATCGCGCCGGTTCTCGAAGCCGACGGGCTTCTGCTGTTGGCGCAGCATGTCGATGCGATGTCGACCGCGACGCTCGTCGATATCTTTCGCGCCGAGGAGGATTCTTGCCTGCTCGGCACCGATGCAGTGCGCGACGGGGTGGATGTTCCCGGCCGCTCGCTGCGGCTGATCGTCTTCGACCGGGTGCCGTGGCCGCGCCCCGACATCCTGCACCGCGCCCGCAAACCGGTATTCGGCGGCGCGCAATACGACGATCGCATCACCCGCCTACGGCTGCGGCAGGCTTACGGCAGGCTGGTGCGCCGTGCCGACGATCGCGGCGTCTTTGCGATCCTCGACCGCGCCTTGCCGTCGCGCCTTTTGTCGGCGTTTCCGCCGGGCGTGCCGGTCCGGCGTCTCGGGCTGGTCGAGGCGGTTGATGAAACCGCGCGTTTCCTGGCCGGCTCGCGGTGAGTGCGGCGATTGGCCGCCACCGGCGGGGTCATTGTATCGGGTGTTGACAGCATGGGTTGACAGAGGCTGCGGGCTGCTGTTTGTGCGCCGCAGCATCACAGGCCCGCGAAGGCGAAAGAGAGGAGCGGCGATGCTCGACCCCCATGGCGCGCTGATCTACACGATGGTGATCGTGTCGGCGGCGGACAGCAACATGACCGACGCCGAACTGGCGATCATCGGCGCGATCGTCGGACACCTGCCGGTATTCCGCGACTTCGACCGCGACAGCCTGCCGCGCGTGCTCGAAGCCTGCTCGCAGCTGCTGAGCCGCGAGGACGGTCTTGAGGAAGCCTTCGCCGAGATCAAACAGGTCCTGTCCGCCAATCTGCGCGAGACCGCCTATGCGCTCGCCTGCGACGTCGCGGCCGTCGACGGCGATGCGGCACAGGAGGAGTTGCGGGTCCTCGAATTGATACGGCACCGCCTCAACATCGACCGTCTGATCGCCGCCGGCATCGAACGCGGCGCACGCGCGCGGTTTCAGAGGCTGTAACCCGGCCGATACTTCCAAACGAACAGGGGAACGGCGGAGAGGACGGTGCCCGTCAGGCCGCCGGGAACATGAGCGCGCGTTGAGGGGTTTGCCGCGCTCAACCCGTCCTGTCGATTGTTCAAGAGCGGAAAGTATTAAGCTCCGCCACCGTCTTCATTTAACATGGCGCGATGGCAAGCGATCGGACGGCGCCGTTGCGGCGCGGCTGGACGACCGGGGCTTGCGCGGCCGCCGCAGCGCGCGCCGCGTTCGCGGCGTTGCTGACCGGCCGTTTCCCCGATCCCGTGACGATCCGCCTGCCCGGCGGACAGACGCCGCGCTTTCCGCTGGCGCTCGCCGAGCGGGCGGATGGATGCGCCAGCGCCGGCATCGTCAAGGACGCCGGCGACGACCCCGACGTGACGCACGGCGCGCTGATCGTCGCCGAGCTGACCTGGGCGGCGTCCGGAAGCGGCATCTGCTTTCGCGCCGGCGTCGGGGTCGGCACGGTGACACGGCCCGGCCTGCCTCTCGCGGTCGGCGAACCGGCGATAAATCCGGCGCCGCGCGCGATAATCCGCGGACAGCTCGACGAGGTCGCGGAGGCGAACGGGGCGCCGCCGCCCGATGTGACCGTCACGATCGCGATCCCGGACGGCGAGCGTCTCGCGGAAAAGACGATGAACCGGCGGCTTGGCATCATTGGCGGGTTGTCGGTGCTGGGCACGACCGGCATTGTCGTGCCGTATTCGTGCGCGTCGTGGATTCACGCGATCCATCGTGGGATCGACGTGGCCCGCGCCGCCGGACTCGGCCATATCGTGGCCGCGACCGGAACGACATCCGAGAAGGCGGTGCAGCGCCTGTACGGTCTGCCGGAGCCGGCGCTGATCGATATGGGCGACTTTGTCGGCGGCACGCTCAAGTATCTGCGCTCGCATCCGGTGCCGCGCCTGACCTTGGCTGGCGGGTTTGCCAAGCTGGCCAAGCTGGCCGCCGGTCATCTCGATCTGCATTCGAGCCGCAGCCGCATCGACCCGGCAATGCTCGCCGCCCTGCTGGCCGACGCCGGAGGCGCGCCGGATATGGTGGCCGCCGCCTCGCGCCGCGACAGCGCCGGCGAAATCCTCGACCTCGCCGGCCCGCTCGGCCCGTTCCTGGCCGAACACGTCGCCCGCCGGGCGCGCGAGGTCGCGCTGGCGACGCTCAGCGGCGATACCGCGATCGAGGTCGCAATCGTTGATCGCGCCGGCGCGTTTCTCGCGCGTGTCGGGGTGCTTGGCCCTGGGGTGCCTGGCCCTGGGGTGCCTGGCCCTGGGGTGCCTGGCCCCGGCGAGATCGCCGCATGACGGCGCGCCGCCTGTTGATCCTGGGAGGCACGGGAGAGGCCGCTTCGCTGGCGCGCGCCGCCCTCGCCCGGTTCGGCGATGCGATCGAGGTGACGACGGCGCTCGCCGGCCGCACCCGCAACCCCGGCCCGATTGCCGGCAATGTGCGGATTGGAAGTTTCGGCGGCCCCGCCGGGCTCGGCACCTATCTGATCGAACAGCGCATCAACCGGCTGATTGATGCGACGCACCCGTTTGCCGCCGAAATCTCGCGCGCCGCTCGCCTCGCTGCCGAGCGCGCCGGCGTAAAGCGGCTGCTGCTGCTACGCCCGCGATGGAAACGCCACCCGCTCGACCGCTGGATCGAGGTCGACAACATCGAAGCCGCCGCGTTGCTGGTCGGAAGGATCGGTCGCTGCGCGCTGCTGACCATCGGCGCTCGGACCCTCGCCGCCTTCGCGCAGGCGGGCGACATGCGTTTTATCGTGCGGCTGATCGATCCGCCGCACGAGGCACTGCCGTTGCGGCGATGTCATATCGTTTGCGGGCGCGGGCCGTTCAACCTGGAATACGAACGGCAGTTGCTCCGCCATCACCAGATCGATGTACTCGTATGCAAGGCCAGCGGCGGTGCGGCCACCGAGGCAAAACTGGTTGCGGCACGCGAGGCGGGTCTTCCGGTTATCATGATACGACGGCCGCCGCGCGAACCGGGAGAGGCGGTCGATTCCGTCGAGGCGGCGCTCGACTGGCTCGCCGATTTTGACCGGCGACAACAAGAGGGGAGAATGCCATGAACGTTCGTTATGCCCGCCATCTGGCCGGCGCGGCGATTGCGCTGCTCGCTCTCGGGACAAGCGCGCGCGCCGATTTGGACCTGTTCGGCGCCTATTACAACAACGTGGCCCGCGCCGCCGCGGCGAATGACGCGGCAACCGTTGCCCGGCTCGTTGCGGGCGATAGCTACAAGGTGAACAATCTCGATGACACCGGCCGCACCGGTCTTCACATCGCCGCGACAAACGGCAATCTGCAAATCGCGGCGATCCTGATCAAGGCGGGCGCCAACGTGAACCTGAAGGACAGGCTCGGCAACACCGCGCTGCACGCCGCGGTCGATCGCAACCATATCGAGATGGCGGAGCTGCTGATCGAGGTCGGCACCAATCTCGACAGCGAAAACAGGAACGGCATGACGCCGCTGATGATCGCCGCGCGGCACGGCAATGCCGTCCTCGTGAAGGCGATGCTCGCGAAGGGAGCCGACGCCCGCAAAACCGATTTTACCGGCCGCGACGCCGTCAGCTGGGCGCAGGAAGGTCGCCGGCCGGCGGTTGTGCAAATGCTGCAACGCTCCGCCGCAACGCGCTGAGACCGGGCGACACGCGATGCCGGATCCCGAGCCGCCGCGTCTTGACGAAATCCGCGGGCTGATCGCTCATCTCCCCGGTCCGGACCTCGAAGCCGGCAGCGCCGCGGCGCTGCGCGAGCGCCGGTTGACCAAGCCGGCCGGCGCGCTCGGCCGCCTTGAGGAGCTGGCAGGGTGGCTCGCGACTTGGCAGGGACGCCATCCGCCCTCGCTGCATCACCCGCGCACGGTCGTATTCGCCGGCAATCACGGCGTCGCCGCGCGCGGCGTCTCAGCCTATCCGTCCGAGGTGACGGCACAGATGGTGCAGAACTTCATCGCCGGCGGGGCCGCCGTAAACCAGCTCTGCCGCCTGCTCGATGCCGATCTGCGCGTCTATGAAATGAACCTCGGCACGCCGACCGCCGATATCGTCGAGGAGCCGGCGATGAGCGAGGAGGAATGCGCCCGCGCGATCGCCTACGGGATGATGGCGGTCGAGCCGGGGATCGACGCGCTCGCGGTCGGCGAGATGGGGATCGGCAACACCACTGTCGCGGCGGCGCTGTGCCTTGCGCTGCTCGGCGGCGCGGCGTCGGACTGGACCGGTCCCGGAACCGGGGTCACCGGCGCCGCCCTCGACCGGAAGCGCGCGGCCGTGGCGGCCTCCGCCGCGCGGCATCGGAAGGAGGCCGGCGACCCGTTCGATATCCTGCGCCGGCTCGGCGGGCTCGAATTCGCCGCGATGGTCGGGGCGATCCTCGCGGCGCGCATGGGCCGCGTCCCGGTCGTGCTCGACGGGTTCTCGGCGGCGGCGGCCGCGGCGGTGCTTTACGCCGCCGATCCGCGCGCGCTCGACCACTGCGTCGCCGGCCACGTCTCGGCCGAACCGGGCCATCGCCGCCTGCTCGACCGGCTCGGTATGCGCCCGCTGCTCGATCTCGACATGCGGCTCGGCGAGGCTTCCGGCGCGACGCTCGCCCTGATGCTGCTGAAGGCCGCCGCCGCCTGCCACACCGATATGGCCACCTTTGCCGAGGCCGGGGTCAGCGGCCCGGCGTAGCAACGCGGCTGTGTTGCCGGGCCGTATCGATTGCTGCGATAGTCCGCCGTCGCTGTCACGGAGGGAGCATGACGAGCGCATCGGATATCGCCTTTGCCTCGGCGCTCGACCTGGTCGAGCTGTATCGCACGCAGACGCTGTCGCCGGTCGAGGCCGCCGAGGCGCTGCTGGCCCGAGCCGAGGCGTTGCAGCCGAAGCTCAACGCGTTCTGCGTGATCGACCGCGACGGCGCGCTGCAAGCGGCGCGGGAAGCCGAGCGGCGGTGGCGCGACGGGGCGCCGCTCGGACCGCTCGATGGGGTGCCGGTGACGATCAAGGATCTCGTGCTGATGCGCGGGTTTGCCACCCGCCGCGGCTCGCGGATGATCGATCCGATCCCCGACACCGAGGACGGGCCGGCAGTGGCGCGGCTGCGCGAGGCCGGGGCGGTGATCCTCGGCAAGACCACGACCCCGGAATTCGGCTGGAAGGCGATCGGCGACTCGCCGCTGACCGGCATCACCCGCAACCCGTGGGACCTCGACCGCACACCGGGCGGCAGCAGCGCCGGGGCTGCCGCCGCCTGCGCCGCCGGTATCGCGCCGCTGCATGTCGGCAGCGACGGGGCCGGCTCGATCCGCATCCCGTCGGCCTTCACCGGCATTTTCGGCATCAAGGCGACATTCGGGCGGGTGCCGGCGCATCCGGCCTCGCCTATGGGCTTGCTGTCGAATGTCGGACCGATGACACGCAGCGTGCGCGACGCGGCGCTGATGCTGAACATGCTGGCGCGGCCCGACTGCCGCGACCCGTATTCGCTGCCGCCCGAGCGGCGGATGTATCTCGACGGCATCGACGAAGGGGTGCGCGGTTGGCGGTTGGGCTACAGCCCCGATCTCGGCTGCGCCAGGGTCGATCCCGAGATCGCCGCCTGCGTTGCCGAGGCGGCGCGCCGCTTCGAGGAGTTGGGGGCGCATGTCGAACAGATCGACCCGGTCTTCGACTCGCCGCGCCAAGCGCTGCTGACCCTGTGGGCGGCGGGCACCGCGCGGGTCATGGCCGGTTTCCCGCAGGAGAAGCGCCGTCTCGCCGATCCGGGGCTGATCGACATCGCGGCGCGCGGCGAGCGCATCAGCGCCGCCGAGTATGTCGGCGCCGATCTGGCGCGCACCGCGCTGGGCGCGCGGATGGCGGAATTCCACCAGCAATACGACCTGCTTCTGACGCCGATGATGCCGGTTCCGGCATTGCCGGTCGGCCAGGATCTGAACGATCCGGCCACCGAAGACATGTGGATCGACTGGTCGCCGTTCAGCTATCCGTTCAACATGACGCGCCAGCCGGCCGCGAGCATTCCCTGCGGGCTGACCCGCGCCGGATTGCCGATCGGGTTGCAGATCGTCGGACCGCTCTACGCCGAGGACCGGGTGCTGCGCGCCGCCCGCGCCTTCGAGCAGACCCAGCCGGAGCGCCGCCCGCCATTGGATTGAGCTTGCCCCAGAAGCGGAACACACGTCGATGCAGGACATATCGGGAAAAACCGCGATCGTTACCGGCGCCGCCTCGGGCATCGGTCTCGGCATCGCGACCGCGCTGGCCGAGGCCGGCGCGAATGTGGTGATGGCGGATATCCAGAAGGACGCGATCGAACAGGCCGCGCACACGCTGTCCGGCACCAACAAGCGGGTGATGCCGGTGCGCATCGATGTGACGCAGGAGCAATCCGTGCTCGATGCGCTGGCCGAAGCCGAGCAAAACTTCGGCAAATTGCACATCGCCTGCAACAACGCCGGTGTACCGATGCACGGCACCCGGATGACCGACGTGCCCCCCGAGGATTGGGAATTCGTGCTCGGCGTCAATGTCTGGGGGATCATCCACGGTATCCGCCACTTTGTCCCGGCGATCCTGAAGCACGGCGAGGAGGGGCACGTCGTCAACACCGCCTCGGTGGCCGGCTTCCAGAACCGTCGCGGCACCGACCAGGGGCCGTATTCGATGTCGAAATACGCCGCTTTGTCACTGTCCGAGGCGTTGGAGCACGAGCTGGACGGCACCAATATCGGCGTCTCGGTGCTGTGTCCCGGACCGATCAACACCAATATCGCACGCGGCGCCCGCAACCGCCCCGAGCACATGGGCGGCCCGAAGACGCGGGCCAACGACGAGCGGGTTCTGGCCGAACGCTTGGCGACAATCGGTCTCGACCCGAAGCGGGTCGGCGAGCGCGTCGTTGACGCAATCCGGACCAGGACGTTCTACGCCTTTGTCGGCGCCGTGCCGGCCGATGTGATCCGGACCCGCCACCGCCGCATCGAGGAGGCGCTGAACAGCCCCTGGGTCACGCATTACTGAACAGAAAGTAAAAATTTTGCCTCATCAGGACCGCCGGCCTCTGGCCGGCAAGCCGGCGGGACGCCGGCGGTCCTGAGCCAGGATCGACACCAGCGCGTCAGAACCGCGCGTTGCCCGGTGTCCGGGGGAACGGGATCGCGTCGCGCACATTCGCCAGGCCGGTGACATAGGCGATCGTGCGCTCGAAGCCGAGGCCGAACCCGGCATGCGGCACGGTGCCGTAGCGGCGCAGATCGCGATACCAGCCGTAATGCTCCCTGTCGATGCTGCGCTCCGCCATGCGCTGGTCGAGTACCTCCAGCCGTTCCTCGCGCTGGCTGCCCCCGATGATCTCGCCGATGCCGGGGGCCAGCACATCCATCGCCGCGACGGTGCGCCCGTCATCATTGACCCGCATGTAGAAGGCCTTGATGTCCTTCGGGTAATTCATGACGACGACCGGCTTTTTGGCGTGCTTCTCGGTCAGGTAGCGCTCGTGCTCGGATTGCAGATCGACGCCCCAATGGACCGGGAACTCGAATTTCTGCCCCTTGGCGCGTTCCAGGATCGCGACCGCCTCGCCGTAATCCATGCGCACGAATTCCGAGCCGACGATCCCTTCGAGCTTTGCGACGATCCCCTTCTCGATCCGCTCGTCGAAAAACGCAAGGTCCTCGGCGCTCTTGTCGAGCAATGTCGCAAAGGCGTGCTTCAACAGCCGTTCCGCAAGGGTCGCGTTGTCCGACAGATCAGCGAAGGCGATCTCCGGCTCGATCATCCAGAACTCAGCGAGATGCCGGCTGGTATTCGAGTTTTCCGCGCGGAAGGTCGGGCCGAACGTATAGACCCTGGTCAGCGCCAGACAGTAGGCCTCGACATTGAGCTGTCCCGAAACTGTCAGAAACGCCTCGCGGCCGAAAAAATCCTGCGAGAAATCCACATCGCCCGACGGCGTGCGCGGCAGGTTGGCGAGATCCAGGGTCGAGACCCGGAACAGCGCCCCGGCTCCCTCGGCATCCGAGGCGGTGATGATCGGCGTGTTGACCCAGAAAAACCCGTTCTCGTCAAAAAACCGGTGGATCGCCTGCGCCAGCGTATGGCGAACCCGAGTCGCCGCGCCGATCACATTGGTGCGCGGACGCAGATGCGCGACCTCGCGCAGGAATTCGAGCGTGTGCGGCTTCGGCTGTATCGGGTAGGTGTCGGGGTCGTCGATCCAGCCGACCACCCGGATCACGCTCGCCTGCATCTCGAAGGGCTGCCCCCTGGCTGGCGACGGCACGATCGCGCCGGTCGCCTCGACCGCAACGCCGGCGGTCAGGTGCAGGACCTCGCTTTCGTAATTCGGCAGCGTGTTCGGCGCGACGACCTGCAACGGGTTGAAACACGACCCGTCCGACAGGTGGACAAACGAGATGCCGGCCCTGGAGTCGCGCCTTGTGCGCACCCAGCCCTTTACCGTAACCGGTACATCGGTCGGCGCGTCACCTGCCAGGATTGCGCGGATGCTGAGTTCGCTTTTCGGCATCTCAAGACCTCCGTGCCCAAAGCCCGCTACCCGCGTTTCGGCTCGCGCCCGAGGCCCTGTTTTTTTAGGGCGGCGAGGTAGTCGCGCCAGCGCCGGTCGTGCTCGACCCCCAGCCGGTACAGGTAGTCCCAGGAGTAAATCCCGGTGTCGTGCAGATCGTCGAACTTGATGCGCACGGCGTAATTGCCGACCGGCTCCAGATCGAGAATGCCGACATGGGCACGCTCGGCGACGATGCGCTTCTCGCCGGGGCCGTGGCCCTGCACCTCGGCAGACGGGCTTTCGACCCGCAGATACTCGGCCGGGAGACTGAACCGCTTCCCGTCGTCGAATTCGATGTCGAGCCGCTTTTCAGCCCGCTTCAGCCGCAATTCGACCGGCCACGGCCCCTTGTCGCTCATGCTGGTTCGCTCACGGCGCGCTCGATGGCGGCGGCAGGCGCGCCTGCCCCTTTTCGTCGTCTCGCAGCGGCCGCGCCTCGTCAACCAGCATGATCGGGATGCCGTCGCGGATCGGATAGGCAAGCCCGGCCTCCTCGCTGATCAGCTCCTGCGCCGCGCGATCATAGCGCAGCCTCCCCTTGGTCAGCGGACAAACCAGGATTTCGAGCAGTTTCGGGTCGATATCGGTGGGCTGTTCCATCGCCGCTCCGGTCGCCTCCATACCCGCGCCCGCGTCAGTGCCGCGTGCCCGTATCATCCTCACCGGTGACCGGCTGGATCGCGGCCATTTCGACCAGCCCGGTCAGCAGCGTCGCGCGCTGTTCGAGATCGGCCGCTTCGAGCAGCGCCTGCTTCTCGCTCGGCGCGAACGGGCAGGCCATGGCGATCGAGGCGATAAGCTGCTCGGCCGGCGCCTTCTCGATTGCGCTCCAATCGGCCGACAGCTGCCGCTGGCCAAAAAAGTTCTTCAGACCGCGGACAAGACGGGCGCGGTCGAATTGCGGCGCATCGGGGATCTCGCGGTCCGGCGCGAACGGCATCCAGTCCGGGATCACGCGGCGATACCCGCTCAGCAGCGGCAGCTCCTCGACAATGCGGAACCGCGAAACGCCGGTCAGCGTGATCAGAAAGCGCCCGTCATCGGTCTCGGCGAACTGCGTGATGCGGCCGGCACAGCCGACCGGATAGACCGGCGGGTTCATCCCCCCGATGGTGGGATCGCTCGGCTGGATCATCCCGATCAGCCGCTCGCCGCCGAGCGCGTCGCGGGTCATCGCCAGATAGCGCGGCTCGAAGATGTTGAGCGGCAACCTCGCCCGCGGCAGCAGCAATACCCCGACGAGCGGAAAGATCGGCAGAACCTCCGGCAGCACCGGGCGCTGCACCCGCTCGCCTGCGACATCGTGCGGTTCGCTCATGCGGTGCCGACCTTTCTGGCCATTGGCCTCCCGCCCCCGGGGATCACGCCGCTGGAAATCACGCCGCTGGGAAGCACAACAACAACCGGGATCACGAGAACATCAGCGACGACAGCCGCCGCCGCGCGCTCAAGGTCAGCGGGTCGGTCGGACCCATCGCCTCGAAGAACTTGACGAGCTGCTTGCGCGCCGCCTGCTCGTTCCACTCGCGGTCCCGCTTGTACAAAGCCAGCAACGCGTCGATCGCCTCCTCCCGCTCGCCGGCGCCAAACAACGCGGTCGCCAGTTCGAGCCGCGCCTCGTGGTCGTCCGGGTTCTGTTCGATGCGGGCGCGCAGATTGCCGGTCGATCCCATCGCCTTCTGCGCCTGCTCGGCGAGGTCGAGCGCCGAGCGCGCCGCGGCGATCTCCGGGTTGCGCACGAGGTCCTGCGGGGTGCTGTCGAGAACCTGCCGGGCCTGGTCGAGTTCGCCGCGCCCAACCATCGCGCGCGCCAGCCCGGCGAGGGCTTCGGCGTTGCCGGGATCGTGCTGGATGACCTGCGAGTAGATCGAGGCGGCGGTGCCATGATCGCCGCCCTGCGCGGCCGCCTTGGCCATCGCCATCGCTTCCTCGACCGGCGACGGACCGCCGCGCCCGCCGCCCAATCGCTGGACAAACTGCCTGATCTGGCTTTCCGGCACGGCGCCGACAAAACCATCGACCGGACGCCCGTCCTTGAAGGCATAGACCGCCGGGATCGACTGGATGCGCATCTGCGTCGCGATCTCGGGGTTCTCGTCGATGTTGAGCTTGACCATCCGTACCGCGCCATTGGCGGCGCGCACGACCTTTTCGAGGACCGGCCCGAGCTGCTTGCAGGGGCCGCACCACGGCGCCCAGAAATCGACGATGACCGGCTGATCGAACGAGGCGTCGACGACCTCGGCCATGAAATCGGCCGTCGACACGTCTTTTACGAGCGTCGCGCCCGCGGCAGCCCCGCCACCGATCAAGGGTTCATTCGCCATGCACTTTTCTCCCCGGAATTCCATCGGAAACATGGCGGCGGTGTGGCGCGATGACAAGCGCCGGCCATGGTGTGCGAACTCCACGGGGCGCGAACTATCGTGAAGGCATGACCGCCTTCGGATCGATGATGCGGGGGCGGTGGCCGCAGGTCTCAATAAATCGCAGCAAATCGCCCGGCGCGATCGCGGTGGTGCGGTCATTGACGAGCGGGTGATAATTGAGCGGGTCGCGATCGAGCATGCCCTCGTCGAGCACGACCGCAACCCGGTGCACCGTATCGTTCGCGAGCGCGAACGGCGTGACGCTGCCCGGCGTAACGCCGAGTACCTGCTGCAACAGCTCGGGGCTGCCGAACGAGAAGCGCGGTGCATCGAGCGCGTCGGCCAGAAGCTTCAGATCGATGCGACGCTCTTCAAGCGCGACGACGAGCCACAGCCCGCCTTTTCTGTCCTTCAGAAACAGACTTTTGCAATGGCCGCCCGGCAGGCTGCCGCGCAGCGCCGCCGACTCGGCGACCGTGAAGACTGGCGGATGCGTGTGGGTCCGGTGCACGATGCCGAGCGCGTCGAGCCGGGCGAACAGCTGCTCCGGGGTCAGCGGGAAATTCGGCGGCACCGGCGGCATGCCGGGACGATGCGGCGCGTCGTCAGGTATTGCAAGCATAGGAGGCTTGCAGGCGCGGCTGCCCGGCCGTGCGACTGCGTCCGCGCACATAGCCCTTGCAAACCCCCTCCCCCGCCATGATATTGATCGCCCGGTTGCGGGTGTAGCTCAGGGGTAGAGCACAACCTTGCCAAGGTTGGGGTCGGGGGTTCGAATCCCCTCGCCCGCTCCAATTTCTGAAGAAATCTCAATAAGCTGCATAAGCTCGCCGATGGATGCCAGGCTCCTGTAGCGGTGCTGGTGTCCACATGGTGTCCACCAGCGGCGGTACAGCGGCAGAGCGATCGGTGGACCGAGGAGAGTTTGCCCAGCTGCGGCGGGCTGCCGTATGGTACAGTGCACGCGCTCGTTGTCGCTGAACGGGTCCTGCTGCAGGAATAATTGCACCGTTGTCGCCAGACCGTGGGCGCCGGGGCGTAAATCGACCGGGCGGGGGGCAACTAGGACCCGCACCCGGCCGGCGTTGTTCCGAAGCCGGAAGTAACGTCGCCGAGAAACGCCGGGTTGATGCCAGGCACGGTGCGCAGTGCGGCATCGCCGATCTCGATCAGTACGATACCGGAAAGGCTCGGGGTTCCATGACGACCGGCACAAATCCGGTACCGCAGTGCCGGCGTTACCGCCTACAGCCGACCACAGCTCTCGCCGCCAGTCGTAAAGCTGGTTACGATGCCGCTCGTAGCGCTGTGTGACGCCTTGCTACTGCTCCCGGCGCGAAGCTCTCCGCAACAATTGCGACTTTCCCCGCGGCGCTCCCGTCAGCAGCCCAATGCGACGGAAACTGTGCCCGTCCAATCGTCCAGATCGATTGTAAGGAATGATGCTTTGAGCCGAACCGGCGGCAAGTCCCTCCCCTGACCCCCGGGCAGGTATCGCTGACTGAAAGCACGGTCCCGCGCTCCTCAGAACTCCAGGGCAGGTTGCGTCGTGGATCTTCGCTGATTGTACTCCGACGATCATTCACAACTTTATGAGACGCACGCTCTTGTGGCGGCATGTAGCTTCAAGCCGATTGTTTATCGACCGAATCGCGAAGATTATGGACCATTCATCTCATCCGACCGAACCAACTGTTGCCGATACCGCGCCGAGCGATCCGCAGCTGACCGATTATGATCGCGCGCATTTAAGGACCTACTTGCGCCTGCTCGATGCTGCTGCCGAAGGCGCCGACTGGGCGGAGGCGGCGCAGATCGTCCTTGGCATCGACCCGCTGGCCGAGCCCGACCGGGCGCGACGCGTCTATGAGACGCATTTCGCGCGAGCCGTTTGGCTGTCCCAGCACGGCTATCGCGAGTTCTTGAAGTCGCCGCGCTGAGTGGGTGCGCAGATTGCCGCAGCTGCGGCAGCGTTAAGCATTTCAAAACCTCGAGGTGGGAACAAGTCGCTGTCCGGCGGCCGATACCGCCGGCTCGCTTCCTTTGCGCCCAACGGCGCTAGAGCGTGATCGTTTCAGGTTGAAGCGTAGCCGGCATTGGCGAGGTAGTTTGCGCATTCCTGTGCGGAGAAATGATCGAGCAAGGAGCCGATCTGGCGCCACGTGTCCTCGGTGGTGCGCGGAT
>JBFWVT010000027.1:0-60036 GCA_050246595.1 Alphaproteobacteria bacterium
GCGACCATCGCACGACCGTGGCGACGCTCACGCTGAATAGCTTCGCGGTGGCGCGGCGCGAGCGACCGCCCGCCACCGCGGCCACCACCCGGTCCCGCAAATCCTGTGAATAGGGTCTGGGCATGCGTGCTGGCCTCCGCCCCCCAGCCAGCATCTTGCGCAGAGATCCCCGCGCCGGGGAACCCCTATCCCGTTTCAACCAGACCCGATCACACTCTAGGCTTGCTTCAGGGTGATATCCTCGTAAGGAGCGGTGTACGCAAAGCCCGGTATCAGTCCGAAACCGGATTCACCAACCCGTGGCCCGTGCCCATTGATGAATGCGAGCTGCCAAATCGGAGAATACATCGTCCGCTCATGGACGATCTGCTGCATCTTGTGGAGGATTTCCTCGCGGCGTTTCGGGTCGAGTTCCGCCGCCTGTTTCTGGAACAATTCGTCGAGGTCCGGGTAGCTGCCGTAAGAATAGATCCCGCCCTTCACGGCGAGTATTTCGAGGCGCGTCGCGGCATTGCCAAAGGCGCCGCTGCCGCCCTGGATCAGGTTCTTGAATTGCTTTTCGGAATAACCCTTCCAGAAGGCCGCCCGTTCAAGCGGGCGCAAATGCGCTCTTATCCCGACCTGGGCAAGATTGTTGACGACGGCCTCGCCGAGATTGGCATACGATGCGTCGCAATGATATCCGCCGGCGTCGAAACCGTTGGCGTATCCCGCTTCGGCCAGCAGTTTTCGGGCCTGAGCCGGATCGTAAACCGGCGCCGGCGGCTGCCAGTAATAATCGAACGTGTCGGGTACGAACGGGTTCCCGGTCAGGCGGGAATACCCCAACGTCAGGGCTTTGTTGATATTCTCGCGATCCATGGCGAGGCTGGCCGCCCGGCGGACCTTGTCGTTTGACCACGGCGATTTTGGATCCCACTGGTCCGCGAAGGCCAGCCAGAAGGTTCCCTGGATGACGGACGGCTTCAATGTCAGACCCGGCGTGCTGCGCAGCTCCTCGGCCAGTTCGCCGCGGATCGAGTAAACAATATCGACCTCGCCCGCTTTCAACGCCGCCAGCCGCGTCGCCTCGTCGGGAACAACCCGGAACACCAGACGCTTGACGCTCGGCACCTTGCGCCAATAGCCCTCGAACGCTTCGAGTACCAGCTCGACGCCGGGTGTAAACGAGACGAATTTATAAGGTCCGGCCCCGATCGGGTTCTTTTTGAATTCCTCGTCGCCGACCTTTTCGACGACCTTCTTCGGCACGATCCAGCCGGCACCCGTGGCGTTCCCGTAAAATGTCATAAAGTCGGGCCAGGGCTCGCCCAGCCTGAAGCGGACACGCCGCGGGTCTACAGCCTCCACGGCGGCAACCTTCTTTTTCAGAATGTCCTTGGAAGTACCCTTGTAACGCTCGAACGAGAATTTGACATCCTCCGCGGTGATGGGGTCGCCATTGTGAAACCGGACGCCGTCGCGCAGCATGAAGTCATAGCTCAGCCCATCCGGCGCCGCCGACCACGATTCGGCGAGGCTGGGCGCCAGTTTCTCGCCGGGCATCGGCTTCATGACCGCGTCGTGCAGCGCGTACAGCACCATGAACGGTGTGACGATCCCCGGGGTCTCGGCCGGGTCGAACCAGGTCGGCGCCAGCGAGATGTGCACACCCCAGGTCAGTTGACCCTTCGGCGCACCTTCCCCGGCAAAGCTCGGGGCGGCGCCGGCCAGGCCCAGAGCCGCACCTGCGGCCAGCAACTCGCGCCGGCTAACTCCAAAGCTCGGCTGGCCGAGAGCAAAACGCGCGGAATCATATTCTGACGACATTGTGACGCCTCCGTCCCTATTCGGCCCCTCTGGGCGGACCTTGTTCGCGCATTCTAGGCTCAGCGGGTGCGAATGTCGCGGAAATTTGATCGTGGGCGTGCAGTCCGGGGTGTTTCGAGTACGCGGGCCGAATCATCACTCGTCAACGGCGGTGAACCATCCGGGATCGCCGCGCTCGATTGATGTCTCGCGCCGGGATCAGTTCCCGCTTATTGAGGAATTCGGGGCGCGCAAGCCCGGCGCGTCCCGGCGGGTGCGCTCCCTCAACAGGCGTTATCGTTTGAGGCCGCCCTTTGTGATCATCATCCCGAGCCTCTGGCGCTCCGGGTGGTCGGTGTTGAGCCGTTTGTAAAGATTTTTATAACCTTCTCCCGATATCGCATCGGATCGCGGCGCCCGGATCATCGGAGACCGACAACCGAATTCAGGACATTACCCGTCGCCTTTGCGGTTCCGGCAGCCCTCAAAAAGATGCCGGGCAAAAGCCGCGCCCGGACCGGACTCCTGACGCGATTCCCATTAACCAATCGATCCACTAACCAAAAAGAAATTGTACGGCGCGATAGAGAACGAGGCGGACCGTCCGGAGGCATAGGCCGCATTCCAAAACGGCCGCGATCGCGCCCACCTGATCGCGGCCCTGCCGGGCGTGGAAGCAGCCGAGGACAGGATCGTATCGATCGGAGAAATTGCATGTTGAACACAATTCAACGGGAAGAGGGGACAGCGGGATCGTTTCCTGATTCCAGCAACACCGAAGCCTCGGACTGTTCCGATCCGGTCATTGGCATGCTGGTAACGACAAGGCGCCGAATACAACCACATGATAATCCGGTAGCATTGCTTGAGGAAATCGCTGCCGGCGACGCTTTCAAATACCTTGATGCATTGGGAGATTTACACGATGAAATTCCGCGGCTCTGGCGCTTTTGGTACGGCCATGACGGCAAGCGTCCAAGGAAGTGGAGACAGAACCTGATCGATTACTGGCGTCATCGAGGACCGGACGCGGTACTCGCGCTGCTCGATCGCGCCATTGAGCGACACTGGAAAGCGGGCGATGAGCCAATTCGCTGCACGGAATACGTGCCCTGGCACGACGACGGCAGCCGCGTGACGCACTGCACGCCGCATAGCTGGCTGACGCGCGAGCGGCATCCGCGTGTCGAGCACGATGGCGCGCAGGAAATCAGGAGCCGCCCAACCTGGCCGAGGGGGCACCAGATTACTTACGAATGCCGGTATTGCGGCCACCTCTGGGACGAGGAGAAACGGCCCTGAGCAACTCCGTCGCGCCGCGCGATCTCGCCCGGCTCCGGCGCAAGATCGGCGGCGTAAATCGTAACACCCGCCGCTGTGCATCGGGATGAGGCGGTTCGCAGAGGATGCCGGCCACCCCGTGGATCAGGAGACCTCGGCGATCATGTACGCCGATCGTTGGAAAGATCGCGCGCAGAGTCGGCTGCCCAACGGACCCGACGAAAACAGGCACTGCCGGCCGATCCGCCGCCCAAGGCCGCGGACTGGTCTTGCAAGCGAGACCGTCAGCCCGACCGGCCGACACCGACAATCAGAACCGGGGTGCCGATCATCGCGCCGATCAGTCCTTGTACGACGGATCGAGCCGGTCGGCGAGCCGCAGGCACGCGGCCCAGTCTTTTCCCCCTTTCAGAAAATTGCCCTCT
Organism: Alphaproteobacteria bacterium; assembly: GCA_050246595.1. Taxonomy (GTDB): domain Bacteria; phylum Pseudomonadota; class Alphaproteobacteria; order ATCC43930; family CGMCC-115725; genus DATARH01. Next base: position 3,495 of record JBFWVT010000027.1, read on the forward strand.
CTGACGAATTGGCTGTGGGCGTATTCGCAAGCCTCTTTGCCGGGAATCGTATAATTCCCTTCCCCCGCCGCGAGCGCCGCGATCTGGCCCTGACAGGCCATTTCGAGAAAATTGTGGTTGACGACGCATTCGGCGACGCTGCCGCCGCAGACCAGCACACCGTGGTTGCGCAGGATCATAAACGAGCCGCCGTCGAGATCGCGCACCAGTTTCGGCGTCATGTCATGGTCGAACTCGAACCCCTCGAATTCGTGGTATTTGATTTCGCCGTAGAACCGGATTGCGTGCTGATTGATCGGCAGCAGACCGAATCTATGCGCCGCGACGCCCATGCCGGCGATTGTATGCGTATGCAATGTCGCGTTCAGGTCCGGGCGGTGTTTCAGCAAACCGGCATGAATAATCAGCGCACCGCCCTTGATCCTTGCGACATCGGTATCGGTCAAGACTTTGCCGTCGAAATCGACCTTCAGCAACGACGATGCCGTCACCTCGGAAAACATCCAGTCCGTCCGCTTTATCAGCATGCAGTCCGGTTCACCCGGCACCCGCAGCCCGAAATGGTTGTAGGTCAGATCGTCGACGCCGTAATAGGCGAGCACCCGGTGCCCGGCTGCGAGTTCGACGCGCGCCGCCCATTCCTCGGCGCTGACCTGGTCGCGGATCGACGTGCTTTTGGATGCGAGACGAATGGTCATGTGCGGCCTCAAAAATCATATGATCGTTGCGAGGACCCGCGGGCTTGTCCCGCGGGAACGCAGCAATCTCGATCCGCAATGCCTGGCGGCAGGAGATTGCTCCGCTGCGCTCGCAATGACAATGTGTTTGCCGGGAGGCGGACCTTAATCCGCGGCTGCTATTTTGTCCTGTGTTTTCGTGTCGAAATCACCGGCGTCATGGCGCTCGTGCAATTGTTCGGAAGGATCGCCGGCAGTGCGGTTGACCATGCGCCCGCGCTTTACGGCCGGCCGCTCGTGGATCATGTCGGCCCAGCGCCGGACATTCTTGTACTCCTGGACATTGAGGAACTCGGTCGCGCCGTATTGCCCGAACTTCACCAGCCCGCCATACCACGGCCAGATCGCCATGTCCGCGATCGTGTATTCGTTGCCGGCGACGTATTCGTTGTTCGCAAGCTGCTTGTCGAGCACGTCGAGCAGGCGCTTTGTCTCCATCGTAAAGCGGTCGATCGCGTATTCGATCTTGACCGGCGCATAGGCGTAGAAATGCCCGAACCCGCCGCCGACATAGGGCGTGCTGCCCATCTGCCAGAACAGCCAGGACAGACACTCGGCGCGGGCGGCCGGCTCGGTCGGCAGAAAGACGCCGAATTTCTCGGCGAGATACATCAGGATTGCGGCGGATTCGAACACCCGGATCGGTGTCGGACCGCTGCGGTCGACCAGCGCCGGGATTTTGGAATTCGGGTTGATCGCGACAAAGCCGCCGCCGAACTGATCGCCCTCGCCGATGCGGATCAGCCAAGCGTCGTATTCGGCGCCGCGATGGCCTGATGCCAGCAGCTCTTCGAGCATGACCGTGACCTTGACGCCGTTCGGCGTGCCTTGCGAATAGAGCTGCAACGGGTGGCGGCCGACCGGCAGCTCCTTTTCGTGCGTCGGACCCGAGATCGGGCGGTTAATATTCGCGAACCTGCCGCCGCTCGGCTTGTTCCAGACCCAGACCTTTGGCGGCGCATATTCGGGCGTGTCGCTCATCCTGATGCTCCCCTCGCGATTGCGGCGCCGGGCGGATGCCGTGCGCCATAGGGCGATGCTACACGATCCGGCGGCGGTTGGGCATGCGACGCCTCGCCGGCGTCGATCGATGCCTTTTTTGATACCCGGCGAGGCGATAAGCTCGCGCCGCGGCTCGACAGGGAGGGGATCATGCCGTTCGACAATGCCGTCGCCGCGGGCCGCGCCGCCGTCCGTGCCGCGTTATTGGCAATCATGCTTGTTTGGGGCGGGCCGATCGTTGCTCTCGCCGCTCCAGAACCCGCGAGCGACGACCCGATGATCGCGCAAAGCCTGGCCGAGATGCTGCAGGATGCGCGCACCGTCATTTCCAATAATCAAGACTTGATCAACAATCCGGATATTGGAGACAAGAAGCTGACCGGCAAGGCCGTCCTCGACGAGACTGTGCAGCTTTACAAATCGCATACGGGCATCGACCCGGCGACGATCGATCCGCAATCGCGCCACGGAAGACTGCTGCGGGCGTTGATGGAGTCGATCGTCGAAGTCGTAGATACCAATCAGGAGACGATCAACGCCAGGGGGGTCGGGTTCAAGGGCTTTATCCCGGCGGTGTTCGGACGCCTGGTCGGCGAGGCCTTCGCCCGACACGCCGACGGCGAGGCCGAAATCAAAATAACCGCCCCGCCCGGGTTTGTGCGCAATCGCAAGGCGCGCCCGGACAGCTGGGAGGAGGCGATCATGAAGACAAAACTACTTGCCCCGGACTGGCCGCACGGCGAGCCTTATTCGGCGACGGTCGAAACCAAGGGGCGGCCGGCCTACCGGGTCATGGTGCCGGAATATTACGCCGAGTCGTGCCTCACCTGTCACGGCTCGCCAAAGGGCGAAATGGACCTCACCGGGTATCCGAAAGAAGGCGGCAAAGCCGGCGATCTGGGTGCGGTCATCAGCATCACCTTGTATCATTGACGGCTTGCGATGCGCGGTCTCTCCCCTCTCCGCCCCAACCGGTCTCCGTCGCCGGTCGCCGCGACCGGCACCGCCATGCGGTCGTTGGGGTCGCGGTTCGCTCATTGGTGGATTTCCGGCGGCGGCACGATCCGCAGCCGGATCATGCTGTTGTCCAGCGCGCTGCTCCTCGTGCTGATCGCGACCAATCTGTACCTGTCGCGCCAGCTCGCCGAGAACACCGCCGGAGCTGTCGAAACCGTAAATCTGCTCGGCGCGATCGAGCACGCGAACAACGCCCAGATCGCCTTTGGTGACATGCGGTACTGGATGACCGATCTTGCGGTCAGCCTGCTGACGCTGTCCGAGACCAAGGCGAAAACCGCCGAGGAACGGACCGAACGCCATCTCAACGCGCTGGCGCCGCTGCACCCGCAGCCGATTGCGGAGATCCGCGCCGAGGTGGCGCAATATCGCGATCTCGCCGCCCAGGCCGTCGAGGCCTACACCAACGATCAACGGGTCATCGGCAACACGCTGCTGGCGCGGGCAAAGCAGCACAGCATGGAGGCGGACGAACGGCTCACCGCGATCGTCGCCGAGCTGACCGCCGAGGCGGTTGCGGCGCGCGACCGTGTCGTCGCCGCAGCGGCCGCGGCGATACGTCTGTCGCAGATCATCGTTGTCGCGTCGGTGCTCGCGGGCGGCGTGTTTACGTTCCTGGTTCTGTATTCGATAGCGGTGCCGCTGCGCCGGGTGGTGCGGGCGATGGACGGTCTCAACGCCGGGAATCTCGCGGTCGAGATCCCGTCCGGGGGACCCGACGAAATCGGCGCGATGGCGCGCACGCTGCGCGCCTTCCGTGACACGACGCGCGATCTGCGCCAGGCCCTGGCCCGGTTTGAGGCGCTGCGCGGCGTCGGACGCGCGGTCGGCTCGACGCTCGACCCGGAAGCCGTGCTTGGTATGGTCATCGCCCGCGCCGTCGAATTCTCCGGCGCCAATGCCGGCATGATTTACGACTACGATGCCGAACGCGAACTGTTCCATTTCCGCACCAGCCACGGGCTGGAGGCGGAGATCGCCGAGCAGATCCGCGCCGCTCCGGTGCCCCGCGGCGAGGGCGCGGTCGGCAGGACCGCCATGACCGGCGACCCGGTCGAGGTGCCCGATCTGTCGCATGCTTCCGATTTTATCGAGGCGAAAACCTGGGCTCCGCTCGGCCGGGCCGGCTACCGCGCCCTGCTCGCCGTCCCGCTGCTGTTCGAGGGCCGCATCCTTGGCGGGCTTGTCGTGCTGCGCCGCGAGCTGGGTAATTTCTCGACCGAGACCGTCGGACTGGTCGAGGCTTTTGCCGCGCAGTCGGCGCTGGCCGTGCGCAACGCGAAACTGTTCGAGGAGCAGCGGCGCCGCGAACAGGAGCTGCGCCAGGCGCACGAGCAGTTGAAGGCGGCGCAGGCCAATATGATCCACTCGGCAAAAATGGCCTCGCTCGGGCAGCTGACCGCCGGGATCGCGCACGAGATCAAGAACCCGCTCAATTTCGTCAACAATTTTGCCACCCTGTCGATCGAGCTGCTCGACGAGCTGCAGGAGACCGCGGCGCCGGGAATCGCGACGCTCGACAGGGAGGCGCGCGCCGACATCGACGAGATTTCCACGATGCTGACCGGCAATCTCGAAAAGATTGCCGAGCACGGCAGGCGCGCCGACGGCATCGTCAAGAGCATGTTGCTGCATTCGCGCGGCGGCAGCGGCGACCGGCAGACGGTCGATCTCAACGCGCTCGTCGATGAGGCGCTGACCCTGGCCTATCACGGCGCGCGGGCGCAGGACCAGCATTTCAATATAACGATGGAACGCGATCTCGCCTCCGATCTGGAGCCGATCGAGGTGGTGCCCCAGGATCTTACCCGTGTGTTCCTGAACCTGATCGGCAACGGCTTCTACGCCGCGGACAAACGCAGGCAGCAGTCGGGCGAGGATTTCAAGCCGATCCTGACCGTGGCGACGCGCGATCTCGGCGATTCGGTCGAGGTGCGCGTGCGCGACAACGGCGTCGGCATCCCGCCCGAGGCGCGCGACAAGCTGTTCCAGCCGTTCTTCACGACAAAGCCGACCGGCGAGGGGACCGGTCTCGGCCTGTCGATCAGCTACGATATCGTGACCCAGCAGCACGGCGGCACGATATCGGTCGACAGCAACGTGGGCGAATATACCGAGATCACGGTGCGCCTGCCGCGGGCCGAGCACGGCCGGATCACCGCCCGAGCGGCATAGGCATGGAGGTCAAGATGCTCGACGAGCGGACGGCCGATCCCTGGCAGATCATCGCCGAATTGCGGCGCGAGCGCGACGAGGCGCTCGAACAGCAGGCTGCGATGGCCGAGGTGCTTCAGGTCATCAATCGCTCACCTAGCGACCTCGCACCGGTGTTCGATGCGATCTTGGAACGAGCAGTACGCTTATGCGATGCCAATTCAGGCTTCCTGTGGATTTATGACGGCAAACTTTTCCGAGGCACCACATTCCGCGGAGTCGAGCCGGTTTTGGAAGCAGTGTTGCGAGAACCGTTTCGGCCCCATCCCGAGACCGGCATTGGCCGGATACTGCGAGGTGAACCGGCTGTTCGGATGGTCGACGTTAGGGAAAGTGAAGCTTACCAGCAAGGAGATAATGTTCACCGGGCTGCTGCCGATTTCGGCGAAATACGCTCAATGCTGGTCGTGCCAATGCGTCGGGACGGGCCTTTGCTGGGCGGAGTCACGATCTATAGGCGGCAGGTTCGACCTTTTGAGGATAGGCACCTAGCCCTGCTTGAAGGCTTCGCGGCACAGGCGGCCATTGCTATGGAGAACGCGCAGTTCATCAATGAGACACGCGCAGCGCTGGAACAGCAGACCGCGACCGCCGAAGTATTGCAGGTCATCAATTCCTCACCCGGCGAGCTTCAACCGGTGTTCGACGCGATGCTGGAAAAGGCACTGCGGTTATGCGATGCCTCTTTTGGAGTGCTGCGGACCTATGACGGCGATCGACTGCACGCGGCGGCAATGCGGGGCATACCGGAGGCTTATGCCGAATTTGCTCGAGCGCCCCAAGCAATTGTGCCCGGCGCGCCTTCGGCCCGTCTCAAGAATGGCAAAGATTTTGTTCACGCGCCCGATCTGCGGGAGGATGAGAGCTATCGAGTTAATGTTCCTGCCCCGCACGCCTTGGTAGATCTGGCGGGCGCGCGCAGCTATTTGGCCGTGGCCTTGCGTAAGGACAGCCGGTTTCTCGGGATGATGGGCCTCTACCGCCAGGAAGTCCGGCCGTTCTCGGACAAGCAAATTGCACTTCTGCAGAATTTCGCGGCACAGGCCGTTATCGCGATGGAAAATGCGCGACTTATCAACGAGACGCGCGAGGCGCTGGAGCAGCAGACCGCGACGGCCGAGGTGTTGCAGGTCATCAATTCCTCTCCGGGCGACCTCGCGCCGGTGTTCGATACGATGCTAGAGAGGGCAACGAGGCTGTGCGGCGCCCCATTCGGGCATCTGATGATCTATGCCGACGGCTGCTTCACAACCGTTGCAGATCTGGGTGGGGCGCTTGCCAAAGGCCTCTCGGTTCGCCCGCAAGAAGGCTACGCGCTCCATCGGCTCATGCTCGGAGAGCCGTTCGTCCACGTAACGAGCGTGTTCGAAGACCCCGCCTACCAAGCTAGTCCATACTATCGGGAATGGGTGGAACGGGGCGGCATTCGCACGTTCCTACTCGTCGCGCTACGCAAGGACAACGCTCTCCTCGGCATGCTCGGCGTCTACGCCCGTGAAGAGAAGCCCTTCACCGACAAGCAGATCGCACTGTTGCAGAATTTCGCGGCACAGGCCGTGATCGCGATCGAGAACGCCCGACTGCTCAACGAATTGCGCGACCGTACCCGCGATCTGCAGGAATCGCTCGAATACCAGACTGCGATCAGCGACGTGCTAAAGGTCATAAGTCAATCGACATTCGATTTGCAGCCGGTGCTCGATACGCTCACCCACACGGCCGCGCGTCTTTGCGATGCAGACCTGGCGATGACGTTTCACCGATCCGGCGAAACCTATCGACTGGTCAGCAATCTCGGCTATGCGAAGGAGATAGAAGAACTCAACCACTCCGGATTAAAATTAACAAGAGGTCATGCCACAGGGCGATCATTGCTTGAGAAGCGCGTCATTCATCTCGAAGATATTTATGCCGATCCCGAATACATCTATCTGGAATTCACCAAAACGAGCAAGGCCCGCACAGTACTCGCCGTGCCGTTGCTGCGTGAGGGAGAGCCTGTCGGTGTCATGACGCTCAGCCGGCAGCGGGTTGATGCGTTTACTGAGCGCCAGATCGAACTCGTGCGCACCTTCGCCGATCAGGCCGTGATCACGATCGAGAACGCGCGTTTGCTGAATGAAATCCGACAGCGGCAGGCCGAATTGCGCGTCACCTTCGATAATATGGGCGATGGTGTCGCCATGTTCGACGCCGGGCTTCGCCTTGCCGCCTGGAACCGCAATTTCCAGCGCCTTCTCGATCTGCCGGACGAATTCATGGAGACCCGTCCGAGTTTGGCCGAATATTTTGACTACCTCGCCAAGCGTGGCGAATACGGCTCGGACGAGCTGGAGGCGAGATTGCGCCACAACATCGAAGACCCCAGCCATGAAGCGTGCTTCGAGCGCACGCGGCCGGACGGGCGGATCGTCGAGGTGCGGCGCAACGCGGTGCCGGGCGGCGGCTTTGTGCTGATCTACAGCGACGTGACCGAGCGCAAGTGCGCCGAGGCCGAAATCCGCGCCGCCCGCGACGCGTCTGAAAAGGCGCTGTCCGACCTGAAAGCGGCGCAGGCCAGCCTGCTGCACGCTCAGAAAATGTCGGCGCTCGGCCAGTTGACCGCCGGCATCGCGCACGAAATCAAGAACCCGCTCAATTTCGTCAACAATTTTTCCGCCCTGTCCAACGAACTGCTTGCGGAACTCAAGGATATGGCGGCCCCTGCGCTCGTCGCTCTCGACGCTGACACCCGCGCCGATATCGACGAGACAATCGAGATGCTGTCCGGCAATCTCGAAAAGATCGCCGAGCACGGCAGGCGGGCCGACAACATCGTCAAGTCGATGCTGGCGCATTCGCGCGGATCGAGCGGCGAGCGGCAGCCGATCGATCTGAATGCGCTCATCGATGAGGCCCTCAACCTCGCCTATCACGGCGCGCGCGCCCAGGACCAGAATTTCAACATCACGATGGAGCGCGATTTCGACACCTCGCTCGCACCGGTCGAGCTGGTGCCGCAGGACATGATGCGGGTGTTCCTCAACCTGATCGGCAACGGGTTTCACGCCGCTCACAAACGGCGCCAGGAGATCGCCGATCCCGGCTTCCGGCCGGTCCTGACGCTAGCGACGCGCGACCTCGGCGACTCGGTCGAGGTGCGGGTCCGCGACAACGGCACCGGCATCCGCCCCGAACACCGCGACAGACTGTTCCAGCCGTTTTTCACGACCAAGCCGCCCGGCGAAGGCACCGGCTTGGGACTATCGATCAGCTACGATATCGTCGCGCAGGAGCATGGCGGAACGATCACGGTCGAGAGCGAACCCGGTCTGTTCACCGAATTCACGGTGCGAATGCCGCGGGCGGGGCGGGGTCTGGCGGGGCAGACCCAAACAGCAGACGAGGCAATACGGAGGACGGCGTGAGCGTCAGTATTCTGGTTGTTGATGACGAACCCGACGTCGCCGAATTGTTTCGCCAGCGTTTTCGTCGCGAGATGCGCCAGGGCACCTATGTGCTGCATTTCGCCGGCTCGGGCGAGGAGGCGCTCGACAAGCTCGCCCAAGGGATCGAGCCGCAGCTGATCGTCATTCTCTCCGACATCAACATGCCCGGCATGGACGGGCTGAGCCTGCTGCGCGAGATCAAGGCCCGGCGGCCGGAGCTGCCGGTCATGATGGTCACGGCTTACGGCGACGACGAACGGCGCCGTACCGCCGGCGAGTACGGCGCCGCCGAGTTCATCAACAAGCCGGTCGATTTCGACTCCCTGAAAAAGCAGCTTCAGACCCTGCCGGAGCGGTCGGCATGAGACGGGCGCGGTGAGCGGACCGGCGAAGATCCTTGCGGTAGACGACGAAGCCGATTTCGAGCAGTTGATCCGGCAGCGTTTCCGCCGCCAGATCCGCGCCCAGGAATTCGACTTCCGTTTTGCCCATCACGGCGAGGAAGCGCTTGCCGTGCTGGAGCGGGAGCCCGATGTCGAGCTGCTGCTGCTCGACATCAACATGCCGGTGATGGACGGGCTGACCCTGCTGTCCGAATTGCGGGCGCGGCAGTCGCCGGTCCGCGCAATCATAGTTTCGGCCTACGGCGACATGGCGAATATCCGCACGGCGATGAACCGCGGTGCGTTCGATTTCGTGACCAAGCCGGTCGATCTGAACGATCTCGAAGTCACAATGCGCAAAACGCTCGACGAGATTGCCCGTATCCGCGATCTCGACCAGCGGCGCGCCGCCGCCGAGCGGGCCCGCGCCAATCTGGCCCGCTACTTCTCGCCGAACCTGGTCGCGATTCTGGCCGAACGCGACGAGCCGTTGGGCGCGGTGCGGCGCCAGACGGTTTCCGTGCTGTTTGTCGATATCGTCGGGTTCACGCGCATGGCCGAGATGATGCAGCCCGAAGCGGTCGTCACGATGCTGCGCGGCTTTCACGACCGGATGACCGCGCAGATTTTCGCCTTTAACGGCACGGTCGAGAAATATATCGGCGACGCGATCTTCGCAGTGTTCGGCTTGCCGAGCGAAACCCGAGAGGACCCGCTCAACGCGCTGCGCTGCGCTGAGGGCATGATCGCCGCCCTCGCCGCCTGGAACGCCGAGCGCGTGCAGAATGGGGAGCCGCCGTTCGATATCGGCGTCGGGCTCAATCACGGCCCGGCCGTGATCGGCGATGTCGGCAGCGAACACAGCCTGTCCTTTACCGTGATCGGCGACACGGTCAATACCGCGGCCCGCCTGCAAGGCCTGACACGGGTACTCAAGACGCCGCTTGTCGTCGGCGACCCGCTGGTCGCGGCGATCAAGGCGCTGCCGCGCGCCAACGGCGCAGACCCGCTCGCCCGGTTACGCGACGGCGGCGAGCACACGCTGCGGGGTCGCGCCGGCCCTGTCCGGATCTGGACCTATGAAACAAACCGGGCATAACTCGGGGATCATGGGGGCCGCGGGCGTCTCGCCCGCAAGGCGGCCGGAACAGCCGCGATCCGGGGACGGACTCGCAGCAGGGCGGCGGCGCGGGCCAGCACGAGGTCGAGCCGGCCGCAATCGTCAAAGGTCGCGTCGGGCAGGATCGTCAGCCCGTGCTCGGAGCGAACGGGATCGCGCGTCTTCCAGACCAGCCGCCTCTCGCTGCCGGGGAGCCGCGCCAGGATCTCGTGGGGTCCGGTCAGGTCGCGCTGGGTCAGGTTCGGGAACACCAGCAGACCGCCGCGGAACGACGCCTCGCTCACGTCGCCTTCCTTGCTTGCGGAAAGCCGAGAATATCACGGCCCGGGGAATATACGGAAGGTTCGGAAGCCGCCTCCGGGTGGCGGCAGCTCAGGAACATCTTGCCTGGCACGTCGGACACGGGCAATTTCCGGCCGCCCAGGGACGCTAGCGAGGCTCCCGTTCTCGCCTGGACCGTCAAGCCCGGGATTGTTTGCCCGATATGCCGCAATAGCCTCGCGTCCCAGCAGAAGCCAGTGCGCAAAGGTGAGAGGGGTCGTCATGTCCGTCCCCCTGTTCGCGACCGACCCGTCCTCGCTCGGTACGGCTGAAGCCGAGCGGCGCCTCCCTCCGCTTCCGTAGCGGCTGCCCGTTCGCACCATGCCGAACCCCGCCGCCCCGCCCGGCTCCGCCGCCGCTTCGGCCAGTCCTCACCATCTGACGCTGGCTGCCCTCGGGGTTGTCTACGGCGACATCGGCACCTCCCCGCTCTACGCCGCGAAACAATCCCTGATCAGCTTCGGGGAGGTGAGCGAACGCGCCGTTCTCGGTGCGCTGTCGCTGATCTTCTGGACATTGATGGTCGTCGTCACGATCAAGTACGTCCTCGTCATCATGCGCGCCGACAACCGCGGCGAAGGCGGGCTGCTGTCGCTGACGGCGCTGGTCCTGCGCACGACGCATCGCGGGCAGCGGCGATATCTGTGGGTCATGGGTGCGGGGTTGGTGGGCGCCGCGCTGTTCTACGGCGATGGCGTGATCACCCCGGCGATTTCGGTGCTGAGCGCGGTCGAGGGTCTGAAAATCGCGACGCCGCTGTTCGAACCCTATGTCGTTCCGATAGCGCTCGTACTGCTGGTTGCATTGTTTCTGGTTCAGAGTCGCGGCACCGCGGTGGTCGGAGGCCTGTTCGGCCCGGTGATGCTGATCTGGTTCGGGGTCCTGGCGCTGCTCGGAAGCGCGGCCATCGTGCATCAGCCGCACGTGTTGCTGGCGCTCAACCCGCTTTATGGCGCGGCGATCCTGGTCCAGGCGCCGTCGGTCGGCTTCTTGATGCTCGGGGCGGTGTTTCTGGCCGTCACGGGAACCGAGGCGTTGTACGCCGATATGGGCCATTTCGGACGGCCTGCCCTGAAACGCGCCTGGTTATGGATCGTATTTCCCGCTCTGGTCCTGAACTATTTCGGGCAGGGGGCGCTGTTGCTGACCAATCCGGCGGCAATCGAAAACCCGTTCTATCTTCTGGCCCCGGAATGGGGGCTGTATCCGCTGGTCCTCCTCGCCACCGCCGCTACCATCATCGCCTCGCAGGCGGTCATCTCCGGCGCTTTCTCGATAACGCGCCAGGCGATCCAACTCGGCTATCTGCCGCGCCTCGAAGTCCGCCACACTTCGGAGACAGAGATCGGCCAGGTATACGTGCCGCGCATCAACTGGCTCCTGCTCTGCGTCGTCATCCTGGTGGTCCTGATGTTTCAGTCGGCCGAAAACCTGAGCGCGGCCTACGGCCTCGCGGTCAGCGCCGAAACGACGATCGCCACCGGGCTGGCCTTCTTGTACATGCGCAGCCAGGGGTGGAATCTGGGTTTGGCGATTGCAGTATTCGGGATTTTCGCGGTTGTCGATTTGAGCTTTTTCGGAGCGAATCTCCTGAAGTTCCTGGACGGCGGCTGGTTCCCGATACTTGTCGCCGTTCTGATTTTTACGCTGATGGGAACCTGGTGGCGCGGCAGGCGGATCATGGCCGAGCTGCGCGCCCGCGACGCGCTGCCGGTCGCGCAGTTTGTCGGGACGCTGAACCCGGAACGGCCGGTGCGGGTGCCGGGCACCGCGATCTTCATGACCCGTGATCTGGCGCACGTGCCGGTGGCGCTGCTGCACGCGATGAAGCACTACAAGGCGCTGCACGAGCGGGTCATCCTGATGCAGGTCGACACTGCGGACGTGCCGCATGTCCGCGACGAGCGGCGGCTCGACATCGCCGAAGTGGGAAAAGGCTTCTACACGATGCAGGTGCACTACGGCTACATGGACGAGCCGAACGTCATGCGGGCGCTGGCACAGGCGCGGGCGCGGCATTTCCGCATCAATCTGATGGAAACCTCGTTTTTCATCGGTCGCGAGAAACTGCGCCCGCGACCGCGTCGCACCCGGTTCTGGCGTTGGCGCGACCGGCTGTTCATCATGCTGAACAATCTCTCGCTCGACGCGACCGAGTTTTTCCGCATCCCGCCGAACCGGGTCGTCGAGCTGGGCGGTCAGATCGAGATTTAGCTACGGAATCCTGACAACCAATCCGCTACCCCCAAAGCGCAGTCCCGGCACAAGCCGGGATCCACTCTGCAGCCTCTCGGCCGTCCGCCGGCGGCTCTCGGCTTTCGCCGGGATTGCTCGGAGGGATTACGGTCATGCCCAATACGCAAAACCAAGCCCAGTGCCGGTGCCGGCCGGGGTGCGGTAGCCCGGTTCATACAGCGACCATTCGAGCGCGAGATGCGAGACGGCGCCGGCGACGCAAATCCAGTTGCGGATCTCCGAGCTGCCGGAATTGAGCTTGTCGCGCGGCACGGCCTGGATCGCGGCGGCGTCCTTGCGCTTGAGCATGTCGATAAAACCGCGGTCGAGCGCCTCGTTCACGACAAAATGCGACAGCCCACCGGAACCGATGATGCCGACCCGCGCCTTGCCGGGATAGGACTCGACGGCGGCACGGATCGCCTGGCCGAGCTTGTAGCAGCGCTTCGGGGTCGGCTGGTTCGGCGGGTAGTAGGTGTTGATGCACACCGGCACGATCGGGACGATTTCCGGCATCAGCCGCTGGTGGACAAAGCCGATCGCGTGCCCCTCGCCCTCTCCGTCGGGCACCCGGTTCGAGGCGGCGATGTCGAATTCGCGGTCGATCAGCACGTCGATCAGGTGCCGCGCCAGCGCGGCATCGACCGGATAATCGCGCGGCACCGATTCCTCGAACCAGCGCGCCGTCGCGCGCCTTGCCCATTCCGGACCTTTGAAGCCGGAGCCGAGCGGCACGTTCGGGATCGTCTCGCCGTAATAGACGAGAATGCCGGGCATGTTGTCGTGGTGGTACAGTTCATCCTGGTCGTCGCCGACAACGATCAACGCATCGAGCTGCGCGTTGCCGAGATACTCGGCGAGCCGGTTTACCGCCCCCTGCACGGCCTCGTGCCGCGCCCGCATTCGCTCCGGCGCGATCTGCGCCATGATGTCGGGCGGAGCGTGCCGCAACTGCGCCTCGTAGGTCGTCAGCCGCCCGTCGACATCGAGCAGGTCCGGCCGGCGCGAGTCGCGTTCGATAAAGCGCGGCCAGTCGGTCGGCGGCGCGTTCAGCATCGGGGTGTGCGAGGTTGCCATCCCCAGAACGATGCGGGTCATCGCGTTTCTCCGATCGGCGCTTCCGAGACATTGTAGCGCAAATCGGGCGCACGCCCCGCCGTTTATTTCGCCTCGACGGACGTGCCGGCGCACTTCACAAAGGCTCTTCTCGTGTGCTTGGGGGACAGCATGACGGATGCGGTCGAGCCGCGCCTCGCGGTGGCGCCTGTTACGGTTCCGGCGCTGTTCGTCGGTTTTCTGCAGGCTTCGCTGTGCGCGTTCGGCGGCGGCATGGTCTGGGTGCACCGCATGGTTGTCGAGCGGAGACGCTGGCTCGGCGACATCGAATTCGCCGAAATCCTCAGCCTGTGCCAGTTCATGCCGGGGCCGAACGGTCCCAGCCTCGCGGTCTGCGTCGGCGCGCGGCTGCGCGGAGTGCCCGGCGCGGCGGCGGCGCTGGCCGGCTTTATCGCGATTCCATGGACGATCGGGTTCGCGGTCGGGGTGCTCTATCTGCAATATGCCGATCTCGGCGTTATGCAGGATATCCTGCGCGGGATCGCGGCCGCCGCCGCCGGACTGATCATCGGTACCGGTCTCAGACTGCTGCTGCCGCACCGCCGACGTCCGGCGGCGGTGCTATTCGCGGCGCTGGGCTTTATCGGTCTGGCCCTGCTCAAATTGCCGCTATTCGCTGTCCTGCTGGCGCTTGCGCCGGTCAGCATCGCGGTGGCCGCCTTCGAACGCGGACGCGCCCGGTGAACGGCACCGCTCCGGTCACCGCGCTGCTGGTTCATCTGCTCGGCCTGTCGCTGATCAGCTTCGGCGGCATTCCCGCGGTGCTGCCCGATCTGCGCCATTTTGTCGTCGTCGAGAACGGCTGGCTCAGCGATCGCGATTTTGCGAACTGTTTCGCGATCGTCCAGGTGCTCCCCGGGCCGAACATGATCCTGATGATGGGATTTATCGGCTGGAAGGTCGGCGGTCTGGTCGCCGCGGTCGCCGGCGCCGTCGCGATCTTCGCGCCGTCCGCCGTTCTGTGCTTTGCGGTGTTCCGCGTGTCGGAGCGATTTCGCGATACGACCTGGCAGCGCATCGTGCGCCGCGGCATCGCGCCGGTCACGATCGGCGTCGTCGTCGCGGGCGGATACGTCATCGCGCTGGCCGGCAACTCGGGATGGCTGAGCGGCGCGGTCACGATCGCCGCGGCGGCGGCATTGCTGTTTACGCGGATCAACCCGCTCTGGCTGCTGGCCGGGGGCGGCGCGCTCGGCGGCATCGGATTGTTGTAGCGCGAGACCCGCGAACTCATGCGCCGCGGGGAGAACGATCGCCCCCTTACTCTTAAAGACAAAGCGGTGCGATGAAGGAGTGATCGAGCGGCGGGACTCGACGAGTTCAACCGCGCCGGGTTACATGCGCGCGGGCGTCAACCGGTCGGCGGGTCACCGCCGTCTCTCAGGGAGGAAATTGTGATGGTGGGTTCGACTATACGGCGACCGGTGACACGGCGGCGCATTCTGGTGACGGGAGCGGCGGCGGTCTCCGCGATGCCGTTCATCCGCGGCGCGCACGCCGCCGGCAGACTCAACGTCGCCTTCTGGGACCATTGGGTGCCGGGCGCCAACGACGCGATGCGCAAGCTGTGCCAGGAATGGGCCGACAAGGAGAAGGTCGATCTCAAGATCGATTTCGTCACCTCGCAGGGCGACAAGCTGATGCTGACGATCGCCGCCGAGGCGCAGGCGAAGTCGGGGCACGACATGCTGACGATGCCGAGCTGGTACGGCGCGGCGCAGACCGACAATCTGGAACCGGCCGACGACATCTGGGCGGAGCTGACAAAGCGGCACGGCGATACGACACAGGCGATGAAGTATCTCGGGCGGCAGAAAGGCCGCTGGATCGCCCCGCCGGCGATCCCGAACACGCTGACCCTCCCCTCGGTCGGCCGCATCGATATTTTCAAGGAGGCGGTCGGGCTCGACCTGACGCAGATGTACCCGGCCGGCGGCACCGGCAACAAGGAGCTGACCGAGCAGTGGACCTGGGAATTCTTTGTAAATGCGGCCGAGAAGTGCAAAAAGGCCGGCCACCCGTTCGGCGTCGCGCTCGGTCAGACCGGCGACACCGCGAACTGGGTCGGCGCGGTCTTCTCGGCCTACGGCGCCGAACTGGTCGACAAGGACGGCAACACCACGGTCAAGTCGGAGCCGGTGAAACAGGTTCTCGAACTCTTCAAGCGGCTGGTCCCGCAACTGCCGCCGGATGTCTTCGCCTGGGATGATTCGAGCAACAACAAAGCGCTGATCTCGGGGCAGGCGGCGCTGATCTTCAACCCGCCCTCGGCCTGGGCGGTGGCGGTGCGCGATGCGCCAAAAGTCGCCGAGCAATGCTGGCACTTCCCGTCGCCAAAGGGGCCGAAGGGCCGCTTCGATCCGGCGCAGCCGTCCTTCTGGGGGATCTGGAACTTCTCGCCGAACAAACCGGCGGCGAAGAGCTTGGCTCTTTACCTGTGGGAAAGACCCTCGGTCGAACGGCTCGTCGAGGGCAGCCGCGGCTATGACCTGCCGTGTTTCGCGACGCTGCGCGATTTCAAAATCTGGGCCGAGGAAGGCCCGCCGAAGGGCGGTATCTGGAACTATCCGCCGCGCGGCGAGGTCATCGAGTCAGTGTCAGGTTCCCCGGCCCCAACCAATATCGCCAACCAGATTTACGCACAAGCGACGATGGCCAAGATGGTCGCGCAATGCACCCAAGCCGGCAAGACGATCGACCAGGCGATCGACTGGGCGGCGCAGGAGATCGAGGGTTTCAAGCGCAGCTGAACCCGCCGACGCATCGGAGCGGCTTATCGCGGCGAATTGCCGGGCAGGTCAACAAAGCGCAACCCGCCGTTTCGCGGAGGGCGCCCGGCAGAAAACACAGTTCGACAGGGAGGCAACGCGAATGGCTGATATTACCTCAATCGCCGAGCAGTTTTTTGACGCCTGCGAGAACGGCAAGGGGTGGGAGGTCTGCCGGGCCTACTGCACACAAGATGCGAGTTTTTCGGCGCAGGCCGAGCCGCTGGCCGAGATCCGCACGCTGCAAGGCTATACCGATTGGATGAAAGGGTTGCTCGGTCTCATGCCGGACGGTCGCTATACCGTCAAATCCTTCGCCACCGATAGCGAGCGCAACACTGTGTGCGCCTACGGCGTGTTCTCGGCCACCCATACCGGCGAGGGCGGTCCGCTGCCGCCGACCGGCAAAAGCACCAACACCGATTACGTGTACGTCATGCAGTTCGAGGGCGACAGGATCCGCCACATGACCAAGATCTGGAATTCGGGCTGGGCGCTGCGCGAACTCGGCTGGGGGTAAGTCTCCGATCGACAAGCCGGTTGGCCGCGGCGGCGCGGAACCGGTATGGTAGCGCGAGCCAGCGCCGGAGCCGCCATGCCGATCATCCCCGAGTTGCGCGACTATCTCGACGAGCTGACCGCGATCCGCCGCGACATCCACGCCCATCCCGAAATCGGGTTCGAGGAGGAGCGCACCGCCGATCTTGTCGCGGCAAAACTCGCCGAATGGGGGGTCGAGGTGCATCGGGGTCTCGCCAGGACCGGTGTCGTCGGCACGATAAGGCGCGGCAACTCGCTGCGCGCGATCGGGCTCAGGGCCGACATGGACTGCCTGCCGATGCAGGAGCAGAACGCGTTTCCGCATCGCTCGACGCATGACGGCAAGATGCATGCCTGCGGCCATGACGGGCACACGACGATGCTGCTCGGCGCGGCGCGCTATCTGGCGGCAACGCGCAATTTCGATGGCACCGTGCATTTCATCTTCCAGCCCGGCGAGGAGGGGTTTGGCGGCGGCCGGGTCATGGTGCAGGAGGGGCTGTTTGACAAATTCCCGTGCGATGCGGTGTTCGCGATGCACAACAAACCCGGCATTCCGGTCGGCGACATGGCGACCCGCGCCGGACCGCTGCTCGCCGCTTCCGACCGTTTCGATATCCGCATCAGGGCGAAAGGCGGACACGCGGCGTATCCGCATCTCGGCAGCGACCCGTTTGTGATCGGCGCCCAGATCGTCACGTCGTTGCAGACAATTCCGTCGCGCAACATCAACCCGGTCGACTCGGCCGTCATCAGCATCGGCTTTATGCGCGGCGGCTCGGCCTACAACGTCATCCCGGACGAATTGCATATCGGCGGCACCGTGCGCAGCTTCCGGCCGCAGGTGCGCGAGCTGCTGGAACGCCGCATGGGCGAGATCGCGCGCGGCACCGCGGCATTGCATGACGCCGAGGCAGTGCTTGACTTCCGCCGCGGCTATCCGCCGACGGTCAACCACGCCGACGAGGCCGCCTTCGCGGCCGATGTCGCGGCCGAGATCTGCGGCGAGGACCATATCGACCGCAACGTCGCGCCATCGCTCGGCGGCGAGGATTTTTCGTACATGCTGCTGGCCCGGCCGGGCGCGATGATGTGGATCGGCAACGGACCCGGCGAGGGCGGCTGCCATCTGCACAATTCGCGCTACGATTTCAACGACGACGCGCTGCCGATCGGGGTCAGCTTTTTCGCCCGTCTCGCCGAACGCTTTCTGGCGCGGCAGGATTGATCCGTTAAAGATCGAGTAGGGCGGATAAGCGAAGCGTAATCCGCCGAACCCGCTGCGGCCTGTTGCGGCGAGTTACGCTCCGCTCACCCACCCTACGTCGCCGCTTTGAAAACGAAGGGACCTGCTTCCAATGAGAGTGCACGTTGTCAACGTCACCCGCCCCGATCCCGCGATTGCCGACGATACGCTCGACCGCATCGCCGATCTGGCGCGGCAGGTCGAGGCGCGCGGCTTTGCCGGGCTGTGGGTCACCGACTCGTTCGGGCGCGGCCGGGCAACGCTCGACCCGGTCGTTCTGATGAGCGTCATCGCCGCTGTCACAAACCGGGTCGAGATCGGCACCTGCGTGTTGCAGGTTCCGGTGCGGCACCCGGTCGAACTGGCGCACCGCATCCAGTCATTGCACGCGATGACCGGCAACCGGCTCCAGCTCGGCCTCGGAAGCGGCTCGACGCAGGCCGATTTTGATCTGGTCGGGGCCGATTACGCGGCGCGGTTCAAGGGGTTGATGCCGGCGCTCGACACGATGCGCCGGGCCTGGCGCGGTGAGACGCTGGAAGGCGGCACGCTGACCCCGTGGCCCGGCACCGAGGGCGGCCCGGCGCTGCTGCTCGGCGCCTGGCGCAACAAGCGCTGGATCGTCTACGCCGCCGAGCAATGCCAGGGTTGGATCGCCTCCGGGCTTTATCCAAAGCCAGAGGAATTGGAGGCCGGCATAAAATTCTACCGCGATGCCGGCGGCAAGCGGGCAGTGCTGTCGAACGTCATTATCGACCTGCGCGGCGACGCCTCGGACATGCCGCTCGGCGGCAGGGCGCAGGTCATGCTGACCGGCGGCGAGGCGGCGGCGCGCGACAGGCTCAAATGGATCCGCGATGTCGGGTTTGACGATGTACTGTGCATGGCGCGCCCGGACTCGCTTGACGATCT
Organism: Alphaproteobacteria bacterium; assembly: GCA_050246595.1. Classification (GTDB taxonomy): domain Bacteria; phylum Pseudomonadota; class Alphaproteobacteria; order ATCC43930; family CGMCC-115725; genus DATARH01. The sequence goes on from JBFWVT010000027.1 coordinate 22,534, forward strand.
GGCCCGGTTGCGCGACGCGGTTGCCTGATTTGGCATCGTCTTTCGGGACCGCTGGCCTCGCGGCCGGCCGTCCCGGCAGCCGGTGACCCAGCGATATTGACCCCCGCCGCCGCGCCGCCTACCTAGCCGCATCATGGCTCTGTTACCGATCATCACCGCGCCCGACCCGCGGCTCAAGATCAAGGCGAAACCGGTCGCCGCCGTCGATGCGAAGGTGCGCCGGCTGATGGACGACATGGTCGAGACGATGTACCACGCGATCGGCATCGGACTGGCCGCGCCGCAGGTCGGGATGGCGACGCGGGTGATCGTCGTCGATGTCGCGCGCGAGGGCGAGAAGGCTCAGCCGCTGCGCATTGCGAACCCGGAGATCGTCTGGCGCTCCGAAGAGCTGACGACGGCCAATGAAGGCTGCCTGTCGCTGCCCGAGCATTACGCCGATGTCGAGCGCCCGGCCGAAATCCGGCTGCGCTATCTGGACCACGAAAACGAGATCCGCGAAATCGACGCAAAGGGGCTGCTCGCGACCTGCATCCAGCACGAGATCGACCATCTCGACGGGGTTCTGTTTGTCGATCACCTCTCGGCGCTGAAGCGCAACATGATCCTGCGCAAGCTCGCCAAGGCGAAACGCAGCCGCGAGCTGGCAGCGGCGCAGTAGACATTGTGGCTGGATACACCCACTCCTTCCCTCTCCCGCTTGCGGGGGAGGGAGCGCGGCGCGGTGGCGACCAGCGTTCAGTTGCCTGGTTGTGGGGGAAGATTACCACTAGTCCCCTCCCTCGCTCGCTGGGGAGGGTCAGGGTGGGGGCAGATCGGTGACCCGTCCGCTCGACCTCGTCTTCATGGGGACGCCCGATTTCGCGGCGACGATCCTGCCCGCACTGATCGATGCCGGGCACCGCATCCGCGCCGTCTATACGCAGCCGCCGCGCCCGGCCGGACGCGGTCATCGCCCGCACCCCTCCCCGGTGCAGAAACTGGCCGAGCGGCACAGGCTGCCGGTGCGTTGCCCGGCGAGTTTGCGCGATCCGGCGGCGCAGGCCGAATTCGCTGCGATCCCGGCCGATGCGGCGGTCGTCGTCGCTTATGGCCTGTTGCTGCCGCTTCCAATATTGAAAGCGCCGCGGCTCGGCTGTCTCAACGTGCATGCTTCGCTGCTGCCGCGCTGGCGCGGTGCGGCGCCAATCCAGCGCGCGATCCTGGCCGGCGACGCCGAGACCGGCATCACGATCATGCAGATGGACGAAGGTCTCGATACCGGCCCGATCCTGCTGCGGCAGGCGATCCCGATAGAAGAGAAGGAAACGGCCGGGCAACTCTCGGAGCGGCTCGCCGCGCTCGGCGCCCGGCTGATCGTCGAAGCGCTTGACGGCCTCGCGCACGGCACATTGCGGGCGCGCCCGCAGCCGGTCGAAGGCGCGACATACGCCGCGAAGCTGCGCCGCAACGAGGCCCGGCTCGACTGGCACCGCCCTGCGGCCGAATTGGAGCGGCAGGTGCGCGCCTTCGATCCCTGGCCCGGCGCCTGGTTCGAGGGTCGCGGCGAGCGGCTGCGCGTGCTCGCCGCCGAGGCTGTCCCCGAACCCGCGCCTGCGCCCCCCGGCACTGTGCTTGACGAGCGTCTGTCGATTGCCTGCGGCGAGGGCGTATTCCGGCCGCTCCGTTTGCAGCGCGCCGGCCGCGCACCGCTCGACACCTCCGCCTTTCTGCGCGGCTTCGCGCTGTCGCCCGGGACGGTATTGCCGTGCCCCGCTACAAGCTGACGATCGAATATTGCGGCGCCGGGTTTGTCGGCTGGCAGCGCCAACCGAACGGGTTGTCGATCCAGGAGGCGCTCGAAGTCGCGGTGCGCCGGTTCTGCGGCGAGAGCGTGACCGTGTTCGGCGCCGGTCGCACCGATGCCGGCGTGCATGCATTGGCCCAGGTCGCGCATCTCGATCTGCCGCGCGCCGCGCCGCCCGACGAGATCCGCGGCGCGATCAATCATCATTTAAAGCCGCACGCGGTCAGTGTCCTTGCCGTCGCGCCGGTCCCGCCGGAATTCGATGCGCGGCTTTCCGCCACCGGGCGGCACTACCTGTATCGCATCCTCAACCGGCGGGCGCCGCCGGCGCTCGACCGCGGCCGGGTCTGGCATGTCGCGCCGCCGCTCGATGTCGCGGCGATGCGCGCGGGCGCCGCGCAGCTGATCGGGCACCATGATTTTTCGACGTTCCGCGACTCGCTGTGCCAGGCCAGATCGCCGCTCCGGACGCTCGATGCGCTGGACGTGACGCAGGTATCCGACGAAATTCGCATCACCGCTGCGGCTCGCTCGTTTCTGCACCATCAGGTGCGCAACATGGTCGGCACGCTGAAACTCGTCGGTCTTGGCCGCTGGTCTCCGGATGATGTGGCCCGCGCCTTGGCTGCCCGCGACCGCCGCGCCGGCGGGCCGACCGCGCCGGCCGAGGGGCTGGCGCTTGTTGCGGTGCGCTATGATGATGTGCTGGCGAACGACGGAACCCCTTGAACTCTCGCGATGCTGACGATTTCCGGTCTGACTTATCGTGTCGGCGGCCGCCACGGCCGCGCGCTTCTCAACGAAGCCAATGCGCAGATCCCCGACGGCAGCAAAATCGGTCTCGTCGGACGCAATGGCGCCGGCAAATCGACACTGCTCGATCTGATCCGTGGCCGGCTGCTGTCCGATACCGGCGACGTGTTCGTGCCGCGCGGCTGGCGCATCGGCTTTCTGGCGCAGGAGGCGCCGACCGGCGAGGCGACGCCGTTCGACACCGTGCTGGCCGCCGACAGGGAGCGCGCCGCGCTGCTGCGCGAACTCGACCGCGGACCGGAGCCGCTGCGCATCGCCGAGATCGAAGCGCGTCTCGACGAGATCGGCGCGCGTTCCGCCCCCGCCCGTGCCGGCCGCATCCTGGCCGGGCTCGGTCTCGATGCCGCGATGCAGGCGCGCCCGCTATCCGAACTGTCGGGCGGCTGGCGCATGCGCGTCGCGCTCGCGGCGGTGCTGTTTTCCGAACCCGATCTGTTGCTGCTCGACGAGCCGACCAACCATCTCGATCTCGAAGCGGCGCTGTGGCTCGAACGGTTTCTGCGGCGTTATCGGCACACCTTCATCCTTGTCAGCCACGACCGCCAGCTTCTGAATGCCGCGACGACCGCGACCTTGCACCTCGAAAACGGCAAGCTGACCCTCTATTCGGGTGGGTTCGAGAAATTCCTGCGCGCCCGCCGCGAGGCCGCCGCCCGGCAGACCGTGCTGGCGCGGCGCCAGCAGCAGGAGCGCGAGCGGCTGCAAGGTTTTATCGACCGCTTCCGCGCCAAGGCCAGCAAGGCGCGCCAGGCGCAGAGCCGGATGAAGGCGCTGGCCCGGCTGGAACCGGTCGCGCTGATCGAGGATGCGCCGCCGCCCAATCTGCGCCTGCCGCAACCACAAGAGTTGAGCCCGCCGCTGGTCGCGCTCGAACGCGCCAGCGTCGGTTACGAACCGGGCCGGCCGGTTCTGTCGCGGCTCGATCTGCGGCTCGACCCCGACGACCGCATCGCGCTGCTCGGCGCCAACGGGAACGGAAAAACCACCTTCGCCCGGCTGCTGGCCGGCAGGCTGGAGCCGCTGTCGGGCCGTGTGACCCGCTCGCCGAAACTGACATCAGGTTTCTTCGCGCAGCATCAGATCGAGGAGATGCGGCTCAACGAGTCGGCTTTCGACCATCTCGCGGCGCTGCTGCCGGAGGCGTTGCCCGAAACGGTGCGCACCCGGCTCGGCGCGTTCGGCTTTGGCCAGGAAAAGGCGTTGTTTCCAGTGGGAGAACTGTCGGGCGGCGAGCGGGCGCGGCTCAATCTGGCACTGGTGACGCATGACGCGCCGTCGCTGCTGATCCTCGACGAGCCGACCAACCATCTCGACATGGAGACCCGCGAGGCGCTGGTGGCGGCTATTGCCGAGTACAGCGGTGCCGTCGTGCTGGTCAGCCATGATTGGCATCTCGTTGAGCTGGTCGCCGACCGGCTCTGGCTGGTCGAGGGCGGCACGGTGCGGCCGTTCGACGATGATCTCGACGCCTATCGCCGCCGGCTCCTGTCGCGCGAGGAAGCCGTCGCGGAGCGGGGCAACGGCGCGTCGAATGCCGGCGATCCGCGTCGCGCGGCGCGCCGCGACGCCGCCGAACGCCGCGTCGCCCTCGAACCGCTGCGCCGGAAGTCGCGGCAGGCCGAGCAGATGGCGGTTCGGCTCGCAGAGGAGCAGCGGGCGCTCGACACGCAATTGGCGGCGCCAAATGCCTTCGGCGGTCGCGGCCCGGCCCTCGCCGACGCGCTGAAGCGGCGCGCCGAACTCGCCCGCCGGATCGCCGCAGCTGAAGCCGAATGGGTCGAGGCCGAAAGCGAAATCGAGCGGATGACGCAAGCCTAGCATGCCGCCCTTCGCCTGCCCTCCCACCCTGTTGCGGGCTTTCCGCCCTTCCCGCCCGGCCGCAAGAGCCGAATCGGGAAGCCGCTCGGTCTGGTTCCGGCCGGGCTTCACGCACAGCTTAATGGTGCAAATCGCCGGCCGAAACCGACGCGGCCAACAGCCGCAGCGGCAACCGCCAGCGCTGTTTGACACCGATCCGGCAGCGGTTTATGCAAGACTAACGACGGGACGCTTCGGTCCGCGTTTTTTTTGCTTTCGCTCCGCACTATTGTCGCCACCCACGAATAGGCCGCGCCCATGGCAGAGACACCCGCAATCAGCGACCGCAATCTCGAGGCGTCGACGAACATTTCGCTGAAGCGCGAGCCGGCGTGCTTTGCCTTTCTGTCGGCGCGCTCGGTGGCGCCGCCGATGCCGATCGACTCGATCAATCTCGACCTCGCCTCGGCGGATTATTTCCGCGGCCGCGCCTCGCTGTGGACGACCCTGGAAATGCGTTCGTCGGTCAACAACGACCGGCCGACCGCGATCCTCGGTTTTGACGAAACGTTTCTGCGCCCGTTCGCGCGCGCCCTGGTCGAGGCGGCGACGACGCGCGCCGCCTATCGCATGACGATCCTGACCGAAAACCGCGACAGCGAACGCTGCCGCGTTGTCGAATACGTGACCGGCCCCGGCAAGCCGCTCAAGGAGCTGGTTCTGCAGCCCTTCGACAATGTCGTGCTGATCAGCGCGACGACCCCGAAGGACAGCGACGAAACACTGTTCCAACTGCCGCGCACGGACAGCTTCCTGCGCGCCTTCGCCAAGATGGCCTATACGGCGGATCAGGCGCTGCACGATCTGCTCGAAGAGATGCAGCGCGTCGCGCGCCGGCATAACAGCGAGGACGCCGACGCGACCGGTTAACCGTCGTTGCTTTGTGAATTGCTTTTCAGGATGAGCTGAGCCCGGCGAAAGCCGGGAGAAGCCCATTCCCGTTTGCCGCCGCGCGCTGGCGAGGGTTTTGCCCTGCTCCACCCGTTTCGCGCGCATGCGGGTCCCTCGGCCGAGCCGACAATTCGGAAACGACTATGGCCGGACCAAAGTCCGACCATAGCATTCCTCGATCCGTTCCGCCGCAAGGCGGAGCCGGGCGGAGCGTCAGAGCACGCCGTCGCGGCGCAGCCCCTCGATGTCGCCGGCGCCGATGCCGAGCCAGCTCTGCAACACCTCATCGCTGTTGCCGCCCAGCGCTGGGGCGCCCTTGAGGCGCACGCTCTTGCCGTCGACGCGCACCGGCCAGCTCGCCATCTTGTCCTCGCCGTTATGGTGCCGGACGTGCTGCATAAAGCCGCGCTCCTCAAAGCTCGGCTCGTTCTGCAACTCCAGCGTGTCGAACACCGCGCCGGCCGGGACGCCGATCTCGATCAGACGCTCCATCGCCTCGCGCTTGTCGTGCGCCGAGGTCCATTGCGAGATGATGCGGTCGAGTTCCTCGCTGTTCTGCACGCGGGCGTCGCCATTGGCAAAACGCGGGTCCTCGATCAAATCCTCGCGCCCGATCAGCTTCATCAGTCGTGAGAAATGCTCGGGATTGGCGCGGCTGGTGGTGATGTAGAGATAATCGTTCGGACCGCCGCCCTTCGCCGGATAGAGACCGGCCGGAGCGTTGTTGCCGGCGCTCGGTTTCGCGCCGCGCCGCGTTGCCGGTTTGCCGGTGCGCATCATCGTCGCAAAGCAGGTGCGCATGTAATGCACCATCGCGTCCTGCATCGCGATTTCGAGCAGCCGCCCCTGACCGGTGCGGTTGCGTTCGTGCAAGGCGCCGAGGACCGTCGCCGCCATCAGCATGCCGGTGCCGGTATCGCCAAAGCTCAAGCCCGGTTTGACCGGCGGCTGGTCGGGCCAGCCGGTGACGCTGATCGGACCGCCGGCGGCCTGCGCGATCATGTCGAAGGCCAACCCCTTTCCGTGCGGGCTGCCCGCGGCAAAACCCTTGATGCGGCAATAGAGGATGCCGGGGTTGATCTTTTTGACCGACTCGTAGTCGAGGCCGAGCCGCTCGATCGTGCCGGGCGCCATGTTCTCGGCCGTGATGTCGGCCTTTTTCAGCATCTCCTTGACGATCTCCAACCCTTTCGGGGACTTCAGGTTGATCGCGATCGACTTTTTGTTGACGTTGAACTGGCGGAAATACCAGGGATCGTCATCGGGTTTGCCGGGCCGCAGCCGCCGTCCGGGGTCGCCACGGCCGGGGTTCTCGATTTTGACGACCTCGGCGCCGAACCACGCCAAGACCTCGGTGCAGGTCGTCCCCGCCTCGAACTGCGTGAAATCGACGACTTTGATGCCCTTCAGAAATTCGAAATCCTGTGCCTTGTCGCTCACTTCTGTTCCCTCCCGTCTATCGGCCTCGCGACAGCCTGCGCCATCTCGCCTGCTCCCGCAATGCCTTCCGCAACCGCGCCACCGCGTGCCTATGGCGCGGACGGCTGATCTGGGCGCCAAAAGTCGCATAACGGTGATTCAGGAAAATGGCGCAGAGCCGGCCTTCTGAAGAAGTAGGAATATGATGACGCGTCGAGGAAACGAGCGCGCACGTGTAGTCCCAGCTTGCCGAGGTCGCGGTGCCCCGCCGGCTGTTCGCCGACATTCTGTCGATGATCACCCGACTACGTGCACCCCCTGCGCCGGTATGAGAGGCCAGCGGTGGCAAACGTGGCAGGGGTGGGGTCGAGGTGTGCCCTGATGCAGGCCCAACGATGTGTTTCGGCATTCCGAGGCGGTCAGCCCGGCGACTCCGTCGCTGGCGCAGCCAGCTACCGACTGAATTTCCTTGCAGCGCACATCAACGGAACGGAAAATCGCCCAAGGCAACTAGCGGTCCGGCGAATGTCGGTTTAAAGCGGCCGCGAACGAGTGCCTGGACATTCACCTTGAGTTCGACTGGATGTTCGCCGAGGCAACCACCAGGGACGCCATGCGCGAAGTCCTCAAAGAGATGATCAGCGAAATTGCGAAGCTGTATTTCGATGGGGAGCGATCCAGTGGCACCGATGAAATTGCGCCCTGATATACCTAAGCGCCTCGCCGCAACCATTAGACGCGTTCAGGAAAAAATTACTTCGGATCGTCAAGCGATCCTCATTTATGAAAAGCGCATAGATCAACACAAATCTAGAATTGCGGAATATGAGTCCGACCCAAGAGAATTTGCTACTAAATACTATAGTGGTCACGGCGTGGAGTCATATCCAGTCCAAACCAATATAAGTCGAAACCACTCAGGAATTGAGTATCGTCAATCACAACTAGTTCTTCATAAAGAGAATCTTCGGAACGCCGAAGCTGAACTCGAACAAGTAACCGCTCGGATGTTAGCGGAAGTCGCCAATATGCGCCCTTCGCGAGGCCGAGTACCTTGGCCGAAACCCCTTCCCACCTTCGAGAGGTTTCGTGCAGACACACTAAAACGCTGGGAACGAGAGGAACGAGCGCATGAAGTGCGGTATGCCCGTGAACGAGCCAAATATCAGCGATGGGAAGAGTATGAAGATGCACGTCTGGCTAAAAAATATGAACGTGAAAGTCAGCAAGCAGCCAAGGAAATATCAGAATGGCTTGCCCAAAAGTCACCTGAAGAACGTCAAGCTATAAAGGATGCATCCGAAGAGTTTTTGGAATCTCTCAAGACCGGTAGAATCACGTTCGCACAAGTTTTGGAATACCTGCAAAACCGCTCTTAATACTGTCGATGTGGAAGGAGCACATCGATGGATTAGCGTGTAGGGCGGATAAGCGGAGCGCAATCCGCCGATCCTGGCAATCCGCCGGACGATGGCGGAATACGCTCCGCTCTTCCGCCCTACATGGGGTTTTACTCGGCCGCTTCCTTGACCGGGGTCAGTTCGTAGCGCTCCATCGCCAGTTCGATCATCTCGTCCCAGCCCTGCTGGCGCACGTCGAAATGCACCTCGTCGGGGCCGAGATATTTCAGGTTGACCGCCCCGAGTTCCGACATCGGGGTGACCGGACGCTCGCGCCCCTGGGGCATCGGCACCGGCTTTACCCCGGCGCCTTCCAACTCCTGCTTGGTCGCGGCAAGATCGTCAACCTGGAAGCCGATATGATGGATGCCGCGCAGATCGGAGGTCTGGCCCGGCCCGAGTTTCGGCGCGTCGGCGTCGCCGTATTTCAAAATGGCAAAATAGATGTAGCCGTCGCTGAGCCAGACGCCCTTGTCACCGGTATCGGTCGGCCGCCGATACAATTCGGTCAGGCCGAAATGCTTCTTGTAGAACTCGGCGGTCTGGGCCGGATCGTCGGTGACCAGCGCGATATGCTTAATGCGTGCCACTTCTTCCTCCCTTTTGCACTCCACAAATCTCGTCATTGCGAGCCCACGGGTCCGGCCTGCGGCCGGCCCGAGGATAAACTCCGCGAAGCAATCTCGCTGGGAAAAAGACTCATCGGCACGAGATTGCTTTGTCGGCTGACGCCTCCTCGCAATGACATCCACTCAATGCCGGCCGGCACCTTCTTACAATGACGGTTGCTGATACGGCCGTCCCGGCGGATGGGCGCGGACGAATTCCTCGTTGACATCGGCGCCCCAGCCCGGAGTTTTCGGCAGGACGAGGTGGCCATCCTCGATAACCGGCGGCGCGGTGACGATCTCGTCCTTCCATTTGATGTCGTCGATGTCGATCTCCATGACCTTGAAGTTCGGCACGACGGCGCAGAAATGCGCGCTGATCAGGCTGCCGAGATGACCGTTGAAGTTGTGCGGCGCGACATTGACCTCGTAGGCGTCGGCCATTGCGGCGATCTTGACCGATTCGAGGATGCCGTTCCAGGCCACATCGATGATCGCGTAATCGACCGACTGGTTCTCGAAATACGGCCGGAACTGGCGCTTACCGTAAAGCGATTCGCAGGACGAGATCGGGGTACGCGCCGAGCGCCGGATCAGCGCGAGACCCGCCGGGTCGTAGATGTCGATTTCAAGCCAGGCCAAGTCGAGCGGCTCCAGCGTGCGCGCCAGTTTCACATAGCCGTCGATCTTGTAGTTGAAGTTCGTGTCGAGATAGAGCGATACGTCGGCTCCGGCACCCTCGCGGAATGCCGAAAGCTGGTTGTACGCCGCATCGACCACCGCCTTGCTGATGTTCAGCTCGGGATAGCCGGGCGCGGCGTTGGTGCCGGGGCCGTGGATATACGGCCGCTCGCCGTCGAAGCGGATGATGTTGGTCTTGAGACCTTTGAAGCCCTTCTGCTTGACCTCGGCGCCGAGCCGGACGATGTCGTCCAAGGTGCGGATCGGCTCGACCCCCATCCATTCCCTGGTCTGCTGGGCGTGGCGGGCGCGGTAGGTGCCGCAATGCGACCAGTACAACAACAGCCGATCGCGGATCGGGCCACCGAGCATCTCGTAGACCGGCACACCGAGAGCCTTGGCCTTGATATCGACCAGCGCGTTCTCGATCGCGGCGATCGCCATCGCATTGACCCCGCCGGCGGCCTGCCGGGTCGCCGCATAGAGAAAAGCCGAGTGACGCTCGACCGGGCGCGGGTCCTGGCCAACGAGGCGCTCGGCCAGTTTGCGGATCACGCTGGTCAGCCCCTGCGCACCGTACCCTTCCATGTATTCCGACCAGCCGACAATGCCCTCGTCGGTCGTGATCTTGAGAAACGAATTGACCCGCCAACCGGCGTCGCAGTGCAGGTCTTCGATTTTGGCGATTTTCATAATGGATCCCCGAGCAGAGAGGACACAGTATGACAAGTCGCATTCCCGGCGAAAGCCGGGATCCACTCGTCCGCCGTTCGAGCGGTTGAAGCGTGGGTCCCGGCTTTCGCCGGGACTGCAATTGTGTGTTCGGCGGACAACGTCATCCCCGCGCCGCGATCTCGGCGAGCACCGGTTTGAGGTAGGACAGGAACAAGGGCGGGTTCTCGCTCATCGGGAAATGCCCGAGTTCTTTCATGATCGTGACCTTGGCGCCGGGCACCGCGCGCGCCACCGCCAGCGTATCCTCGGGGGTGCAGGAATAATCGTATTCGCCGGTCAGCAGGTACAGCGGGCACTGCGCCGTATCGATGCGATCAAGTTCGCCCCGTACATCGCCGTCGATGCCGTAGAAATACAGATCGCCTTTGAAGACGCCGGGACCGCTCTGCATGTAATGCCACAGCGTTTCCCAGCGATCCGCCGCGGGAGCCTGTGGCGCCACCAGACCGGATACCGCGCCGGCCGCGACTTCGCCGCCGTGCACGTCCGGGCGGTGCAGCCAACTCGTGTCGTAATACGGATCGACATGCGCCGAGCTTTCCAGGCCGATCAGCGCCCGGAACGCGCGCGGATGGCGCAGCGCCAGATGCAGCACCACCCGGCCGCCGATCGAGCAGCCCATCACGACCGGCCGCTCCAGCCCGAGCGCGGCGATAAACGCCATGATGATGCCAGTATAGGAATCGGCGGTCAGGCGGTATTCCTCGTCGTGCCAGCCGGCGGGCGGCGAGGATTTTCCGTGAAACGGAAGGTCGAACGCGATGACCTGAAAGCGATCGGTGACCGTCGCGGCGTTCAGCAGGCCGCGATACTGGCGGGTGTCGGACCCCGCCGTATGCAGACAGACAAGCGGGATGCCCTGCCCGGCCGTCTCGAAATAGAGGCGGTAATGCCGCCCGGCGTGGTCGAGGTGCAGGTAGCGGCCGGTGATCGGCTCGATCATGGCGCCGCCTCCCGCAAATGCCCGAGGACGCCTTTGAAATAGAGCAGATGCGACATCAGCGGGTGCAGGTCGCCGGTCAGCCGCAATTCCCGCCGCTTGACAAAGGCGAGCAGATCGTGGTCGCCGGGCGGCGGGTCGGAAGCCAGCAAGCGGCGCCACATGTCGGCCTCGCCGGAAATCGCGAACGCCGCCGAGGGGGTGACAAACGGGCCGCGTCGCATCTCGGCGATCCGACCGTCGATGATGCGCAGCAGCACCGCAGCGTTGCCGATATCGAGCTGCCAAGTCGTATTCAGATAGCGGCCGCGCCGTAACAGCACGGGATCGCCCGCGACCCGTTCCGCCAGTGCGGCGAGACGTTCGCCGAGATCGTCGAGACGCGCCGGCCCGTCTGCCACGATCGGTGTCCTCTGCGAGTTGTATCGATATCATGCGCCCGGACAGGACCGAGGCTCAACCCCGCCATCGCCCGAAGTGTCCGAACGGTGCGCAATTGCTCGCAAGGCAAGCGCGCGCTTGCCAAATCCGCCCGCGAGTCTTACCTACACCGCGCGTAAACCCCTCACGCAGGGTCCGCGGCGCGCCCACGTCGAACGTGGGACGGCCGCTCCGGTGTCGCGCTTCGAGCAATCGGGCCGATCTCCCCTGCGGCGGCATAACCGGAAAGGACTGCTATGGCATTGCCCGAGTATTCGATGCGCCAGCTTCTCGAAGCCGGGGTGCATTTCGGCCATCACACGCGGCGCTGGAACCCGAAAATGGCGCCGTACATCTTCGGCGTGCGCAACGGCATCCACATCATCGACCTGGAACAGTCGGTCCCGCTGTTGCGGCAGGGTCTCGAAGCGATCCGCGAGGTCGTGGCCGGCGGCGGCCGCGTGCTGTTCGTCGGCACCAAGCGGCAGGCGCAGGAGGCGATCGCCGACGCGGCCAAACGCTGCGGCCAGTATTATGTCAACTACCGCTGGCTCGGCGGCATGCTGACCAATTTCAAGACGATTTCGCAGTCGATCAAGCGGCTGCGCGAACTTGAGGAGCGCGCCAGCATCGACCAGGGCGGGCTGACAAAGCGCGAACTGCTCGAACTGACGCGCGACCGCGACAAGCTCGAACGCGCGCTCGGCGGCATCAAGGAGATGGGCGGGCTGCCCGATGTTCTGTTCGTGATCGACACCAACAAGGAGGCGATCGCAGTGCAGGAGGCGAACAAGCTGCGCATCCCGGTTGTCGCGATCCTCGATTCGAACTCGTCGCCGGACGGTATCGCCTACCCGATTCCGGGGAACGACGATGCGATGCGCGCGATTCACCTGTATTGCGAGTTGATCAGCGGCGCGGTGCTCGACGGGTTGCAGGCCGAGCTGGCCGCATCGGGCGTCGATATCGGCGCAAGCGCCGAGCTGCCCGAGGAGGCCGTGCCGGAGCTGGACGAAGGCGCCGAATTTGCCGAAGCCGGCATGGCCGAACCGGCGCAGCCCGAAGCGGCTCCGGCGGCGGAATAGACGCCGACCCATCCCATGCCGGCGGCGGCAGACCCGCCGCGCAACGTATCGAATGAGAGGACGACACAATGGCGGAGGTGACCGCGGCGCTGGTCAAGGAATTGCGCGACAAGACCGGCGCCGGAATGATGGATTGCAAGCGCGCGCTCGGCGAAACCGGCGGCGACATGGAGGCCGCGGTCGATTGGCTGCGCAAGAAGGGGCTGGCGGCAGCGGCGAAAAAGGCCGGGCGGGTCGCCGCCGAGGGGCTGATCGGCGCGGCGACGCGCAATCTCGCGGGCGCTCTCGTCGAGGTTAATTCCGAGACCGACTTTGTCGCGCGCAACGAGCTGTTTCAGTCCTTTGTGCGCACCGTCGCCGGTCTCGCCGTTTCCGGCAATGGCGATGTCGAGGCGCTCAAGGAAATGGCTTACCCCGGCAGCGGCCGCACGGTCGGTGAGGAACTCACCGAACTGGTCGGGCGCATCGGCGAGAACCTCGTGTTGCGGCGCATGGCGCGGCTCGCGGTCGAGCGCGGTGTCGTCGCCTCGTATGTCCACAATTCGCTGGCTCCCGGCCTCGGCAAGATCGGCGTGCTGGTCGCGCTCGAATCCGAGGCTGCCGGCGAGGCGCTCGCGACATTGGGCCGCCAGCTGGCGATGCATGTCGCGGCGGCCAACCCGCAATATCTCGACCAGGCCTCGGTGCCGGCGGCGGCGCTCGACCGCGAACGCGCCGTGCTGCGCGAGCAGGCCTCCGGCAGCGGCAAGTCCGAAGAAATCGTCGCGCGCATGGTCGAAGGAAGGCTGCGCAAATTCTACGAAGAGGCGGTGCTGCTCGATCAGGTCTTTGTGATCGACAATGAAACCCGCGTCGCCAAGATCGTCGAGGCGGCGGCGAAAGAGGCCGGCGCGCCGATCCGGGTCGCCGGTTTTGTCCGTCTTGCGCTCGGCGAAGGGGTCGACAAGCCGCCTTCCGATTTCGCCGCTGAGGTCGGGGCCACGCTGAAAGGCTGACCGCGAGGGCCACACTCTCCCGCACGGCGGACAGGAATGCTCCGCACGGAAGATGCGACAGCGGGTGAGGGTGCGATCCGGCCCCCTCGTCTGCCGGTCTCTCTCGTGCGTCCTCTCCCGCACTACGGGACAGCTTGACGCGGGTGCGATCATGCGCCGAATCCGATGATCCTGCCGGATACGGCTTTTAGGGGCTGAGGACCACGGTGGGACGGGCATGATCGATGGGTGATGACGAGATCCGCAAACCGCTTCTTCGGGCGCCGAAATACCGCCGGGTGCTGCTGAAGCTTTCCGGCGAAGCGCTGATGGGAGAGCGCGAGTACGGGCTCGACCCGGAAATGGTCGCCCATGTGGCGGCGGAAATCGAGTCGGTGCACCGGCTCGGCGTCGAGCTGTGCCTGGTGATTGGCGGCGGTAACATCTTTCGTGGCATATCCGGTGCCGCGGTCGGCATGGAACGCGCCTCGGCCGACTATATGGGCATGCTGGCGACGGTCATTAACGCGCTGGCAATGCAAAACGAGCTAGAACGCCGCGGCATCAGCACGCGGGTGCAATCGGCGATTTCGATGCAATCGGTTTGCGAGCCTTACATCCGCCGCCGCGCGCTGCGCCATCTGGAAAAAGGCCGGGTCGTCATTTTCGGCGCCGGCACCGGAAACCCGTTTTTCACGACGGATACGGCGGCAGCGTTGCGGGCGTCGGAAATGGGGTGCGAGGCGTTGTTGAAAGCAACCAAGGTCGACGGGGTCTACGACGCCGATCCGCACCGGGTCGCGGGCGCGATCCGTTTCGACCGCCTCGATTATCAGGAGGTTCTGGCGCGCGATCTGCGGGTCATGGACGCCTCGGCGGTTTCGCTGGCGCGGGAAAACCGCATCCCGATCCTGGTGTTCTCGATCTTCGACAGGGGCGGGTTCGCCGAAATCGTGCGGGGAGAGGGGCGCTACACGATCATCGAACACGCGGTACAATGATAATCGAGTGTTGAAGCGAGGAGCGCGAGGAAGCACGCCATGGCGCAAGAGGAACTGCTGAAGGATCTGCGGCGCCGGATGGACGGCGCCATCGAGGTATTGCGCAAGGAACTCGGAGGCTTGCGCACCGGCCGGGCCTCGACCAGTCTGCTCGAGCCGATCAAGGTGACGGCCTACGGCAACCCCGTGCCGCTCAACCAGGTCGCCAGCATCAATGTGCCGGAGCCGCGGCTGATCACGGTGCAGGTTTGGGACCGCGGCGTCGTCAAGGCGGTCGACAAGGCGATCCGCGAATCGGGTCTCGGCCTCAATCCGCAGACCGAGGGTCAGACGATCCGCGTGCCGATCCCGGAGCTGAACCAGGAACGGCGCCGCGAGCTGACGCGCAAGGCCGCCGAGTATGCCGAACAGGCGCGTGTCGCGGTGCGCAAGGTGCGTCAGCACGGGATCGAGACGCTGCGCAAGCGCGAAAAGGACAGCGAGATCTCGCAAGACGAGCAGCGCAAGCTGCAGAACGACATCCAGCACCTGACCGACGACCACATCAAGCGCATCGACGAGACGCTGAGCCAGAAGGACAAAGAGATCCTTCAGGTCTGATGAGCCGCTCGGCCGCATCGCTGCCGCGCCTGCCGCGGCATGTCGCGATCATCATGGACGGCAACGGCCGCTGGGCACAGGCTCGCGGTCTGCCGCGCATCGCCGGTCACCGTCAGGGCGCCGACGCGGTTCGCCGGACGCTGGTCGCGGCCGGCGAACTCGGGATTCCCTATCTGACGTTGTTCGGCTTCTCGTCGGAAAACTGGAAACGGCCGCCGGACGAGGTCGAGGCGCTAATGGGGCTGTTGCGGCACTATCTGCGCAGCGAAATCGCCGAATTGCATCGCCACGGCGTGCGGCTGCGGGTCATCGGCCAACGCGACCGGCTGGCCGGCGATATCGCCGCAATGATCCGCAACGCCGAGGCACTGACCCGCGACAATGACCGCATGAACCTGACGGTCGCGCTATCCTATGGCGGGCGTGCCGAAATCGTCGCCGCAGCGCGCGCGATTGCGGCCGAGGTGATGGACGGCAGGCTGGCGCTGGACTCGATAGACGAGGTGGCGATCGGCAGACGCCTGTTCACGTCGGAGCTTCCGGAACCCGATCTGTTGATCCGCACCAGCGGCGAACAGCGCATCAGCAATTTCCTATTATGGCAGTGCGCCTACGCCGAGCTTGTCTTCACAAAGACATTGTGGCCCGATTTCGGCCGGGCCGATCTCGAACAGGCGGTCGCCGATTATGGCGGACGCGAGCGCCGCTACGGTGCCTCGGTCGGCTCGCGCTGAGCCTGTCGGGCGACCCGGGGCCGGTCTGCGCGCGCTTCGGCTGCGCGTTCTGTCCTCGCTTGTTCTCGCGCCGATTGCGATCGGCGCGGTCTGGTTCGGCTGGCCGTTTCTGCCGCTGCTGACGGCTGTCGCGGCCGCGGTCATGGCCTGGGAATGGGGTCGGCTGTGTCAAGGCGGGCGGTCCGGCGGCGCCGCGCTCGGCGCAACGCCGACCGGAATGCTCGCCCTGCAACCGAGCGGTCTTGTTCTGGTCGCGGCGGTTCTGGCGGCGGTCGGAGCGGCTTCCGTGTCGGCGACCGGGATCGGGATCGGGCTGGCCGTGGTCGGCGCTGCGGTGGTTTTCACGGTCGCCGGGCGGGAACCGGGCACCCCTGCGATCTGGCTCGCATCGGGCGCCCTGTGGATCGCGCTGCCCTGCGTCTTGCTGCTGTGGCTGGCGGAGCACGACGGAGCCGGGCGTGCCGTGCTGCTGTGGATTCTGGCCATCGTCTGGGCAACCGATATCGGCGCCTATGCGTTTGGCAGCCGGATCGGCGGTCCGCGTCTGGCGCCGCGCTGGAGTCCCCGCAAGACCTGGGCCGGACTCCTCGGGGGCGTGTTCTGCGCCGCGCTGGTCGGCTGGGCCGCCGCGCAGCTGCTCGAAGGATCGGCGGTTCTACCGTTGGTGATGCTGAGCGCGGGACTTGCGATCGTCGGTCAATTCGGCGATCTTGCGGAGTCCGTTGCCAAGAGAAGGTTCGGCGTGAAGGATTCGAGCGATCTGATCCCCGGCCATGGCGGCCTTCTCGACCGGCTCGACGGACTATTGGCCGTCATCCCGGCGGTCTCTCTCCTCGCCGCCTTGCGCGGCGGCAGCGTGCTGGTCTGGTCGTGACACCGCCGGTTGCGGCAGCAGCGGCCGGAGCCGCGGCGGCAAGGCGCGCCGATCGCCCCCGGGCGGAGCCTGCCCCGGGTGATGATTGGCCGCGCCGCGTCAGCATCCTCGGCTCGACCGGCTCGATCGGCCGCAGCACGGTCGATTTGCTGCTGCGCCACCGCGATCTGTTCACCGTCGAGGCGCTGACCGCAAACCACAATGCCACCCTGCTCGCCGAACAGGCGCGTGCGCTCGACGCGCGTTTCGCGGCCGTGGCCGATCCGGCCGACTATAAGGCGCTGAAGGAATCGCTTGCCGGTTCGGGGATCGAGGTGGCGTGCGGCCGCGCGGCGCTGGTCGAAGCCGCCGAGCGCCCGGCCGACTGGGTCATGGCCGGGATTGTCGGAGCCGCCGGGCTTGAGCCGACCCTGGCGGCGGTGCGCAAGGGACGCATGGTCGCCTTCGCCAACAAGGAGGTGCTGGTTTCGGCCGGCAGCCTGTTCATGCGCGAGGTCGCGGCGCACGGCGCGACGCTGCTGCCGGTCGATAGCGAACACAACGCGATCTGGCAGTGCTTCGATTTTTCCCGGGTGGACGGGATCGAAAAAATTACGCTGACCTGCAGCGGCGGCCCGTTCCGCGAGCACAGCTACGAGCGCATGCGCGACGCCACCCCGCAAGAGGCGGTCGCCCATCCGACCTGGAATATGGGGGCGAAGATTTCGGTCGACTCGGCCACCTTGATGAACAAGGGGCTCGAACTGATCGAGGCGTATCACCTCTTTCGGCTGCCGGACGAGCGCATCGACATCGTCATTCATCCGCAATCGATCGTGCACGGGCTGGTGACCTATTGCGACGGCTCGGTGCTGGCCCATCTCGGCTCGCCCGACATGCGCACCCCGATCGCCTACGCGCTGGGCTGGCCCGGGCGGGCGCCGGCCCCGACCAAGCGGCTCGACCTGGCCGAAATCGGCCGCCTGACATTCGAACCGCCCGATCCGCGCCGCTTTCCGGCGCTGCACCTCGCGCGCGAGGCGTTGCGGCGCGGCGGCGGCAGTCCGACCGTGCTCAACGCCGCCAACGAGGCCGCGGTGCATGCTTTTCTCGAAGGCCGTATCGGTTTCCTCGACATAGCGGCCACGGTCGAGCGCACGCTTGAGAGGATTCCCGCGACAAAGCTTGATTCGCTCGAAGACGTCTACAATCTCGATGGCACCGCCCGCGAGATAGCGGCCGAGCTGATAGCAGGGCGCCATCAGTCGCGCGGCGCCGATTGACGGATATCGGATGAACGATCTGTTTTCCTTTCTGCAGGGCGGGGTGCTCTACGTCGGCGTTTTCCTTGTCGTGCTGACCGTGCTCGTGTTTGTCCACGAGCTTGGGCACTATCTGGTCGCCCGGCGCAACGGGGTCAGGATCGAGGTTTTCTCGATCGGCTTTGGTCCCGAGCTGTTCGGCTGGTGGGACCGCGCCGGCACGCGATGGAAGTTCAGCGCGATCCCGCTCGGCGGTTATGTCAAGATGTTCGGCGACGCCGATGCGAGTTCCGGGCTGCCGGCTTCCCGCGCCGGAGAGCTGACCGCCGCCGAGCGCGAGGTGTCGTTTCATTGCAAGCGGCTCGGTCAGCGCGCGGCGATCGTCGCGGCCGGACCGGCGGCCAATTTCCTGTTCGCGATTGTCGTGCTGGCGCTGCTTTTCATGACCTATGGCCAGCCCTTCACGCCAGCCGAGGTCGGACAGGTGGTTCCGGGCAGCGCCGCCGAGACGGCCGGGATTCGCGCCGGCGACGAGATCGTCAGCATTGACGGGCAGGCGGTCGAACGGTTCGAGGACGTTCAGCAGGCGGTGCGGCTGAACCCCGGCGTGCCGATGGCACTGGTCGTCCGCCGTGACGGCGAGCTTGTCGATTTGCGCGTGACGCCGACCCGCGTCGAGGAAAACGACCGGCTCGGCCGCCGCGAGGTCGGGCAGCTCGGGGTTCGCGGCGGAGCGCCCAGACATGTCGTCCACAATCCGGCAAGCGCCGCGGTCCGCGCGGTCGGCGAGACCTGGAACCTGTCGGCCATGACGCTGCATGCGGTCTGGCAGATGATCGTCGGAACCCGCGGGTCGGAGGAGCTTGGCGGACCGCTGCGCATCGCCCAGCTGTCCGGTGAGGTCGCCCAGAACGGGGTTGTGCCGCTGCTTTGGTTTATGGCGGTGTTGTCGATCAATCTGGGGCTGATCAACCTGTTCCCGGTGCCGGTGCTTGACGGCGGGCACCTGCTGTTCTATGCGGCAGAGGCGATCCGCGGCAAGCCGCTGGGGCAGCGCGCGCAGGAATACGGTTTCCGCATCGGGCTGGCGCTGGTGCTGACGCTGATGGTTTTCGCAACCTGGAACGACCTGGTGCATGTGGGGCCAGGGCTCGTCGATTTCGTGAAGCGCTTCGTGACCTGATCCGAGGTCGCGGCGGCGCAAACCGTCGGGGTGGGGGGTTTTGGGGGCGAATCGTGCGACGTTTCGCTGGTCGGCGGTGCTCGCCGCCGGCCTGGCCGCCACAAGCGGATTGCCGTCGGCTGTGGCGCAGCGGCAGCCGCCTCAGGCACCGCCCGCCGCTGCGCCGGCGGGTACGATCGGCGACGTGCGGATCGAGGGCATTCAGCGCATCGAACCGGAAACGGTCCGGTCCTACCTGCTGCTGCAGCCCGGCGATGCCTGGGACGTCGAGCGGATAGACCGCTCGCTGAAAGCGCTGTTCGCCACCGGGCTGTTCGCCGACGTGAAATTGAGCCGCGAAGGCAACACGCTTGTCGTCCGGGTCGTCGAGAACCCGATCATCAACCGTGTCGCCTTTGAGGGGAACGCGAAGCTCGCGGATCGGGAACTCACCCCGGAGGTCCAGGCGCGCCCCCGGGTTGTCTATACGCGCACCCGCGTTCAGAACGACGTCAGGCGCATCGTCGAGTTGTATCGTCGTCAGGGCCGATTCGCCGCGACCGTCGAACCCAAGATCATCCAGCTGCCGGACAACCGGGTCGATGTCGTCTTCGAGATCAACGAGGGGCCCTCGACCGGGATGCGCGCGATAAACTTTGTCGGCAACCGCAGGTTCAGCGACTCGACGCTGCGCGGCATTATTGCGACAAAGGAAAGCCGCTGGTATCGCTTTCTGTCGACATCGGACACCTATGATCCCGATCGCGTCGCCTACGATCGGGAGTTGCTGCGGAAATTCTACCTTTCGGAGGGCTACGCCGACTTTCGCGTGGTCTCGGGGGTCGCCGAGCTGACGCCGGATCGCGATGCGTTCATCCTGACTTTCACGGTCGACGAGGGCGAGCGTTACCGGTTCGGCAATGTCGATGTCGATATCGCGCTGAAGGACCTGCCGCGCGAATCGGTATTGCCGCTCCTGACCGTACGGCCCGGCGAATGGTACGACGCCGAAGCCGTCGAACGCTCGATCGCGGTGCTGACCGATGCGCTTGGGGACCGCGGTTATGCCTTTGTCGAGATCCGGCCCGAAATCGCACGAAATCGCGAGGCGCGCACGGTCGATATCGTATTCCGCGTGCAGGAAGGGCCGCGCGTTTACGTCGAGCGGATCGATATCACCGGCAACATCCGCACGCTTGACAAGGTAATCCGCCGCGAGTTCCGTCTGGTCGAAGGCGACCCGTTCAATACCACGCGCATGCAACGTTCGCGGGAGCGCATCCGAAATCTCGGCTTTTTCAAGACTGTCGAGGTTACCAACGTGCCGGGGTCGGCGCCGGACCGCACTGTCATCGCCGTGAACGTCGAGGAGCAATCCACTGGCGAGCTGTCGCTGGGCGTCGGTTTTTCTACCTCCGACGGCCCGCTCGTGGACGTTCACGTACGCGAGCGGAATTTCCTCGGCCGCGGCCAGGATCTGCGGCTCGGCACCGTGCTCTCGTTCCGCTCGCAGCAGGTCGATATCAGCTTTACGGAACCGTATTTTCTCGACAGAAACATAGCCGCCGGCGTCGATCTGTTCGCGATCAAGACCAGCCCGACGAGCAGCTTTTTCACCGGCAATACGGCGACGTATCAGCAGACCTCGTATGGCGGCGCGCTGCGGGCAGGTTATCAGCTCACCGAAAATCTGCGCCAGACCTGGAAATATACCGCTCGTTCTGACGACATCAACGATGTTGACGAAGATGCTTCGCTGTTTATCAAGCTGCAGGAGGGCAGCCGCAGGACGTCCGCAATCGGCCAGGTCCTGTTGTATGACCGCCGCGACAACAGGATCGAGCCGACCGACGGTTATTTCGCCTCTATCGGAAACGACTTGGCGGGTGTGGGCTTCGGTGTCCGGTATTTGCGTAACAAAGCCAATATCGGATACTATTATTCGGTCGCGCCGCAGTGGGTCCTCAGCTTTACGGCGGAAGCCGGCTATATTTTCGGCTGGGGCGGAGATCCCGTGTTCCTGCAAGACAGCTTTTTTGTCGGCGGTGAGAATCTGCGCGGCTTCGAACCGGCCGGTATCGGACCGCGCGACACCGTGTCGGGCGATCCGCTCGGCGGCAAAAAATACTATCTCGGCACCCTCGCGCTCGGCGTCCCGCTCGGTCTGCCCAAGGAGCTGGGTCTTTCCGGGCGGATTTTTTCAGATTTCGGCAGTCTTTGGTCGACCGATGTGAAAAACATGACGCTGACCCCGGAGCAGCTGGCGGCCAATGACGGCATAATCCCCATCGTGAAGGATACGGCGGCGCTGCGCGTCAGCGCCGGTGTCGGCGTTACCTGGGTGTCGCCGGTGGGACCGATCCGCCTTGATCTCGCCTATCCGATCAGGAAGCAATCGTTCGACCAGACCCAGTTGTTTCACGTCAGTTTCGGTACGAGGTTCTAATGTCGTTGTTACGCGCGGGTGTTGCCCCGCTGGTCTCGTTGGCTCTGCTGTGCGGCGCCTTCGGTTACGCCGAGGCACAGCAGACACCGTCCTCGCCGCCCGCCGCCCCGCTGACCCTGAGCGTGCTGGTGGTCGATGTGCAGTCGCTGTTGCAGAACTCGAAATCGGCGAAGATGGTGCGACAGCAGATCGAACAGAAGCGCGGCGAGTACGCGAAGGAGATTTCGCAGCAGGAAGAAGCGCTGCGACGCGAGCGCGATACGTTGCAGCGTCAGCAGGCATCGCTGTCTGCCGACGCACTGAACAAGAAAGGACGCGAATTCCAGCAAAAGGTCAATGAACTCGACCGCAGCGTACAGGCCAAGCGCCAGACACTGGAAAAATCCAACGCCGAAGCGCTCGAAAGCATCCAGAGCGTAATTTTGAAGATTATTACGGAAATCGCCAAGGACCGGAAAGCCAACCTGGTATTCCAGCGCAGCGAGCTGGTGCTGTTCGACAATAGTTTCGACGTGACCGACCAGGTGCTGACCAAGCTTGACGAGCAGCTGCCGACGCTCACGGTCGGCTTCGCCGCCGAGACACCGGCCAGCGCCGAGGCACAGCCGGCCAAGCAGCAATCCAAGAAGAAGCAATAAAAGCGTGCCGCCATACAGGGAGAGTCAGCGGCGATGGCCGATCCCCGCTTCTTTGATCGGACCGGACCGCACAGCCTCGCCGCCCTTGCCGAACTGAGCGGCGCCCGGTTGCTCGATCCGGCCGAGGGCGGGCGGCTGGTCGAGGATGTCGCGCCGCTCGAAACCGCCGGTCCCGACGATGTCACATTTCTCGACAATCGCAAATATACCGAGGCCTTTACCCGGTCGCGCGCCGGCGCGGCATTTGTCGACGAGCGGGTCGCGGACAAGGCGCCCCAGGGGATAGCACCCGAGGGAATGGCGCTGCTGGTCGCGCGCGAGCCGTACAAGGCATTCGCCCGCGCCGCGCAGGCCTTCTATCCCGAAGCCGGGACGCGGCCGGGACGCGCGCCGAGCGCGATCGTCGATCCGACCGCGATCGTCCCGGCCGATTGCGAGATCGGAGCCCATGTCGTCATCGAGGCCGGCGCGCGTCTGGGTGCACGGTGCCGGATCGGTCCGAATACGGTCATCGGGGAAGCGGTCGAACTCGGCGACGATTGCCGGGTTGGCGCCAATGTGACGCTGAGCCATTGCCTGATCGGCGCCCGCGTCGTCTTGCATCCCGGCGTGCGGATCGGTCAGGCCGGGTTCGGCTTCGCGCCCGATCCGAACGGCCCGGTCAAGGTCCCGCAACTCGGGCGGGTCGTCATCGGCGACGATGTCGATATCGGCGCCAATACGACGATCGACCGCGGTTCCGGGCACGATACGGTGATCGGTCCAGGAACGATGATCGATAATCTGGTCCAGATCGGGCATAATGTCGTGACCGGCCGCGGCTGCATTCTGGCCGGCCAAGTCGGCATCTCGGGCAGCACCAGGCTCGGCGATTTTGTCATGGCGGGCGGACAGGCCGGGCTTGCCGGTCATCTGACGATCGGCAGCGGATCTCGCATCGCGGCGAAATCCGGGCTGATGCGCGATGTCGCGCCGGGCGAGACCGTCAGCGGCATCCCGGCGCTGCCGATCCGCCTATTCATGAAACAGGTGGCGCTGCTGCAACGTCTTGCGGGCAAAAGGGACGCAGGGTGATCGATCCGGCCCGCAATCCGGTCGCCGTTGGGGACGCGCCGCCGGCGCCGAGGTCCGAGACACCGGTCGAGATCGATATTCAGCGGGTCATGCAGATGATCCCGCATCGTCAGCCGTTTCTGATGATCGACAAGGTCGTCGATGTCCTCGCCAATGCGCGCGCGACCGGCATCAAGAACATCACCATCAATGAGCCCTATTTCCAGGGTCACTTTCCGGCCCGCCCGGTCATGCCGGGGGTGCTGATCATCGAGGCAATGGCGCAGACCGCGGCCGTGCTGGTCGTCCACACGCTGGGGCCGGAAGCCGAAGGCAAGCTCGTCTATTTCATGACCGTCGACAATGCGCGCTTCCGTCGCCCGGTCTTCCCAGGAGACGTTCTGCATATCCATGTCAACAAGCAGCGCAATCGCGGCAATGTCTGGAAATTCGAGGGCCATGCCGAGGTACGCGGCCAAAGAATGGCCGAAGCGGTGTTTGCCGCGATGATCCTGGACGACTAAGCCGGTCGGCGATGGCGCGGGTTCACCCGACTGCAATCGTCGCCGCGGGCGCCGTATTGGCCGACGACGTCGTCATCGGTCCGTATTGCCTCGTCGGCGAGCACGTCGTTCTCGCTTCCGGTGTTTCGCTCGGCGCGCATGCGGCGATCGACGGACGGACGACGATCGGCGAGCGCACCCGGATCTTCCCGTTCGCGGCGATCGGCTTCGAGCCGCAGGACCTCAAATACAAGGGCGAGCCGTCATCGCTGGTGATCGGACGCGACAACACGATCCGCGAGCACGTCACGATCAATACCGGCACCGAGGGCGGCGGGATGGTGACCCGGATCGGCGATCACTGTCTGCTGATGGTCGGCGCGCATGTCGCGCATGACTGCCGGATCGGCGATCACGTTATCATGGCCAACAACGCCACGCTCGCCGGCCATGTCGTGGTCGATGACTATGCCCGGCTCGGCGGTCTGAGCGCGGTGCATCAATTCGTCCGCATCGGCCGGCACGCGATGATCGGCGGCATGACCGGGGTCGAGCGCGACGTCATCCCGTATGGACAAGCGATCGGCGATCGGGCGCGCCTCACCGGGCTCAACATCATCGGGATGCAGCGCGCCGGTTACAGTCGCGAGGACATCCAGGCGTTGCGGGCCGCCTATCAGCTCCTGTTTGCGGAGGGCGGGACGCTGAGCGAGAGGGTCGAGGCGACGACCGAACGGTTTGGCGGGATCGGCCCGGTTGACGACATCATCGCCTTTATCCGGGCCGACTCGACGCGCGCGATCTGTCAGCCGAAAGGCGCCCCCGGCGCGTAAGGCCCGGCCCTATTCCGCGACCCCGTGCCCGCGCTTCGGAACCAGGACGGTTCGTTCGTAGGTCATGAAAACGGTTCCGTCGGCCTTGCGGCCGGTCGTCCGCACGGTGACGATGCCCTGCGTCGGACGCGACCCCGATTCACGCTTCGACAGGACCTCGCTTTCGGCATAGATCGTGTCGCCGACAAAGACCGGCGCGGTCAGTCTGATATCGGTCCAGCCGAGATTGGCGACCGCCTTCTGGCTGACATCCGCGACGCTCATGCCGGCGACGATAGACAGGGTCAGACAGGAATTGACGACGGGACGGCCGAATTCGGATCGGGACGCGTAGGCTTCGTCGAAATGCAGCGGGTGCTGGTTCATCGTCAGCAGCGTGAACCAGGTATTGTCGGCCTCCCCGATCGTGCGTCCGGGCCGGTGCTCATAGATGTCGCCGATCGTGAAATCCTCGAAATACCGGCCCGCCGCGGCGCGCCAGCGTCCTGGTGCGACTTCCCGGGCAATCGCGACCATGCCCCCTCCGGATGCCTGTTCAGGCGCCCTGGCGCCGAGGCGGGCAGGCTACCAGGGCGGACGCGATCATGGCAGCTATTTGGCGGCCTCCTTCAAGGCGGCTGCCGGCCCGCCGACCACCTGTCCGCCAAACGCCTGTGCGAACCCGATCGCGTCCGGTTCGCTGTTGAAATCGACGTGAAACATGATGCGGGCGCTGTCGCGCCGGTGGCGGAAGCTGTTTGGTTCGATCCGTCGATGGTCGAGCCAAGTCCGCATCTCCGCCATCGAATCGACCAGTCCGCGACCGCTTACGCAAACTTCGACAATGTACTGCATCGCACTCCCCCGATCCTCGGGCTTCAGGAGCACCACACCGTAATACCGGGCGGCATCCGATTCCTTAACCTGTATGCAGCCGATTGATTTTTCTGCCCCGCTTCCGCTCCACTCCCCCGAGTTGCCGCACCGTGGTGACGGTTCGCGATGATTGGCTGAGCAGCGCAGCCGCTCCCAATGCCGCGCTCCCCGATTCAGGATTTCGCCGGGGTTTCGACTTACTGTAGCTTGAGTGTGTTGCGCTGCCGGAGCGCAATCGCAAGAAGCCGACAGATCCACCCGAATGACAGGCGAATGGCAGGCACGATACCGCCACTTCCAAGCGCCCGGCAAACGGATTGGACTGTCATAATCGGGGAGCTGCCGTGAAAAGGCCGAGATTTGCGATAGGCTCGGGACCGGGCGATTTTATGCCGCTGGTTATCGGGGCGGTTTTCCTGCTCATTTCCGTGCCCGGTTTTGTGTTGCTGCTGGGCGAGACCGGCGAGGATTTTGGCGGGCTGGATGTGCCGGTCCTAGCGATACTGGGCGCCGGCGTGATACTGGGGCTGGTTTTCCTCGTTCATGGATTGCAATTCTGCTCCGCGCCGGGTTCCCTGCTGTACCGCCTCTCGCACGGGCGTATTTTTCGATAGGAATTTCGGATGCCCGATATCCGGATGCCCGATACAGGCGTCAACACCCCGCCGCCACCGACGCGGCTTTCCGACTACCGGCCGCCCGACTTTCTCGCTGAGACCGTCGATCTCGAATTCGATCTCGACCCCGCCGATACAAGGGTGATCTCGACCTTGCGCCTGCGCCGCAATCCCGAGGCGGCGACACCGCAGGCGGCGCTGCGGCTCGACGGCGACGAACTCGACCTGGTCGCACTCGCGCTCGACGGCCGACCGCTCGCGCCGGGCGACTACCGGCTCGAACCCGACGGCGCGCTGGTCGTCCCCGACGTGCCCGATGAGTTCGCGCTGGAGGTCCGGACGCGGATCGTCCCGGAGCGCAACACGGCGCTGTCGGGTCTGTATATTTCCGGCGGCAATTTCTGCACGCAATGCGAACCCGAAGGGTTTCGCCGGATCACGTATTTTCTCGACCGCCCCGATGTGATGGCGCGCTACACGGTGACGATGCGCGCCGACAAGGCCCGGTTTCCGGTGCTGCTGTCGAACGGCAATCCGGCCGGCTCCGGTGAATTGCCCGACGGCGGGCACTGGGCGCGCTGGGTCGATCCGCACCCGAAACCGTCCTACCTGTTCGCGCTTGTCGCCGGCGATCTGATCTCGGTCGCGGACGGTTTTACCACCGCCTCCGGGCGCGACGTGCGGCTCGCGATCTGGGTCCGGCGCGGCGACGAGGACAAATGCGCCCACGCAATGGCGTCGCTGAAAAAATCGATGCGCTGGGACGAGGAGGTATTCGGCCTCGAATACGATCTCGAAATGTTCAACATCGTCGCTGTCAGCGACTTCAACATGGGCGCGATGGAGAACAAGGGTCTCAACGTCTTTAATACGCGCTACGTGCTGGCAAAGCCGGAAACCGCGACCGACACCGACTATCAGAACATCGAGACGGTCATCGCCCACGAATACTTTCACAACTGGACCGGCAACCGGGTGACCTGTCGCGACTGGTTCCAACTGTCGCTGAAAGAGGGGCTGACCGTGTTCCGCGATCAGCTTTTCTCGGCCGATCAGGGCAGCCCGGCGGTGTGCCGCATCGGCAATATACGCACGTTGCGCGCCGCTCAGTTCCCCGAGGATGCCGGCCCGCTCGCCCATCCGGTGCAGCCCGACACCTATATGCGGATCGACAATTTCTACACGGCGACGGTCTACAACAAGGGCGCCGAACTGATCCGCATGATCCATACCCTGCTGGGGCCGGAGGGGTTCCGCCGCGGCATGGACGCGTATATCGTCGGCAACGACAACCGCGCCGCGACGATCGGCGACTTTCTCACGGCAATGCAGCAGGGCGGCGGCGTCGATCTCGGCGATTTTCCCCTCTGGTATCGTCAGGCCGGGACCCCGGAGGTCACGGTCGAGGGGCGCTACGACCCCGACACGCGCAGCTACGAACTCGCGGTCGAGCAGCGCGTGCCGCCGACCCCAGGCCAGCCCGAGAAGCGGCCGATGCCGATCCCGATCGCGATCGGGTTGCTCGGGCCGAACGGCGACGAGCTGCCGACCCGGCTCGACGGCGAGAGCGAAGCGCGGACCGGCACCCGCGTGCTGGTGGCCGCGCAACAGCGCCAGGTGTTTCGCTTTGCCGATGTGCCGGCCCCGCCGGTGCCGTCGCTGCTGCGCAATTTCTCGGCGCCGGTCAAATTGCGCGGCGTCCCGCTCGACCGTTTGAAATTTCTCGCGGTCCACGATACCGACCCGGTGGCCCGCTGGGACGCCGGACAGCAGATCGCGAGCCGCATGCTGCTCGACCGGGTCGCGGCAATTCAGAAAACCGGCGCCGATACCGGACCGCCGCTCGATCCCGATCTCGTCGCGGCGATGCGTCAGACCCTGGCCGATGCGCCGCGCGACCCGGCTTTCGCCGCCGAGGCTCTGGCGCTGCCGAGCGAAATGAGTCTGGCCGACGAGATGCCTGTCATTGATGTCGAGGCGATCCATAGAGCGCGCGAGAGCGCCCGCGCCGAGCTTGCCGCCGCGCTCGCCGCGCCGTTGCGCGAGGCTTACGAGCGGTTTGCCGATCGCGGACCCTATCGTATCGACGGCGAGGCGATCGGGCGGCGGGCGCTGCGCAATGTCTGCCTCTCTTATCTTGCGGCGGGCGACCGGAGGGAAAGCGCGCGTCTGGCAAAGACGCAATTCGACGCCGGCGCCAATATGACCGACGTGCTCGCCGCCCTTTCGGTGCTGACCGACATCGATTGCCCGGAGCGCGAGGAAGCCCTCGACGCGTTCTATAAACGCTGGGCCGACGATCCGCTGGTCATCGACAAATGGTTTGCGTTGCAGGCGCGCTCGTCATTGCCCGGCACGATCGAGCGGGTCCGGGGGCTGACGGCGCATCCCGCCTTTACGCGAGCCAACCCGAACCGGGTGCGGGCGCTGGTCGGGACATTCTCGCACGCCAACCCGCTGCATTTTCACGCGCTGAGCGGCGACGGCTACGCATTTCTCGCCGAGGAGGTGCTGGCGCTCGACAAGACCAACCCGACGACCGCGGCCCGTCTGGTGCAGCCGCTCGGCCAATGGCGGCGTCACGATGCGGCGCGTCAGGGGCTGATGCGGGCGGCGCTCGACCGTATCCTCGCCACCCCCGGTCTCAGCCCGAACACCTACGAGATGGTGGCCAAGAGCCTTGCGGCGGGCGGCTGACGCGGCGAACCGCGAGCGGCGCCGCGCCCGTCTCGGTCGGCTATGCTCCGGCGGAATCTTTCGCCAGCGCAACCAGGGCCCGCAGATAGGCGTCGCCGTTCTCCGGGAAATGCTCGATCCCGATGCGCGACCGGTAGACGTTGGCGCGCTCCGCGAATTCCTCCATGACGTCGAACTCGCCGAGCCAGTTCAGGATCGCGAGATACTCGGTATAGGCCGGCGACCCGCGCAGGGCGCGCACCTCGTCGGCCAGTCTGTGCAGGAGCCTGGCCGCTGCGGCGCTTTCCGTATCGGCCGGGTTCTCGCCGAATTTCCTGAGCCGCCAGTCCGCGGCGCGCTCCAGCTCCTCCGCCTCGATCGGATCGTCAGCCATTCAGCGCCTCGAATGACGGAAGGAGCCCGTCCCGAGCCGGCCTGTTCCGGCCCGAAACAGGCTTCGCAAATCCCGTTCCAATGGTCCGGTCAGACGACGGGCGGCCCGCGCCGACGCATCAGCCCCATGACGAGAGCGACCACGAAGATAATCAGGAAGATAAAGAACAGCACCTGCGCGATACCGGCCGCCGTCGAGGCGACCCCGCCAAACCCGAACAGACCGGCGATGATCGCGATCACGAGAAAGACTAGAGCCCAATACAGCATTGCGTTCTCCGCTCACTGCGCCGCCCTGGAACGCCATTTGGTTGCAGGGCCATCCTGGCGAAGAAACAGAGAGGGTTGCAAACCGGTTCCGGCAATGCGGTTATCTGATCTCATTTGACCTATGCGAAAGTGCCGGGCCGCCCCTCGGCAGCAGCATGACCTTGCGCCGATCGACCTCACGCGCTGCCGCCCTCGACGTCGTGGCCCTCGGCGCGCCAGCGCAGCATGCCGCCGGTCAGGTTTGCGACATCCCGAAACCCGGCCTGTTGCAGGATCGTCGTGGCCTGAGCCGAGCGGCTGCCGGCCCGGCACACCGCGACGACCGGCCGGTCTTGCGACAATTCGCCGGCGCGCTCGGCCAATTCGCCGAGCGGGACCAGCAATGCGCCGTCTATATGGCCCAGCGGCCCGGTGAACTCGTCGGGTTCGCGCACATCGACGATCTGCACCTGACCGAGGCACTCGGCGCGGGCTTCTTCGAGCCCGTGCGGATCGATCTCCCACAACCCGGCAAAGCTGTAGCGCAGATGCGCCCAGCCCGGCTCGGCGAGCGGGTCGGCGCCGGATTCGGCCCCGTCCGGACGGCCGCAGCGCAGATTGGCCGGTACCGCGACATCGATCATCTTCGGGTGCGCCAGCCGCAGGTTCCGCATATAGCCGGCAAAGTCGTTAAGACCGATCTCGCCGCCGAGGCGCGGGTTGAAGCGGCGCTCCTCGGCGACGCTGGTCGCGCTGAGGCCGCGATAATCGTGCGCCGGGTACAGCAGACACTCGTCGGGCAATGTGAATATCTGCTCGTGCACCGAGCGGTACATCGCTGCCGGATCGCCCTGCTGGAAATCGGTCCGGCCGCTGCCGCGGATCAGCAGGCAATCGCCGGTAAAGGCCATGCCGTGATCGTCGAGGACATAGGTCAGGCAACTGTCGGTGTGACCGGGGGTGGCGCGCACCAGCAGCCGCCGCCCGCCGAATGTCACGATATCGTCCTGCCCCAGATAGCGGTCGGCCCCGTCGGCACCGCTCGCTTTTGCCAGCATGATCTTGCTGCCGGCGCGCTGCCGCAGCAGCCAGGCGCCGGTCACATGGTCGGCGTGAACATGGGTTTCGAGTGTCGCGATCAGGTTCAGACCGAGTTCGCCGAGCAATGCCGCGTCGCGCCGCACCTGCTCGAACACCGGATCGATCAGCACCGCCGCGCCGCTCGCCTTGTCCCCCAGCAGATAGGTGTAGGTCGAGGATTGCGGATCGAACAACTGTCGGAAAATCAGCATCATGCCCTCCCTGCCCCCGCCGGCTTGTGACCCCATGCCTGGATATGCCGCCGGTCGAAGGCAACAGTATGACGCAGATCGGCACGGCACGCTCGGCACACTGGCCATGATCCGCAGCCTCCGCGGATTGTGCCGCCGGTTTCCGGGTTTATCGCAATGCGATCGCCACCCATAATCGGACCGGCTCTTTGAGCAAAGCCGAAGGGGGGCGACACCGCCGTGCCGCAAGCCTATATAAGCGTTGACGCCATAAGCGTTGATGCCCTTGGCGAGACACATCGGGCGAGGCGGCGACCCCGGCCGGATTCGAGAGACGCGATTGCCGATATGATCGACCCGTTTGGACGCACCATCACCTATCTGCGCGTATCGGTCACCGATCGCTGCGACTTCCGCTGCGTCTACTGCATGGCGGAAGAGATGAATTTTCTGCCGAAAAAAGAGCTGCTGACGCTCGAAGAACTCGACCGGGTGTGCAGCGCCTTTGTGCGGCTCGGGGTCAAGAAGCTGCGCCTGACCGGCGGCGAACCGCTGGTGCGCCGCGACATCATGACCCTGTTCCGCTCGCTGGGACGGCACCTTGAGACCGGCGCGCTCGACGAGCTGACCCTGACGACAAACGGCAGCCAGCTTGCCCGCTACGCCGACGAATTGCGCGAGGCCGGCGTGCGCCGGGTCAATGTCTCGGTCGATACGCTCGATGCGGAGAAATTCACCGCGATTACAAGGCGCGGCCGGCTCGATCAGGTGCTCGACGGTCTCGCCGCCGCAAAGCGGGCCGGGCTCGCGGTCAAGATCAACACGGTCGCGCTGCGCGGCGTCAACGAGGACGAACTCGACGATCTCGTCGCCTGGTGCGGCGACGAGGGGTTCGATCTCGTCATCATCGAGGTCATGCCGATGGGCGATATCGGCGGCGAGAACCGGCTCGACCAGTATCTGCCGCTCTCGGTGGTGCGCGCCCGGTTGCAGCGGCGCTGGACCCTTGACGAAACCGACTATCGCACCGGCGGACCGGCGCGTTATGCGACCGTGCGCGAGACCGGCAGGCGGCTCGGTTTTATCACGCCGCTGACCCATAATTTCTGCGAAAGCTGCAACCGGGTGCGGCTGACCTGCACCGGCACGCTGTATATGTGCCTGGGACAGGAGGACGCGGCCGATCTGCGCACGCCGCTGCGCCAGTCGGAGGGCGACGAGGCGGTCGAGGCGGCGATCCGCGAGGCGATCGCGCGCAAGCCGAAAGGCCACGATTTCATCATCGACCGCCGCCACAATCGGCCGTCGGTGTCGCGCCACATGAGCGTCACCGGCGGGTGAGTCGCGCAAGGCCGGCGGACTGCCGGGCGATGCCGGTTGCGGCGTTTGCCGCCTCGGAGGCCGAGGCGGCGCAGCTTGCGCTGCGCGATCTGCGCGAGCGCTACGGCACCTTCGACCCGCGTGACGCCGACGTGATCGTGCCGCTCGGCGGCGATGGGTTCATGCTCGAAACGCTGCACCGTTTTGTCGGCAGCGGCAAACCGGTGTTCGGTATGCACCGGGGCAGCGTCGGGTTCCTGATGAACTCGTACCGGCTCGACGGTCTCTACGATCGCCTCGCGGCGGCAACACCGGTCGAGTTGCACCCGCTCGAAATGATGGCCCGGCGGATCGACGGAACCGTGCACCGGGCGATCGCCTTTAACGAGGTCTCGCTGCTGCGCGAGACGCGCCAAGCGGCCAAATTGCGGGTCACGGTCGATGACGTGGTCCGGCTCGAAGAATTGATGGCCGACGGTATTCTGCTTTCAACCCCGGTCGGCAGCACCGCCTATAATCTGTCGGCGCACGGACCGATCATCCCGCTCGGCGCCGGCATCCTGGCGCTGACCCCGATCAGCGCCTTCCGCCCGCGTCGCTGGCGCGGCGCGCTCCTGCCGCACGGCGTTCAGGTACGCATCGACGCGCTCGAAACCGCAAAGCGCCCGGTCAGCGCCGTCGCCGACTTCACCGAGGTGCGCGACATCGTCTCGGTCGAAATCCATGAGAACCGCGATATCGGCATGACCGCGCTGTTCGACGGCGAAGCCAATCTCGAAGAGCGGGTGTTCAAGGAACAGTTTTTGAGCTGATCCACGTTTGGCCCCTCACCCTGTCCCTCTCCCCGCAAACGGGAAGAGGGAACCCCGCTGAATCAACCATTCCGCTTCGAGATTGAGCCGGGGCACAGCCGCCTCTCTCCCTCTCCCCGCCTGCGGGGTGAGGGGCGCTTTTGCCGGGAGGGGCATCACTCCAGATTGAGCGGCGCGCCGTCGAGATCCTCGGCGCGTTCGACCGCGATCAGCACGGCGTAGCCGGTCTTGTTCGGGTCGCGGTCCTTTTCGGGCTGGACCAGCCGACGCCAGACTTCCTCGTAGACCGGGCCGGATTTGTGGATCGCCGCGCTGCCGTAGAACCGGGCGATGCCGCCTTTCGGCAGGATGCCCTCCTCGCGCAGTTGCGGCTTGCGGAAATAGACCGTCAGCTTTGTGCCGTCCTTCAGATTGGCGCTGGTCGAACCCTTGCCGCGTTCCCACAAGGCGAGGTGCTCGTCGTCATAGACCATCGTGCCGCCGCGCGGCGTGATCTGCGCAAACCCGTTGGGCAATACCGAGCCGACCAGGCAGACATGCGCCGGGAACGCCGTGTCGATGTGCGGCTGCAACAGTTTCGGGATTTTCGCCATCGCTTTCCTCCCTGCCCTCGGAACCTCATCCCGGCGGAGGCCGGGATGACGCTGGTTTTACGGTCTGCGCCTATCGGCTCTCGCGCAACTTGCCGGGATCGATCGTCGCGCCGTAATTCGTGTTGAGCCACCACACCCGGTATTCGCCGTAGGTGATCGGCGGATAGCGAGGCGGATTATCCGGACCAACGCAGGTCGGCAGGCATTCGATCGGCCAGTCGATATGCGGCGTATAGAAAAACGGCGTCGAATAGCGGTGCCGGTCGGTCAGGTTGATCGCGAGATGCTGCGTCGACAGAAACCGGTCGTTGGTCCAGCGCTTGCACATATCGCCAGCATTGATGACAAACGAGCCGGGAATGCGCGGCGCCTTGATCCAGCCGCGTCCTTGCGGCCGGATATACAATCCTTCGACATTGGCCTGCGGCAGCACGGTAAAGAAATTCGCGTCGGTATGCGGCGCCAACCCGAACTGGTTGTCGCGATAGCGGGTCGGCGGGAAATGCGACAGGCGCAGCACGCATTGCGCATCGGCAAAGGCCCGGCCGAAATAATCCGGCTTCAGGTCGAGCGAAGTCGCGAAGACCGGCAGCAGCCTCCGCGAAAACCCTTCCATCGCTTCCCAGTAGCCGAGCAGAAACTCGCGAAAACCGGGCAGGTTGTCGGGCCATTTGTTCGGTTCGCGGAACAGCCTGCCGGCCAGCACCTCGGGGTCGTCCGCGGCGCGCTCGCGATCCATAAAAAACGCTTCGTTCAGATCGGGCTGGTCGTTGGCATTGACCTCCGAAGTCTTGATCGAATACTTCCCCAATGGCAGATATCCGGTAAATCCGCTGCCCTTGCCGCGCGCCGTCGCGGTCTTGAGTTTCTCCGCCATCGGCAATGCGTGGAAGCGGCGCGCTTGCTCAACGATGCCGTCGGTCAGTTCGGGCGCGATGCCGTGAGCGACGACGATCAGAAACCCGATGTTTTCGAGCGCATCTCGCAACTGTGCAGCGACGCGCGCCAGCGCCCCGGCCTCGCCGCGCATATACCCGCCCAGATCGACGACCGGAAATTCATCGCTTCGTGCCGCGCGCAGCATGTCGAGGGTAATTGGGGCGCTCATGCTCAGGCGGCCTCCTCCAAAGTCGAGCCGATATCGCGCACCGTGACCCGGCGCAGATCGCGCACCCGGCTTTCGTCGAAATGCCGTCCCCGGTGCATTGTGCAGCGATTGTCCCAGATCACCAGATCGCCCTCGCGCCAGTCGTGGCGGTACACGAATTCCCGCCGCGTCGCGTGTTCGATCAGATCGCGCAGCAGCAGCCGTCCGTCGGGCAGCGGCCGGCCGACAATCTCCGAGGCGTGCGCGGCAATATAGAGCGTCTTGCGCCCGGACCCCGGATGGGTGCGCACGACGCGCTGCGGCACCGGCGGCAGCGCGTTCTTCTCGCCGAACAGCAGGTCGGTGAACCCGAGCTGCGCGCGCGACCAGGCGATATCGTGCAGCGCGACCAGATTGGCGATCTCGGTCTTTATCGCCTCCGGCAAGGCGTCGTGGGCGGCGCGCAGATCGGCGAATTCGGTCTCGCCGGCGCCGAGCGGGCTCGGACCCGGCACGCAGTGCGCGTAGAGCATCGACAGCATCGCCGGCACGCGGCGAAACGAGCCGTCGGTATGCCACAGCCGGTTGCCGAGCTGGTCGAAGCGGCGCGGGTCGTCGCGCCCGCGCAGCCGGTTCTGCTCGTCGAGATTGGAGATATCCGACATCTCGGGCCGCAATCGCCTGACGACATCGGCGCGGCCGCTGCGCGGCAATTCCAGCTCGCCGAAATGCCGCGCGAACGCCATCTGGCGCTCGTCGTCGAGACCCTGGTCGCGCAGCACCAGCACCGCATAGCGGTCGATCGCCTGGCCGAGCGCCCGCACCGTCTCCGCATCGAGCTTCCGTCCGGCCTCGACACCGCGGACCTCGCCGGCAAACAGCGGATGCAGTTGACGAATGTCGATGCTCATGTCACCCCCAATCCGGAAAGGTTTCGACTGAAAAAGCCAACCGCAAATCAACAAACTTACCGAGAATTTTCCAATCCAACTCGTCTCCTAGGTTTTGATCCCCGGGCAACATCAAATAGAGCTGCGCCGTGCCTCCGCTGTCATTTATCTCCAGAAAAAACTCTCTTGCCGGTAAAAGGCGTTCCAAAATAGAATCGATCTGGCTGGCAAACCCCTTGTTACTCTTATATCGGAACACATAGTTCCAACGACTTATTTGATGAGTTCCCGGCAGCGGCCTGCCTTTCGGGGTGAACCGGGGTTCACCGGCTTTCCAGGACCGATACGGCTTGATCCCGAGCGCCGCGGTCACAAGACCGGGATCGATGTTCGGGTGATGGATCAGCAGCACAATTTCGAACCGCTTTGCAGGGGCGCTAACGCCGTTGTCGTCGTGATCGGCCGGGCCGTCCCGGTCCGGTGTAATCTCCGGCATGGCCTTCATTGGTCCAGGTCCCGTCATGCGGATGGTACACCCAAACATTGTCGTCGGGATCGATGTAAACGCTGTCTCTCCCTCGCAGATTCAGATCGCGCTTGATGAATCTGTGATCGTCGGACCACTCCGTTTCGTTGATCGGTCTGGACCCGGTCGGCGGCCTGGAGCGCATCGGCGGAGGTCGTCACAGCCGCGACCGTATATATTCCGCGACCGCCTCCACCAGCCCGGTGAGATCGGCCCGCAATCGGTCGAAACCGGGCAGTTTTTCGAGCGTCTTCTGGTCCATATACAGCGAGCGGTCGACCTCGATCTGCAAAGAGTGCCGATTGGCGGCCGGACGCCCCTGCCGCCGCACGATCTCGACCCCTTTGTATCCCTCGTTGATCCGGACATCGTAGCCGAGACCGCGCAGAAATCGGGCGACGAACTCGGTGAAATCCCGCTCGCAGGTCGTGCCGTCGCGGTCGCCGAGGACAAAATCCCCGTGCTCGCCGCGCCGCCCGAGGAGGCGGTTTCCGTAGGACGGCATCGAGTGGCAGTTGATGTGCCAGACCGCGCCGAATTCGCGGTGCAGCCTGTCGACGCTGTCGTCGAGAACGCGGTGATACGGCGCGTGATAGCGCTCGATGCGGGCGAGGACATCCTCGGGTTCGAGCTTGCTGTCGTAAATCGGTATGCCGGGCCGGGCGTGCCGGCGCACGAGCCCGACCCGCGTCACCGGCCGCGGTGTCAGGGGCGGCGGCAGCGGCCGCGCCAGGATCGCCGGATCAAGATCGTCGGCGGCCCGGTTCGCGTCGATATAGCTGCGCGGAAACAGCGCCGCGATCAGTGTCGCGCCGTGCGCAGGGGCGGCGTCGTAGAGCTGGTCGACATAGGCGTCCTCGGCGCGGCGCAGCACCGGCAGCGGGCAGCGATAGGCGAATTCCTCGGGATAGACGGCGCCGCTATGCGGCGAGTCCAGGACCAGCGGCACCGCGTCGCGCTGCGGATCGCGACGCAGAACGACACCCGGCATTTCCAGCCCTGTCGCGGTTTTTGCCATCCCTCCATGTACCCGACGCCGCGAAGGCGCGGCAAGCGGTGCGGCTTTTCGGTACTGTCTCAGTTTGAATTTTAACCTTGCCGTTCTGCGGCGCCAGCGCTCTCGGGCTGACCGCGGGCCGGAGCCGCGACCGTCCTGAACTTGCCGAGGGCGGTCCCAAGGGGATACTCCGGAGCGGCGCAGTGGGCCAATTTCAAACTGAGACACTACCGGCTTTTCGATCCCGACGCTCGGCGGCGTATCGGCGGCGGGAGGTTGGTCGGCGGAAGCCGCCCCGAGCCTCTAGAGTGTGATCGGGTCTGGTTGAAACGGGATAGGGGTTCCCCGGCGCGGGGATCTCTGCGCAAGATGCCGGCTGGGGGGTGGAGGCCATCGCGCATGCCCAGACCCTATTCACAGGATTTGCGAGACCGAGTGGTGGCATCGGTGAGGGGCGGTCGCTCGCGCCGCGCCACCGCGAAGACATTCAACGTGAGCGTCGCCACGGTCGTGCGATGGTCGC
>JBFWVT010000028.1:0-58861 GCA_050246595.1 Alphaproteobacteria bacterium
GACCAAACCCGTCAACACCCGGCCCCACCGTCAACGCGGCCGATTGCCGCCCTGGAGCCGGCCCCCCCATCCTCCCGATCCCTCAAGCGCCGACCGCAAGGCTCCCAAGCTCCGCTTTCGGTGCAGCAGACGCGACCCGGACACGATTGCTCCCAGGCCTGTCGCGGCGGCGTCGAGAGCTGCCAGACACTCGGCAGGCACACTGGGTGGCGAATGCACCATGTCCGGATCAGCCGCTTCCACCGGCTCGCCGTGCGCGACGAAAACCAACATTCGGCACCGGCTTTACGACGCTCAAAGGTCCAGCACGGCTTCCCGGCAAACCAGGACGCGCCGCTTGTTGCGTACCGCGCAGAATAACGGCACCTCCGGCGGAGCCGTACCGTTGCGAACAGCCACGGCGCGCGCCAGCATGAATTGCGTTACGTCGCGAAACGGCACAAGCTCCTTGCGGCCGATCGGGTGCCAGGCGACGTCTTCGAGTTCCTCGCTCGATGCCGGCTCGCCGAATACGGCACCGCCGTTGGCGAGGAAAAATCTCGTATTGTAGCGGCGGAAGACGGGGGTCGGCGTGATGGCCCGTCCGATATAGGTCAAGGTGTCGATCGCCGCGCTGATGCCGCGCTCGGCATAAGCCGCCTCGATCGGGCTGAGTCGGTGCAAGTCTTCGGCCGGCGGCGGGGGTGCCCCGCTGGTCCGGCCGACCAGTACACCGACCTCCTCCCAGGTCTCGCGCAGCGCGGCACGGGCGCAACGCGCGAGACGCGGCGGGAGATGCGCGCCGCCGGTCTCGACCTGCCACGGTTTTCTGTCCTCGGGATCGATCGCGCCGCCGGGAAACACCCAGACGCCCGGCATGAACTTCACATGGCCCGGACGGCGGCCGGCAAGCAATTCGAGATCGCTCCCCTTGCCGCGCAGCAGGATCAGCGACGCCGAATCACGCGGCCGCACGATCACAGGTTTGGCGCGAACAGCTTTAGAGGCTGCGGAAACGTCGTTCATCGCCGCGCATACGACCGTTGCGGCCGTGCTGCCGGCAGGCTGTCCGCGGCCCTCACGCTTCCTCGCGCCGCTCAGCGATGCGCGGCGTTGTAGCGCTCGAGCGCATCAAGGGGCGGACAAAGCTCGGCCTCGTCCAGCGCATTGAGCGGCTGCTCGACCGTGCCGAGAAAAGCGTGCAGGTCGCCGTGATCGGCCTCGACATACAGCAGCCCGGTGACGACTTCGCCGGCGGCGTGGCGCTGCTGCAAATAAGTCAGCGCCGAGATCCGGTCGTGCGGGTCGTAATCGGTCGCAAGTTTTCTGAGCCGCAGCATCGAGCCGTCGTGCTGGACCACGGTCTCGACCGTGCCGGGTGCGTAATCGGCGGTGATCGTCTCGCGCTCGACCATAAAATCGAGCTGGTTCACCGCCTCGTTATGCGCGCGCACGTAATCAAAGCTCTTGGTCGAACCGGGGTGGTTGTTGAACGCGACGCACGGCGAAATGACATCGATAAAAGCCGCGCCCTTGTGCTGGATAGCGGCCATGATCAGCGGCACGAGCTGCGACTTGTCGCCCGAGAAGCTGCGCGCGACAAACGAGGCGCCGAGCTGCAATGCCATCGCGACGAGGTCGATCGGCGAGTCGGAATTGACGGCGCCGCGCTTGGCTTTCGAGCCCTTGTCGGCGGTTGCCGAGAACTGCCCCTTGGTCAGCCCGTACACGCCGTTATTCTCGACGATATAGACCATATCGACGCCGCGCCGGATGCAATGCGCGAACTGGCCCAGGCCGATCGAGGCCGAGTCGCCGTCGCCCGAGACGCCGAGATAGATCAGGTCACGATTGGCGAGGTTGGCGCCGGTCAGGACGCTCGGCATGCGGCCGTGGACGCTGTTGAACCCGTGCGACTGTCCGAGAAAATAGGTCGGCGTTTTCGACGAGCAGCCGATCCCGGAGAGCTTGGCGATCCGGTGCGGCGGCAGGGACAGCTCGAAACAGGCCTGGATGATCGCGGCGCTGATCGAATCGTGCCCGCACCCGGCGCACAGGGTCGAGACCGACCCCTCGTAATCGCGGTGCGTGTAGCCGAGCGCGTTGGTCGGCAGTTTCGGATGATGCAGCTTGGGCTTGGCGATGTAGGTCATAAGCGGATCGTTCCTAAACCCCTCTCCCGCATCGGGGGTGAGGGTGGGGCCCATCGCGCTGCGATGGGTGGTTGAGGGCACTTGGCAGCGGAGTCCGGTGGCGGTCCCCCTCACCCCAACCCTCTCCCCCAATTGGGGGAGAGGGGGATTGGGGGATGCGGCCGCTCCAGTCTGGACATCTACGGCAAGGCCTTGCGCAGCGGCGCAAGGGTGACGACCGAAAGCATGTCGGCAATCGCCTTGACGATAAAGCGCGCCGTGATCGGCGTCCCGTCATAGTGCAGGATCGGCACGAGCCGGGCCGGGTCGATCTCCAATTCGGTCGTCAGCAAGGTGCGCATCTGCTTGTCGCGGTTCTGTTCGACGACAAAGACGCGCTCGTGGTTGCTGATAAAGTCGAACACATCGTCGTGGAACGGGAAGGCGCGGATGCGCAGCGTGTCGAGATGAATGCCGCGCGCTTCGAGCGCGTCGAGCGCCTCTTCCATCGCCAGCGACGACGAGCCGAAATAGATCGCACCGAATTTGGTCGGCTCCTTGGCATCGCGCTTGACCGGCCGCGGCACATAGCGCTTTGCGGTCTCGAATTTGCGCAGCAGCCGCTGCATGTTGTCGACATACGGCCCGCCCTCCTCGGTATAGCGGGCGTAGCGGTCCTTGGTCGTGCCGCGCGTGAAATAGGCGCCGCGGGTTGGATGCGTGCCGGGATAGGTGCGGTACGGGATGCCGTCGCCGTCCACGTCGAGATAGCGGCCGAATTCCTTGCCGGAGTCGAGATCCTCGAAATTCATGACCTTGCCGCGGTCGTATCCGCGGTCCCGGTCCCACTTCAGCGGCGGCACGAGCCAGTCGTTCATCCCGATGTCGAGGTCCATCATCACAAACACCGGGGTTTGCAGCCGGTCGGCGAGGTCGAGCGCGTCGGCGGCGAACGTGAAACTCTCGTTCGGGTCCTGCGGGAACAGCAGCACGTGCTTGGTGTCGCCATGCGAAGCATAGGCCGCGGACAGGATGTCGGCCTGCTGGGTGCGGGTCGGCATGCCGGTCGAGGGGCTGCCGCGCTGGATATCGAAAATGACCGCCGGTATCTCGGCGAAATAGGCCAGGCCGATAAATTCCTGCATCAGCGAGATGCCGGGACCCGAGGTCGCGGTAAAGGCGCGCGCGCCGTTCCAGGCGGCGCCGATCACCATCCCGATCGAGGCCAGTTCGTCCTCGGCCTGGATGATCGCAAAGCGGTGCTTTTTTGTTTCCGGATCGCGGCGCAGCCGGTAGCAATGCGCGGCGAACGCCTCGGCGAGCGAGGAGGACGGCGTGATCGGATACCAGGCGCACACGGTCGCGCCGCCATAGACCGCGCCGAGCGCCGCCGCGTCGTTACCGCTGACAAAAATATGGTCGCCGATCTTGTCGCGGCGTTCGAGCCGGATCCCGATCGGGCAGTCGAGTGCCTCTGTCGCCCAGTCGCGCCCGAGATGCAGCGCGTGCAAATTCGGCTTGATCAGCGCGTCCTTGCCGCGGAACTGCTCGCCGATCAGCGTCTCGATCGCCGCCACGTCCATGTCGAGCAGCGCTGACAGGACCCCGAGATAGATGATGTTCTTGAACAGTTGCCGCTGCCGCGCATCGTCGTAGGTGCGGTTGCAGATTTCGGTCAGCGGCGCGCCGATCACGTTGATGTCGTCGCGGAACCGTGAAGCCGGCATCGGCTTTGTCGAATCGTAAAGCAGATAGCCGCCCGGTTCGATCTCGGCGATATCCTGGGTCCAGGTCTGCGGGTTCATCGCGACCATCATGTCGACACCGCCGCGCCGGCCGAGATAGCCGTCCTCGCTGATCCGCACCTCGAACCAGGTCGGCAGACCCTGGATGTTCGATGGAAAGATGTTGCGCGAACTCGCCGGGATGCCCATCCGCAGCACCGATTTGGCAAACAGCGCGTTGGCGCTGGCCGAACCGGAGCCGTTGACGTTGGCGAATTTGACGACGAAGTCGTTGGTGCTGGTTATCGGCTGCGGCATGCGGGCCCGGCCTGTGTGATGTCGATGTAGAATTTGCTCATGTCCCATGCGCCGGTCGGACAGCGTTCGGCGCACAGACCGCAATGCAGGCAGACATCCTCGTCCTTGA
The DNA here is from genome assembly GCA_050246595.1 of Alphaproteobacteria bacterium. Taxonomy (GTDB): domain Bacteria; phylum Pseudomonadota; class Alphaproteobacteria; order ATCC43930; family CGMCC-115725; genus DATARH01. Next base: position 4,263 of record JBFWVT010000028.1, read on the forward strand.
CCATGATACGCCCGGTCTTGAGCGAGTCGCCGATATAGAGGTCCTGTTCAAGATTGAGCGCCGGCGCGCTGAGCCGGGTGCGCAGCTCCGCTTCTTCGCCGTTGTCGGTGAAGGTGATGCAGTCCATCGGACAGATATCGACACAGGCGTCGCACTCGATGCACAGCTTGCCATTGAAAACGGTTTGTATGTCGCAGTTCAGGCAGCGCTCGGCTTCGAGATAGGCGAGCTTGTCGTCATACCCCAGTTCGACCTCGGCCCTGATGTCGTTCAATGCGACCGACAGATCGCGCAACGGCACCCGGTAGCGCTGGTCGAGCGAGATGTCGTTGTCGTAGCTCCACTCGTGGATGCCCATCTTCTGGCTGACCAATGTCACACCGGGGGGCGGCCGGTCGCTCACATCCTCGCCCTGACAGTATCTGTCGATCGAGATCGCCGCATCGTGCCCGTGCGCGACGGCCCAGATGATGTTTTTCGGGCCGAACGCCGCGTCGCCGCCGAAAAATACATTCGGCAAGGTCGATTGCATCGTTTTCGGATCGACCTTTGGCATGTCCCAGCGGTCGAACTCGATCCCGATATCGCGCTCGATCCACGGGAAGGCGTTTTCCTGGCCGATCGCGACCAGCACGTCGTCGCACGGGATATGCGTATGCGGTTCGCCGGTCGGCACCAGATTGCGCCGCCCCCTGGCGTCATACTCGGCCTTGACCTTCTCGAACAGAATGCCGGTCAGCTTCCCGTTATCGTGCGTGAACTCGACCGGCACCAGAAAGTTGAGGATCGGGATGCCCTCGTGCATCGCGTCCTCCTTTTCCCAGGGCGAGGCTTTCATCTCCTCGAAACCGGAGCGGACCACGACCGTGACCTCCTCGCCGCCGAGACGGCGCGACGAGCGGCAGCAATCCATCGCCGTGTTGCCGCCGCCGAGCACGACGACGCGCCGGCCGATCCGGTCGATGTGGCCGAACGACACCGAGGACAGCCAGTCGATGCCGATATGGATATTGGCGGCAGCCTCCTGGCGGCCGGGGATGTCGAGTTCGCGGCCGCGCGGCGCGCCGGAGCCGACAAACACCGCGTCCCAGCCCTCCGCGAGCAATTCCTTCAGACTGCCGACGAAATGCCCGAAACGGGTCTCAACGCCGAGATCGAGGATACGGTCGACCTCCTCGTCAGTCACCGATTCAGGGAGGCGGAAGCGCGGGATCTGCGTGCGCATCATGCCGCCGCCCTTGGCGTCGCCGTCGAAGATCACACAGTGATAGCCGAGCGGCGCAAGATCGCGCGCGACGGTCAGCGAGGCCGGGCCGGCGCCGACCAGAGCGATACGCTTGCCATTCTTCTGCGCCGCGGGAGGCGGCAGATAGCGGCTGATATCGCCTTTGTTGTCGGCCGCGACACGCTTCAGCCGGCAGATCGCGACCGGCTCCTTCTCGACCCGGACGCGGCGGCAGGCCGGTTCGCACGGGCGGTCGCAAGTACGGCCGAGAATCCCGGGGAAGACGTTCGATTTCCAGTTGATCGCCCAGGCCTCGCCAAACCGGCGATCGGCGATCAGCCTGATATACTCGGGCACCGGGGTGTGCGCCGGGCAGGCCCACTGGCAATCGACAACTTTATGAAAATAGTCGGGATTACTGATGTCGGTAGGCTGCAATACGCTTCTCCTGCCGCCGCGCTCGCGGCTGCAACCGAGCACCTTCGCTCGGCCGCGATCAGCGGAACCGGCGCGGCTGTCGTTCGATACCGGACGCGGCGCCGCGTTATACAGGCACTCGCGCCAGCCGTCATCCCTCGCGATAGCCGGCTTATCGCATACCGGATAACGCGGTCGCGACAACCTGCCACGGCGCGTCCTATCGCGCAATTCCTCCGGCCGCATCGCTGCCGGTCAGGGATCGAAAAGCGGGCGCGATGCGATCGTCCGTTTTGGTGTCTTTCTGAGACCTCTCCCGAAACCTGTCTCGCGGGGGTCACCTCTCAGCGGTTGAGGAGGGCGGCGGCTGCATGACCAAGCCACGCCGCCATCAGGCACAGCGCGATCGAGGCAGCGATATTGGTGCCGGCGCGCAACCAATCGCCATCCCGCGCCAGGATCAGCGTTTGCAGGCTGAACGCCGAAAATGTCGTAAAGCCGCCGCAGATGCCGACCATTACGAATTGCCGCACCAGCATATCGACCGGCAAGCGTCCCTCCGGCCCGCTCAGCGTAAAGAAGAACCCGATGACCAGGGAACCCGAAACGTTTACGGCCAGGGTCCCCCACGGGAACGTCTCGCCGAACCGCTCCGCGATCAGCACGGAACAGGCGAACCGCAGCACCCCACCGATGCCGCTGCCGATCGCTATCCAGAAACAGGACCAGAGCAAAGCCCTCTCCCCGTGCGCGCCGGGCAGCAGAAAACCTGCCGCATGGCGGGTTTCGGAGGTAACCCCGCCGCGTCCACGGCAGGAATTATCGGCGCCGGCTAGAGGGTGCCGGCAAAACGCGCTCCCGCCCGGAGCCAAGCCGCCGATTCGACGCCGCGCCGCTGCGGCCGGGCTTGCCAGGCGCCGCGCCGGAGTTGCTCCTCCAGCTCCCACCGCAGCAGCGCCAGCCGGGCACGAATTGTCTGCGCGGCGATCTCCGGGAGGGGAGGGGCCTCCGGCATCGCCATCGCCCGTGCCGCATGACGGACGCACAACCCATACCCGTTCTCGAAAGCGCGGCGACCGTCGCCGCTCTCGACCAGCGCCGCAACCAGCGCCAGGGCGCGCTCGCCGGCTTCGCCGATGCGGGCGCAAAGCGGGCACTCGCGGCCGCGGCGCAGCGAGGCTAGGACGACGCGCCGGGCCGGGGCAGCGCCCAACGCGCGTCCGAGCCGGTCGAAAAAGCGGCGCGATCCGCCATAGACCGAGGCGGCCTCGGCGGCAAAGGCGAGACGCTGCCCGGCCTCGCGCAGGACGATCCCGGCAAGCGCCGGCGCGACTACCGGACCGGCAATGTCACGCACCTGCCAGGCGTGCTCTCGGCACAGCGGCAAGACATCCGATATCTCGCCCCCATTCTCGGACGCACGCGCCAGCCAATCCAGCCACTCGGCGCCGGCATCCGCGATTTCGGTGCAGATCGCACAGGACGGCAGATCGCGCAGGCGGTGGCGCATCCGGCGGACGGGATCGGGAATATCGGCGCCGTCCCGGTCCGGCGGCGGGGCAGGGAGGGTTGGGAGCCGCAGCGGCGGCCCGAGAAGCAGACGGATGATCGGATCGGGGGTCTCCTCAGGGTCAAGTACGGCCAAGGCCGCGCGGTGGCGCGCGAGGATGTCGCCGATATTGCGCTCGTCGAGGTAATCGAGCAGGAGCGGCAGATGCCGCATGCAGACGAGCGCCGGGGCGCCATAACAGCGAGGACCGTGCGTCTGGATCAGCAGCGCGAGAAAAAAGCACTCGCGACGCTCGATCTCCCGCTGCTGCGCGCAGACCTCGCACGCCTCCGCGAGCGGAAACGGCGGGATCGGCCTGCCCCGGTGGTCGCGCCGCCCCGTGAAACGCGGCAGGCAGTCCGCGATCAGGCTGAGATAGACCAGCGCGACGGTTGCGCTCTGCCCGATCGCCGCCATCCGGACCGCATGAAAGGCGCAAAACCCACCCGCTGCCGCGATGCGGCGCATCACGCTGCGTTCCAGGTAGCCGTCATCGAGAAAGCGGTCGAGCCAGCGCTCGTCGGCGCCGGCGGTTCCGGCGCAGATCGGGCAGAATTCCTGCGTCAGCGCGGCTTCAAGATCGCCCAGCCCCGCTGCCGGATCGTGCCGCCGCCTTCCCGTCCAAACTCTCATCGCGACCGCCCCACATCCCGCACGCGGGCGGAGGGAGAGATGGGGCGGTGTTTCGACCTACGTTCCCTCTCCCTCCCCAGACTTGACCCGGGGATCACGGGGGGAGGGACAGGGTGGGGGGTCTGGCACAGAGGGCCGGAGCAGTTTACAAATCCGCGTAGGCCCGCACTTCCGCCCTGCCGCCGGGATGCGTCACCGCGCCTTTTTCGGCGGTGCCGACGGTCTGCGCGTATTTCCACAGCGTGCCCGACTGGTAGTCATTTTTGCGCGGCGTCCAATTGCGGCGACGCTCGGCCAGTTCGGCATCGCTCAGCGCGACGTCGATTTTACCGGAGACAGCGTCGATCGTAATCCGGTCGCCGTCTTGCAGCAGCGCGATCGGTCCGCCGACCGCCGCCTCGGGTCCGACATGGCCGATGCAGAACCCGTGCGTCGCGCCCGAAAACCGCCCGTCGGTGATCAGCGCCACTTTCTCGCCCATGCCCTGGCCGTAGAGCGCCGCCGTGGTCGACAGCATCTCGCGCATGCCGGGACCGCCTTTTGGTCCCTCGTAGCGGATGACGATGATGTCGCCCTCCTTATAGCGACGCTGTTCGACCGCGGCGAAGGCGTCCTCTTCGCAATCGAAGCACAGCGCCGTGCCGGTGAAACGCAGCGTTCCCATGCCGGCGACCTTTACGATCGCCCCCTCGGGCGCGAGATTGCCGCGCAGCACGACCACCCCGCCGGTCGGCGACATCGCGTTCGACACCGGCCGCACGACATCCTGCCCGGTCGGAAAACGTATATCGGCGAGATTCTCGGCGATCGTCTTGCCGGTCACGGTGATGCAGTCGCCGTGCAGATAGCCGCCGTCGAGCAGCGCCTTCATCAACACCGGAACGCCGCCGATATCGTGCAAATCCTTCATCACATAGCGCCCGCCGGGTTTCAGATCGCCGATATACGGCGTGCGCTTGAAGATTTCCCCGACTGCATGCAGGTCGAAATCGATCCCGACCTCGCTGGCGATCGCCGGCAGATGCAGCCCGGCATTTGTCGAACCGCCGGAAGCGGCGACAACGGTCGCGGCGTTCTCCAGCGATTTGCGGGTCACGATGTCGCGCGGACGCAGATTGCGGCGCAGCAGCTCCATGACGACCTGTCCCGAGGCCTCGGCATAGGCGTCGCGCGAGTCGTAGGGCGCCGGCGCGCCGGCCGAGCCGGGCAATGCCAGCCCGATCGCCTCGGACACCGCGGCCATCGTGTTCGCCGTGAACAGCCCGCCGCACGAGCCGGCCGACGGGCAGGCGACGCATTCGAGTTCGTGCAGCTCCTCGTCGGTCAGTTTGCCGACATTGTGCGCGCCGACCCCTTCGAACACATCGCCGATCGTCACGTCCTTGCCCTTGAAGCGGCCGGGCAGGATCGAGCCGCCATACATGAAGACGGAAGGCACGTTGAGCCGGACAATCGCCATCATCATGCCGGGCAGCGATTTGTCGCAGCCGGCGAGACCGACCAGCGCGTCATAGCAATGCCCGCGCATCGTCAGCTCGACCGAGTCGGCGATGATCTCGCGGCTGATCAGCGACGATTTCATGCCCTCGTGACCCATCGCGATACCGTCGGTGACGGTGATCGTCGTGAACTCGCGCGGTGTGCCCTTGGCAGCCGCGACACCTTTCTTGACCGCCTGCGCCTGCCGCGCCAGCGCGATGTTGCACGGCGCCGCCTCGTTCCAGGTCGTTGCGACGCCGACCAGCGGCTGATCCTCGATCTGCTCGCGCGTCAGCCCCATCGAATAGAGAAAGGCGCGGTGCGGCGCGCGCTCCGGGCCGACCGTCACATGCCGGCTCGGCAGCCGCGACTTGTCGATAGCCGGATGGCGCACATCGTCGGGCATTGTCGGACTCTCCACTGAAGGGGCTGTCTCGCCCGCACCGTAGCGATGTGCCGCGCCGGCGGCAATCCGGGAAGGCGAGGACAGCCCGCGGCCACCGCCAACGGCAGCAGTTTCGGGGATTGGCCCGGTGCCGGGCCGGAAAGTCATAGTTACTCCCGTTGTTATCTACGTGTCTTATGTGGATATCTAACCGATTTATATTATTGAATTATGAATTTCATGCATTTCTATTCTCAACCGTTATTCTTGGTTTTTCTACTAAATTAACAAAAAATTAAGCAACTTTTAGCTTGCATTATATGGAGATCCTAGCTAATTGGGCGCCCGCCGAACGTATCAGAATATTGGGGAACAAAAATGGCTGTATTAAGTGTCGGCTCGGGGAAGCCGTACTCGACCATTACTGCCGCCGTTGCCGCTGCGCAGAATGGTGACACCATCGAGGTGCAAGCCGGTATCTATACCAATCAATACGTCTCGATCAGCAAGAACATCACCTTGCAAGGTGTTGGCGGGATGGTCAAGATGGTATCGACCGGCCTGATCCCAAACGGCAAGGGCATCTTCATCACCAACGGCAACATCACGATAAACAACTTTGAGTTCTCCGGGGCAAAAGTATACCACGCCAATGGTGCCGGGATCCGCTACGAGAGCGGCAATCTCGTCCTCAATAACACTTATTTTCACCACAACCAGAACGGCCTGCTCAGCGCGTCGAACATCGCCGGCAGCATCACGATCAACAATAGCGAGTTTGCATACAACGGTCGCGGCGACGGCCAGACGCATAATCTCTATGTCAGCAAGATCGCTAATCTGAAGATCGACAACAGCTACTTCCATGACGCAAAGGTCGGCCACGAGATCAAGAGCCGTGCGCTCAACACGACCATCACGAATTCGCGCATCTACGACCTCAACGGGACAGCGAGCTACAGCATCGATCTGCCGAATGGCGGCAAGGCCGTCATCCAGAACAACATCATTCAACAAGGACCGTACTCACAGAACTCGGTCATCATCAGCGCCGGCGCGGAAGGCAGCCTTATTCCGGGTACAAGCCTGCTGATAAGCGGCAATACAATTATCAATGACAAATCCGGATGGGCGCTCGCGGTAAGGAACGTGACAACCGCAACGGCGCAGATCACCGGCAACGATTTCTACGGGTTGACCTCCAGCCAGATCGCCTCCGGGTCCAATACACAGACCGGCAGCCAGTTTCTGCCAACCAGGCCGTCGCTCGACACGACGCAACCATGGGCGTCCCAATCCCCGACACCCCCCGGCACACTCTCGATCATCCTGACCTCCGACACCGGCAGTTCGGCAACCGACAAGATCACCTCGAACCCGGCAATCAAGGGAGTCGGTCAGGCCAACACGCTGGTGACGATCAAGGAGGGCGGCACCACGCTCGGCACGACGACGGCCAACAGCACGGGCGCCTGGAGCTTCACCCCGAGCGGCCTCGCCGACGGCGCGCACACGCTGACCGCGATCCAGACCGGCAATCCCTCGACGGCAACGCTGAGCTTCACGCTCGACCGGACGGCGCCCGCGATGAGCATCGCCCTGGTCTCCGATACCGGCAACTCGGCAACCGACAAGATCACCTCGAACCCGGCAATCAAAGGGGTCGGTCAGGCCGGCACGGTGGTGACGATCAAGGAGGGCGGCGCCACGCTCGGTACGACGACGGCCGACAGCGCGGGCGCTTGGAGCTTCACCCCGTCCGGTCTCATCGATGGCGCACACACCCTGATCGCAACCCAGACCGATCCGGCCGGCAATACCGGGACGGCAACGCTGAGCTTTACGCTCGACAGCGGTCTTGCTTCCTCGGCTTTGGTCGGCACCGAGAGCGCCGATGTTCTGGTCGGGTCTCTGGCCGGTCTGAATGTTATTTACGGTCTTGGCGGCAATGACAGAATCTCAGTGCAGGACGGCAAGGCCACAACCGAGATATACGGCGGCAACGGTAACGATACGATCAAAGGCAGCATATGGGGCACCGACTATATTGATGGCGGCCCCGGCAACGACTTCCTGTACGGATACTGGGAAGACGACACTCTGCTCGGCGGTGAGGGCGATGATTGGATCGACGCAGGCGCTGGCGACGACCTTGTCTATACCGGTGGCGGCAACGACATAATTTACGGCAATTATGGAAATGACACGATCCACGTCGGACCGGGCAACAACCGGGTCGAGGGCGGCTCCGGCACTGATATCGCCGTCTTGTCGGGCAATTACGCCGGCTACAGTTTGAGTTCCGCCAATAACGTGACGACGGTCGCCGGCGCCGAGGGCACCTCAACCTTTACGACTGTCGAAAAGCTCCAGTTCAATAACGGCTCTTATGATGTCCCCGCCGGTTTGTTCACTGCTTGACCGCTGAGCTCGCCGCCAATCTCGGCTTGTAAACGTTCCCGTCCTCAGCCAATGCCGGCCATGCGGCGCTGCGTATGGCCGGTGCGCTACGCGTGCAACCGGCGGGCGACGCGACCCGGCCAGATCCGGCAGGCGTCATTCCTTCCGGTCGATCGAGACCGCGCAGGGCCTCCCGGCGGGCGGCGGACGGCTGAGAATTGCGCTTTACCCGGCCGAGAGGGAGACGCCATACTCGGCCGGCCGGGATTGTACGGAGGGTGCTGCAATGGCGGCGGTCATTGAGAGACAGAGCGTCGGCGTGCGGCCGACCGGGGCGGCGCTCGCGGCCGATATCGAAGGGGTCGACCTGTCCAGGCCGCTTGATCCCGAGGCGCTCGCCGCGACCAAGCGGGCCTGGGGCGAGAACCTCGTTCTGCGTTTCCGCGGCCAGAAACTCTCGGATGACGATTTGATGCGCTTCAGCCGCTGTCTTGGCGACCTCGATTGGGCGCCGATCGCAGCCGCTCGCGTCAAGGTGCCAGGCGAGGACCGGTATATCGAGGTCGTGCCCGAGGGCCGGCAATACGTCATGGTGATCTCGAACGTGATCGAGGACGGCAAGCCGATCGGCCAGCTCGGCGCGTATGAGGCGATCTGGCACACCGATATGTCGTATGTCGACGAGCCGCCGAGCGCCTCGGCCTTGTATTCGCTGGAAGTGCCGCCCTCCGGCGGCGACACCGGCTTTTGCAATATGTATCTCGCCTACGACACGCTGCAATCCGACTTGCGGCGGCAGGTCGAGGGCCGGTTGTGCCGTCACGACGCCAGCCGCAACAGCGCCGGCGAATTGCGCCGCGGTTTTGTCGATGCGCCCGACCCGACCCAAACCGTCGGGGCCGAGCACCCGATCGTCCGCACCCACCCGGTCACCGGCCGGAAGGCGCTGTTTCTCGGCCGCCGCCGCAACGCCTATATCGTTGGTTTGAAGCTGGAGGAGAGCGAGGCGCTGCTCGATGCGCTCTGGGCGCACTGCACAAAACCGGAATTCGCCTGGTATCAGCAATGGCGCGCCGGCGATCTGATCCTGTGGGACAATCGCTGCGTCATGCACCGGCGCGATGCGTTCGACCCGGCGACGCGGCGTGTCATGCACCGCACCCAGATCAAGGGAGACCGCCCGTTCTGATGGCGCCGGACCGCAGAATACGCCTCCTGCCTCTGCCGCTGGCCGGATTGATCGTGCTCGGCGGGTGTTCGTCGCCCCGGCCGGCCGACTCGGCGCGACTGACCCTGAACAATCCTTACTGGGATCGGGTCAATGTACAGCTGGTGGTGACACGAAGCTCCGATTGCGCCAGCCGCGGCGAGGGGTTCATCGACAGCCGCGAACTGGTCATGCCCAGGAACAAGCTTGAGGTGATCGACGTCCCGAACGGCGCAAACGTGTGCTGGCGCCGCGACCGCAACCCCGAAAGGCCGGAAGAGGGCGTCTGGACCGGTTGGACCAAGGCGACGCTGTTCCCGGGGCGCAGCGCCGAGGCAAACCTGTAAGTGAGCCAAGTCCTTCAGGTTTGATCGATCGCGCCGCGATCACCGAGCGTGTCACAAAAGGACATTTCGGGACTGTCGAGTTGTCCGCAAGATCGTTGAAGCATTCAATCGCCTGCTTTCTCGCGATTGCCGCTGCCGCGCTGCTGCTCGGGACCGCCGCCGTCGCGCAAACCCCGGGAATGCCCATTCCGCTGTTTCCGGCGGAAGCGCCGCGTTCGTTCGAATCGGAGCCGCTTCCTGTCCCGCCGCGGGAACCCGGAAGACCGGACATGCCGGGCTTGATCCGCGATGCGGAAACCACGCCTGGGTCGCCTGATAAGCCGGCTCCGCCGCCCGCATCCGAGGCGACCGCGCGTGTTTTTTGCGGGCAGCCGGTCACGCTCCGGCTTGCCGCCCGCGCTTCGGCGCCGGAACGCCACCGCGAATTTCTCGGTATATGGAGCGATGCCGCCTGGACCCCCCAGCTTTGCGCCGCGTTGATCGTCGAGGATGTGGCGCCCGACGGCACTGCGACCATCCTTTATGCGTTCGGCCCGATCGGATCGAACGCACGCGGTCCGGGCGGCGTTCTGAATGGCACCGGCATCATACAAGACGGCGAGTTAAGGTTTCAGAATTCGGATGGCAGCCAGTTCGCGTTTCGACCGCTCTACGGCGACCTGGACGGCCGTCTCACGACGCCGCAAGGCCAGACCCGTCACGCTCTCTTTAAGAAGACGCCGTGAAAGTCGCGCCGCGTGGCCCCGATAGCTCCCGATCTCGCCCGCGTGATTTCCGGGCGGCGGTTGGGGCGAGCCTGGCAGCCGGGACAGGATTATCCTGCCTGCTGGCGGTTCTCGCCTGCCTGTTTGCGGTGCCGGCGCAGGCTGCCGTGAACTGGTCGCATCTGACCGGACCGTGGCCCGATGCCGCCGTTCTCCGCGAGCTGCCCGGCATCGCCGTCAGCTGGCCGAGCAGCAGCCCGTTTACGCCCGAACACCTTGGCGCCGACCCGCAGGACAACCCGCCGACCCCGGCATTGGGCCGCCTTTATCTCCCGCCCGGAAACCATGCGCCGCGCTCGCTGCCCGCTGTCGTGCTGCTGCACGGCTCGGGCGGGGTCCTGCCGATGCGCGAACTGACCTATGCGGCACAGCTCGCCTCGATGGGCGTCGCCGCGCTGGTTGTCGATTCGTTTGCTGCGCGGCGCAATCGCGGCACCGAATTCCTGGAGCGGGTGCTGAACATCACCGAGACGATGATGCTGGCCGACGCCTATTCGGGGCTGGCTTTTCTCGCCGCCCGGCCCGAAATCGATCCCGAGCGGGTCGTGCTGACCGGGTTTTCGTATGGCGCGATGGCCGCGATGTACGCGCTCTACGCGCAGATTGCCGACCGGCTCGCCCCGCACGGGCCGCGTTTCGCCGGTCATGTCGCGTTCTACGGACCCTGCATTGCCCGTTTCGAGGACAGTCGCACGACAGGGGCGCCGTTGCTGATGCTGCTCGGCGCCGCCGACGAGATCACCGACGAGCGGCGCTGCGCCGAGATCGCCGACGATCTGCTCGCCGGCGGCAGCCGGGTCGAGACGATCGTCTATGCCGGCGCGGTGCATCAATGGGACGGCGCATTCGGATGGCGGACGATCGGCCGCAACCTGCGCCATTGTTCGCTGTATGTCGAACGCGACGGCACGATCCGCGACCTGCGCACCCTGCTCGCGATGACCGGACCAACATCCCGCAAGATCATCCTCGGCCTGTGTACGCTGTTTGCCGGGCCGTACCCGATCGGACGCGACGACGCGGTCAGGGCGCGGTCCAATGCCGATTGGGGCCGGTTCATGGCCGGGATTTTTGCCCGCTCGCCGCAGCGGCGAATTTGATGCCGCCGCCCGGTCATCGGCGCGCATAGGGGGCGTAATGCCGCCCTTCGTGCTTGCTTCCGCCTCGCCGCGCCGGCTCGATCTGCTGCGCCAGATCGGCATCGTGCCGGATCGGATCGACCCCGCCGATATCGAGGAGACACCGCGCCGCGGCGAGTTGCCCCCGGCGCATGTCGTGCGTCTGGCCGAAGCCAAGGCGCGGCCCGTCGCGGCGCGGCACCCCGGCGCTTTCGTCCTCGCGGCCGACACCGTTGTCGCGTGCGGGCGCCGCATCCTGCCAAAAGCCGAGGACGAGGCGGCCGCCCGCTTCTGCCTCGACTTGCTGTCGGGTCGGCGTCACCGCGTCTATGGCGGGGTCGCGCTTGTCACGCCGTCCGGCGATATCGCGATCCGCCGCGTCGTCAGCCAGGTGCAGTTCAAACGGCTCAGCGAGGCCGAGATGACGGCCTATCTCGCGAGCGGCGAGTGGCGCGGCAAGGCCGGCGGCTATGCGATCCAGGGCCGCGCCGCCGCGCTCGTGCCGTGGATCTCGGGTTCGTATTCGAACGTCGTCGGTCTGCCGTTATACGAGACGGCGCAACTGCTGGCCGGGCGCGGCTATCTTGTCCGGTGCGGCGCGAGCTGCTGATCGCCGCCGGCCCCGGCGAGTGGCGCGCCGTCTGGGTCGAGGACGGGGTCCCCGTCGAATTGCATGTCGAGCGCGGCGACATCCATCCGGCCGGCAGCATCCATCTCGGCCGGGTCGTGCGCCTCGCCGCCGGTCTCGACGCGGCGCTGGTCGATATCGGCGAGGAACGGCCCGGATTTCTGCCGATGCGCGGCGATCCACCGCATGAGGGCGCACGCCTTCTCGTACAGGTCCAGCGCGAGACGCAGCGCGGCAAGGGTGCGCGGCTGTCGGCGCGCATCGCCGAGGCCGATCGGCTGGCGGCCGAGGCTGCCGCGCTCGACCCGCCGACGCGGCTGCATCCGGCGCCGGGTTTTGCCTTTTCGCTGAAGCTGCGGCTGCCGGGATGTCCCGACCGGGTGCTGATCGACGATATCGGGCCAATCTCCGAGTTGCGCCGGGCCTTTCCGAATAGCGAAGTCGCGCAATGCCTGATCGGCGACTGGCCGTTCGACCTGGAGGGTCTGTTCGAAGCGGCGCTCGCGCCGACCGTGTCGTTGCCGGACGCCGGGGCGATCCATATCGACGAGGGACGCGCTTCGGTGCTGATCGATGTCGATACCGGCAGTCCGGAAACCGGGTCGGCGGCGCGCTCGGCCCGCCGCGCCAATCTCGCCGCTTCGCGCACGATCGCGCGGCAGATGCGGCTGCGCCGGCTCGGCGGCGGGATTGTCGTCGATTTTGCCGCGCTCGACGCCGGACGCGAGCGCGAGCGGGTGCGCCAGGCCGTCGCCGCCGCGCTCGCCGATGATCCGGCACAGCCGCAAATCCTCGGCTGGACCCGCCTCGGCCATCTCGAGATCGTGAGGCCGCGCCGGTTCCGTTCGCTGTCGGAGACGATGCTGGAGCCGCAGGGGCGGCGCAAGAACGCGGTGACGCTGACTTTCGAGGCGCTGCGGCAGCTGGCGTCGGAAGCCCGCGCCAACCCGGCGGCGAACTGGCACTTGGCGGTCATTCCGACGGTCGAGGCGGCGCTGCGCGGTCCGGCGGCGGCGGCGCTCGCGGCGCTGGAAACCCGCCTCGGACGCCGGATCACGATTGCGCCGATGCGAAGCGGCGAACCCGATTGGGGTGCGCGGCCTTTTGACATCGCGGCGCTGTGAACCGATATCGGCGGCATGGCCAGCTCCGGCGATCCCGATCCCGTTACACCGATGACGCCCGGTGCGCGCCGGTGCCCGATCTGCGGCAAGCGTTCCGCGCCGCGGTATCGACCCTTCTGCTCCGGCCGCTGTGCCGATATCGATTTGGGCCGCTGGCTCAAGGGCGCTTACCGGGTCGAAACCGAGGAGCCGCCCGAAGAGGGCAGCGAGGCAAACGAGCCGTAACGGCTGGTGCCGCGCAGCCGCCCCGTGCGGTACTCGGCGGAATACCGTCGATGCCGCTCATCCGCCGCTCCAACCCGCTATCGCGCCGGCTTCGCATCACTGCCGCCGGGTGGTGTCCCAATTTGACTGGATCGGCGCCATGCGCCTCTCGCCACGGCGGCATCCCCGGCGAAAGCCGGGGTCCACGGTTCAGCAAACACGCGGTTGACGAGTGGACCCCGGCTTTCGCCGGGGATGCGAGCTTTGTGACGGCTAAGGCGGTGCAAATTAGGACCAGACCGTGTGAAAACTCGGCCTGAGCCTCAACCAGTTAAATCCTCTGCACAGAGGATTTAGATCGCATCAGCTGGGCGGCCCCCAGCATGCTGCCGAGCGCTGCAAGGAGAAGCCCCAGCGCCGATGGCTCGGGCACTTGCGCCACGTTGGCGCAGCCTCCCGCGGTCCGCTGCGTCAGGGTGAACGTGCCGTTTAGATTGCCCTGGGCGATGCAGGTGACCTGTGTGTCGTTGGACGCGGTGTCGGAAAATCCGATCTCGTAATCATAGCTGATCCGGTTCACCGCGTTCGGGTTGAGCGGCCCGAAATTGCCTGCGGCCAGAGCGAATTCAGAAACGATGGCCAGATAGGCGCCCATTGCGATGTTCGTGTTCAGAACGGCAGCCTCCCCGACGGCCGGAGCGTCGGCCGAATAGAGTAGGTCGCCGGCATCTAACGTCCCATCATCCAGATAGACCTTCAGCGATGGCCGGGATATGTCCACCGGACTGGTGAGGTCGACGATGCTGATCTCGATCGGACCGCCGACCTGCACATCGAAATAGAAGCGGTCGGCCGTCGTCACCAGGCCGTTGGTCTCGATCGTACCCGCCTCGACGATCACCGCATGGGCGGCGTTTGGTGCCACCATTCCGACAGCGGCCCCGAGCAGCAGAGCGCAAGCGATTGAGCGTGCGCGCATCATGGTATGCACCTCCTGCGAATGGAGACAGCTTGCCGATAGAAATATCGGACATAAACCGGCTCAACGGACATTCCCCGGATAGTTGCCGATTTCGTCGGCTTAAAGCGAAGGGTAGCCATCGCCCGGCCCCTCCGGCAACAACCTCGTCGCTCGGGGCAGCGCCAGGACCACTACTGCAGGGCGACGACCTCCAAGGCGGCGGGGGTTCCGCCCCAGCCGTGTCGGACGATCCTGGCGCCGATCTTCACCAACCTCTCGCGCAGCGTGGTCAGCGGCCACTGCCCAACCTAAGTGGATTCCGGCGGGAGCGCCGGTGCGGTAGAATCCGGCATGGCACATCTTCCCGGTTACGACCGTTCCCAGCTGCTGTTGCTGCCGGAAGCGGTTGACGATTATGTCGGTGCCGACAACCCGGTGCGGTTCATCGAGGCGTTTGTTGATAAGCTAAACCTCGCTGCGCTCGGGTTTATCGGCACGGTTCCCAAGGCGACAGGCCGGCCCGGCTATGCGCCCGCCGACCTGCTGAAGCTGTACATCTATGGTTACCTGAACCGGGTGCGCTCCAGCCGTCGTCTTGAATCCGAGACCCATCGCAATGTGGAGGCGATCTGGCTGTTGCGGCATCTGAAGCCGGACTTCAAGACGATCGCCGACTTCCGCCGCGACAACCATGCGGCCTTCCGGGCTGTCTTCCGCGAGTTTGTGCTGCTGTGCCGTCAGCTCGACCTGTTCGGCCGGGAATTGCTGGCCGTCGACGGCACTCGGATCAAGGCCGTCAACAACAAGGACCGCAATTTCACGCGGGCCTCGCTGCGCCAGTATATCGAGGCAGCCGACAAGCGGCTGGCCGATTATCTGCGCCGGCTGGACAAGGGTGATGCCGCGGAAGGCGGAACGGGTGGGGGTTCGCGTGTGCACAATCTCGCTGAGAAGATTGCAGCGATCCGCGGCAAGCGTGATCGGCTCCGCACATTGCTGGCCGAGCTTGAGGAGACTGGCGAGAACCAGATATCGTTGACCGATCCCGACAGCCGGGCAATGGCCGGCCATACCAGGGTCGCCGTCGGGTACAATGTGCAGATTGCGGTCGATGCCAAACACAAGCTGATCGTCGAGCAGGAAGTCACCAACCAGGTCGTTGACATGGGTCTGCTGAAGCAGACGGCTGAGCCGGCGCGCGAGATCCTTGGTGTCGAGCAGATCGACGTCGTCGCCGATCGCGGCTACTTCAAGATCGAGGACATAGAGGCCTGCGAAAAGGCGGAGCTTACGCCTCATGTTCCCAAGCCGCAGCGCGGCCCAGCGGTGCGCCGCGGCTTTTTCCGCAAGGATGAATTCCGCTACGACGCCGACCAGGATGTCTATGTCTGCCCCGCCGGCGAAATCCTGTCGCCGCATCATGTCGGCAAGTCGCGCGATTTGAAAAAGATCGACTATAGCAATCCGGCAGCTTGCCCCGTCTGTCCTCTGCGCGCGCGATGCACGACAAACGCGCGGCGGGTCTCACGCCTGGAAAACGAGGCGGTGTTAGACCGGATGGCCGAGCGCCTGAAGGCCAGGCCCGAGCTTCTGGATCGACGTCGCGAGATCGTCGAGCACCCGTTCGGCTCGATAAAGCGATGGATGAACCAGGGCGCCTTCCTGATGCGCGGTCTCGCTAATGTCCGCGGCGAGTTCAGCCTCACCGCTCTTGCTTACAATCTCCGACGCGCCCTCAATATCGTCGGTGTCGGAGCAATGATCACGGCTGTCCGAGCATGACGGGAGGCAGCCTTCGTCAATCGAACCCACGGCGTCAGCTCGCGCCGGCCAGCGCGGTTTCCATGCAGCAACACTCCGGCAAGCCGTGATCACCCGTTCTCACACGGTCTGGGGCAATACCGACGGATGCCGACCGATGTTGCGGCGCAACAATAAATCGAATAAAATAATCGCCTAATCCTTAGTCAAGAACCAGTTTTGACCAAATTATGAGCATCTCGCTTGGGTCCGTCTCGCTTGAGGACGCGGTCATCCTCGCGCCGATGTCGGGTGTGACCGACCTGCCGTTTCGCCGTCTCGTCAAGCGGCACGGCGCTGCGCTTGTCGTCTCCGAGATGATCGCGAGCCAGGCGGCAATCCGCGAGACCCGGCAATCGCTGACAATGGCGCAAAGCTGCGCCGAGGAGCAGCCGATGGCGGTGCAGCTTGCCGGCTGCGAGCCGCAGATCATGGCCGAGGCGGCAAAGCTCAACGCCGATCGCGGCGCGCGGCTGATCGACATCAATTTCGGCTGCCCGGTAAAAAAAGTCGTCAACGGTCACGCCGGGTCGGCCCTGATGCGCGACGAGTCGCATGCCGTGCGTATCCTCGAAGCCACCGTCAAGGCAGTCGATCTGCCGGTCACGCTGAAGATGCGCACCGGCTGGGACGACAACAGCCGCAACGCGCCGCGTCTGGCGAAGATCGCCGAATCATGCGGCATCCGCATGGTTACGGTGCACGGCCGCACGCGCTGTCAATTCTATGCCGGCAGCGCCGATTGGCGCTTTATCCGCGAAGTCAAGGAGGCGGTCTCGATCCCGGTGATCGCCAATGGCGACATCACGACATTGGATGAGGCCGACCGGGCGCTCGCCGAATCCGGCGCCGACGGGGTGATGGTCGGGCGCGGCTGCTATGGCCGCCCCTGGTTTATCGCGCAGGTGATCGACTGGCTGCGCGATCGCCGGTCCCGGCCGGACCCGCCCCTTTCCGCGCAATACGAGCTGGTCCGCCGTCATTACGATGACATGCTGGTCCATTACGGCCGCAATCCGGGTCTGCGCATCGCGCGCAAGCATCTGGGGTGGTATTCGAAGGGGCTGCCCGGCTCGGCGGAATTCCGCGCCGCCGTAAACCAGACCGACGAGGTGGCGCGCGTCGAGGCGCTACTGCGCGCCTTTTACGAACCGCTGATTGAGCGGAGCGCCGTGCTCGGCCCCGTCCAGGCAGAGGAGGGGAGGCCCGTCGGTCACCCTCCCCCGCAAGCGGGGGAGGGCAGGGTGGCAATAATGGCGGGCGCATGATCGCCTCGCTGAAGCGCACCCGCTCCCCGGCCGGGCGAACCCGCTCGCCGGTGCCGCCCGATGCCGCGCTTCTGCTTGTCGCCTTGCCAAGCCCGGTCCTGGCGCTCGATCGCCAGGGCATCGTGCGCTTTGTCAACCCGGCAGCCGAGCAGTTTTTCGGTGCGGGCGCCGCCGCCCTGGTCGGCCGCAAGCTCGCCAAGCTGCTGCTGCCGCACAGCCCGGTTCTCGCGCTCGCCGACACGGTCTGGCGCACCGGCGGATCGATCGTCGAACACGATGTGCCGATCGAACGGCCGCGCCTCCCGCCATGCTCGGCGACGGTTCAGGGCGCGCCGGCGGGGGAGGGGGGCGGTCTGCTGGTGCTGATGCTGCACGAGCGGTCGATGGCCGACAAGATGGACCGCCAGATGACGCATCTGAACGCCGCCCGATCGGTGACCGCGATGGCGGCAATGCTGGCGCATGAGGTCAAGAACCCGCTTGCCGGTATTCGCGGCGCGGCGCAACTGCTGGAGCAGGATGCCGATGCGGCCGGGCGCGAGCTGACCCGGCTGATCTGCGAGGAGACCGACCGCATCGTGGCGCTTGTCAACCGTGTCGAGGCGTTTTCCGGCTGCGCCCCGATCAGAAGCGGCGCGGTCAACATCCACGAAATCCTCGATCGGGCGCGCAAGGCGGCGCAGTCCGGCTTCGCCCGGCATGTCGCGATTCGCGAGGAGTACGACCCGTCCCTGCCGCCGGTGCAGGGCGATCGCGACCTGCTGCTGCAGGTTTTTCTCAATCTCGTCAAGAACGCCGCCGAAGCCGTCCCGGCGGTCGGCGGCGAGATCGTGCTCGCCACCGCCTACCGCCACGGTCTGCGGCTCGCCGGGCCGGGCGGCGAACGGCGGTATCTGCCGCTGATGGTCTCGGTCGCCGATAACGGCTCCGGCATTCCCGAGGCCATCAAGGCGCATCTGTTCGATCCGTTTGTCACGACAAAGCGCAACGGAACTGGCCTGGGTCTTGCACTGGTCGCAAAGGCGATCGGCGATCACGGCGGTGCGATCGAATTCGACAGCCAGCCTCGGCGTACCGTGTTCCGGGTGTTTCTGCCGATCGTCGCGCCGATGGGCGCGAACCTCGCCGGAAACGTGCAAGACGGTGGCGAATGATGAGTGCGACAATTCTTGTGGCCGACGACGACCGGGCGATCCGCATGGTGCTGAACCAGGCGCTCGCCCGTCTCGGTCATGATGTCCGGATGACCGGAAACGCGGCGACCCTGTGGCGGTGGGTCGCCGACGGGGAGGGCGATCTCGTCATCACCGATGTGGTCATGCCCGACGAGAACGGTCTCGATCTGATCCCGCGCATCAGGCGCCTGCGCCCCGATCTGCGCGTCATCGTCATGAGCGCACAGACGACACTGCTGACCGCGGTCAAGGCGGCCGAGCGCGGCGCGTTCGAATATTTGCCAAAGCCGTTCGACCTGCGCGAACTGGTCAGCGTCGTCGAGCGGGCGTTGAGCGCACCATCCGCCGCGCCGCCCCCGGCTCACGAGGCCGATTCCGAGGAACCTCTGCCGCTGATCGGCCGCTCGCCGGCGATGCAGGAGATCTACCGCGCGATTGCCCGGCTGATGGGCACCGATCTGACGGTCATGATCGCCGGCGAGAGCGGCACAGGCAAGGAGCTGGTCGCGCGCGCGCTGCACGATTTCGGCAAGCGCCGCTCCGGACCGTTTGTCGCGATCAACATGGCCGCGATTCCGCGCGAGTTGATCGAAAGCGAATTGTTCGGGCACGAGAAGGGGGCTTTCACGGGTGCGCATAGTCGCGGTATCGGGCGCTTCGAGCAGGCCAGGGGCGGCACGCTGTTTCTCGACGAGATCGGCGATATGCCGCCGGAAGCGCAGACCCGGCTGCTGCGGGTATTGCAGGAAGGCGAATACACCGCGGTCGGCGGGCGCAGGCCGATTCGGGCCGATGTGCGCATCGTCGCCGCGACGCATCGCGACCTGCCGCAACTGATCCGGCAGGGGCTGTTTCGCGAGGATCTGTTCTACCGGCTCAACGTCGCGCCGATCCGGCTGCCGCCTTTGCGCGATCGCAGCTCCGACATACAAGCGCTGGTCCAACATTTCGCCTCGCTGGCCACCCGTGAGGGTCTGCCGCTCAAAACGCTGGACAATGCGGCGATGGAGCGGTTGCGCCGGCATTCCTGGCCCGGAAATGTGCGCGAGCTGGAGAATCTCATGCGTCGCCTGGCGGCCCTGTACTCGCAGGAGACGATCGGCCTCGATATTATTGAGGCGGAACTCGGCCAGCTCTCGTCGATCGACTCTCCGCCTGTGATATCCGCCGCCGGGGAGGGGCTTGGGGCGGCGGTGGAACGCCACATCAATGATTACTTCGCGGCGCACCGGGGTGCCTTGCCGGCGGCCGGGTTGTACGACCGGGTGCTGCGCGAAGTCGAGCGCCCGTTGATCGTCGCGACATTGGCCGCCACGCGCGGCAATCAGATCAAGGCGGCGCATCTGTTGGGGCTGAACCGCAACACGCTGCGCAAGAAAATCCGCGAATTGGACATCCCGGTCCTGCGCGGCTTAAAATAGCGGCACTGCCGCGCCGCAACTCGGTGCGTCGTAATTCGATGCGCCGTGGGGCGCGGAAGCGGGCGGAAGCCTCTGCTTTGCCTGCTTCGAGTGTGTGGGGATCGGGGGATGAGCCTGGCGCGGCGAATCCGCGCCTGGGCCGGCGGGGTCGGCCTGTGGCGGAAAATGGCGGTCGCGCTGGCGGCGGCGGCTCTCGGCTCGGGCATCGCGACCTATCTCGCGCTGACCGGCGCGCCGCCGTTCGGTCCCGGTCCGCGCGCCGTGCTGATCCTGCTGCATCTCGATCTCGTTCTGCTGCTCGCCTTGGCGTGTTGGGTTGCCAAGCGGTTTGTCGAGGTTTGGCTTGAGCGTCGCCGCGGTCTTGCCGGTTCGCGGTTGCAGGTGCGTCTGGTCGGGCTGTTCAGTCTGATCGCGGTGACACCGACGATTATAGTCGCCGTATTCTCGTACCTGTTTTTCAGTTTCGGGGTCGAATCCTGGTTCAGCGACAAGGTTCGCACCGCGATCTCGGAATCGGTCGCGGTGGCCGACGCTTATGTCAGGGAACACCAGCAGACGATCCGCGCCGATGCGCTCGCGATGGCGACCGGTCTCGACCGGCATGCCGCGTCGCTGCAGCTGAACCCGCAATATCTCGCACCGGTCCTGACGGCGCAGGCGGCAATGCGCGGCCTGACCGAGGCGGCCATCCTCGACCGAAGGGGGACGATGCTGGCGCGCACCGGTCTCGTATTCGGTCTCGGGTTCGAGGATGTCAGCCTGGACGCGCTGCGGCGGGCCCAGCAGGGCGAGGTCGTCGTCATGACCGATGATCGCGAGGAGCGGGTGCGCGCCCTCGTCCGGCTGAACGAGTTCAGCGATCTGTTTCTCTATGTCGGCCGCTATATCGAGCCGCGGGTGCTGGCGCACCGCGAAAACACCCACCTCGCCGCCGAGCAGTACGAACGGCTCGAAGTGCAGCGCTCCGGCTTTCAGATCACCTTCGCGTTCATCTATATCCTCGTTGCGATGCTGTTTCTCGCGGCGGCGATCCTGATGGGGGTCCATTTTGCGGCGCAGATGGCCGGTCCGATCAGCGGTCTTGTCGGCGCCGCCGACCGCATCCGCGCCGGCGATTTGTCGGCGAGGGTGCCCGAGGGCGAGCGCGACGACGAACTGAGCTCGCTGAGCCGCGCCTTCAACCGCATGACCTACCAAATCCAGAGTCAGCGGCGCGAACTGCTCGAAGCCAACCGCGAACTCGACGAGCGGCGGCGTTTTACCGAGACGGTCTTGACCGGCGTTTCGGCGGGCGTCATCGGTCTCGATCGCGGCGGTCGCGTCCACCTGCCGAACCGCTCGGCTTCCTCCCTGCTCGGGATCGATCTCGACCGGGCGATCGGCGAGGATCTTGCCGAACTCGCGCCGGAAATGGCCGAGCTGCTCGAACAGGCGGCGCTGCGTCCGGACCGGCTGGCACAGGGTCAGGTCCAGATCGCCGGCCACAACAGCACGCGCACGCTGCTGGTCCGCATCGCCGCCGAGCGCGACGACGACCAGATCAGCGGCTTTGTCGTCACATTCGACGACATTACCGAATTGCTGTCGGCGCAGCGCAAGGCCGCCTGGGCCGATGTCGCGCGCCGCATCGCGCACGAGATCAAGAACCCGCTGACCCCGATCCAGTTATCGGCCGAGCGGCTCAAACGTAAATACCTGAAGGACATCAAGAACGACGCCGAGACGTTCCAGATCTGCACCGATACGATCATCCGCCACGTCGAGGACATCGGGCGCATGGTCGACGAATTCTCGTCGTTTGCGCGAATGCCGACACCGGTACTGAAGCCCGAAGACCTGGCGACGATCGTCGAGCGTGCCGTATTCCTGGAGCGCACCGCACATTCCGGGATCGCGTTCGAGACGCGGTTTGAGGCGCGCCCGGTATCGCTGCGCTGCGATGCCCGCCTCGTCGGGCAGGCGTTGATCAACATCCTCAAAAACGCCGTCGAGTCGATCGAGGGCCGAATCGGCGAAAGCGGGCCGAACCCGCCCGGCCATATCGTCGTGACTGTCGAGGCCGGTCCGCAAGTCGCGATCATGGTGGAGGACAACGGCAAGGGCTTGCCGGCGCACGGCCGCGAGCGCCTGACCGAGCCTTACGTCACGACCCGCGCGAAGGGAACCGGGTTGGGCCTCGCCATTGTGAAAAAGATCATGGAAGATCATTCGGGAGAGCTGGTCTTATCGGATCGCGCGGGAGGCGGGGCTCGGGTCGAGCTGGTGTTTGCCGGCGAGACCCAGGCCGCCATATCCCGTTCTGCCGCAGACGAAGCGCCAGCGGAGTTGAGTACGGTCGGCCATGGCGCATGACATCCTGATCGTAGACGACGAAGCCGATATCCGGATGCTGATTGCCGGCATCCTGCACGATGAAGGCTATGCGACACGCGAGGCGGCCGACAGCGAGGAGGCGCTGGCGGCGCTCCACACCAGGCAGCCGACGCTGGTGATCCTCGATATCTGGCTTCAGAACAGCCAGCTCGACGGCATCGAAATCCTGCATCAAATGCGCGCCGACATGCCATCGGTGCCGGTCGTCATGATCAGCGGCCACGGCACGATCGAGACCGCGGTCGAGGCGATCAAGATCGGTGCCTACGATTTTATCGAAAAGCCGTTCAAGAGCGATCGGCTGCTGCTGATCGTTGCGCGCGCAATCGAGGCGGCGCAGCTGCGCCGAGAGAATGCCGAATTGCGGCTGCGCGCCGGCGGCGAACTCGATCTGGTCGGCGCGTCGCCGGCGATCAATCAGCTGCGGCAGCAGATCGAGCGGGTCGCCCCGACCGGCAGCCGGGTTCTCGTGACCGGCGCGCCGGGTTCCGGCAAGGAGGTCGTCGGCCGGCTGCTGCATACCCGTTCGCGCCGCGCCGATGGACCCTTTGTCGCGATCAACTGCGCGACGATGCATCCCGACCGCTTGGAGATCGAGCTGTTCGGCTCGGAAGGGAGCAATGGCGGCACGCCGCGCAAGGTCGGCACGTTCGAACGCGCGCATGGCGGGACGCTGTTTCTCGACGAGGTCGCCGACATGCCGCTCGAAACACAGGGTAAGATCGTGCGCGCATTGCAGGAGCAGACATTCGAGAGGGTAGGGGGATCGCGCCGCGTCGAGGTCGATGTCCGGGTGCTCGCTTCGTCGAACCGCGAATTGTCGAGCGAAATCGCCGCCGGCCGGTTTCGCGAGGATCTGTTCTATCGGCTCAACGTCGTGCCGATCCGGGTGCCGCCGCTGCGCGAACGGCGCGAGGATATCCCGCTGCTCGCCCGCCATTTCATGCAGCGCGGCGCGGAAGCGGCGCGTATCCAGCCGCGCGAGTTCGGCGAGGATTCGCTGGCGGCGTTGCAGGCCTATAGCTGGCCCGGAAATGTGCGGCAATTGCGCAATGTGATCGATTGGCTGCTGATCATGGCGCCGGGCGACACGGCGGAGCCGGTGCGCGCCGACATGCTGCCAAACGAGATCACGGCGATCGCGCCAAGTGTCGTCAAATGGGACAAGGCCAGCGAGATCATGACCCTGCCGCTGCGCGAAGCGCGCGAGGTGTTCGAGCGGGAATATCTGCTGGCTCAGGTAACCCGGTTCGGCGGCAATATATCGCGCACCGCCTCCTTTGTCGGGATGGAGCGTTCCGCCTTGCATCGCAAGCTCAAATCGCTCGGGGTTTTCGGCAGCGAGCGGGCGCTCAAGGTCGGAACGTGACGACGCTCCGCGCCGACACGATGGCGAGCGCGAGGCTCCGGGCCGCAAGGCACCCGCGAATGCCGCGTGTTTCGTAGAGGACTGCCCGATGTCCCGCATCGCCTATGTTTCAGGAACCTATGTCCCGCATCGGCAGGCCGCCACCCATATCGAGGATCGCGGATACCAGTTCGCGGACGGTGTTTACGAGGTCATCGCCGTGCGCGGCGGAAAGCTGCTCGACGAGAAACCGCATCTGCGGCGGCTGCATCGTTCGCTTGATGAGCTGCGTATCCGACCGCCGCTCGGTGACGCCGCGCTCGGGATCGTGCTGCGCGAGGTCATACGCCGCAATGCCGTCGAGACCGGCAGCCTTTATCTTCAGGTCACCCGCGGGGTCGCTCCCCGCGACCACGCCTTTCCGAAATCGGCAAAACCGACGCTCGTCGTGACGGCAAGGGCGAGCCGGCGGTCCAATCCTCGCCTGGGGGAGGATGGGATCGGCGTGATTACGATCCCCGACATTCGATGGAAGCGTTGTGATATCAAATCCATAGCGCTTGTTTCTAATGTACTGGGTAAGCAGAGGGCGCGCGAGGCCGGGGTGTTCGAAGCCTGGCAGGTTGACGGCGACGGGCGGATCACCGAAGGGACCTCGACAAATGCGTGGATCGTCACCGCCGAGGACGCGGTGGTGACCCGTACCGCCGACACCGCGATCCTGAACGGCGTCACCCGCCTCACCGTGCTCGATATCATTGCGCGCGAGGGATACCGGTTCCAGGAGCGGTCTTTCACGGTCGAGGAGGCAAAGGCGGCGCGCGAGGCCTTTCTGACCAGCACCACCTCGGACGTGCTGCCGGTGGTCCGCATCGACGGCGCCCCGATAGGCAATGGCAAACCGGGTCCGCTGAGCTGCAAGCTGCGGGCAGCGTATCTGGCGCATGCGGCGGTGCCGGCATGACAATCTCCCCCCTGGAGTTGCAGGCGCTCGCCGGGCTTCGCTCGCCGCGGGCGATCCTGTTCGACTGGGACAATACGCTGGTCGACACCTGGGCGACGATCCATGAGGCGCTCAATTTTCTGATGCGCGCGATGAACCGGCCGGAATGGTCGCTCGCCGATACCCGCGAGAAAGTGCGGCTCAGTCTGCGCGAGGCGTTCCCGTTGCATTTCGGCGAGCGCTGGGAGGAAGCGCGCGACATCTATCTCGAACGGTTCCGCGCGATTCACCTGGAACAGCTGACGCCTCTGCCCGGGCGCGAGTCGATGCTGCGCAACCTGGCGGGGCAGGGGATTTACCTCGGGGTTGTCAGCAACAAGACTGGCGACCTGTTGCGCCGCGAGGTCGCGCGGCTGGGCTGGTCGGATCTGTTCGGCAGTGTGATCGGCGCCGGTGACGCGGCGCTCGACAAACCGGCCTGCGAGCCGGTCCATCTGGCGCTGGCGCCGAGCGGCGTGCCGGCCGGGGACGAGGTGTGGTTTGTCGGCGACACCGCGATCGACATGGAATGCGCCGGGAACAGCGGCTGCGTCGCGGTTTTCCTCGGCAGTTCCGAACCCGCCGAGGAATTTGCCCGCGAGTTCGCCCGTGTTGTGCCCAGGCTGTGTTTCGCGGACGAGACGAGCCTGTTTCGCTCGCTGGAGGGCTTGCGGATCGCCACCCTGCGCCCATCTTCGTAGGCGAAAGAACGCCCCCTTTTTAGCCCATGCTTACCCCGAGCCGGTCGGCCCGGCTCCAAGAATGATGGGAGACTTCCCATGTCGAGCGAAAAGTCGCAGAACGTCCAGGACGTATTCTTAAACCATGTGCGGAAGAACAAGACACCGGTGACGGTCTTCCTCGTAAACGGAGTCAAGCTGCAAGGCATCATCACTTGGTTTGACAATTTCTGCGTTCTGTTGCGGCGAGATGCGCACTCGCAGCTCGTTTACAAGCACGCGATCTCCACCGTGATGCCGGCGCAGCCGATCCAGCTTTTTGAAGGCGGCAAGGAGTCGAACGAGTTCTGAGCACCACCGAACCCGTCGTTGCCCAATCGACGCAGCGCGCTCTCGTCGTCCATCCGGCGACGAGATCCGCTTCCGGCCGCGGTTCCGCAGCACCGCAGCGCTCGCTCGACGCTCGCCTCGAAGAGGCGGTCGGGTTGGCGCGCGCCATCGACCTGGACGTTGTGCGCGCCGAGACGGTACGGCTGGCGCGCCCGGTGCCGGCGACCCTGTTCGGCAGCGGCAATGTCGAGACGCTGCGCACCGTCGTCGCCGATAACGGGATCGGGCTGGTCATTGTCGACGCGACGCTGTCCCCGGTACAGCAGCGCAATCTCGAACGGCGCTGGCAAGCCAAGGTCATCGACCGCACCGGCCTGATCCTTGAGATTTTCGGCGCGCGCGCGCGTACCCATGAGGGCCGTTTGCAGGTCGAGCTCGCGGCGCTGTCATACCAGCGGTCGCGGCTGGTCCGGTCGTGGACGCATCTCGAACGCCAGCGCGGCGGTTTCGGGTTTCTCGGCGGACCGGGCGAGAGCCAGCTCGAAATCGACCGCCGGCTGATCGGCGAGCGCATCGCCCGATTGCGCCGCGAGCTTGACGACGTCAAGCGGACCCGCGCGCTGCACCGCGAGGCGCGCCGGCGCGTTCCATACCCGGTCGTTGCGCTGGTCGGGTACACAAATGCCGGAAAGTCGACGCTCTTCAATCGCCTGACCCGCTCGGAGGTCGCTGCCGAGGACCTGCTCTTTGCGACGTTGGACCCGACGATGCGGCGGCTCGACCTGCCGTCCGGCCGAAAGGCGATCCTCTCGGACACGGTCGGCTTTATTTCCGATCTGCCGACCCACCTCGTCGCCGCGTTCCGGGCGACATTGGAGGAGGTTACCGAGGCCGATGTCGTCGTGCATGTGCGCGACGCGCATCACCCCGACAGCGACGCCCAGCGCGAGGATGTGCTCGCCGTATTGGCTGATCTCGGTCTCGGCCATCTCGCCGAGGACGGGCTGATCGAGGTCTTGAACAAGATCGACCTGCTGGAGCCGGCGGCGCGCGAAACCCTGTTGAACCAGGCGCAGCGCAACAGCGAGACCATTCCGCTGTCGGCGGCGACCGGGGAGGGGTGCGACGCGCTGCTTCGGCTGGTCGATCGACGTCTTGAGAATGACGCCCGCGCGGTGCGGCTCGACGTGCCGCTCTCCGACGGCAAGACCCTGGCCTGGATCTATGAGCATGGCGAGGTGCTCGGCCGGCGCGACGATGCCGAGGCGGCACATCTGTCAGTACGGATATCGGAGGCCGATCTCGGCCGGTTGCGCCACCGCCAACGGCTGCATTAGTCTCGCTCCGGAACGCCTCCGGCTTTGTTCAGCCGTTTCCGGCCTGGTTTTCCGCCACCTTCACCTGCTGCCATAATCGCTCCAGTGCGTCGAGGTCACGGCCGATGCTGTGCTGTCCCGCCAGCACCTCAAGCGCGCGGAAGCGACGCTCGAATTTCGCGGTGGCGCGGCGCAGCGCGGTCTCCGGCTCGACATCGAGCTTGCGGGCCAGGCTGGCGGCGGCGAACAGCAGATCGCCGATTTCCTCCTCCAGCGCCACCGGCGCCGCAGCACCGTCGAGTTCGGTCTCGATCTCCGCAACCTCTTCGGCAATCTTTGGGATAACCGCGCGCGCATCCGGCCAGTCGAACCCGATCCGCGCCGCCCGGCGCGACACTTTCCCCGCCCGCAGCAACGCCGGCAGGGCAAGCGCCACCCCGTCAAGCACGCTTGCCGCGCCGCCGGCCGCCTCGCGTTCGGCCGCCTTGTGCGCCTCCCACGCCTCGTTCTGCGCCGCGGCAGAGACGATCTCGGCGGCGCCGAAAACATGCGGATGCCGCCGCTCCATCTTGTCCGCGATCGCCGCGGCGACATCCTCGAATCCGAAGAACCCGGCTTCCTCCGCCATGCGGGCGTGGAACACGACTTGCAGCAGCAGATCGCCAAGCTCGTCCTTCAACGCCGCCATATCGGCGCGCTCGATCGCGTCGGCGACTTCGTAGGCTTCCTCGATTGTGTAGGGGGCGATCGTCGCGAAATTCTGTTCCAGATCCCAGGGACAGCCGCGCTGCGGATCGCGCAGCCGGGCCATGATCGCCAGCAGGCGGTCGATCGGGCGGGGGTTCATGCCGATCCTTTTGTCGCATAATATATATTATGGAAAATCATGGGTCTCCATCGCCAAGCATTCCCGGGTCCGGCAGTTCGACCGACAGCCCGTCATAACCGGGTTCGACCCCTTCGGGCAGTTCGGCGCACAACTCGCGATAATCGAGGCTCTGGTCCATGTGGGTCAGAATTGCCCGGCGCGGCCGGACGCGGTCGATCCAGGCCAATGTCTTGGCAAGATGGCTGTGCGTCGGATGCGGCTCGCGCCGCATGCAGTCGACCACCCAAAGTTCGATCCCGGCGAGCGCCGCGAACGCAGCCTCATCGAGTTCGGTCACATCGGTCGAGTAAGCAAGCGGCCCGATGCGAAAGCCGAGGCTTGTCGTATAGCCATGGTCCTGCGCAAACGGCACAATCGGCATCCCCGCCGCTGTAAATGGGCCATCGATTGCCTTACCGACCAGCGCCGGGCGGTATAGCGGCTTTTCCGGAGCCGGCAGCAACGCGTAGCCGAAGCGCTGCTGTACCTCGGCCAGAGAAGCAGGACTGGCGTAAAGGGGTAAAGCTTTTCTAATCAATCGATTGATGATACGAATATCATCTATCCCATGAAGATGATCGGCATGGGCATGGGTCAGCAGAACAGCGTCGAGCCGCGCGACGCCGGCATCCAGCAACTGCTCCCGGAGATCGGGCGATGTGTCGATCAGCAGCATTGCGCCGCGGCTCTCGACGAGCAGCGAGCAGCGTCGGCGCCGGTTGCGCGGATCAGTCGGGTCGCAGCGGCCCCAGTCCGGACCGATTGCCGGGACACCCCAGGAAGTTCCGCAGCCTAGAACCGTGATCTTCATATAACACGTTAACTCGCCATGGGGCGCCGCGCTTTCTGAAACAATCGAAAGAAATTCTCGGTCGTCGCCGCGGCGAGTTCTTCCGGTCTCACCCCTTTGAGGGTCGCCACCGCTGCGGCTGTCGCGGTGACATAGGCCGGTTCGTTACGCTTACCGCGATGAGGAACCGGTGCGAGATACGGCGCGTCGGTTTCGACCAGCAGTCGATCGAGCGGCACATCCCGAATAATCGCGCGCAGCTCGTCGGCTTTTCGGAATGTGACAATACCCGAAATCGAGATGTAGAAACCGAGATCGAGGGCTGCCTCGGCCAGCATTCGCCCGCTGCTGAAGCAATGCAAAACGCCGGCCTCCGGTCTTTCCTGCCGCAGAATGCTCGCGATCTCGGCATCGGCCTCGCGTGCATGCACGATCAGGGGCAGTCTGCTGGCTCTGGATGCCGCGATATGCGTGCGGAAGACCGCCTCCTGTACCCCGCGCGGGCTGTGATCGTAGTAAAAGTCGAGCCCGGTCTCGCCGATGCCGACGACCCGCGGATGATCGGCGAGCGCGCTCAGCTGGGCCGCTGTCGCCGCCACATGATCGGCCGCTTCGTGCGGGTGTGCGCCGACGGAGCACCAGACATTGTCATGCGTTTCGGCAATTGTGCGTACCGCCGGGAACTGGTCGAGCCGCGTGCATATCGTCAGCATTGTGACAACCCCGGCGGCGCGGGCGCGCGCGAGAACGGTGTCCCGCTCGCCGGTGAAATCCGGAAAATCGAGATGGCAATGGCTGTCGACCAGCATGCCCCCTGCCCTCACCCGGCCGCCGCTTCGCTTTCGACAAAACGCGGGAAAATTCCGCGGGGCGCAGGCAGAACCCGTCCCGGCGGAAGGCTTTGGGTCAAATCCGCAAAGCGACGCCCCTCGGCGGGTATCGCAAGCTGATCGAGCAGCGCGGCCGCGGCACTTGGGACAAAAGGCTGCACGAGAATCCCGAGATGACGCAGTATATCAGCTAGTACATAAAGAACGGTCTGCATCCTCTTGGGATTGCTGCGTCTGAGGGCCCACGGTGCCTGCTCATCGACATACCGGTTGGCGTCGCCGACGATACGCCAAATGGTCTCCAGCGCGACGTGGAACGCCTGCTCGGCGACGAGTGGACGGACCCGATCGAGAAGCGCCCGCGCCTCTGCGAGAAGCCGCTCATCAGCATCGGCGAAAGCGCCGGGTTCGGGGATCGCGCCGTCGCAATTGCGGTTGATCATGCTCAATACGCGCTGCGCCAGATTGCCGAAATCGTTTGCCAGGTCGCCGTTCAAACGTCCGACCATGGCGCGGTGCGAAAAATCGCCGTCACTGCCAAATGGCAGCTCGCGCAGCATGAAATAGCGCACCGGATCAAGACCGTATTTATCCACGAGCTGGCCGGGCGGAATAAAATTTCCGAGCGACTTGGACATTTTCTGACCTTCGACGGTCCACCAGCCGTGAGCGAAGACGCGGCGTGGCGGCTCAAGACCTGCGGCCATCAGAAAGGCATGCCAGTACACCGTATGAAAGCGCAGGATATCCTTTCCCACCATATGAAGATCGGCAGGCCAAAATACTGAAAAAACGTTATTATTGACCTCCGGATAACCGAGGGCGGTGATATAGTTCGCGAGCGCGTCGAGCCAGACATAGATCACGTGCCGCGGATTGCCGGGCACCGGAATGCCCCACCCAAAGCTGGTGCGCGAGATCGACAGATCCTTCAGCCCGGCGCGTACAAAGCTGATGACCTCGTTGCGCCGGCTGCGCGGCGCGATCGCATCCGGGTGTGCGTCATACCAGGCCAGCAGCCGGTCCTGCCAAGCAGACAGCCGAAAAAAATAGTTCTCCTCCTCGAACCACTCGACCTCGGCCCCACTCGGCGCGAGTCGCGTGCCGTTCGGACCGGCGATAAGCTCGCTCTCGTCGTAGAACGCCTCGTCGCGCACCGAGTACCAGCCGGCAAACCGCCCGAGATAGATGTCGCCGCTTCTCTCAAGTTCCTGCCACAGCGCCTGCACCCCGCGGACGTGGCGCGGCTCGGTCGTGCGAATAAAATCGTCGTTGCTGATATTCAGGAGACGTCCCATAGCGCGGAACGCGCCGGAAATCTCGTCGGCAAATTGTTGCGGGGTAAGACCGCGCGCCTGTGCCGAGCGCTCGACCTTCTGCCCGTGCTCATCGGTGCCGGTCAGAAACCGCACGTTGCGACCGTCCAGCCTCATAAACCGGGCCAGGACGTCGCAGGCCACGGTTGTATAGGCGTGCCCGAGATGCGGCAGGTCGTTGACGTAGTAAATCGGCGTCGTCAGAAAATACGGCCGGTCGGCAGTCATGATTCCCTCCAAAGCGCAGATATAAGAGCGCCGCCGGGTTCGATCCAGCAAGGTTGCGGTGCGGTCCGGTGTAGCGCGCTTGGCTATCGGCGAGGCGCGGATCGGCGTGCGATTCGTTCGACTGCAAAGAACGCGCCAAGAATCGTCTGTTTCCGGTCAAGGTTGAGCGCCTCGCCGCGGGCAAAGATCGCCGCGACCTGCGCGCGCAACTCGGCCCAGCGAACGGCTGATGCCGCGGCCCCGAGGCGGTGCAGCACCCGGTCCGCTTCCGGGCGGGGTTTGCGACCGGAATTGCCGCCGGCCGCCTGGACGGCAATCTCGCCAAGCACATGCGACAGGAGTTCCTCGACGGCACGATAGGCGCTGTCGGCTTCGCCGCGCGAAACGCGGTCCGCCAGCGCATGCAGAGCGGCCGGATCGACGCCCTGCTCGCGCGACAGCAGCGCCAGGATCTCGTGATACAGTTCGACACCCCCAGCCTCCGCCAGTTCGAGCGCCCGTCCGATGCTGCCATCCGTCAAGGCGACCAGAGCGGTGGACTTGGCCTGCGGCAGGCCGGGCCGGTAGGTGTCGAGAAGCCGCGACACGATCGGCGGCGGTAGCGGCTGCAACGGAAAGCGACGGCAGCGAGACCGTATCGTGGGCAGCAGCCGCCCGGGGCTGTGCGCCACCAACAGCAGCAGCGCCCGGCGCGGCGGCTCCTCAAGGATCTTCAGCAATGCATTGGCAGCGCTGCGATTCATCTCGTCGGCGCTGTCCACGACGACAACCCGCCAGCCACCCTCGGCCGGGGTACGCCTCAGAAAAGCGGCGATCTCGCGCGCATCGTCAACGACGATTTCGCTGCGCAGCCTACGCCGGCGCGGATCGTAGGCGCGCTCGACCGTCAGCAGATCGGCATGCCCGCCCGACGCGATTCGGCGGAATACGCCGCAATCGGCGGGCACGGCCAGCGTGCTCTCGTCTTCGACCGCCGGCGTGCCCTCGCTGCCCGTTGCTCCGTGCGCCAGGACAAAGCGCGCCAGACGGTACGCCAACGTCGCCTTGCCGATCCCGCGCGGACCGGTCATCAGCACCGCGTGCGGCATGCGGCCCGTCTCGAAAAGACGCCGCAACGCGCGCTCCGCGGCCTTGTGCCCGAGCAGGTCCGGGTTGGCCCGCGGCGGCGGCCCGTTCCCGGTCCCCTCAGGCGTCAATGAGCCGGACTCCGAGCCGTTGCTGCACAGCTGTGACGACGGCGCGGCCGACGCTTTCGACATCGCCGCCGGCGTCGATCAGCACGCAGCGCCGGGGGTCCTCGGCGGCAATCGCCCGAAACCCGGCCCGGAGCCGCTCGTGAAATTCACGGTCGAGGCGCTCAAAGCGGTCGCCATCAAGGCTCCTTCGTGCCGCCCGCGCCAGCCCCTCGGCCACCGGCAGGTCGAGGATCACCGTCAAATCCGGCAGGAAATCGCCGACCGCAAGACGGTGCGCCTCCATCAACTCGGCGATCTCGACGCCGCGGCCATGACCCTGGTAGGCGATTGTCGAGTCGAGAAAGCGATCGGACACCACCCACAAACCGCGGTCGAGCGCCGGCCGGATCAGGCGCATGACATGGTCGCGCCGCGCCGCGTTGAGCAGCAATACCTCGGTGATCGCGTCCCAACGCTCGTCGGCGCCGTCCAGCAACAGCTCGCGAATCGCCTCGGCACCGGCCGAGCCCCCGGGTTCGCGCGTGCGAAGCGCCGGGATTCCGCTGCGCTCCAATATTGCGACGAGGGCGGCGACCTGGGTGGACTTCCCGGCCCCCTCCCCGCCTTCGACCGTGATAAAACGGCCGCGGAATGCTGTCGCGACGCCCGGCCCGCTCAGTTCCAGCTTCCCCAGATCATGTGCCCGGCGACGGTCGCGATCCGCCCGAACGGTCCCATGCGCCCGACATCATTTGCCGCGATCAGAGGCGTTTCGACCGGTTCTATGCCGGGAACCGTAATGACGATCCTGCCGAGAGGCTGGCCCTCTTTGATCGGCGCCGCGACCGGCTGATCGTAAGCAACCGTGACCTTCATGTCCTTGCGCGATCGGCGCGGCACGGTCACGACGAGATCCTCCGCGACCGTCAGCGTCACCTTCGGCTGTTCGCCAAGCCACACCTCGGCCTCGTCCACCGTGGCGCCGGCGGTGAACAGCGGCACCGTATTGTATTCGCGGAATGCCCACTCGATCAGCCGTTCGCTCTCCTGCGCCCGCGCCTTCGACGACGGAAGACCGCTCAGCACGAGCAGAACCCGGCGATCGCCGCGCTTGGCGGAACCGACCAGACTGTACCCGGCTTCCTCGGTATGGCCGGTCTTCAACCCGTCTGCGCCCAAATCCTTGTACAGCAGCGGGTTCCTGTTGCCCTGCGTGATCTTGTTAAAGGTGAATTCCTTCTCGCTGTAGAGTTTGTAGAGTTCCGGGAAATCCTTGATCGTGCGCACCGCCACGGTCGCGAGATCGCGCGCCGTCATCCAGTGATCCGGGTGCGGCAGTCCATCGACATTGGCGAAATGGCTGTTCTTGAGGCCGATTTCCTTACCTACCCGGTTCATTTCCTCGACAAAGGCCGCCTCGCTGCCCGCCAAACCCTCGGCCAGCACGACACAAGCGTCGTTGCCGGACTGGACAACCATGCCGCGTATCAGGTCGGAAATCTTGATGCGCGCTCCGAGCGGGACGAACATTTTCGACCCGCCCGTGCGCCATGCCTTCTCGCTGACCGGCAGCTCGTCATCGAGCGTCGCGCGGCCCTCCTTCAGATAGCGAAACACGACATAGGCGGTCATCAGCTTTGACATCGAGGCCGGCGGGATGCGCTCGTCGCTGTTCTTGTCGAGAAGCACGGTGTCGGTCTCGGCCTCCATGACCAGCGCCGCGCGCGCCTGCGTGTCGATCGGCCCGATAATTTCGAGCGGGATCGGCGGTTTCGCCTTGCCGGCCGTCGCGGTATCGGCACGCGGCTTCGAGGCGGCGGTCGCCGGTGACATCGACAAATCCGGGCCGGCGGTCAGCGTCGTGACAGCCAGCGCGGCGGCCGCGGTTATCGAGCAGAACCAGCGCAATCTCATTTCGTTCTGAACCCTTCTGGTGACAGTTGCGGCCCGCGCCAACCCGCTCCCGATACCCCGCTTTGCTCAATCCCCGACTCAATCCCCGACAATGCGGGCGTCGTGGATGCCGCGCTCGGCGAGTTTCCCGAGAAGGCTCCGCGCCTCCGTCTCGCTTGCCAGCGGTCCGAGCCTGACCCGATACAGGGCGGTGCCGTTGGCGCTGATTCGGGCCATCTCGGTGCCGGCGAGGGAGGCGATGCGGGCGCGTGCACGATGCGCGTTCTCCGCCAGCGCAAACGCTCCGACCTGAACGAAAATCCGGCCGGATGGCGCGACCGTGCGCGTTTGTCGCCCGACGGAGGAAGCGGCGTCATTTGTTGCGGCGCGAGCCGACGCGATCAGCGACGGCCACATCGAGCGGCGTGCGGTCTCCTGATCGACCCTCTCCTCCTGTTCCCGTGGCGAAGAGGGCGGCGCCGGGCTCCGCGGCGGATCGGCCGCGGCGAGCGTCATGACCGGAGCCGGCTTCGGCGGCTCGGCAGCGATTTGCGAAACCGTCGGTTCCGGCGCACTCATGGCCGCTTCGCCGATTTCGCCGGTGCGCGCCGGGACGGTCGCGGCCCGAGCGGCCGGACGTGGCGCCGCGGCGGCAATCCGCGTACGAATGGTCGGGGTATCCTGCGCGATCCGGGTCCGCCCGATATCGCCGCGCATCGCCGCCTCGGCGACCTTGATGCTCTCCTCCTTCATAACCCTGACCCGTACCGGGGCGGTGCCGGCCCTCTCGAACCCGAGCAGCTGCGCGGCGCGCCGCGACAGATCGATGATCCGATCGCCGGCAAACGGCCCCCGGTCGTTGACGCGAACTTTGAGTGCGCGGCCGTTCTGCAGGTTTGTCACCTCGACCACGCTCGGCAATTGCAGCGTCTTGTGCGCCGCGCTGACCTGGGTCAGATCGAAAGTCTCGCCGTTAGCGGTCGGCTTCCCGTTGAAGGCCTCGCCGTACCACGACGCGGTCCCGGTCTCGTCGTAGCCGAAATCGACGCGGGGATAATACCAGACGCCATTCACCTGATACGGCGCGCCGACCTTGTAATAGCCGCGCGTTTTGCCAAAACCGCTCGTCTCGGAGCCGCTGCGCGGTCCGGACAAGCCGCCGCAGCCGGCCAGCAACAGACCGATCGCGGCCATTGCGATGAGGTTGCGCATGTTGGCGTCCACCCCCCTCGGAACGCCTACTCGGAACGCCCCTGCCGGACTAGCCGCTGCCGATACTGTCGGCGATGTAGCCGACCGCCGCGGCGAAGTAGTTCGAGTTGTTCCACTTCTTGATGGCCCGGAAATTGTCGTAGACGAGCAGCGCCGTGCCGCCGACACCATCCGGCAGCACCAGCGAGGCCGCCGGTTCGCCGCCGGAAAAACCCGTCGTTGCCGCCGGGCGGACCCCCAGCCTGGCCCATTCGGAGACCGGGCGGCGGGTATCGAGCCCGGCCAGCCGGCTGTCGAAATCGCCCGGCACGACGACCACCTGCCCCCAGCCTTCATCGCCGCGCCAGCCGAGCCGCGACACGAAATGCCCGATCGATCCGAGAACGTCGGGCTTGGAGTTCCAGATGTCGCGCCTGCCGTCGCCGTTGAAATCGACAGCGTAAGTGAGATACGTCGTCGGCATGAACTGGCACTGGCCCATCGCGCCGGCCCAGGATCCGAGCATCCGATCGGGCGCGATATTGCCCTGGTCGAGGATTTTCAGCGCGGCGAGAAGCTCGCCCCGGAACATCGCGCCCCGGCGGCCGTCATAAGCGAGCGTCGCCAGCGCCGCGGGCACGTTGAACGTGCCCATCATGCGACCGAAATTGCTTTCGACCCCCCACAAGGTGACGACAAAGCGCGGCTGGACGCGGTAGCGCTGCCACACGAGTTGCAGCAGATCCCAGTTCTCGGCGAGCTTCTGTCGCGCCTCGTCGATCCGCTGTTGCGTGACGACCTTCTGAAAATATTCGGCAAAGGTCATCTTGCGCTCGGGCTGCTTGCGGTCGAGTTCGACGACCCGCGGCAGGAAATTGATCTCCTCGAAGGCGGCCTCTATCGTCGCCGGGCGGATGCCTCGCGCGACCGCGTCGCGCCGCACCCCGGCGAGGAATTGCTTGAAATCGCTCCCTGCCGGCGCCGCGATCCCGCCCCCCAGCGGCACCGCGAGCAACGGAGCCGCCGCGAGCAGTGCCCGGCGGCTCGGACGGACAGGCGTCATCGACATGCCCCCGCTGCCGAAAATCTCCCAATCGCCTTCTGCCATACGGTCTTGCCCATTTACAACCTTCTACTGCGTGACCAAAAACCCCGACGCGACCCTACGAATTCGGGCCGCGTTCCATCGACACGGGCTGCCATCGCCGCAGCCCGCCCGCCGCCAGCACCGAGGGGTTGACGCACGACATCGGCCATCTTCCGCTCAGCACCAGCGACAATTCCTGCCCCACCCGCCGCCGCCGCGCCGGATCGAATCGCGCGGTCGCCGAGGCGACATGCGCGGTCAGGATTACGTTGTCCATCTTCAACAATGGATTGTTGCCGCCGGGCGGCTCCTGTTCGAGCACGTCGAGCCCGGCGCCGGCAATCATGCCCTCGTCCAATGCCTTGATCAGCGCCGCTTCGTCGGTCGTCGGACCGCGCCCGGTGCTGACATAAATTGCGGTCTTCTTCATCTGCCGGAAATGCTCCTCGCGAATCATCCGGTTGGCGCTCGCGGTGGCCGGCGAATGCATCGAGACGATATCGGCGCGCGCCAGCAGTTCGGGCAGGCTGACCGGCTCGATGCCGCGCTCGACCATCACGATTTCCTCGATAAACGGATCGTAGGCGATGATGTGCAGACCGAACGGCTTGGCGCGCTCGGCGACCGCGCGGGCGACATGGCCAAACGCGATCAGCCCCAAGGTCAGACCGCGCAGCCGCGGGATTTGCAGCAGCATCGGCCTTCCCTCGGCCCATCTTCCTTCGCGCACGAGCCGGTCCTGCACAACCAGCCTGCCATGCGTCGCCAGGATCAGCCGCATCGCGTGGTCGGCCACCTCCTCGATAAACGTGTCCGGACAGTTGGTAACCGGAATCCCCCGCGCGGTGGCCGCCTCGACATCGACCGAATCGACCCCGACGCTGCCGAGCGCGATGATCTTGCAGCGTCCGAGCCCGTCGATCATGCGTTTCGTGATCGGGCGGCCTTTGGCATAAAGCGCGTCGGCGTCGCGCGCCGCGGCGACGAACTCGTCCTCGGAACCGGGCGGGATCTCGAAGATCTCGGCGTCGATCGGCGTCAGCGCCTCCATCTCGTAGCCGTAGTCGCCCCCCGCCACCGTAAAACTGGCCCCAGCCGGGGTCGCGATCCTGAATTTGGCCACCCTGCCCTCCTGCGCATCCGGTTGCCGGGATCAGACCGTCGCCGGCATGGCTTGTCAATTGCCGGCCAAGGCGATAGGCGCGGCGCTCGGATCAATGCCGGTCCGGCGCGTTGCGATGCTTTCGCGCTCCGACTCGTCTGCTTGCCCGCCCGAATCCAATGCCCCGCTCCTGCGCGGTAAGGACAAATGAGTCTTGGCAAATCCGGGCGAGCGTGCGAGCTTGACCATCTGCGATTGTGTACCTTTCCGAAAATTAAAGGAGCCGCGGCCATGAGTCCGCCCGGTTTCGCCGCCGTCATTCTTGCCGCCGGCGAGGGTAGCCGCCTTAAATCGGCGCATCCGAAGGTGCTGCACGAAATCGCCGGACAGGCGATGATCCGTCACGTCATCGCTGCGCTGCAACCGCTGGAGCCGGCCGCTGCGGTCGTTATTGTCGGCCGCGACATGGATTTGGTCGCGCGCACCGTCGCCCCGCTGCCGACCGCGATCCAGTTCCCGCCGCGCGGCACCGGCGACGCGGTGCGCATGGGACGCCCGATCCTTGCCGATCGGCTCGCCGGCAACAGCGCGATCGCCGATCTTGTCGTCCTGTACGGCGACACCCCGCTGCTCCGCACCGAAACAATCGCCGCCCTGATCGAGGCGCGGCGCCGCGCACCCGAGGCCGCCGTCGCGGTGGCCGGTTTTCGGCCGGAAAATCCGGGAGCTTACGGCCGTCTCGTGCTTGATCGCGACGGCGGGCGGGACGACGGCAGGCTCGCGCGCATCGTCGAAGCAAAGGACGCCGGCCCCGACGAGTTGGCGATTGGGTTGTGCAATGGCGGGATCATGGCGATCGCCGCAAGCTGCGCCTTTGACCTGATCGACCAAATCGGCAACGACAACGCAAAACGCGAATTTTACCTGACCGACATCGTCGAAATCGCGAACCGGCGCGGGTTGGTTTGCCGCGTCATCGAAGCGCCCGAGGAGGACGTGCTCGGCGTCAACACGCGGGAAGAACTGGCCGCGGCCGAGGCAGTGATGCAGAACCGGCTGCGCCGCCGTGCGATGCGGAAAGGCGTTACGTTGGTCGCTCCGGAGACCGTGTTTCTGTGCGCCGATACGATTCTCGGGCGCGATGTCGTCGTCGAACCTGATGTCGTTTTCGGCCCCGGTGTGACGGTCGCGGACAATGTCCGGATACGCTCGTTTTCGCATCTCGAGGGCGCCGATATCGCGCCGGGCGCGATCGTCGGACCGTTCGCCCGGCTGCGGCCCGGCGCCGTGCTCGAAGCCGACGCGCATGTCGGCAATTTTGTCGAGGTCAAGGCCACCCGCCTCGGCGCCGGCGCCAAGGCCAACCACCTGTCCTATCTCGGCGACAGCGATATCGGCGCCGGCACCAACATCGGCGCCGGCACGATCACCTGCAATTACGACGGCTTTAACAAGGGGCGGACAATAATCGGGGAGCGCGCGTTTATCGGGTCGAACACGGCGCTGGTTGCCCCCGTCTCGGTCGGTGACGGAGCCTATGTCGCGACCGGCAGCGTGGTTACCTCTAATGTACCGGCCGACGCGCTGACGATCGCGCGCGCCCGGCAAGTGGACAAACCAGGGCGCGGCGCCGCGCTGCGCGACCGGCTGCGGGCCGAACGCGCGCGGCCGAGCAAGGAGAAAAGCTGATGTGCGGTATCGTCGGGATCATCGGCAAGCGGCCGGTCGCCGCCGAATTGATCGAGGGGCTGCGGCGTCTCGAATATCGCGGCTATGATTCGGCCGGGGTCGCGACCTTGATCGACGGCCGCATCGAACGCCGCCGCGCCCAAGGCAAGCTCGCCAATCTCGCCGCGCGGCTCGAACGCGAACCGGTGCACGGTACGATCGGCATCGGCCACACACGCTGGGCGACGCACGGTCTGCCGACCGAGGACAACGCGCATCCGATCGCGACCGACCGGGTCGCCGTCGTCCATAACGGCATCATCGAAAACTTTCAGCAACTGAAACGCGAGCTGACCGCGCTCGGCTACCGCTTTGAAACGCAGACCGATACCGAGGCGGTCGCGATCCTGACGACGCATCATCTGGCGCAGGGTCTGACCCCGCCGCAGGCCGTGGCCCGCACCCTGGCGCGGCTCGAAGGCGCCTTTGCGCTCGTCTTTCTGTTCGCCGGCGAGCACGATCTGTTGATTTGCGCCCGCCGCGGCAGCCCGCTGGCGATCGGCTATGGCGATGGCGAGATGTATATCGGCTCCGATTCGCTGGCGCTGGCGCCGCTGACCCGACGCATCACCTATCTCGAAGAAGGCGATTGGGCCGTCGTGACCGCGCGCGAAGTCGCGATCTTCGACCGCGCCAACGAAAAGGCCGCGCGCCCGGTGCGCGAGACGGCATTGTCCGGCGCTCTGATCGGCAAGGGCAACTACCGCCATTTCATGCAGAAGGAAATTTTCGAGCAGCCTTCGGTGATCGGCGATACGTTGCAGGCGCTGGTCAACCCGGCGACCCGCAGCGTGCATCTGCCCGACCTGCCCTTCGCCCTCGGCGATATCGCGCAGATCAGCGTGATTGCCTGCGGCACTTCCTTCCATGCCGGGTTGGTCACGAAATACTGGCTCGAACGCATCGCGCGCATCCCGGTCGAGGCCGATATCGCCTCCGAATTCCGCTATCGCGCCCCGGCGATGCCGCAAGGCGGCGCGGCGATCTTCATCTCGCAATCGGGCGAGACCGCCGACACGCTGGCCGCGCTGCGCTATTGCCGCGAGGTCGGACAGAAGATCATCGCCGTCGTCAACCAGCCGGAAAGCTCGATCGCGCGCGAGGCCGATATCGTATTGCAAACCCTGGCCGGGCCGGAGATCGGCGTCGCCTCGACCAAGGCGTTCACGACCCAGCTCGCCGTGCTTGCCGCGTTCACGGTCGCGATGGCGCGGGCGCGCGGCACGATCGACGAAGACGGCGAGGCGACGCTCGCCGGCCAACTCGCCGAAATCCCGTCGCGCGCCAGCGAGGTCTTGCACCACGACGAGCGGCTGCGCCAGATCGCCGAGGAGATCGCCCAGGCGCGCGACGTGCTTTATCTCGGGCGCGGCACCGCCTACCCGCTGGCGCTCGAAGGCGCGCTGAAGCTGAAGGAGATTTCCTACATCCACGCCGAGGGCTACGCCGCAGGCGAGATGAAGCACGGCCCGATCGCGCTGATCGACGACGCCGTGCCGGTCATCGTGCTGGCGCCGCCCGACGATCTGTTTGAGAAGACTCTTTCCAATGTCGAGGAGGTCATGGCGCGCGGCGGCCGGGTCGTGATGATCTCGGACCAGACCGGTGTCGCGCGCCTCGAAGACCGTTGCGCGTTCGGCATCGCGGTCCCGAACTGCGCCCCGTTTGTCGCCCCGCTCCTCTACGCGATCCCAATCCAGCTGCTGGCCTATCACGTCGCGGTGCTGAAAGGCACCGATGTGGACCAGCCGCGCAACCTCGCCAAAAGCGTCACGGTGGAGTAACGCAACCGGAGCACGCCTCCCCCGGCTCGTGTCCGCCAATATCGCCGCTTCCCGACACAGTAACGTGGGGCTTGGAAGACCGAGAACGATAGGACAGTCATGGCCGATGCCGGCGAACTTTACGACCGGGATTTCCTGCAATGGACCGAGCAGCAGGCGATGGCGCTGCGTCGGGCCGCCAAAGAGTCGAACCTGCCGCTTGATTGGGAGAACCTCGCGGAGGAGATCGAGAGCTTGGGAAAATCGCTTCGCCGCGAGTTGAGTTCCCAAATCCGTCGGGTACTTCGACATCTGTTCAAGCTCGAAGCCTCTCCCGCCGATCGGCCCCGCGCCGGATGGCGCGCCACAATCACGGCCGCACGCGCGGACATCGCGGAAGTATTGGAGCAAGCCCCGAGTCTGCGGCGGGAAGTTGCAGAGATGGTCGGAAAGCAGGCACGAATTGCCGCGGAGCTTGCGGCGGCCGACCTGACGGGGCACGGCGAAGCGGCGGACCCCGTCTGGGCCAAGCTGGAAAGAGGCGGGTTCACCGCCGACCAGGTGCTCGGAGACTGGTTCCCCGAAACCGCCGCACGGTAGCCCCCACTCCCAGGATCGCCGCGAGCCGGCGCTCCATGCGCTCCGCCACTCTCGGCGCGTCCTCCACGCCGCCATCATAACGCCTTTGTTTAATGTTATGGCAATCCTCGATCCGCCCTCTCTCGCGTGCGCCCCCCGATTCCCGCCAATTTCCTGATGCCTCCGTGATCGACCCCGTGAAATTCCCTGCCCCTCGATCGGAAATTCCGTACGATCAACAGCTTGGTCGCTGATCGCGCGGCCCCAGGGAAAATTTCCCTGATCCAGGGAATTTCCGGCTCGCGAATTCCCCTTCTGGCATCGCGGCGTGCGCCGGCCTATTTTACCCTGCCATGCAGCCGCCGCTCGTCGCCGAACGCCTCCGGATCGAACGCCCCCTGGGCGATATCGAAAAGCCGTTCCGCCTCTGCTCCGAATTCCAGCCGGCCGGCGACCAGCCGCGGGCGATAGAGGAACTGTGCGCCGGCATTGAACACGGCGAGCGCGACCAGGTGCTGCTCGGCGTCACCGGCAGCGGAAAAACCTTTACGATGGCGCATGTCATCGCCCGCACCGGCCGCCCGGCGATCATCCTGGCGCCGAACAAGACGCTGGCGGCGCAGCTTTACGGAGAGATGAAGAGCTTCTTTCCGGATAACGCGGTCGAATATTTCGTCTCGTATTACGACTACTACCAGCCCGAGGCCTACGTCCCGCGCACCGACACCTATGT
Organism: Alphaproteobacteria bacterium; assembly: GCA_050246595.1. Lineage (GTDB taxonomy): Bacteria > Pseudomonadota > Alphaproteobacteria > ATCC43930 > CGMCC-115725 > DATARH01. The sequence continues at coordinate 46,680 of JBFWVT010000028.1, forward strand.
CGAGAAGGAATCCTCGCTGAACGAACAGATCGACCGGATGCGCCACTCGGCGACCCGCGCGATCCTGGAACGGCGCGATGTCGTCGTCGTCGCCAGCGTCTCGTGCATCTACGGCATCGGTTCGGTCGAGGCCTATTCGCAGATGACCGAATCGCTCGAAGCGGGCGGCCGGATCAACCGGACAAAGCTCCTGGCTCGCTTCGTCGAGCTGCAATACCGCCGCAACGATCAGAATTTCGTGCGCGGCACGTTCCGGGTGCGCGGCGACACGATCGAACTGTTCCCGGCGCACTACGAGGACCGCGCCTGGCGCCTCTCGCTGTTCGGCGACGAGATCGAGGCGATCCACGAATTCGACCCGCTGACCGGCGAGAAGACCGCTTTGCTGCAATCAGTCAAGGTCTACGCCAACAGCCATTACGTGACGCCGCGCCCAACACTCTTGCAGGCGATCGAACAGATCAAACGCGATCTCAAAATCCGTCTGGAGGAGTTGCACCGCGGCGGCAGGCTCCTCGAAGCGCAGCGGCTGGAACAACGGACAAACTACGATATCGAGATGATCGAGGCGACCGGGTCGTGCGCCGGTATCGAGAACTATTCGCGCTATCTGACCGGCCGCAAACCCGGCGAGCCGCCGCCGACATTCTTCGAATACATGTCACGCGACGCGCTGGTCATCGTCGATGAGAGCCATGTCACCGTGCCGCAGCTCGGCGGCATGTTCGGCGGCGACTGGACGCGCAAGACGACCCTCGCCGAATACGGGTTCCGGCTGCCGTCCTGTACCGACAACCGACCGCTCAAATTCGAGGAATGGGACGCCTATCGCGGTCAGACGATCTTTGTCTCGGCCACCCCGGGACGCTGGGAGATGGAGCGCGCCGGCGGCGTCTTTGCCGAGCAGATCGTGCGGCCGACCGGGCTTGTCGATCCGCCCTGCCTCGTCCGCCCAACCGAGAATCAGGTCGATGACCTGATGGCCGAGTGCCGTGAGGCGGCCGCCAGGGGTCACCGCGTTCTGGTCACGACCCTGACAAAGAAGATGGCCGAGGCGCTGACCGAGTACCTGCATGAGGCCGGGCTGCGAGTCCGCTATATGCATTCCGATGTCGATACGATCGAGCGTATCGAGATTATTCGCGACCTGCGGCTCGGCGTTTTCGACGTGCTGATAGGCATCAACCTGCTGCGCGAGGGGCTCGACATCCCGGAATGCGCGCTAGTCGCGGTGCTTGACGCCGACAAGGAGGGATATCTGCGCTCTCGCACCTCGCTGATCCAGACGATCGGCCGCGCCGCGCGCCACGTCGAGGGCCGCGCGATCCTCTACGCCGACCGTATGACCGACAGCTTGAAAGCGGCGATTGAGGAAACGAACCGCCGGCGCGAAAAGCAGCAGGCGTACAACGCGGCGCACGGCATCACGCCGGAGAGCGTGCGGCGCGGCATCGCCGACATTCTCGACAGCGTCTATGAGAAGGACCATGTCACGGTTGGTCTCGGCGAGAGCGAGGCGGCGCATTACCAGGGCAAGGATTTGAGAGCCGTTATCGCCGATCTCGAAAAACGCATGCGCGCCGCCGCCTCTGATCTCGAATTCGAGGAAGCGGCGCGCCTGCGTGACGAGATCCGCCGCCTCGAACAGGCCGATCTTGAGCTGCCGGCGAATGGCTCGACCCCCGGCCCGGCGGGCAGCCCGCGCGGCCGCTCGACATTGGGCCGGGCCGGCATGTCGGCGCGCGAGATGGTGCGAGCCAAGGTGCGCGCCCGTGGCAAAGGCTCGAACAGGGAACGCCGTGCCCGCGCGTAACACGGCAGAGCGGGAGGAAGTACACGGCGGTTTCCCCACGCCACCAGTTCCGAAAGCGGCGCTGGTCACCGGCGCGGCACGGCGCATTGGCCGCGCGCTCGCGCTGGGGCTGGCCGAGGCCGGCTATGCGGTCGCCGTGCATCATCACGCCTCGGGAGCGGCGGCCGAAGCGCTGGTGGCCGAGATTGCGCGAGCTGGCGGCAAGGCGGTCGCACTGGCCGCCGATCTCGCGGACGAAACCGCAGTCAGGAAGCTGCTGCCGGATGCAGCGGCGGCGCTTGGCGCTATAGGGGTGCTCGTCAACAACGCATCGATTTTCGAGAACGATACGGTTGCCACGGCAACACAAGAGAGCTGGGACGCGCATCTGGCCATAAATCTCCGTGCTCCGTTCGTGCTGATCCAGGATTTCGCGGCACGACTTCCCGCCAATTCCGGCGGGGTGGTGGTCAACCTTCTCGACGAGCGCGTCTGGAATCTCACCCCGTATTTCGTTTCCTACACGGTCAGCAAAATGGGGCTGTGGACTCTAACCCGGACGCTGGCCTTGGCGCTTGCTCCGCGCATCCGCGTCAATGCGATCGGACCCGGCCCAACGCTGCCGAATACACGTCAGACTCCGGAGCAGTTTCTCGATCGCTGCCGCGCTATGCCATTGCGGCGCGGCACCAGCCCTCGCGAGATTGCGGCGGCGATGCGCTTCATCCTCGAAGCGCCGGCGATGACCGGCCAGATGATCGCGCTCGATGGTGGCGAGCACCTTGGATGGGGGCAGCCCGGATACACCCGTATATTGGAATGAACAGGTCGAATGCCGGTCGAAGTGGCGGAAACGCTTGCCGGCAACTCAAGAATCTGCCAACCCGGACATCGGCCCACCGCTCGAACTTTTTCACAGCCCCTATCAGGGCTGCACTGCCCCAATCGTATTCGCGGTTCTGGCATCCAGGTTCAATCCCTTCAAACTTGACAGAAAAAAAGCTATTAATCTTCAAATATCTAGAAGACTGCCTACTTTTTGGCCATTTCATCCAAAACATTAGGTTGGCTGGAAATCGGCTGCTTCGCAGCATGGTTTTCTACAAATTTATCCACAGCTTCCGTGGATTAGATTCGGAAGGCGCGGAAATTCCATGACGATGCAACAGGTTGCCTCGATCTCCCGGCGGGAACGTCGGCGTAACGCGACCCCACTCGATCCCCGGCGCAGCCCCGAGGCGCCCGCGAGCGGATTGGTTCCAATAGCTGATCCGGCGCACCCGGCGGCGCTGCACCCGGAAGCCTCGGCGGCAATTCCTGAAACCGGTCCGACACAGGGCGGTCTCGCACGCGGGGTTGCAGTTCTGCGGACGGCGCTGCGCAATGTGCCGTCAACTCCCGGCGTCTACCGCATGCTTGACCGCAAGGGTGACGCGCTCTATGTCGGCAAGGCGCGTAACCTGAGAAACCGGGTGCAGAACTATACGCATCCGGCTGGGCTGTCGAACCGAATCCGGCGCATGGTCGCCGAGACAGCGGCGTTCGAGATCGTTGAAACAGCGACCGAAGCCGAGGCGCTGCTGCTTGAGTGCAACCTGATCAAGCGGCTGATGCCGCGTTACAACGTGCTGCTGCGCGACGACAAGTCGTTCCCGTTCATTCATCTGACCGGCGGCCACGACTTTCCGCAGCTGACCAAATTTCGCGGCGCGCGCGACAAGCCGGGCCTGTATTTCGGGCCGTTCGCCTCGGCCGGTGCGGTCAACCGTACCCTGGTCGCCTTGCAGAAGGCGTTCCTGCTGCGCTCGTGCAGCGACAGCGTATTCAACAACCGTACCCGCCCGTGTCTGCTGCACCAGATCAAACGCTGCAGCGCCCCGTGCGTCGGCCGGATCGACAGCGACGAATACGCCAGGCTCATCGAACAGGCGCAGCTTTTCCTGTCCGGCCGCAGCAGCGACATCCAGCAGCGCCTCGCGGCGGAGATGGACACAGCCGCCGAGATGCTTGATTTCGAAGCTGCGGCGTTAATCCGCGACCGCATCCGCGCGCTTTCGCTGGTGCAGGGACACCAGGACATTCACGTCGCAGGCCTCGCCGATGCCGATGTCATGGCGGCGCATCAGGCCGGCGGCCATACCTGTGTGCAGGTCTTCTTCTTCCGCGGCGGGCATAATTGGGGTAATCGCGCTTATTTCCCGAGTCACGATCGCCAGCTCGCGGTCGAGGAGGTGCTGACTGCGTTTGTCGGCCAGTTCTATGACAACCGGCCGAAACCGCCGCTGGTCCTGCTCAGCCATCCACTTGTCGAGCAGGATCTTGTGGCCGAGGCGCTGTCACTGCACGGCGGACGGGTGACGCTCGCAGTACCCCAGCGCGGCGACAAGAAGAAGCTGGTCGCCCGCATCGCCGCGACCGCACGCGACGCGCTTGGCCGACGTCTGGCGGAAAGCGCCTCAACGCGGCAACTGCTCGACGGCGTGGCCGCTTTGTTCGGGCTGAGCAGCCCGCTGAACCGGATCGAGGTCTACGACAACAGCCATATCCAGGGCGCGCACGCGGTCGGCGCGATGGTTGTCGCCGGTCCCGACGGGCTGGTGAAGAATGCCTACCGCAAGTTCACAATACGCGGGCCGCGCGATCGCAATCGCCCTCAGCTTCCCGACCCCGACGCCATTGGTGCTCCCCTCCCCCGTAACGCGGCAGAGGGGAGTGACGGCGGACCCGGCCCGGCAATTGGTGAGGGCAAAGCCGACGGCACGGAACCTGCGGCACCGGGCGACGATTACGCGATGATGCGCGAAGTGTTCAGCCGCCGCTTCGGGCGCGCTCTGAAGGAGGACCCGGAGCGCGCCCACGGCACATGGCCCGACCTGGTGCTGATCGACGGCGGCCAGGGCCAGTTGACCGCGGCCCAACAGGTCTTCGCCGAACTCGGCATCGAAGGTCTCCCGATCGTCTCGATCGCCAAGGGCCCCGACCGCAACGCCGGCCGCGAGCGGTTCTTTGTGCCGGGCCGTCCGCCGTTCTCGATGGAACCGCGCGATCCGGTGCTGTACTTTCTGCAGCGATTGCGTGACGAGGCGCATCGCTTCGCAATCAGCGCGCATCGCGCCAAGCGGGCCAAGGCCATCGGGCGCTCGCCGCTCGACGAAATCCCGAGCATCGGCGCCAAGCGCAAGCACGCGCTGCTGCATCATTTCGGCTCGGCACGAGCGGTCGCGCGCGCCGGGCTCGCCGAAATCGAGCGGGTGACCGGCATCAGCAAGACTGTCGCGAAAAAGGTTTACGACCATTTCCATGACGGTAGCTAAGATGCTGTTCGGTTTCCCGCCCCCGGCCCACCCTCCGCGAGTCCCGCGGCATACAGGGGCAGGGGCTTTGTCGCGCCGGAGGGAAGCGTGCCGCTGACAAGCCTTCCCAATCTGTTGACGCTGTCGCGCATTCTGGTCATTCCGATTGTCATCGTGACCTTTTATGTGGAAGGCGATTGGGCGCGTTGGTTCGGCTGTGTGATTTTCACGGCGGCCGCGCTGACCGATTGGCTCGACGGGCATGTCGCGCGGCGCTGGTCGCAGCAATCCGAACTCGGCCGTTTTCTCGACCCGATCGCAGACAAGCTGCTGGTTGCGGCGACCTTGTTGATGCTGACAGCGTTCGAGCGGTTGCCGGCGGGTGCGCTGTTGCCGGCTCTTGTGATCCTGTGCCGCGAGATCTTGGTTTCGGGACTGCGGGAGTACCTGGCCGAGCTGCGCGTCGGTCTGCCGGTTTCGCGGCTGGCGAAGTGGAAGACGGCGATCCAGATGACGGCGATCGGGTTTCTGATCGTCGGCGAGGCCGGGCCGGCTCTCGTTCCTGTGGAGGAGATCGGTGCCGTGCTGCTGTGGGCTGCCGCGCTGCTTACGCTGGTCACTGGCTATGACTACCTGCGCGCCGGTCTTTCTCATATGGGCCGCGAACAAACCCGTCCCGCGCCGGCGCCGCCGCACGGCAAGCCGCAGCACCTGACATAGCGACGAACGCGCACGCGACAGACGCTTGCGGGCGGGTGCGACGCCTCCCAAGTGAGACTCGGGCATGAGGGCCAGGGATGCAGATCTTCGGGCTTGCCGGGTGGAGCGGCAGCGGCAAGACCACATTGCTGACGGGGATCATCCCCAAGCTGACGGCGCGCGGTCTTGCCGTGTCGACGATCAAACACGCCCATCACGAATTCGACATCGACCGTCCCGGCAAGGATTCGTGGCGGCATCGTCAGGCCGGCGCGCGCGAGGTCATGGTCGCCTCGTCGCGGCGCTGGGCCTTGATGCACGAGCTGCGCGAGGGTCCGGAGCCCGATCTCGACGCGTTGGTGGCACGGATGACCCCGGTGCACCTGCTGCTTGTCGAAGGCTTCAAGCATCACCGACATCCCAAGATCGAAGTGCATCGGCCGAGCCTTGGTAAAGAGCTGCTCTATCGTGAGGACCCTTGGATCGTTGCGGTCGCCACCGATGAACCATTTGCCGCGCGGGTCCCGTTGCTGCCGCTCGGCGACCCGGCCGCGGTGGCGGCGTTCATCTCGGACCATCTGGGCCTGACGAAATGGCGCAGTTGAGCGACGATTGCTTTGCTTTCGGCGGCGCGCTGCTCGGCGTGGACGCGGCGCTGGCTCTGATCGAGGAGCGGGTCAGGCTGGTTGTCGAGGCGGAGTCGCTGCCGCTGGCCGCCGCTTCCGGGCGCATCCTGGCCCGCGATCTGGTCGCCGGCATTGACGTGCCGCCGCACGCCAACAGCGCCGTCGACGGCTTCGCGATCCTTCACGCCGATCTGCTCCCGGACAGCGAAACCGTGTTGCCGGTAACGAGCCGTGTCGCCGCCGGTCACCCGCTTGGCCGGCCAATGACGCGCGGAGAGGCGATCCGCATTTTCACCGGCGCTCCGATGCCGGACGGCGCCGATACGGTGATGATGCAGGAGGATTGCGTCTTCGCCGACGGGCAGGTGCGCCTGAAACCCGGCATCAGGAAGGGTGCCAATCGCCGCCCCGCCGGCGAGGATGTTGTAAAAGGCAGTGTCGCTTTGCCCGCCGGGTGGCGGCTCGGACCGGCCGATCTCGGTTTGGCGGCAGCGCTCGGCTATGACAAGCTGCCGGTATTCCGCCCGCTGCGGGTGGCGCTGTTGTCCACCGGCGATGAGGTCTGCGAGCCGGGAACAGCGCTTGGGCCAGGCAGGATTTACGATGCCAACCGGCCAATGCTGGCGGCACTGCTGCGCGGTCTCGGTGCGATTGTCGATGATTATGGCATCCACCCGGACCGGGCCGATTCGCTGGCCGATACTCTGGAAACAATCTGCGCCGGACACGATCTGGTCGTAACCTCCGGCGGCGTCTCGACCGGCGACGAGGACCACATACGGGCGGCAATCGAAAGTCTCGGCCGGCTCGACTTCTGGCGGCTGGCGATCAAGCCGGGCCGTCCAGTTGCGCTTGGGCAGGTGCACGGCGTGCCGCTGATCGGTCTGCCCGGCAACCCGGTGGCCGCGGCGCTGACCTTCGCGATCCTGGCGCGGCCGCTGATCCTGCGCCTCGCCGGCGCGGCGATGGCCCCACCGCTGACCTTCCCGGTGCAGGCGGGGTTCGCCTATCGCAAGAAGGCGGGACGGCGCGAATATCTGCGCGCCAGCATCGAACGCGATGGCGCCGCCGCAATCGCCCGGCGGTTTCCGCGAGATGGCGCCGGCATCCTGTCGTCGATCGTGCAATCGCAGGGATTCGCTATCATCGACGAGACCGCGACCGAAATCGCACCGGGACAGATGCTTGAATTTCTGCCGTTCTCCGAGGTGTTCGGATGAATCTCACGGATCGCGGGCGTCTCGCTCGCCCCGACGCAGGCCAGAGGTCCGCAGTCCGGCGCGACATAAAGCTGCTGTATTTCGCTTGGTTACGCGCCCGCATCGGGCATGCCGAGGAGAATTTGCCAAAGCCTGCCGAAGTGAACGACGTTGCCGGGCTGCTCGAGTGGCTGCGCGGCCGCGGTCCGCGCTATGCCGAGGCGCTGCGCGATCTCTCGATAATCCGGGTCGCAGTTAATCAGGATTATGTCGGGCGCGACTACCCGATCCGCGACGGCGACGAGGTCGCGATATTTCCGCCGGTTACGGGAGGCTGACCTCAGAGGAGCAACAATGATCCGGGTGCAGCGCGAGGATTTCGACATTGGCCGCGAACTGGACCGGCTTGCCGCCGGCAACCATTCGATCGGCGGCATTGCCAGCTTTGTCGGGCTGGTGCGCGACATGGGCGGGCCGGATGGGGTTTCGGCGCTGACCCTCGAACACTATCCCGGCATGACGGAGAAAAAGCTGGCCGAGATCGAGGCCGAGGCAAACAAGCGATGGCCGCTCTCCGCTTCGTTGATCATCCACCGCTACGGCCGGCTCGAACCGGGCGACCGCATCGTGCTTGTCGCGACCGCCTCTCCGCACCGCGAGGCGGCGCTTGCTGCCTGCCACTTTCTGATCGATTGGCTCAAAACCGACGCGCCGTTCTGGAAGAGCGAGGAGACGCCGCACGGCGAGCGCTGGGTCGAGGCGCATGCTGAAGACGCCGAAGCGGCCCGACGCTGGAGCGGCCAGAACAGTTTTTAGATCGAAAACCCCTACAGTTCGTGGTATGTTCTAGATGATCCGGCAGTTTGCTCGGCCGGTCTGGGGAGAGGCTGGCTGCAGATCAGCTGCAGAAACAGGGAAAACTCGGAGCCGAAATGGTGCATACGGGCTGACGAACGTCATTGCAAGAAGCCGAGACGGAGCAGTCTCGCTCTGATACGTTCCATCGCGATTGCGCTGCTTCGCCCGCGATGACAGGTTGCGCAGAGCAGCGCAACCCACTCGGAGATCAGCCATGCAGATCGGTTTTGTCGGCCTCGGGATCATGGGCCGGCCGATGGCCCAGAACTTGATCACTGGCGGGCACAAACTGTTCGTCTACGGCAAGCGGACCGTGCCGCCGGAGATCCGCGACAGCGCCACTGTGCTCGACAGCCTGAAGGCGGTCGCTGAGCATGCCGAGATCGTCATCATCATGGTCCCCGACACGCCTGACGTGCGTGACGTGCTGTTCAGTCCTGATGGCATCGCCGCGGGCCTGTCACCGGGCAAGACCGTCGTCGATATGAGTTCGATTTCTCCGATCGAAACTAAGGTCTTCGCCGCCGAAATCATGCAGAAGGGCTGCGATTATCTCGATGCGCCGGTATCGGGTGGCGAGGTCGGGGCCAAGGCGGCGAGCCTGACGATCATGGTCGGCGGCTCGGAGGCCGCATTCCAGCGCGTCAAGCTGCTGTTCGAACTGATGGGCAAGAACATCACGCTGGTCGGGGATGTCGGGGCCGGGCAGACCACGAAGGTCGCAAACCAGATCATCGTCGCGCTGACAATCGAGGCGGTCGGCGAGGCGCTGCTGTTCGCCTCGAAAGCCGGCGCCGATCCGGCCAAGGTGCGGCAGGCGCTGATGGGCGGGTTCGCCTCGTCGCGCATTCTTGAAATCCACGGCGAGCGCATGATAAGGCGCACCTTCGACCCCGGCTTCCGGATCGAGCTGCACCAGAAGGATTTGAGCCTCGCCCTGGCCGGCGCGCGGGCGCTGAACCTATCATTGCCGAACACCGCGACAACGCAGGAATTGTTCAACGCCGCGGCGGCACTCGGCGGTAAGGGCTGGGACCATTCCGGGCTGGTGCAGGTGCTTGAATACCTCGCCGGGCACAAGGTCGCGGAAGGATAAACGCACCCTCCTGCTCTGCGGGGCGGTGCTTGACAGAGCGCGGGGTGATGCCCATAGTCCGCGCTCCGCGCATGGGGCCGTAGCTCAGCTGGGAGAGCGTCGCGTTCGCAATGCGAAGGTCAGGGGTTCGATCCCCCTCGGCTCCACCATTCCCCGGACCATAGATAACACCGATACGGTTTCCCCGCCGCCGCTTGCGGCGGATAATGATCTGCCGACCGGCGCGCACCCGGCCCGACGGGGCCGACCCGCCTCCGCACCGTCGCAAGCCGAGGAGCGCTGATATGAAAATCGCTGATATCCGCACGATCGCGCTGTCCTATCGCTGCGACCCGCCTTACGCCAGCGCCGCCGGGGTGCAGGGAACGCGGGGCGCGCTGCTCGTCGAGATCGAAACCGATGACGGCACGATCGGCATCGGCGAGGCCGGTCTCGGCGGCGGCGCCACCGCAAGCGTGATCGAAAAGACCCTCAAACCGATGCTGGTCGGCGAGGACCCGCTGCTGATCGAGGGGCTGTGGCAGAAGATGTTCGCGCGCACCCGGCAATACGGCAGGCGGGGCGTCGTCATGCAGGCGATCAGCGGGATCGACATCGCGCTGTGGGACATCGCCGGCAAGATCGCGAAAATGCCGGTCTATAAGCTGCTCGGCGCCTGCCGCGACCGGGTCGAGGCTTACGCCAGCGGCGGCTTCTATCAGGAGGGAAAAGGCGTCGACGGGATCGCCGGGGAGGCCGAGGGCTACCGCGCGCGCGGCTTTAAGGGCATGAAGATGAAGATCGGCCGCAACCCCTCGACCCAGACCCATCTGCGCCAACTGCTCGGCCAGACCGGGTTCTGCGAGGTCGATCCGAGCGAAGACTTGGCGCGGGTTGCGGCGGTGCGCCGGGCGCTTGGGCCGCAGGCGAAGCTGATGGTCGATGTCAATTGCGCCTGGAGTCCGTCTTTCGCGATCGAGATGGGCCGCGCGATGGAGCCGTATAATCTCTACTGGATCGAGGAGCCGGTCGAAACCGACGATATCGAGGGCAGCGCCCGCGTCGCCGACGCGCTGCATACCCCGATCGCCGGCTATGAGACCGAACTCGGTCTTTATGGGTTTCGCGAGCTGATCCGGCGCGGCGCGGTCGATATCGTGCAGGTCGATGTCGCGTGGTCCGGCGGCTTCTCGGAAGGACGGCGCATCGCCGCCTATGCGCAGGCGCATCACCGGATGGTCGCGCCGCACGCCTTCGCCGGCGCCGTGCTGCTGCTGGCCTCGCTGCATTACGCGGCGGCGATCCCGAACGCTCTCGTGCTCGAATGGGACCAGAACCCGAATGCGCTGCGCGACGAGTTGCTGACCGAACCGCTTACACTCGAAAGCGACGGCATGGTCCGGCTGCCGGAGCGGCCCGGTCTCGGCATCGAACTCGACCGCGCCGCGGTCGAGCGCTATCGGGTCGGTTGATTACGCTTTACACGATTGGCTACGAGAAGGCGCGTCTGGCCGACGTGATCGCGACGTTGGCTGGGGCAGGGATCGTGACGCTGATCGATGTGCGCGACCGGCCGATATCGCGCCGGCCCGGCTTTTCCAGGCGGCAGCTCGAAGCGGCGATCGAGCAGGCTGGAATGCGCTATCTGTCGCTGCGCGCGCTCGGCACGCCGCCCGAGGGGCGGGAGGCCGCGAGGCGCCGCGAGTGGGACCGGTTCTGGGGCATCGTCGAGGCGAGGCTGGCCGGACCGGAAGCCGAGCTGGCGCTGCACGAGGCCGCCGCAACCGCAAAGCACAGCGCGAGCTGCTTATTGTGCTACGAGGCCGACTGGCGGTGCTGTCACCGCAGCCGCGTCGCCGAACTGCTGGCTGAGCGGCACGGTTTCGCGGTGCGTCATCTCGCGGTGGCCGACGACGCCGCCTGATACAAACAGCCTGAGACTGGCCGATGCCCCCACGTATAGGTTTCTCGCCAAGATGACCAGTTCTCCCAAAGAGCCAAGCATACGGGACTTCTTGTGGGAGCATGAAGGTGCTCACCATCTGCGCATCTACTCGGCTATCGGTAGAGTTGTCGTCCTATGGGGAGTTCTGGAAAGCCACTTTAGTATGGATGTGATGATACTTTACCGCAACTATGGCGGAAATACGTTAAGTAAAAATCCCCCTTACACCATGGACGAGAAAATCAGTTTTTGGCGACGATGCTTTTGCCAGTTACCGTCTCTGAAACCCTATGAAAAGAATGCCAAAGATATTGCCGAAATACTGGACGATATGAATAATGATCGCAACATTCTCCTTCATTACAACTGGGGTGATTTGATTAGAGTGTGATCGGGTCTGGTTGAAACGGGATAGGGGTTCCCCGGCGCGGGGATCTCTGCGCAAGATGCTGGCTGGGGGGCGGAGGCCATCGCGCATGCCGAGACCCTATTCACAGGATTTGCGGGACCGGGTGGTGGCATCGGTGAGGGGCGGTCGCTCGCGCCGCGCCACCGCGAAGACATTCAACGTGAGCGTCGCCACGGTCGTGAGGTGGTCACGGCGTTTCCGCACGACGGGGAGCGCAGCGGCCCTGACGATGGGTGGGCGCCGGCCGCACCGTCTGTCCGGCAAACGCGACTGGCTGCTGGCGCGG
>JBFWVT010000029.1:0-57698 GCA_050246595.1 Alphaproteobacteria bacterium
TAATGCCTTCGCGTGCAAAAAATGCCCAGAGCGCGCCATGGCTCACCTTCACCCCGTCGGCGGCCAGCTCGGCCAGGAGCGCCCGCAAGGTCAGGTCCGGCTTCTCCGCGATCCGCGCCAGCAGCCACTCGCGCCTGCCGGCCAGACGGTGCGGCCGGCGCCCACCCATTGCCAAGGCCGCTGCGCTCCCCGTCGCCTGGAAACGCTGCGACCATCGCACGACCGTGGCGACGCTCACGTTGAATGTCTTCGCGGTGGCGCGGCGCGAGCGACCGCCCCTCACCGATGCCACCACTCGGTCTCGCAAATCCTGTGAATAGGGTCTGGGCATGCGTGCTGGCCTCCGCCCCCCAGCCAGCATCTTGCGCAGAGATCCCCGCGCCGGGGAACCCCTATCCCGTTTCAACCAGACCCGATCACACTCTAAATGTCCACAGAACCTAGCCGGCAAGTCCGGCGGTCAGCCGGGCGCGGGCGGCGGCGGTGGCCTCGATCTCGGCGCGGGCGCGCGGGTGGTTGCGCAGGAAACGGCGGAAATCCGTTCGCGCCAGTTCGAGCACTCTGCCGTAGCCGAGCGAGACGACATCGGCGGTCCGCGGAAAGCGGGTGAGCAGCGCCATTTCGCCAAAGAAATCGCCGCTGCCGAGCCGGACCCGCTGTCCCGGAAGCACGACTTCGACCGCGCCGGAGGCGATAAAGAACATGCTGCGGCCGCGTTCGCCCTTGCGGATGATGACCTCGTCGGGAACCAGCAGACGCGGCCGCAGCACCCGCGCCACCGCCCTCAGCTCGGTTTCGTCGAGACCCGCGAACATCGGGAAGGAGCGGATCAACTGCTCGGTCCGCAGCCCGAGATCGAGCGGCGGCAGGCGGTCCGACAGCAATTGCCTTGCGTGCTCCTGTTGCAGATCGTCGAACAATTCGCCGCCGATCAGCCCCTCCTCGAACAGGTCCTGATAGCGCAGGGTCAGCAGCTGCAATCCGGATTGTTCGAGAAACCGCGCCTCCAGGGTGCGGGCGTGCTCGGGGTATTGCAGCCGCAACGCGTCCAGCGCCCGCACGGTCGCCTCGGCACGGCTGGCCACCACCTCGCGCAATTCGGCCCCGACCGAACGGCCGAGCATCGGTTCGAGCCGGGTCCCGGCGAAGCGCGCCAGTTCTTCGAGCGCCAGCCGCCGGGTCAGCAGCACCTCGAAACGGATCGAGATCTCGCGCTGCAACGGCCCGGCGATGTGCAGGGTGCGGTGCAGAAAATGCGCGACGCGAAAACCGCGCGTAAAGGCGAGGAGCCTGGAGGCGACGCGGTCATAGCCCGCGCGCCCCTCGCCGCGCGCAACGTCGAGGATGCGGTTCGTGTTGTGCAGCAGCCGTTCGATCGCCGCTCCCGACACGGTGCGCTGCTCGTGATGATCGAGGATAATGCGCCGCTCGCGGTTGGTCAGCGCGACCAGCCCGATCCTGATCCGGTCCTCGTCGCCGATCGCCTGGTCGAGATCGGGGCGGGATTCGATCTCGTCGATGCGCCGGTCGTAGGCTTCGCCGACCGATCGCGCCGCCACGGGATCGATGCGGTAGTCCCGCGCGCTCTGGCGCACCGCGTCGCGCACCTCGGCCAGCGACAGCGCCAGGACCTTGCCGCGCAGGGCCTCGTTGAGCGGCGACAGGCGGTCTAGCTGCAACAAACGGATCACCGGACGCAGGGTCAGCCCGTTGACCAGCAGCGTGAACAGCACAAACCCGGTCGCCAGCACCGCAACAAGATGCTTGACCGCCGGGTCGATGCTCGGGTGCTCGGTTAATGCCAGGGCAAGAGCCAGCGTGATCGCGCCGCGCAGCCCGCCCCAGGCGATCGCGAGCTTATAGGCGCCGTCCACCTTCTGGCTGAGCCGCAGCGCGCTGAGCAGCGGCAGGATGCCGAACAGCACGGCGACGCGCGACAGCAGCGCGGCGACCACCACAATCAGCAGCAGCCAGCCGTGCCAGGGTTCGACCGCGCTGACCAGCCGCGGGATCAGCGCGGCGGCCATGACGAAGATCAGCGAACTGGCCCAGAAATCGAGCTGCGCCCAGACGCGCTCGATGTGTCGCCAATTGCCCGGCCGGACGCGAACCCGCGCGATCGCCCCGGCGGTCAGCCCGGCGCTGACGACCGCGACGACGCCGGATACGTGGAGGTGCTCGCCGACGACATAGACGATATAGGGCAGCGCGACCGAGAGCGTCACCTCGGCGGTGCGCGAACTGCCGAGCCAGGGCAGCGCGGCGCCGAACAGCCGCCCCGCGACCGCGCCGAGCACGATACCGCCAATAAATGTCGTCGTGAATTCGAGCGCGGCATGCGCCAGACTCGATTGCGCACCGCCCGCCAGCATCACGACGAGAATGCCGAACAGGACGATCGCGGCGGCGTCGTTCAGCAGGGCTTCGCCTTCGACAAGGCGGCTCAGGCGCGGCGGCGCGCCGAGTTCGCGAAAGATCGCAATGACCGCCGACGGATCGGTCGTCGCGACAATCGCCCCCAGCAACAGGCCGACGAGCAGCGGCACGCCGGCAAAGGACAGACCGAACCCGATCGCCGCGGCCGCCGCGAATACGGCGAGAACCGCCATCGTCAGGATCGGTCCCATATCCCGCGCGATCTCCCGCAGATCGATCATCAGCGATCCGTGGAACAGAAGCAGCGGCAGAAAGACGACCAGAAATACCGGCGCGCTAACCGGCAGATTGGCGAGCGGCCCGGCGATGTCGAGCACCGGTTCGAGCCGCAGGTGATGGACCAGAAAAGACGATGCGCCGCCGACCAGCACGCCGACGCAGGCGAGCAGCACCGTAAACGGTATGTGCAAGCGTGCGGCGAAAGGCTGAACCGCGCTGATGACGACCAGAAACGCGGCAATGACCAGGGTGGTGCTCGCGATCGTTTGCAACGCGAGACCTCTCTAGGCTGCCGCGACGGCGGCGAGATTTCTGCAGCCCTCGATCGGGCTCTCGGGGAGGTCCACCATATCCTCGGAACAAGAAACGCCGGAAGTGCCGGGCGGCAGAGTGACCGCGCAAAAATGGCGAATCAATGATATCTGGCCCGGCGCCACGATCCGAGGCGAGACCCGAGAGCGAGTCCCGGGGGCGGGTTCGCGAAGATCGCGTCGCGTCGCGGCCGTGTACGGCCCGCTCCGGTTGCGACGGCAGCGGCGCGGGGCTACGTTCGCTGCCATGCGCTATCTGAGCACACGCGATGCCGGGCCGGCGCCGGCCGCCCGCTCGTTTGAGGAGGTGCTGCTCGCCGGCCTCGCCGAGGACGGCGGTCTCTACGTTCCCGAGCTTCTGCCGAAGCTCGGCCGCGAGGCGCTGCTCGATCTGGCGGGGTTGCCCTATGCGGAGATCGCGGCGCGCATCGTCGGGCTGTTCGCTGCCGAAAGTTTTTCCGGTGACGAACTCCGGGCGCTGACGGCGCGGGCCTACGGCACGTTCGGGCACGCGGCGGTGGCGCCGCTGGTGCAGCTCGACGAACGGGTCTGGCTGCTCGAACTGTTTCACGGTCCGACCCTGGCGTTCAAGGATCTGGCGCTGCAACTCGTCGGGCTGATGTTCGACACGGTGCTGGCGCGGCACGGCGAGCAGGTGACGATCGTCGGCGCCACCTCGGGCGACACCGGATCGGCGGCGATGGCCGCCTGCCGCGACCGCGCCGCGCTCGACATCTTCATCCTGTACCCGCACGGCCGCGTATCCGAGGTGCAGCGCCGGCAGATGACGACCTCGGACGCCGCGAACACCCACGCGCTGGCAATCGAGGGCACGTTCGACGACTGCCAGGACATAGTGAAGACCCTGTTCGCCGATGCGCGGTTGCGGCGCGACCTGAACCTGTCGGCGGTCAATTCGATCAATTTCGCGCGGGTGGCGGCGCAGATCGTCTACTACATCGCCGCCGGCGTGGCGCTCGGGGCACCGCTGCGGCCGGTGTCGTTCAGCGTGCCGACCGGCAATTTCGGCAATGTCTATGCCGGACATCTGGCCCGCGCGCTCGGTCTGCCGATCGAGCGGCTGATAATCGGCACGAATGCAAACGACGTGCTGACGCGTTATCTGAGCAGCGGCGAAATGACCGTCGCGCCGGTGGTTCCGAGCCTCAGCCCGAGCATGGATATTCAGGTCGCCAGCAATTTCGAGCGTCTGCTGTTCGAATTGAAGGGCCGCAGCGCCGCCGCGGTCACGACCGCGCTGCGCCGGTTCCGCGAGACCGGCGCGCTGCCCGCCGACGAGCAAGCCTGGCGCGCGGCGCGGGCGCTGTTCTCCGGATATCGCGCCGATGACAGAGCGACGCTCGACACGATCGCCGACACCTACCGGCGCACCGGCATGCTGATCGACCCGCACAGTGCGGTCGCGGTCGCCGCGGCGCGGTCGGAAGCGGCGGACGGCACGGCCCCGATCGTTGCGCTGGCGACGGCGCACCCGGCGAAATTTCCGGAGGCGGTCGAACGGGCCACCGGTCTGCGACCGGCAATACCGCCCGCGCTGGCCGAGATCATCGAAAAACCGGAACGGTTTACCGTTCTGCCGAATGATGTCGCAACAGTCGCACGGTATGTGCGCGCTCATGCGCGGCGTGCCGGGGCCGGCGGCACTATCTCCAGAGGTATGACATGACAACCGCGCTCGCGACGCTGCCGAACGGGCTGCGCATCGTCACCGACCGCATCGAGACCGTGGACACGGTCTCGCTTGGCCTGTGGGTCGATGTCGGCACGAGGCACGAATCGCCGGAACTCAACGGCGTCGCGCATTTTCTCGAACACATGGCGTTCAAGGGCACCGAGCGGCGCAGCGCCCGCGCGATCGCCGAGGAAATCGAGGCGGTCGGCGGGCATCTCAACGCTTATACCTCGCGCGAGAGCACCGCGTATTACGCCAAGGTCCTGAAAGAAGACGCGCCGCTCGCGCTCGACATTCTCGCCGACATCCTGCTGCATTCGACCTTTGATCCGGCCGAACTCGAACGCGAGCGCGCCGTGATCCTGCAAGAGATCGGGCAGGCCAACGACACGCCCGACGACATCATCTTCGATTATTTCCAGGAACGCGCCTTTCCCGATCAGGCAATGGGGCGGCCGGTGCTCGGCACGCCGGAGATCATCGGCCGTCTGTCGCGCGACGCGGTCGTCGCCTATCTGCAAAATCATTACAGCGCCTCGCGCATCGTGCTGTCGGCCTCGGGCAATCTCGACCACGACCGGATCGTCGCGCTGGCCGAAACATTGTTGTCGGCGCTGCCGGAGGAGCGGCCGGTCCGGACCGAGCCGGCGCGCTATGTCGGCGGCGATCACCGCGAGGAGCGCGAACTGGAGCAATTGCACCTGGTTCTCGGGTTTCCGGGCACCCCGCTCGGCGACCCGGATTATTACGCCGCCGCCGTGCTCTCGACCGCGTTCGGCGGCGGGATGTCGTCGCGGTTGTTTCAGGAGGTGCGCGAGAAACGCGGGCTGGTTTACGCGATCCATTCCTTTGCACACGGCTACCGCGACGGCGGGCTGTTCGGGGTCTACGCCGGAACCGGCGAGGAGGAGGCGGCCGAATTGATGCCGGTTCTGTGCGACGAGACGATGCGTCTGGCCGAGGGGCTGTCCGCGGCCGAACTGGCCCGCGCCAAGGCGCAGATGAAAGCGGGGCTGCTGATGTCGCTCGAAAGCACCGGGGCGCGCTGCGAGCAGATGGCTCAGCACATGCTCGTCTACGGCGCGCCGTTTGATCCGGCCGATATCGTGCGGCGCGTCGAGGCGGTCGACGCGGCCGCGATCGGCCGGGTCGTGGCAGGCTGGCGCGGCGCGACACCGACCCTGGCCGCGCTCGGACCGCTTGGCCGGCTCGAAGATTTCGAGCGGCTGCGCTTCCGGCTCGGCGCCTGACATCGCAGTACCGGGACGCCGATGGCTCCGACCTTCCCGCGCCTGTTTCTGGGCCGCTCGGAGCCGCTGCGGCTGGTCGGCGACCGGGTGTTTCTGCGCCCGCCTGAACGCGGCGATTACGAGGCCTGGGCGACGCTGCGGGCGCGCTCGCGCGGTTTCCTCGCGCCGTGGGAGCCGACCTGGCCGCCGGACGCGCTGAGCCGGTCGAGCTACCGCATGCGGCTGTCCCGCTACGCCGAGGATTGGCGCACCGACCAGGGCTACAATTTCTTTATCTTCCGCAACGAGGACGAGGCGCTGACCGGCGGGGTCGGGCTGTCGAATGTGCGCCGCGGGGTGGCCGAGACGGCGAGCCTCGGATACTGGATGGGCGAGCCGTTCGCGCGCCAGCGCCATATGACCGCGGCATTGCCGCTGGTTCTCGATTTCGCCTTCAGCCGGCTGCGGCTGCACCGCGTCGAGGCGGCCTGCCTGCCGAGCAATGTGCCGAGCCGCGCCCTGCTGCTGCGCACCGGTTTCCGGCAGGAGGGCTATGCCCGCGCCTATCTGCTGATCGACGGGAAATGGCAGGATCATCTGCTGTTCGCGATCCTGCGCGAGGATTGGCGCCCCTGACGTCTCCGTGGCTGTAGGGCGGATCAGCGAAGCGCAATCCGCCAAGTCGCATCGAGAATGGCGGGTTACGCTGCGCTCACCCGCCCTACGCCGCTACGCCGCAGTGAGTGTCAGGCATGGCCGGCTTCGGTCGAGAGCAGCGTCAGATCGATGCCGAGCTTGGCCAAAGCGTGCTGCCATTTGCCGTCGGAGTCGTCGTCGAAGACGAGGTCCGCGTCGGCCGGGACCGACAGCCAGCCATTGGCCTGCATCTCGGCGTCGAGCTGGCCCGGCGCCCAGCCGGCATAACCGAGCGCCAGCAGACAGCGCCGCGGCCCCTCGCCCCGTCCGATCGCGCGCAATATGTCGAGCGTGGCGGTGATGCCGAGACCGTCGGCGACGACGAGCGTCGCCTCCTCCCGGTAGTCGGTCGTGTGCAGCACAAAACCGCGCCCGGGTTCGACCGGACCGCCAAAATGCACCGGGCGGGAGCGGCCGAGCGCGCTCGGGTCGAGCTTCAGATGCGCGAACAGCTCCTCCATCGTCAGCTCCTCGAAGAGCTTGTTGACGACCAGCCCCATCGCACCCTCGTCCTCGCTGTGGGCGCAGACATAGACGACCGAGCGCGCGAAACGCGGGTCCATCATTTGCGGCATCGCGATCAAGAGTTGCCCCGTCAGCGATTGCATCGCGCCCTCCCTGCTGACCCCGCCGCCACTTGCCGGCTGTCATGCGAACGCGGCGTCCGGTCATCAATTCCGTTCGGTTCCGGCCGGCGGTCGGGCGGGCGATATCGTCCGGAGGCCCGGTTGCGGCCGTGCTTGCGCGCGGCGTTTACCTCCCTCGCCCCTCTATGGTATCGGTGCCGCCCGGTTGGCCGGCGGTCGCATCATGCGGCCGCGGCGGAACGATACTCGGAGGCACGATCGATGGCGATTCAAGTTGGCGACAAGGTCCCGTCGGCCACCCTCAAATATCTGAGCCCGGAGGGTCCGAAGGAGATCACGACCGACGAACTGTTCCGTGGCAAGAAGGTGGCGGTGTTCGCGGTGCCCGGCGCATTCACCCCGACCTGCTCGCAGCGCCATCTGCCCGGCTATGTCGACAAGGCGGGCGACCTCAAGACCAGGGGCGTCGATACGATCGCCTGCGTGTCGGTCAATGACGCGTTTGTGATGGGGGCGTGGGGCAAGGACCAGAATTGCGGCGACAAGGTCATGATGCTGGCCGATGGCAGCGGCGACTTCACCCGCGCGGTCGGGCTGGAACTGGACGCGCGCAAGGCCGGGCTGGGGATGCGCTCGCAGCGCTACTCGATGCTGGTCGAGGACGGCGTCGTCAAAAAGCTCAATGTCGAGGCTCCCGGCAAGTTCGAGGTGTCCGACGTCGATTCGATGCTGAAGGGGCTGTAACGGGAAACCCTCTTCCGCAGTGCGGGAGAGGGTGGCTGCCCGCGGTCGGACCGCGGGCAGCCGGGTGAGGGTCGATGACAGACACCGCGGCATCCGGCGATCTTCCTCTCGACCGGCTCGACGCATGGCTGCACGACCATGTCGAGGGGTTCCGCGGGCCGGTAACGGCCGAGCGTTTCGCCGGCGGGCAGTCGAACCCGAGCTACCGGCTCGACACCGGCTCCGGCCCATATGTGTTGCGCAGGAAACCGTCCGGCCCGCTGCTGCCGAGCGCGCACGCGGTCGATCGCGAGTTCCGCGTCATGCGGGCGCTCGCCGATACCCCTGTGCCGGTGCCGCGCGTTCACGCGCTGTGCGAGGACAATGCGGTGATCGGCAGCGCTTTTTACGTCATGGAATTTCTCGACGGGCGCATCTTCTGGGACCAGCGCCTGCCGGAGATCGCCGGCCCGGCCGAGCGCGGCGCGATGTTCGACTCGATGAACGCGGTCATCGCGGCATTGCACAATGTCGATTACGCTTCGGTCGGTCTCGGCGATTTCGGGCGTCCCGGCAATTATATGGGCCGCCAGATCGCGCGCTGGAGCCGGCAGTACCGCGCCTCCGAGACCGAATACATCGCGGCGATGGACCGGCTGATCGACTGGTTGCCATTGCACATTCCGGCCGAGAGCGCGCCGGCGATCGTCCATGGCGACTACCGCATGGACAATCTGGTGTTTCACAAGACCGAGCCTGTTGTTATCGGCGTGCTCGACTGGGAGCTTTCGACAATCGGCGACCCGCTTGCCGATTTTGCCTATCACGTGATGACGTGGCGCGTAACGCCGGAGCTGTTTCGCGGTCTCGCCGGGATCGACTTTGCTTCGTCCGGCATTCCGGACGAGACCGAATATGTCGCCGCCTATCGCCGCCGCACCGGGCGCGAGGCGATCGCAGCCTGGGATTTTTACATGGTCTACAGCCTGTTCCGCATCGCCGCGATCGTGCAGGGGATCGCAAAGCGCGCGCTCGACGGCACCGCCGCCAGCGCCGAAGCCGCCGAAGTCGGCCGCATCGCCCGTCCGCTGGCCGAGCAGGCCTGGGCGCTGGCGCGGAATTTGGAATAGAAGCAGGTCAGGCTGGGAACGGGCGCGGTGTCATCGCCTCGACATTCGACCGACGCGGCGCCGGTCCGCAGCTGCGGCGATTGCTCGCTGTGCTGCAAGGTCATGGAGATCGCGACGCTGGGAAAACCGCCGGGTTCGTGGTGCTGGCACTGCAAGCCTCCCCGCGGCTGTACGATCTACCCCGATCGCCCGCAGGAATGCGGCAATTTCAACTGTCTGTGGCTGGTTAATCCAAAGCTCGGGGAGGAATGGAAGCCGAACCGCTGCAAGATGGTTCTGGTGACCGATCTCGACGGCGGACGACTCATCGCGCATGTCGATCCGCAGCAGCCGGACGCGTGGCAGCGCCGCCCGTATTACGCGATGCTGAAGGACTGGGCACGGCGTTCGGCGTCGTTCCAGGGCCAGGTCATCGCGGCCGTGGGTCGCCATATGTACATGATCCTGCCGGACCGGGACGTCGATCTCGGCGTGGTCGGTCTCGACGAATTCATCGTCGTCAACCAGGTCGAAACCCCTTCCGGCCTCAGGCTGGAGCCGGCGAAAATCGGAAGCGACGACCCGCGGGCACGCGGCTTTCAGCATAAATCGTAACCAGAAACGCCGCAGTCCCGGCGTAAGCCGGGACCCGCAATGCGACAACTCGACTGCCGACAAGCGGACCCCGGCTTTCGCCGGGGCTGCGACATTGTTTGCTGTCTACGACAGTGAGCCGCGAGTCGCGATCGGCTCCCACAACAGGCGGGCATCGCGGTCGGGGTCGGCGACGACGCGGCATTCGCGGTCGAATACCATCGTCGCGCGCCCTTTCTGCGTATAAGCAGGCCAGGATGGCAAGGCCGGGTTTTCCGGGCTGCCGGTATGCGCGAATGCCGCCCAGGTCCCCGACACGACCGCAGCAAGCTCGCGGGCGCTGGGCGCATTCTTTGTCGTGTCCGGCACATCCGTATTGTCGAAAACGAACGGCAGGTCCATCGCATGATGCGCCTGCAAGCGCCCGTCGCAGGACGGCGACCGCCAGTCGAGCGAGTACATCCAGACCGGCGCGCCCTGCTGGACGGCTTTGCGCTCGGCGAGCATCACCGTGCGCACCCAGAAATTCGAGCCGGTCAGCGCCGCGATCAGCAGATCCTCGCGACTCGCGCCGGGGCGCAGCGTGCGGTAGAGGTCGAGCACACGGTCGGTA
This sequence comes from Alphaproteobacteria bacterium, assembly GCA_050246595.1. Lineage (GTDB taxonomy): Bacteria > Pseudomonadota > Alphaproteobacteria > ATCC43930 > CGMCC-115725 > DATARH01. Next base: position 10,211 of record JBFWVT010000029.1, read on the forward strand.
TCGGCCCCGGCGACCGCGGCGATGCGGCGGCGCAGCGAGTCCTCGGTGACGCGGCGTTCCCACACCTCGTCGTCATCGGCGAGAAAAAAGCCGCTTTCCTCGCGCGTGCCGCCGATCAGCAGCGGGATGTCGCGCGCGATCTCCGGGGCCGCCGGATCGAAGGGCTGCGTCGGAAGATCGGTCCCGTCGACGGTCGGGCCGAAATCGTAGCGGTCGAGCAAGGGCAGAGCCGGACGGCCGATTGCGCGTGCGGCCGGTGCGATCGAAGCGGCGAGACGCTCGGCCGGAACCCCGTGCAGCCGCCCGCAGTCGCCGCGGGGGATGCCGAGTTCTTTTATTACGGCTTCGGTCAGCGCGGCGGCGCGCTCGCTTGTGCGGACCCGGATCGCGGCGCCGCTCTGGATCACGGCGCGATGAAACAGCCCGCTTGCGCTCGGCATTGCCAATAGGACGCTGACCTTTCCGCCGCCGCCCGACTCGCCAAAGATCGTCACATTGCCGGGATCGCCGCCGAACCGGTCGATAGTGTCGCGCACCCATGCGAGCGCGGCGACCAGGTCGAGCATCCCGGCATTGCCGGAATGCGCGTAGCGCTCGCCGCCGAAATCGGCGAGGTGCAGAAAGCCGAAGATGTTCAGGCGATGGTTGACGCTGACCACGACGACATCGCCGCGTCTCGCGAGATTGGCGCCGTCGGTCACGGCGCGGTTGCCCGAGCCGTAGGCGAACGCACCGCCGTGCAGCCAGACCATCACCGGCCGTTTCGCGCCGTCGCCGGTGCCGGGAGTCCAGACATTCAGCGTCAGACAATCCTCGCTCTCGGGACTGGCATCGGCGAGACCCAGGATCGTGCGCAGTTCCGGGCGGCGCTCGGGCCGTCCCGGTAATTGCGGCGCCTGTGCGTGGTAGGAGATTGCCTCGCGCACGCCGGCCCAGGACTCGGGCGGTCGCGGCGGCATAAAACGGTTGGCGCCTCCGGTCGGCGCGCCGTAGGGAATGCCCTTGAAGGCCGAAATTCCGTTTGCGGTGACGCCGCGTACTTTGCCGGCGGCGGTCTCGATGATCGGCGACGGAGTGGCAGTCGATACATCATTGGCCATTGCGCTTCCCCCTTCGCGGTATGACACGGAAATTACAGGCGGCGCAGACGGTTCCTGCGGCGATGCACGGCGGGGGCCAGCACGCACAGGATCTCGAACATCATCGTCGCGCCGACCAGCGCCGTGTTGCCCGTGGGATCGAAGGGCGGCGACACCTCGACGACATCGCCGCCGACCAGGTCGAGACCGTCGAGACCGCGGATCATGCGTTGCGCGTCGGCCGTCGAGAAGCCGCCGATCTCCGGTGTGCCGGTGCCCGGCGCGTAAACCGGGTCCAGCCCGTCGACATCGAAGCTGACATAAACCGGGCCGTCGCCGACGATCCGGCGCGCCTCGGCCATCACGCCGTCCGGGCCGAGACGGAAGAATTCCTCGATAGGTACGATGCGGATGCCGGCGCTCTCGGCCCAATCCTTCTCGTCGGCGGAATACATCGAGCCGCGGATGCCGATCTGGATCATCCGCTTCGGGTCGATCAGCCCTTCCTCGATCGCGCGGCGGAACGGCGTGCCGTGCGTGTATTTCTCGCCGCCGAAATAGCTGTCGTTCGTGTCCGAATGCGCGTCGAAATGCACGATTCCGACCGGACGCTCGGTTGCGACCGCGCGCAGGATCGGCAGGGTAATCAGATGATCGCCGCCGGCCGCCAGCGGCGCTGCGCCGGCCTGGTGCAGGCGGCTGAAAAATTCCTCGATGCGCTTCAGCGAGTCCTGGAGGTCGATCGGGTTGACCGGCGCGTCGCCGTGGTCGCCGACCCAGCAGAGTTCATAGGGTGCGACGAGACTGACGTGGTGCACAAGCCGCATCAGGGTGGACATGTTGCGAATTTCGCGCGGGCCGTGGCGTGCGCCGGGCCGGTTTGTCGTGCCGCCGTCCCACGGCACGCCGCACAGCGCGATGTCGAGCTTTGCGGGATCGCGCTCGATCGGCAGCCGCATAAAGGTCGCGACCTCGCCGAAACGCGGCATTACGAGACCGGATAGCGGCTGGGGGAATGGGTCGGTCGTCATGCAACAGCTTTACCGCAAGCTCCAATTGCAGTCCCGGCGAAAGCCGGGAGCCATTTCTCAATCAACTCCACTGAGGACAAATGGGTCCCGGCTCGCGCCGGGACAGGCTCTAAGCACAACCCTGGGGGCGATGCGGCGGGACGTTTCCCGCCCGGATAAACCCCTCGTACAGGACCAGAAGCAGGACGGCGGCGATGAAGATCGCCAATCCGACAACTTCAAGCCCGAACGAGCGAGCGAGTACACCGGTCAACGCGGTCAGCGCGGCGCCGCCCAGACCGGCGGCTGCGATCTGAAAACCGATGGCGCTGTTGGCATGCTCCCGTCCCACTCGGGCAGGGGTCAGGCTGATAAGCGAGGCGAAGACCGGCGCGAAAAAGAAGCCGATCATCATCAGCCCGGCAAGACCAAGAAACGGGGCGGGATCGAGCCAAAAGAGCAGCGCACCGGCCATGCTGCCGATCATGCAGAGCCGCAGCGTTCCGACCAGCGGGACGCGGTTGGCCAGAAAGCCGAAGATGATCCTGCCGACCATCAGGCTTCCCCAGTAAAGGCTTACGAACAGCCCCGCCGTCGTTTCCGATACGCCTCGGGCAAGCGTCAACAGGGAATAGCTCCACTGTGCCGCCGTCATCTCGATGCCCGTGTAGGAGAAAAACATCAGCATTCCCAGCCAGACAACAGGCCGCCGCAGGGTGCTGAGGGTCGGTGCCGCGGTGGTGCGGGGCGTGTCTTGGCCGCCGGCCTCGGCTACCTCCGTCGTCTCCGTCGCCTCGGTCCAGCGTTTGCGGGTCAGAAAAAATGTCGCCGCCAGGCCCATCTGGAGCGCTCCGACGATCAGATAGCTCAGCCGCCAGGTCTGGCCGGCGCCAAGCACCGCCGTCACGATCAAGGGTCCGAGGGTTGTGCCCAGGCCGAAAAAAGCATGCAGCCAATTGAGTGTCCCAGGGCTGAAATGCCTGGCGCCATAGGCGTTGAGACCGGCATCGATTGCTCCCCCTCCAACCCCGGCGACAAACCCAAGCAGAACCATCAGCCACCAATACGGGGTGACGGCAAAACCGAGGAGCGCGACGGCGGCGGCCAGAGTTGAGAGGGTCAGCACCGTGCCGATGGGCAGCAGGCGCAGAACCATCCCGCTGGAAAAACTCGCCGCGAGGTAGCCCGCCGTGGTGACGGCCACCAGCAAACCGAGACTGTCGAGCGGACGCCCGAAATCGCTCCGTATCGAGGGCCAGGAGACGCCCAGCAGACCATCCGGCAGGCCGAGGCTGGTAAAGGCAACAAACGCCAGGGCTGCGAGAAAGGCGCGCTGCGGCATCGGAGGAGTCCTTGAAGCCCGGAGTTGCCCGGCGCCTCCCGACCCTTGATCTTGACGCCGAGGCGGCTGAACCTGATGCGCCCGGCAGCCTCACCCGCGTCGAGTACGTCGCTTTGGGGCCGGCACCGGGGGGTATACGCCGGCCGGGGTGATGCCGTAAGCTGCCGGATACCGCCCGTCCGAGCATAGGAGCCGCCCGATGAAGGTCACCAACGCGATCGCCGAGATCCTGAAGAAGGAAGGGATCGAGTGGCTGATCGGCTATCCGGTCAACCCGATCATCGAGGGCGCGGCCGAGGCCGATATCCGCACGATCATGGTGCGCCAGGAACGCATCGGCATCCATATGTGCGACGCCATCGCCAAGGTCACCTCGGGCGACAAGATCGGCGTCTTTGTCATGCAGCACGGGCCGGGCACCGAGAACGCCTTTGGCGGCGTCGCGCAATCCTACGGCGATTCCTGCCCGGTAGTGATCCTGCCGGCCGGTTACGCGCGCAACATCAACCAGGTGCATCCGAACTTCAACGCCGCGATCAATTTCCGCAACGTCACCAAATCCTCGGAGCAGGTCACGGTCGCCGATGCGACGGTCGAGGCGCTGCGCCGCGCCTTTACGGTCGTCAAAAACGGCCGCCCCGGCCCGGTGCTGGTCGAATTCCCGACCGACATTCTGCGCGAGGACATTCCCGACGCGCTGGTCGCCGAGTACACCCGGACGCCGCGCTTGCGGAGCGGCCCGGACCCGCAATCGGTGTCGAAAATCGCCGAGGCGCTGGTCGCGGCAAACCGGCCGGTCATCGTCGCCGGGCAGGGCATCCATTACGCGAAGGCATGGCCGCAATTGAAGGCGTTGGCCGAACTGCTCGAAGCACCGGTAATGACCACATTGCCGGGCAAGAGCGCCTTCCCGGAAAACCATCCCTTGTCGCTCGGCTCGGGCGGCATCGGCATTGGCGGGCATCTCTGGCACATGCTGGAGAATGCCGATTTCATCTTCGGCATCGGGTGCAGCTTTACGCGCTCCAGCTTTGCGACGCCGATGCCGAAGGGAAAAAAGATCGCGCATGCGACCTTGGACCCCTATGCGATCAACAAGGACGTGCCGGTCGAACTGGCGGCGGTCGGCGACGCCGGGCTGACGCTCGACGCCTTGCTCGAAGAGGTGAGGGGCCGTCTAAAAGGGAAACCGCGCGACCGGCTGGCTTCGGTGACGCGCGAGATCCGCAGCCACCGCGAGGAGTGGCTGGGCAAGTGGATGCACCGGCTGACCTCGGATTCGGCGCCGATCTCGCCCTATCGCGTGGTCTGGGACCTGCTGCACACGGTCAATGTCAAAAACACGATCATCACGCATGACGCCGGCAGCCCGCGTGACCAGATTTCGCCGTTCTGGGTCAGCGAGACGCCGCTCTCTTATCTGGGCTGGGGCAAGACTACCCAGCTCGGCTACGGTCTCGGCATCGCGATGGGCGCCAAGCTCGCCTGCCCCGACAAGCTCTGCGTCAATTTCTGGGGCGACGCGGCGATCGGCTTCACCGGCATGGATTTCGAGACAGCGGTGCGCGAGCGGCTACCGATCCTGTCGATCCTGTCGAACAATTTTTCGATGGCGATCGAATTGAAGGTGATGCCGGTCTCGACCGAGAAGTACCGCTCGACCGATATCAGCGGCAATTACGCCGATTTCGCGAAGGCGTTGGGCGGTTATGGCGAGCGCGTCACCGAACCCGGCCAGATCAAGGACGCGATCCGCCGCGGCGTCAAGGCGAACCAGGAGGGCAAGCCGGCGCTGCTCGAATTCATCACCGAGAAGGCCACCGACGTATCGCGCTTTCCGTGATTCGAGAGCCGACCGTCGCTCTCTCTATCAGGGGTGCCGCGCCCTCGCGAGAATAGCGCCGATCAGGCCTCGGGTATGCTCCAGTCCTCGATCCGCAGATCGGGGACGCGGGCAAACTCGCCGACATTGGCAGTGACGACGGTCATGCCGGTCCGCAGGCCTTGCGCTGCAATCAGCAGATCGTAAGGCCCGATCGGGGTTCCACCTGCTTCCAGTCGCGCGCGGAGCACCCCGGCGATCTCCGCATCCGCCGCCTCGAACAGCACGATGTCGATCTGCCCCGATAAGAACGCGCGGAGGCGCTCGGTGTTCTCGCGCTGATGCCAACTGCGCGCGACCCCGTAATGCAGTTCGAACAGAACCACGGCCGATATGGCGACAGCGGCGCGCCCGGCGAGAACGGTCCGCAGCCGTTCGCGGACGCGCCGCTGTCGGTTCCGAAGCACGGCAATTGCCGCATTGGTGTCGAGCAGATAATTCACTCGAACAGGTCTTCCGGTGACGGCATCGGCGGCTGAGCGCGGCCCTCTTCCATAAACGGGATGTCGGCAAAACGATCAAGAGACGCGAACCACTCGTCGGTGTCGCCGACGATCGGTTCGAGCAGCACGCCTTGCGGAACGCGGCGGACGCGCACTCGATCCCCCGGCAGCCTGAAGGCCAGAGGCAATCGCACCGCTTGGCTGCGCCCGTGCATGAAAATCTTCGCTATCCCGGTTTCCGCCACTGCGTGATCCCTCCGTCAGTATACATCAACAATATATATCGAGAGCTTGGGTCAAATCCAATGGCGTGTTGAGGCGGAACCGCTGGCGGCATAGTCTTCAGATCCGCAAAGCTGGGAAAACGGAGAGGGTCGAAATGCCGTTGCCGCAGGATATCCGTCCGGTGTTTCAGGACATCCAGGACACGCTGGTGCGCTCGGATGCGCCGTGGATCGAGCAGTCGCCGATGTCGAAGGTCAAGGTGCTGTGGGTCGGGCGCGAGACCGGTACCTGGGCCTCGCTGCACCACTGGAAAAAGGGCTATGTCGCGCCGCGGCACAAACACCTCGCCGGCGCGCACGCCTATGTTCTGTCGGGCAAATTGCAGGTGCGCGACGGCGTGCTGAACGCCGGCGATTACGTCTATGAACCCTCGGGCGTTTTGCACGACGAGACCACCGCGCTCGAAGACACGACGTATCTGTTCATCTGCAACGGCGCGGTGTTGTTCTTCGACGAAAACGGCTTTATCCGTTACACGAATTGGGAGGTCATGGAGAGGCTGCGCGCGCAGGCCGAAACCCGGGCGGCGCCGCACGCCGCAGCCGCGGAGTAGAGCAACGCGCGTCGCGCCCGGCGTGTTCAGGATCGGCTGCGATCGACGATCAGCCGCGCGCCGCGCTCGTAGGTCAGATACGACCAGAGCCATTCCAGCGCGACGATCAGACGATTGCGAAAGCCGATCAGAAAATAGATATGCGCAACGCCCCAGGCGAGCCAGCCGAGCCTTCCGTGCAAGCGGAACCGGCCAAAATCGGCGACCGCTTCGCGCCGCCCGATAATCGCCAGGCTGCCGACGTCGCGATACCGGAACGGCCCCGGCACCGGCTTATCCGAGAGCCGGGCCGCGATCATGCGCGCGACATAGGCGCCCTGCTGCTTTGCGACGGTCGCGACGCCGGGCAACGGACCGCCGCGCCCCTCCGCGCGGGCGGTGTCGCCGATGACAAAAACCTCGCCGCGGCCGGGCAGCGTCAGATCGGGACCGACGATCACGCGACCGCTGCGGTCGCACGCGGCGTCGAGCCACCGGGCGGCGCCGGACGCGGCCACGCCGGCCGCCCAGATCAAGGTTCGGCTCTCGATCCTCTCGTCTCCCAGCATTGCCCCCTCGGCATCGCATCGGGTGATCGGCCGTCCGAGCCGCACGTCCACGCCGAGGCGCGCGAGCGAACGGGAAGCAATGGCGGAGAGCGCCGGCGGAAAACCCGACAGCAGCCGCGTCCCGGCCTCGACGAGCACAATGCGGGCGGTGGTCGGGTCGATGCGGCGGAAATCCCGCGCCAGAGCCGCCCGCGCGAGTTCGGCGAGCGAGCCGGCGAGTTCGACCCCGGTCGGACCGCCGCCGATGATGACGAATGTCAACAGCCGTCGGCGCTCCGCGTCGTCGATCGCATCCTCGGCGCGTTCGAAGGCGAGCAGCACCCGCCGCCGCATGGCGGTTGCGTCCTCGATCGTCTTCAGACCGGGCGCCACCGCCTCCCATTCGTCGTGGCCGAAATAGGCGTGCCGCGCGCCGGTTGCGACAATCAGCTGGTCATAGGGAATGCGGCGCTCGCCGGTCAGGATATCGCGGCGGTCCAGATCGATGCCCGTAACCCTGTCCAGCAGCACCGTCGCGTTCGCCTGATCCCGCAGGATGCCGCGGATCGGGGCGGCGATATTCGCCGGCGACAGCGCCGCCGTCGCCACCTGGTAGAGCAGCGGCTGAAACAGATGATAGTTGTGCTGGTCGACAATCGTGACTTGCGCATCGACCCGCGCCAGATGCTGAGCGGCGGTCAGCCCGCCGAACCCGGCGCCGACGATGACGATGCGGGGCCGCGAAGCATTGCCGCCCATCGCCGCGGGGATTGCGGCCTCTCGCGTTGCCTGGACCGAATCGGGCACGATCCGGTCGCGCCTCTGGATAGCGGTATCGGATGTCATCTTGCCGCCAACGCAGCCTTCCGATCTCTGTTCCAACGCTGATAGGGGTTGGCCCGGACCGGAGGCGGCATCGGGTGCGAGGAAGCAGCAAATGGATATGATTTCCGCGACTTACGCGACGCTGATTGCGGGTCTGCGCGCCCGGCTCGGGTCTCGCGGCGTGCTGACCGATCCGGCCGATACCGCGCCCTATTGCGAGGACTGGCGGCGACTTTACCGCGGTCGCACGGCGGCGGTATTGCGCCCGGCAACCACCCGGGAGGTTGCCGACGCCGTGCTTCTGTGCATAGAGGCCGGTGTGCCGATCGTGCCGCAGGGCGGCAATACCAGCATGGTCGGCGGCGGCGCGGTCAGCGAGGACGGCTCGCAGATTGTGCTGAGCCTGTCGCGGCTCAATCGGGTGCGCGGCATCGACCCGGTCGATATGACGATGGAGATCGAGGCCGGGGTCACGCTGAAGTCGGCGCAGCTTGCGGCGGAAGATGCGGGGTGCCTGTTGCCGCTGTCGATCAGCTCGGAGGGATCGGCGCAGATCGGCGGCGTGCTGGCGACCAATGCTGGCGGCAACAACACGGTGCGTTACGGCAATGCCCGCGACCTCGTGCTCGGGCTGGAAGTCGTGACGGCCGACGGGCAAATCTGGAACGGGCTCAGGCGGCTGCACAAGGACAATACGGGGTATTGCCTGCGCCAGTTGTTTGTCGGCAGCGAGGGCACGCTCGGCATCATCACCGCCGCGGTGCTGAAACTGTATCCGCAACCGCGCGAGGTCGCGGTGGCGTTGTGCGCGGTTGCTTCGCCCGAGGCCGCGCTCGACCTGTTCAATCGGTTACAGCTTCACGATCCGGCGGCGATCCAGGCTTACGAATACATGTCCGGTCTCGGCGTCGATCTGGTGCTGCAACATATTCCCGGCGCGGTGCTGCCGTTTCGTGACCCGGCTCCGGCCTATGTCCTTGTCGAGCTGGCGACGCCACGCGAGGGGGCCGAGCTGCGCGGATCGCTCGAAGCGGTGCTCGGCGCGGCGATCGAGGCGGGGGTCGTGGCCGATGCGGTGATCGCCGAAAGCGGCGCGCAACGGGCGGCGCTGTGGCGGCTGCGCGAGGAGCATTCGGAGGCGCAGAAACGGGCCGGGGCGTCGGTCAAGAACGATGTCTCGGTGCCGGTGTCGAAAGTGCCGGAACTGATCCGCCGCGCGACGGAGGTGTGCGAGCGTCTGGTCCCCGGCATCAGATGCGTGCCGTTCGGCCATCTCGGCGACGGCAACATCCATGTCAATCTGGTGCAGCCCGAGGGGGCCGATCCCGACGCGTTTCTGGCGCGCGACCACGAGCTGATGGATGCGGTCAACGAGGTCGTGCGCGACCTCGACGGCAGCTTCTCGGCCGAGCACGGGATCGGCCTTCTGAAGCCCTATATGATGCCGGAATGGCGCGGCGGCCCTGAACTCGACCTGATGCGCCGCATCAAGCAGGCGCTCGATCCGCACGGCCTGCTCAATCCGGGCAAGCTGCTGCCATGATCTCAGTGCTGTAGGATGGGCTGAGCAACGCGAAGCCAATCAAATCGGTATTTTCGAACGGGATGGGCTTCGCTCCGCTCAGCCCATCCTACATCGCCACATCAAAGCGGCAGACTGCCGCCCGGGAATGGCACGATCGGCACCGTGCCGCCGGCCGGCAAAGCGGAGGCGTGCGGCGGGCGCACGACGAGGCAGTCGGAGGAAGCGAGCGGGCGCATCATCGAGCTGTCCTGCACCTCGAACGGCACCGCTTCGAGAACTCCGTCGGCGGCGCGCACGAGGCGGGCGCGCAGGTAATCCTGGCGGCGGTCGTTCTGCCTGACGGCGGCGCCGAGCCGCGCGGTCAACGGGCCTTCGGCACCTTCGGGCAATCCGCTCAACTTGTCGATCGCCGGTTTCAGGAACAGCAGCGCGCAGACCAGGGTCGAGACCGGGTTGCCCGGCAATCCGACCATCGGCACGTTGCGGTAATGACCGAACATCAGCGGCTTGCCGGGCCGCATCGCGATCTCCCAGAAATCGATCGCGAGACCGTCCTCCGACAGGACGCCGCGCACGAGATCGTGCTCGCCGACCGAGACGCCGCCGGTCGTGACAAACAGATCGACCCCTGATGCCGCCGCCGCGATACGGCGCAGCGCGTCGGGATCGTCGGGCGCGTTGCCGACCAGCACCGGGACCCCACCGCACGCCGTCACAAAGGCCGACAGCGCCAGCAGGTTCGAGCTGACGATCTGGTGCGGGCCGATCGGGTCGCCCGGCATCACGATCTCGTCGCCGGTGGACAGGATCGCGACCCGCGGCCGCCGGTGCACAAACAGCCAGGGGCGGTTCATCGCCGCCGCGAGACCGATATCACGCGGGGTCAGCCGGCGCGGCGCGCGCAACAGCACCTCGCCCTCGGCAAAGTCGAGCCCGGCGGGGCGGACATAGCGGCCGCGCGGCGCGCCCTCGCGGATTTCGACCCGGTCGCCGCTGCGCGACGTGTCCTCCTGGATCACGATCGTGTCGGTCCCGTCGGGCAATGGCGCGCCGGTAAAGATGCGGGCCGCCTCGCCGGCACCGAGACGGCCGCCAAACCCGGCGCCGGCCGGGATCTCGGCGACGATGCGCAAGGTCGCCGGGATCGTGCCGAGATCGTCGGCGCGCACCGCGTAACCGTCCATCGCCGAGACGGCAAAGGGCGGCTGCGTGCGCCGGGCCGCGACATCCTCGGCCAGGACACGGCCGACCGCATCGGCGACCGACACCTGCTCCGGCGGCACCGGAGCGAGCGGCGCCAGCAACCGCGCCAGGGCTTCTTCGACGGAAATCATCGCGGAACTCCATAAAGGGGCGAACCGGATGCCACCAGGCGATTCCCCCTCACCCAGCTACGGGTAAGGCTTGGCTTCGCCTCGCCAACCCTTCGCAACCCTCTCCCCCACTGGGGGAGAGGGAAGGGTGAGAGGGACCGCTTACCGCCGACCGGGTTCACGTTATTTGCCAGGGGCTACGTAATTGCCGGATTTGCCGCCCGATTTGCGCAGCAATCGCAGATCGGTCACGACCATGCCCCGGTCGATCGCCTTGCACATATCGTAGATCGTCAGCGCCGCGACGCTGGCCGCGGTCATCGCCTCCATCTCGACCCCGGTGCGGCCCTTCAGCCGGCAGGTGGCGGTGACCTCGACCGAAGAGCGCTCCGGAACGCACGCCAGATCGACCGCGACCGAACTCAGCGCCAGCGGGTGGCACAGCGGGATCAGCTCGGCGGTGCGTTTGGCAGCCATGATGCCGGCGATGCGCGCGGTCGCGAGCACGTCGCCTTTTGCGACATCGCCGGCCTGAATGCGCGCCAGGGTCTCGGGCTGCATCACGACGCGCGCGCCAGCCGCCGCGACCCGGTCGGTTTCCGCCTTGTCCGAGACATCGACCATGCGGGCGCGGCCGTCGAGATCGGTATGCGACAGGTCGGGCAGAGACAGCAGCCTTCGGGTCGCCGCCGCGACATCGCCGGCCCGCATCAGCGACTCGCCGACCAGAAAACAGCGCGCGCCAACGGCGGCGAGCCGGTCGAGATCGGCCGGATCGTAGATGCCGCTCTCGCCGACGACGATGCGGTCGGAGGGCACCAGCGGCGCCAGCTCCTCGGTGGTCTTCAGATCAACTTTCAGGGTTTTCAGATTGCGGTTGTTGATGCCGATCAGGCTTGTGTCGAGACGCAGCGCGCGGTCCAGCTCGGCACGGTCGTGCACCTCAACCAGTATGTCGAGACCGAGATCGCGGGCTGTCGCGGCGAGGTCGCGCGCCGTGCCGTCATCGAGCGCCGCCATAATCAGCAGGATGCAGTCGGCGCCGATCGCGCGGCTTTCGATCACCTGATACGGATCGAGGGTAAAATCCTTGCGCAAGACTGGCAGGGTGCAGGCGGCGCGCGCGTTGCTCAGATCGTCGTCGCCGCCCTGGAAATACGGCGCGTCGGTCAGGACTGAGAGGCAGGTCGCGCCGCCCGCCTGATAGGCCCGCGCCAGCGACGGAGGATCGAAATCGGCGCGGATCAGACCGCGGCTCGGACTGGCCTTTTTGATCTCGGCGATCAGACCGTAACGGCCGCTTGCTGCCTGTGTTTCGAGGGACGCCGCGAAGGGCCGCACCGGCGGCGCCTTGGCTGCGAGGGAATGCAGGACGGCTTCGGAGCGCTCCGTTTTGCGGCGCGCGACCTCCTCCCGTTTTTTGTTGCAAATCTCGGCCAGAATGTCAGCCACCGGTGTCTCTCCCGTTTGTCGCTGCGATCAGCCGGTCGAGCACAGAGCGGGCTGCGCCGCTGTCGATCGCCGCGGCGGCAGTCTCGGCGCCGTCGCGCAGGGTATCGGCCCGTCCGGCAACGACCAGCGCGGCGGCGCTGTTGAGCAGCACGATGTCGCGCAATGTCCCGCGGGCGCCGCCCAGCAGATCGCGCATCAGCGCCGCGTTATGCGCCGGTTCGCCGCCTTTCAGATCATCGGGCAGAGCCGGTTTCAGCCCGGCCTCTTCCGGCACGACCTCGAATTCGATGACGCGGCCGTTGTGGAATTCAGCGATTTTTGTCACCCCAGCCGTGGTCAGCTCGTCCATGCCGGCGCCATGCACGACCCAGGCGCGCTCGGCGCCGAGGCGTCCCAGCACCTCGGCCATCGGACGGGTCCATTCCGGTGCGAAGACGCCGACGAGCTGGCGGCGCGCTCCGGCCGGGTTCGACATCGGACCGAGCAGGTTGAAGATCGTGCGGGTGCCGAGTTCGACGCGGGTCGGCGCGACATGCCGCATCGCGCTATGGTGACGCGGCGCCATCAGAAAACCGATGCCGATCTCCCACAGGCAGCGCCGCACAATTGCCGGTTCGGCGTCGATATTGACGCCGAGCGCGGTCAGCACGTCGGCCGAACCCGATTTTGACGACAGCGCGCGATTGCCGTGCTTGGCGACCGGGACGCCGCAAGCGGCGGCGACGAGCGCGCTGGCGGTCGAGATGTTGAAGCTGCCGGAGCCGTCGCCGCCGGTGCCGCAGGTGTCGATCGTTCCCGGCGGGGCGTCGATCGCGACCGCCTTGGCGCGCATGATCCGCGCCGCGCCGGTGATCTCGTCGACACTCTCGCCGCGCACGCGCAACGCCATCAGCAGCGCCCCCATCTGCGACGGGGTGGCGTTGCCGGTCATGATGATGTCGAACGCCGCCTCGGCCTCGGCTTCGGAAAGCGAGAATCCGGCGGCGAGTTTGGCCAGAAGCGGCTTCAGATCGCCTGACGCCGCAGCTCCGGGAGGGGCGGCGCTCATCGGAAAATTCTCGGTGACATGAAATATCCCGCCTTGCGCCGGCTGTTATATCAGCCCGCGCCGCGGGACGGAATCGACGGTCTTGCAAAAAGGCACGGCGCCGCGGTGGCGCCGGCGGATGCCTTCCCGTGCGGCGGGGGGAGGCCGAAGCTGCGGCCTCCCCCCGCCGCACGGGATCAGGCCGCTTCGCGGCCGGAAACGGCGCGGCGGCGCGCCGCCTTCATACCGGCAGACGCGTGCCGCTTTGCGGCGGCTGCGTCGATCGTGCGCTCCGGGCGGGTTTCGTCCTCGTCGCCCATCTCCATCAGCCGGCGCAGCTGGTCGCGGCCGCGCGACAGGCGCGAGCGCACGGTCCCGACGGGCACGTCGAGGATCACCGCGACCTCCTCGTAGCGCATGCCTTCGAGACCGACCAGCAGGATGACCTGACGCTGCTCCTGCGGCAGACGGGCGATCGCCGCTTCGAGGTCGCGCAATTGCAGCGACGCATACGCGTTAGACTGAACGGTCAGCACCGGAGCCATGTCCTCGACGGCGACACTGATGCCTTCGCGCACCGACCGGCGCACCTCGTTGACATGCTGATTATGCAGGATCGTAAAGAGCCAGGCCCGCAGATCGGTGCCGGGCTGCCACAAATGCTGCTTGGCGACGGCCCGCGTCAGGCAGCTCTGGACGAGATCGTCGGCGCGGGTCACATCGCGCGTCAGCGCGCGGGCATAGCGCCGCAGACGGGGGATCTCCACCTCGAGCAGCTTTGCGAAATCGGTCATCGTCGTACCTCACCCTGGATGGCCTGACACCGCCGATGTGGCGGTGCCGCTGTCTCGTAGGGGGACTATGGCAGGCCGATGTAACCTCATGATGTACCGAGACTCTCGGATCGGTAAAATGTTGTAACCGTATGACAGCGTGGGAGTCCGGGCCGTAAAACGGAACGGAATTGTAACAGCGGGGCGGTGGGGCAGCGTTATGCCCGGCCCGGCCGCCCGAGCAATTTGTCGCCGTAAGCTCAACGATTGCCGATCGGAAATCGACGCTGTTCGTCGTCTCGGAAGGGCTGTAATTCTTCTCGGCTTCGTCCGGCATTCACTAAAGAAGCATTAGACGGCCGCGATCTCGACCGGGCCGTGCGCACCGGAATGGCTGAGCGGATTGCAGGCACGCCGCGGGCGCGGGAGTTTGGCAACCGCTTGTTACAGGCGACAGAACCCGCCGGCCTCGGCGGTCGCAGGAGCCGTGAACGGCTTTCGTAATGACGGAAACACCGGGCCGCAGGACGGCACCGGTGCTCGCCCCCGGCGCTCGCTTCGTGCGGAACGCGTTTTATCCCGCCCGGCGGGCGGCGGCGGTCAGGATGCGCTTTTTGAGCCGGCGGATCTCGGGCGACAGGATTCTATCGGGCATGCCGCGCAAATAGGCGTCAAGCCCGCCGTTCTTCTCGATCGTGCGGATCGCCGCGGCGCTGAGACGCAGGCGCACCGGGCCGAGCGTATCCGACAGCAGCGACTGGCTTTGCAGATTCGGCAGAAAGCGCCGCTTGGACTTGATATTCGAGTGGCTGACATGGTGACCGACCTGGACACCCTTGCCGGTCACCGGGCATTTGCGGGCCATGCGGCACCCCGTTCGGCATTGCTGGCAACAAAACTGCGCCGCGCGGCTGAGAGCAGCCGCGCGGCGCAGTTCTCTATTCCGCCGCGACGCGCGGGTCAAGCGCCCTTATCAAACGCAACCGGCGCCGCGCTCGTACCAGGAGCGGCTGCGCATGACCAGCCAGACGACCGACAGCATGACCGGCACCTCGACCAGCACACCGACCACGGTCGCCAGCGCCGCCCCGGACTGGAACCCGAACAGCGCGATCGCCGCGGCCACCGCCAGCTCGAAAAAATTCGACGCGCCGATCAGCGCCGACGGACAGGCGATATTGTGCGGCACCCCAACCGCGCGGTTGAGGCCATAGGCCAGCCCGGCATTCAGATAGACCTGGATCACGATCGGCACGGCGAGCAGCAGGATGATCAGCGGCTGGCGCACGATCTGCTCGCCCTGAAAGCCGAACAGCAGCACCAAGGTCGCCAGCAGCGCGACCAGCGACACCGGCGTCAACCGCCGCAGCGCCCCGGCCAGCGCCGCCGCGCCGCCACGCCGCAGCAGCGAGCGCCGCCACAGTTGCGCGACGATCACCGGCACGACGATATACAGCCCGACCGACAGGAGCAGCGTCTGCCACGGCACGACGATCGCCGACAGCCCGAGCAGCAATCCGACAATCGGCGCGAAGGCAAACACCATGATCGTGTCGTTCAGCGCAACCTGCGACAGCGTGAAATTCGGATCGCCGTCGGTCAGGTTCGACCATACAAACACCATCGCGGTGCACGGCGCCGCCGCCAGGAGGATCAGCCCGGCGATGTAGCTGTCGATCTGCGCCTCGGGCAGCAGCGGCCGGAACAGCCAGCCGATGAACAGCCAGCCGAGCAGCGCCATGCTGAACGGCTTGACCAGCCAGTTGATGCCGACCGTCACCGCGATGCCGCGCCACGCTTCGGCGACCCGGTGCAGCGCGGCGAAATCGACCTTGACCAGCATCGGCACGATCATCAGCCAGACCAGCACCGCGACCGGGATGTTGACCTCGGCCACGGTCATCCGGCCGAGCGCCTGGAACGGCTCCGGCGCGATCCGGCCGAGCCCGATCCCGGCGACGATGCACAGCACGACCCACAGCGTCAGATAGCGCTCGAACGTACCGAGCCGGGGCGCGACGCGGGGAGGGGAGCTGTCGGCGACACTCGTCATTCGCTACCGGGCCGGTTTGCAGGCTTCGATCGAGGCCGAGACGACATGGTTTTCGATGCCGCGGCCGGGCGCCCAGGTGGCGATCAGAGCGCGGCTCTCCGGTTTTACGCCGACCCGGATATCGACAAATCCGGCATCGGCGAGCCAGGCTTCGACCTGTTCGACCGGCGCGGCGCCGGCGATGCAACCGCACAACAGGCTCGGGTCCGCGACGAGATCGGGCGACAGTTTCGCGATATTGACGACATCCGAAATCGCGAGACGGCCGCCGGGTTTCAGCACGCGGAACGCCTCGCGGTAGACCCGCGCCTTGTCGGGCACGAGGTTGATGACGCAATTCGACATGACGACATCGGCCGTGCTGTCGGCGATCGGCAAGTGCTCGATCTCGCCGAGGCGGAATTCGACATTGGCCGCGCCGAGCCGGGCAGCGTTGTCGCGCGCCTTTTTCAGCATTTCGTGCGTCATGTCGACACCGATCACCCGGCCGGAGGAGCCGACCTGCCGCACCGCAAGAAAACAGTCGAAACCGGCGCCGCTGCCGAGATCGACGACGATTTCGCCGGGTCGGAGCGCCGCGATCGCCTGCGGGTTGCCGCAGCCGAGGCCGAGATTGGCGCCGTCGGGGATGGCGGCGATCTCCGCTTCGGAATAACCCATCCGCAGCGTCTTTTCGGCGAGGCTTGACGGCTCGGCCGGTCCGCAGCAGGCGGTTGCGGCCGGAGCGCAGCAGGACGCGGCAGCACTGTCGGCAGCGGCAATACCGCCGTAACGGGCACGCACCAGCCCTTTCTGTTCAGCGGCATCCATCGGTTCTCTCCTTCACAGCGAAGTCGGCGGGAGTGCACAACGGGGCGCAGGATTGCTCGCGCCCGCAGCAATTCTCGGTCAGGTAGGCAAGCAGCGCGTTCATCGTTTCGTATTCAGCGGCGTAGATCAGCTGACGGCCGGCGCGGCGCTGGTTGACGAGACCGGCGTGCAACAACTGTTGCAGATGAAACGACAGCGAGGACGGCGCCACCCCGAGATGCTCGGCGATTGCCCCGGCCGGCAATCCCTCCGGCCCCGTCGCGACCAGCAGCCGGTACAACGCGAGCCGCGTTTCCTGTGCCAGCGCGCCCAGCGCCGAAACGGCGCGATGCTCGTCCATAAAGCTCGATCCGATATTTCAACGAAGATCGAATTTAATGCCCGGTTGGCATGCCGTCAATCGATATTTTATGGATTGTCGAAGAATGCCGATGCGATGCGGTCAGACGAGTATCCCCATGTCGCGCAAACTCGTGTGCCGGCCGCGCCCGATTATCAGGTGGTCGTGCACGGCGACGCCGAGCGGTTTTGCCGCCTTGACGATATCGAGCGTCACGGCGATGTCGTCCTTTGACGGGGTCGGGTCGCCCGAGGGGTGGTTGTGCACCAGGATCAGCGCCGAGGCCTGCAATTCGAGCGCGCGTTTAATGACCTCGCGGGTATAGACCGGCGTATGGTTGACCGTGCCGCGCTGCTGGCGCTCATGCGCGATCAGCGCGTTCTTGCGGTCGAGAAACAGCAGGTGAAATTCCTCGACCGGGCTGTAGGCGATATTGGCGTTGCAATAATCGATCAACCGGTCCCACGACCCGATCAGCGGGCGCTGGCGCAATTCGGCGCGCGACAGCCGCAGCGCCGCCTCGCGCACCGATTTCAACAGCGCGACGGCCGGCTCGCGCAGCCCGATAGCGCGCAGCGCGTCGGGTTCGGCGCTCAGCACCTCCGGAAAACTGCCGAACCGGTCGATCAGCGCCTTGGCGAGCGGTTTGACATCGCGGCGCGCATCGTTGGCGAACAGCAGCACCTCAAGCAGCTCGTAATCGGGCAGGCTCTCGGCCCCGGCATCGAGCAGCCGCTGGCGCAACCTCTCGCGGTGTCCGTAATAATGCGGCGGCGCGGCTTCCGTATCGGACAGCCCGCGAAGGGCGGGGCCGTTTTTCGGTTTTCGCGGCATTGTCGCGCGGGTCAGCGCGGCTCGCGCAGCGAGCGGCGCGCCCGCATTTCGGCGAGACGCGCGGTGGCCATGCGGCGCGGCTCGTCGGTGCGGTAGGCTTCCCGGAAAGCCTCGATGCCCTGCGCGATCGCGGCGCTCGCGGACATGTCCTCCCAGTCCAGGATCAGTTGTTTCTGCAACCGGATGGCGCGCGGACCGCCGGCCAGGATCGCGGCCGCGAGGCGCTCGACCTCAGCGTCGAGCCGGTCGGGCGGCGCGACCGCATCGACGAGGCCCCAATCGAGCGCCTCGGCCGCGCCGATCGTCTCGCCGGTCAGCAACAGCCGCCGCGCCCGCCCGCTGCCGATCAGCGCCGGCAACAGCGCCGCCTCGACCACCGACGGCACGCCGACCAGGACTTCCGGCATGCCGAAGATCGAGCGTTCGGAGGCGACGCGCAGATCGCAGGAAGCCGCCAGTTCGAGACCGGCGCCGAGCGCGAACCCGTCGATCCGCGCGATGACCGGCACCGCGAGCCGGCGGAACCCGTCGCAGCTTCGGTGGATCAAGGTGATGAACTCGCCGGCGCTGTCGCGATCGAAATGCGCCAGCTCGTTGAGGTCGGCGCCGCCGACAAAGGCGCGCTCGCCGGCCCCGGTCAGGATCACGAGGCGCAGCGCCGCATCGTCCTCGAACTGTTTGATCGTCTCGACGATCTCGACCGCGAGCGCACGGTTGATTGTGTTGAGCCTGGCTTCATTGTCGATCGTGATCCGCGCGATATAGCCGCCTTCGGGGCGCGCCTCGCGGTCAACCAGAACAGCCATTCCGCGCGTCTCCATCTGGAGATTAACCCTGTCCTCGTGCATACTAGGCGCGAAAAGCCAGAGGAGGCGAGGGTGGACGTTATCGAGGGCATTGCCGAAATCCGCGAGCTTTACGGAGAGCCAAGCGAGCGCGCGGTTAAGAAACAGTTAACAAAGCTCGAAAAGCATTCGCGCGCGTTTATCGCGCTGTCGCCGTTTCTGGTGATCGCCTCTTCCGACGAGTCGGGCCGGGTCGATGCCTCGCCAAAGGGTGACGCGCCGGGTTTTGTCCATGTCATCGACGACCGGACCCTGCTGATCCCCGATCGGCTGGGCAACAACCGGGTCGATACGATCTCGAATTTGCTGGCCAATCCGGGGGTCGGGCTGATCTTTTTTGTGCCGGGGCTGCGCGAGACGTTGCGCGTCAACGGAAGCGCCCGGATCACGGTGGAGCCGGCGCTGCTCGAACCCTGCGCGGTCAACGGCAAGGCGCCGCGCAGCGGCATCCTGGTGACCGCCGAGGAGGTCTATTTCCACTGCGGCAAGGCGCTGATCCGCTCCGATCTGTGGAACCCGGAGAAGATGCTGAAGCACGCGGATTTCCCCTCCTTGGGCCGCATCATCGCCGAACAGATCGGCGACGGACGGTCAATCGAGGCGGCGGAGAAGCAGACGGCCGAGAGCTACCGCACCCGGCTGTATTGATTGGACCGACTGAACTGCAACGGATCTGGCAGGCGGTGAGCGACAGTGCTCGCCTACCGCCTCGATCCGCATGCTGGGGAACAGCGAGGGAGGGACGCATGGCGATTGATCTGAGCGAACAGGATCGCGACCTCCTTCAAATTCTTTGATGTGGTCCTCCGGGATCACAAGCGGGGCAGAGCTGGCCTAGCGACTGCACGCTCCGTGCTCGCTAACGCATTTACGATGGCTGCCCGAGACGATGCACGTTTCCGCGACTATATGCGCGCCGCAACCACCCCCGAGGAGTGCTGATGTTAGTAGGATACTGAGCGAAACGTGGGCCTAGCCGGTGGATCGGCAAGTTATACCAACCAGCGCTGACCTTGACACGTTCGTGCCCGGCCTTGGGCCGGGCATCCACAAGCAGCCGACATGCTCCCGGATGTTTCTCGTGGATGGCCGGGCCAAGCCCGGCCACGAACGGATGGGTCATGCTCTCGGCCGCTTGGTATTAGACGATTTGTTATAGGCAGATTGCGGCACTAACCATGGACGCGCCGTTGGCAGCTTCCGGCGCCGCCTGTATGGTCCGGCGATGAGCACGCCGTTCCGTTTTGATCCCGTCGAACTGCCCGCCGAATGCGAGGCGTTGCGCCGGGAGGTCCGCGACTTTATCGCCGACGAACTCGCCGCCGGGCGCTGGACGCCGAACAGCGATTTCGGCTCGCACCGCGCCGCCGATTTCAGCCGCCGCCTCGGCGAGCGCGGCTGGATCGGCATGACCTGGCCGAAGCGCTACGGCGGCGGCGCGCGCAGCTTTCTGGAACGCTATACGGTCACCGAGGAATTGCTGGCGGCCGGCGCGCCGGTCGGGTGCCACTGGATTGCCGACCGGCAGAGCGGGCCGCTGCTGTTGCGCTACGGCAGCGACGAGCAGCGCGAGACATTCCTGCCCGGCATCTGCCGCGGCGAAATCTTTTTCGCGATCGGCATGAGCGAACCGGATTCGGGGTCGGACCTGGCCTCGATCCGCACCCGCGCAATCCCGGTCTGCGGCGGGTACGAGGTGACCGGCGCGAAAGTGTGGACCAGCTATGCACATGAATCGCATTACGCGATCACCCTGGTGCGCACCGATACACTCGACCCGAAAAACCGCCATGCCGGGCTGTCGCAACTGATCCTCGATCTGAAGGCGCCGGGGGTGACAATCCGGCCGATCCGCAACCTCGCCGGCGAGCACGATTTTAACGAGATCGTCCTCGACCGTGTCTTTGTGCCGAGCGAGCGGCTGGTCGGCAGCGAGGGCGACGGCTGGAAACAGGTGACCAGCGAACTGGCCTTCGAGCGCAGCGGCCCGGAGCGGTTTCTGTCGTCGCATCAAGTCGCGGTCGGGCTGGTCGAACGCGCCGGGAGCAATCCGGACCCGGCATTGGCCGAGGCGCTCGGCCGGCTCGGCGCGAATCTGTGGACATTGCGGCAGATGTCGCTGTCGATCGCCGGCATGCTGCAAGCGGGGGAAACCCCGAACCTCGAAGCCGCGCTGGTCAAGGATCTAGGCGGCGCTTACGAGCGCGGCGTCCCGGAGCGGGTGCGCGCATTAACTCGAAGGCGTCCCGGCAAGGCGGACGGCGACCGGCTGGAGGCGGCGCTCGCCGGGACGGTTTTGCATGCGCCGTCCTGGACCTTGCGCGGCGGCACGCGCGAGATCCTGCGCGGCATCATCGCCCGCGGTCTCGGGCTGCGCTGACGGGGGCGGGTAATGCGCGACACGATTCTTTATGACAGCGCGCTGCGCCTGTTCGGCGACCATGTCTCGCCGCAGGTGCTGGCGGCGGCCGAAGCGGGGGAATGGCCGGCGGCGCTGTGGCGGGCGGTGGACGAGGCCGGCTATCTCGACGTGCTGGCCGAGGGGCCGCAGGGGATGGTCGAGGCGGTCGCGATCCTGCGTGCCGCCGGCCACCGCGCCGCGCCGATCCCATTGCCGGAGACGATGCTGGCGCGCTGGCTGTATGCGGTGAGCAGGGTCGAGCCGCCGGCCGGCCCCTTGTCGATCGCGCTGGCGGAGCCGGGCGAACCTGGGCAATACACGCCGGTGCCGTGGGGCGGCGTTGCTGAGGCCGTGGCGGTGATCTCCGGGTCATCGTTCGCCCTGATGGCTCGCGATCGGCTGCGCTTTGCGCCCAGAATCAGCCTCGCCGGCGAAAGTCGCGACGTGCTGGCCGCCGTCGAGAACGCGATTACCCCCACCCTTCCCTCCCCCGCAATCCCCGGATCAAGTCCGGAGAGGGGAGGGTCAGAAAAGGGGCATATCCCACTGCCGAATACGATCTCCGCCGATTACGCGCGCGGCGTCGGCGCGCTCATGCGGGCGGCGCAGATGGCGGGGGCGATGGAAGCCGCGCTCGGCCTCGCGACCACATACGCGAATGACCGGGTGCAGTTCGGCCGCCCGATCGGCAAATTCCAGGCGATCCAACAGCAGCTTGCGCTCCTCGCCGAAGAGGCGGCGGCGTCGCTGGTCGCCATCGAAAGCGCCGCGATCTGCTTCGCCGAGGGACGGCAATCGGCCGAGTTCGCGCTTGCTGCCGCGAAAATCCGGGCCGGCGAAGCGGCCGGCGCGGTCGCCGAGATCGCGCATCAGGTACACGGCGCGATCGGCTTTACCGAGGAACACTCGCTGCATTACCTGACCCGCCGCCTATGGTCGTGGCGCGACGAGTTCGGCGATGAAGCCTATTGGGCGGCGCTGCTCGGTCGTCGCATTGCGGCTTCGGGCGGAGCCGGGTTGTGGCCGCTGATTACGACGCCTTAGTTATCCTCCCTGGAAAGAGGCGAAACCCGGTTCTGCAAGAACGTGCCCCAAGAGACCAATAGATGAATTGGCTTTTCCAATGCAATCCCAAGCGCTTCGATCTTGCAGCGTTGCTCGAAAGCGGCGTGGGAAAGGATGATTGGGCTATGAATCAGAGGAGGAAAGACATTTCTCCAGGAGATCGCGTATTCCTCTGGCAAACCGGGCCGGACGCGCAATTACTTGCAACAGCCTATGTCATTTCTCCCGCATACGAAAAAGAAGGCCCGTTTGGCCAGTACTATGTGGATATTCAGTTTGATGCGAAGGTTGCGTCTCCAATAAAGCGCATCGAAATTCTGGCAAATGAGATTCTATCGAAATATGCCCCGTTCAGAGGGGCAATGGGGACAAATTTTGTAATTCCGGATGACGTCGCTTCCGAGCTGGAGAGAGTACTGGAAGGCCGTACAACTTTTGTTGCAAACAGTTTTTCCTTGTCGCCGAACCAGCATGCAACCCAGGAGACGCTCGACACAGCCATCAAAAATGCCCAGCGAGATGTGCGGAGTGCGCTCCGCAAGCATATTAGCCAGATGGATCCCGTCGCGTTTGAGTGGCTCATTCGATCCCTGTTGATAAAATTAGGATACCAGAACGTCGAGGTCACGAAACAAAGCGGGGATGGGGGAATCGATATCCGAGCGGTATTGGTCGCGGGCGGGATCGCGAACATCAAGACCTCCATTCAGGTAAAACGCCAGCAAAGTGTTGGTCGGCCAATTGTTCAAAGCTTGCGAGGCTCGCTAAGTATTCACGAAGCTGGACTTCTCGTTACCTCAGGCGCATTCACCTCTCAGGCACTTGAGGATGCGAATGATCCTCAGAGAGCGCCCATAACCCTTATAGATGGCACCAAGCTTGCACAATTGATGATGGATAGTCAATTGGGTGTGGAACACGGTCATGTTATCTTATACCGTTTGAAGCTTGAGGATTTATCAGTTGAGAGTCTGACATCCGAGCTAGAGCTGGTAGATCAAAGCGAGCCAGCATTGTCGAATTGAGCGCTCGTCAAGGACATCAGTACAGGTTGTTGGCACTTGGAGAGGGAAGCCATGTCAACGCATCACACCGTTTCATGCCGGCCGGAGCATTGCCATTGGGGGTTTTTCGACTCGGCGCTGCCGCCGGTTGTGACGGTCGCCTCGGGTGATACGGTCACGCTCGACTGCGTGTCCGGCGGGCGCGACATCCTGCCGTCCGATCCGGGTTTTGAAATCCTCGCCGATCATCGCGCGATCCACGAGGCGATGACCCCTCGGCTCGGCGCGCATATCCTGACCGGACCGGTCGCCGTCGCAGGCGCGGCGCCGGGCGACGTGTTGCAGATCGACATATTGTCGATCGAGCCGCGGCAGAATTGGGGCTATACGCGCATCCGGCCGCTGGTCGGCACCTTGCCCGAGGACTTCCCGATATCGAAAACCTGGCACAGCGGCATCGACCGCCAGCGCGGCGTGGCGACCCTGCCGATCGGGATCGAGATTGAATTGGCGCCGTTTTTTGGCGTGATGGGGGTGGCGCCGCGGCCGGTCTACGGCGCGTGCAGTTCGATCCAGCCGCGCGAATTCGGCGGCAATATGGATCTGAAGGAGCTGGTCGCCGGCACGACCTTGTACCTGCCGGTGTGGGCGCCGGGCGCGCTGTTCTCGGTCGGCGACGGGCACGGTGTGCAGGGCGACGGCGAGGTCTGCATCACCGCGCTCGAAACCGCGCTGTCAGGTTCGTTCCGGCTGACATTGCGCAAGGACCTCGATTTCAAGCTGCCGCGCGCCGAGACGCCGACGCATTACATCACGATGGCCTTCAACGAGGACCTCGACGACGCGGCCAAGGACGCGCTGCGCGCGATGATCGATCTGATCGGCGAGCGCATGGGTCTGGCGCGCGAGGACGCTTATATGTTCGCCAGTCTTGCGGTCGATATGCGGGTGACGCAGCTTGTCGACGGCAACAAGGGCATCCACGCGATGCTGCCGAAACGTTTCGCCCCGGATTGATGCGAAGAGGCTGATGCGCATGCGGCTGAGGCGCATCGTCGCGGTCACGGTCGCGGCCGTCATTACGGGTGCGCTCGCCGCGGCGGCATCCGCTCCCGCCGAGGATGCCGACAAGGCGGCGGTCGAACGCGGCCGAACCTTCGCCGAGCAGAATTGCGGCATTTGTCATGCGATCGGGTCTTCGGGGGATAGCCCGCTCGCCAAGGCGCCGCCGTTCCGCACGCTGCACGAGCGTTACCCGGTCGAGCATCTGACCGAGGCGCTGGCCGAGGGCATCAAAACGGGGCACCCGGAAATGCCGCAATTCGACGAACTCGACACCGAGCAGGTCGACGATCTGATCGCCTACCTCAAATCGCTTGAAAAGTAGCGATGGTATGAATTGTGGGATGGGCTGAGCACTGCGAAGCCCATCCTGTTCGGCCGCGACGTGACGGGCTTCGCATACGCTCAGCCCATCCTGCGGCTACAAACGGGAGCGGCTGCCGCCGGTCATTCCGGAAACGGCAGTTCTTCGCCGTCCGGCAGCGATACCTGGAACACGTTGAGCGTGTTCCCAATCAGCGTGTAATAACCGATGATGCTGACGATCTCGACAACGCCGCGCTCGCCGAACGCGGCGATCGCCTCGCTAAAGCTCCGGTCCGACAGGCGCTGCGTCCGGAACAGTTCCTGGCAGACGCGATAGACGAGCTTTTCATCGGCCGCCTCGAACACCGGCGTGCCGCCGGTGCGGATCGCCTCAATCGCGGCGGCCGGCACCCCCGCCTTCTCGGCCAGCGGCGCATGCGCGTACCATTCGTACTGCGCGCGCCAGAACCGGGCGGTTGCGATGATCGCCAGCTCCGACAGCCGGTCAGGGAGAGAAGTGCCCCAGCGCAGATACTCGCCGAGCGGCGCGGCGTGCTCGCAGACGCCGGGAGCGCGGATCAGCAACTGGAACGGGCCGCCAAACCGGCCGCGCTTGCCGGAGACGATCTGATCGTGGACGCGCTTTTGCGCCGGGTCCATCTCGGCGACAGCGATCTCGCGGTAACGGCTCATCGGATTCCCCTGCTGCGGCGGTCGAGCCGGCAGCCTACCGCGATCCGGCGGGCGGAACCAGCGCGCGATCCGGTGTTGCCTGCCCGACATTACGGCGAATTAATCCAACTGAAAGCACCCTGTCAGGTTGTTCTGCCATGTTGCGGGCGATCACTCGTGCATCAGGAGAATGCTCGCATGACGGAACATCCGGCCGGCTCCGGCCGCCAACCCCGGTTCGGCAAGACGCGCGCCGCCGCCGTCGGGTTCGGTCTCGGCGCCACGCTCGCGCTGTCGCCGCTGGTCTGGGCGCAGAATACTTCGCAGAACGCGGTTCCGCCGCTGTCGCAGGGCGCGCCAGTGCTGCCGCAGCAGAGTTTTGCGCCGCTCGTCAAACGGGTGCTGCCGGCCGTGGTCAACATCTCGGTCACCGACAGATCCGGCCCCGAGATGATGGGCTTTGACCGATCCGAGGAAAGGTCCGAGCGGTGGCGGCAGATACCCGAGCAGTTTCGCGGCTCGCCGTTCGAGGATTTTATGCGCCGCTTCTTCGACAATGACGACGAGGGCGGTCGCAGGATACCGGGTCCGTTTTCCGAAGGTCCGAACCGCGAGGGCCGCAAGCGGATTTCGCTCGGCTCCGGCTTTATCATCGATCCGTCCGGGATCGTCGTGACCAACAATCATGTCATCGGCAAATCCTCAAAGGTCGAGGTCGTGCTGCAAGACAACAGCAAATATCCGGCACGCGTGCTGGGCCGCGACTCGCGCACCGATATCGCGGTGCTGAAGATCGACGCGGACAACCCGCTGCCCTATGTCGCGTTCGGCGACAGCAGCGCGGCGCAGGTCGGCGACTGGGTCATCGCGGTCGGCAA
This sequence comes from Alphaproteobacteria bacterium, assembly GCA_050246595.1. Classification (GTDB taxonomy): domain Bacteria; phylum Pseudomonadota; class Alphaproteobacteria; order ATCC43930; family CGMCC-115725; genus DATARH01. Next base: position 36,517 of record JBFWVT010000029.1, read on the forward strand.
TCCGTTCGGGCTCGGCGGCAGCGTGACGACCGGCATCGTCTCGGCGCGCGGACGCGACCTCCGCTCGGGCCAGTTCGACGATTACTTGCAGATCGACGCGCCGATCAACCGCGGCAATTCGGGCGGACCGACCTTCAACAGCAATGGCGAGGTGATCGGCATCAACACGGCGATCTATTCGCCAAACGGCGGCAGCGTCGGGATCGGCTTCGCGGTGCCCTCGAATGTCGCGCAACACGTCGTCGAGCAGATCCAGCAGCACGGCAAGGTCAGCCGCGGCTGGCTCGGGGTGCAGATCCAGGAGGTCACGCCAGCCATCGCCGCCAGCCTCGGCCTCGGCGGCGAGGGCGGCGCGCTGGTCGCCAATGTCACGCCGAACAGCCCGGCTTCCCGCGCCGGTCTGCAACAGGGCGATGTGATCCTGTCGTTTAACAACACCGATCTGAAACGGATGCGCGATCTGCCGCGGCTGGTCTCGACCGCGGCGCCGGAAATCACCGCGCCGATCACAGTGTGGCGCAACGGACAGCAAAGACAGCTGAGCGTCATGCTCGGCGAGGCGCCGGAGACCCCGCAAACGGCATCCGTCCGCAGCAGCGAACCCGCCGAGGCGGACAGGGCCGAGGCGCTCGGCATGCGCCTCGCCGAGCTGACCCCCGATCTGCGCCGCAGGATGCAGGTCGGCCGCGATGTGCAGGGGGTTGTCATCACCGGGATCGAGCGCGGCAGCCCGGCGGAGTCGTTCGGTCTGGCGCGCGGCGACGTCCTGGTCTCGATCAATCAGGAGCCGGTCAGAGACCCGGACGCGGCGGCGCGGAAGCTGCAGCAGATCGCGAACTCGCCGCAGAAGAACGCACTGTTGCTGTTGAGCAGAAACGGCACCTCCCGCTATGTCGGGGTGACGCTCGGCAAAGACGCCGGATAGCCCGCCGCACGCGGATATCGGCAAAAGGGCGCCCGGAGCGGCGCCCTTTTTTATCCCCGATCACCGCCCGCAGCGGGGGGCGCCGGCGGGCCGGGAGGGTCAGCGTTGGCGCCAAGCACCGGGATCGCTGCCGCCGCGGTCATGCGCCTTCAGAGGCATCCGTGCCTCCAGGCGTTCGAGCTCGATGGTTGTACGAGCCCCGGCCCGCAGCAGTCGATGGGTGGCCTCGCGCAGCGCCGAGCGGTTCTCCTGCGTGTCCTGCGTCAGGGCGGCGTCAAAAGCGGCGAGGAAGACGGCGATATCGGTATCGACGCGGGCGCGCAGCTCGTGATCGATAAACGCGCCTGCGCCCTGCTTGCCGGCGGCGGCGGAGCCGGTCTGCTGCCCGCCTTGGCGGAGCAGCTGTTCGGGAGCCGGTCCGGCCTCGGAAAATCCGGTCGCCGCCGGGCGGCCCGGTGGCGGAGGAAGCGGTCGGTTCGCGTGCGCCTGGGCGGGTCGGCTGATGTCGGCGACGGACCGGTCCGCCGGGGGGAATAGAAACTCGGAAGAACCGTTGTGCGAAGCGGTGCCATTACCGAGCGGAAGGTGCAGTCTGTGACGCGTGTCCCCCTCGCCCCGCAACTGCGGCGACGCCGCCGCTTGCCGCTGCATGGTCTCGGCCGGTGCGAGCCGCCCGTCTCCGCCTTCGCCGGGCACTTGCATAGATGTGTGGGCAGACGATGGCCGCGGGTCGCGAATGGCGGCGCCATCGCGCAGGAGCCCGTCCTTCTCCGGGGGCGTGCGCTGGTAGCGCTCCCCGCCGAGCCGCTGCGCGTCGGGCGCGGCGGCGATATCGGACCCCGTCGCCATCGCCTCGGCGCGCCGTTCCGCACCGCCATGTGCCGCACCGCCGTGTGCAGCCGGCGCATCAAGGCGCGAACGCCGGCTGGAGCCGGTCTCGACGGGTTCGCTCGCCGTCGCCTTAATCAACTGCGCTTCCGGCCCGCTCGGGGTCGCGACCGAACTGTCGCGGGCCGGAAGCCGGGCACGGCTCTTGCTGACCACATAGCTGATCGCCGGCGGCGAGCAATCGTATGTCCGCGCGATGCTGGCGAGCGTCTCCCCCGCCTCGTACCGGGCCATGATCAGCGGCCAGTCCGATTGCGGAATTTTTCCTCTTTTATTCGATTTTCCCATTACCAAAGACCTTGAATCTACCTAACCTTCCTTGCTGCGCTCGACCCGTCGGCGGACGGCATCACTTCAATACCGGTACACCTGGGGGCGCCGATCACAGGAAACGTGACGGGAACGATGTCGCGGGCCGGCGTCTCGCCGATTGCCTGACAGAGACATCCCTGCCGGCAGCCAAGATATTAACGGCAAAAGTTAACAAAGCAAAGGATTTTATTGGTTCCGCCTGCCGCTGTTCACGCTCTACTTCGCCGGCGCAAGCTGATCGGGCGGCATCCTGACAATCTTCCCAGGATTTAAAATATTATCCGGGTCGAGCGCCTGCTTGATGCTACGCATCACAGACACCGCCTCGCCATGCTCGGCAAGAAGGAAGTCCATTTTGCCGTACCCGATGCCGTGTTCACCGGTACACGTGCCCTCCATTGCGAGCGCGCGGGCCACCATTCGAGCATTGAGCCGGTTTGCTTCGGCGATTTCTTCCAATGACTGTGGATCGATCATAAAAATCAGATGGAAATTACCGTCGCCGACATGGCCGGCGAGCGCCGACGGGATCGCCGATTGCGCGAGATCGCGTTTTGTCTCGCCGATGCACTCGGCCAGACGCGAGATCGGGACGCACACATCGGTCGGCCAACCCTTTGATCCAGGACGCAAAGCCAGCGCCGCGTAATAGGCGTCGTGGCGCGCCTGCCACAGTTTCGAGCGTTCTTCGGGACTGGTCGCCCAGCGAAAATCGTCACCGCCCTGCTCGGTCGCGAGCGCCTCGACCATCGCCACCTGCTCCGCGACGCCTGCATTGCTGCCATGAAACTCAAAGAACAGTGTTGGCGCGATTTTGTGATTTAATTTTGAATATTTGTTAATCGCATCGATCTGCGCCTCGTCGAGCAGCTCGATTCGCGCGACCGGCACGCCGCTCTGGATCGTCTGGATCACCGTGTCCACCGCCGCCCCGATCGTCGGAAAGGCGCAGACCGCCGCGGAGATCGCCTCGGGGATGCCGTACAGCCGCACCGTCACCTCGGTGATGATGCCGAGCGTGCCTTCCGAGCCGACAAACAGCCGGGTCAAATCGTACCCGGCAGCGGATTTGCGGGCGCGCCGGGCGGTGCGGATGATCCGGCCGTCGGCCAGGACCACGGTCAGCGCCAGAACGTTCTCGCGCATCGTCCCGTAACGCACCGCGTTGGTGCCCGAGGCGCGCGTCGCCGCCATGCCGCCGAGCGAGGCGTCGGCGCCGGGATCGATCGGAAAGAAAAGCCCGGTATCGCGCAAGTATTCGTTGAGCTGTTTGCGCGTGACACCCGCTTCGACTGTGGCGTCGAGATCTTCGGCGTTGACCCGCACAATGCGGTTCATCCGCGACAGATCGATGCAGACCCCGCCGTGCAGCGCCGCGACGTGACCTTCGAGCGAGGTGCCGGTGCCGAACGCAATGACCGGAATCTTGTATTCGGCGCACAGCCCGACGATCGCCGCGACCTCTTCGGTGCTTTGCGCAAAGACGACCGCGTCCGGAGGGTGCGGCGCGTGATAGGATTCGTCCCTGCCGTGCTGCTCGCGGACGGCCGGAGAGGTTGACAGCCGGTCGCCGAGACGCTGGCGCAGCGAGGCGAGCAACGCCGGGTCGAGCGGCACGCGATGCGGGTCGGTTGCTGTCATCATTTGCCGTTTAAAGAAAAGGCATGCGGGCGGGGATTACTCCGCAAGCCGCGCCCGCGCAATGCCGTCGCTTGACTATATAAGAATAAGTCGCCGGTTTACCGCCCGCATCGCGCAAAAATCGCCGCAAAGGCGGCTGACGACCCGGCTGTCGTTGAGCCGCGGGCAGCGAATCACTACCTTTGGCCCGCAAGACGCGCACAGGATGCGGGAGTCCGCGATGGCCGATCGGCCGAATGCGTTGGCGGCGGTGACGCTCGACGACAAATATACGCTCGAAAAGGGCCGGATTTACCTGACCGGCACGCAGGCGCTGGTGCGCCTGCCGATGTTGCAGCGCCAGCGCGACGCGGCTTCGGGGATCAATACGGGCTGTTTTATTTCCGGCTATCGCGGCTCGCCGCTCGGCGGGTTCGATCAGGCGCTGTGGAGCGCGCGCCGCTTTGTCGAGCGCAACCACATCAAGTTCCAGCCCGCGATCAACGAGGAACTGGCCGCCACCGCGGTATGGGGCAGCCAGCAGATCGGGCTTTTCCCCGGCGCCAGATATGACGGCGTTTTCGCGGTCTGGTACGGCAAGGGGCCGGGGGTGGACCGCAGCGGCGACGCGCTCAAGCACGGCAACTCAGCCGGAACCGCGCCCAACGGCGGCGTCTTGGCGCTGGCCGGCGACGATCACACCTGCAAATCCTCGACCCTGGCGCATCAGTCCGAATTCGCGTTTATCGACGCGCTGGTCCCGGTGCTGAACCCGGCCGGTGTCGAGGACATTCTCGATCTCGGTCTCTACGGCTGGGTGATGTCGCGCTATTCGGGCTGCTGGGTGGCGCTGAAGACCGTCGCCGAGACGATGGACAGCTCGGCCTCGATCTCGGTCGATCCCGGCCGGGTCGAGATCGTCCTGCCCCCGGATTTCGCGATGCCGCCTGGTGGTCTCAACATCCGCTGGCCCGACCCGCCGCTCGATCAGGAAGCCCGGCTGCACCGGTTCAAGATCCCGGCCGCGCTCGCCTTCGCCCGCGCCAACCGGCTCGACCGCGTTGTCATCGATCCGCCGCGCCCCCGCTTTGGCATCGCGACAACCGGCAAATCCTATCTCGATGTCCGGCAGGCATTGGAAGAACTCGGTATTGGCGAGCAGGAGGCTGCCGCGCTGGGATTGCGGCTTTACAAGATCGCGATGTCCTGGCCGCTGGAACCGGATGGCATCAGGCGCTTCGCCGAAGGTCTCGACGAGGTGCTGGTCGTCGAGGAAAAGCGCGCCGTTATCGAGACCCAGCTCAAGGAGCTTCTCTATAATTGGCCCGCCAACCGGCGGCCGCGCGTGGTGGGGAAATTCGACGAGAGCGGCGACTGGATATTGCCGTCGAACGGCGAATTGTCGCCGGCGCAGATTGCTCGGATCATCGCCCGGCGGCTCGCCGCGCTGGGCGCTCCGGAGTGGCTGGCCGAGCGGGTCGCCCGTCTCGACGCGCGCGAGCGGCAGATCGGCGGTCCAACGGGCGCCAATGTCGTGCCGTTCGCGCGCACGCCGTATTTCTGCTCCGGCTGTCCGCACAACACCTCGACACGGGTCCCGGAAGGCAGCCGCGCGCTCGCGGGGATCGGCTGTCACTACCTGTCGCAATTCATGGACCGCAACACCGCGACCTTTACGCAGATGGGCGGCGAGGGCGCGGCGTGGATCGGGCAGGCGCCGTTTGTCGAGACCCCGCATGTCTTCGCCAATATCGGCGACGGCACCTATACGCATTCCGGCGTCCTGGCGATCCGCGCCGCGGTCGCCGCCGGGGTCACGATGACCTACAAGGTGCTGTTCAACGACGCGGTCGCGATGACCGGCGGCCAGCCGCTCGACGGCAGTCTGACGGTGCCGCGGGTCGCGGCGCAGCTCGCCGCCGAGGGCGTGCGCCAAGTCGTCATCGTCAGCGACCAGCCGCACAAATACCCGCCCGGCACCCAGTTTCCGCACGGCGCGACGGTGCGTCACCGCGACGAACTCGATCAGGTACAGCGCGAATTGCGCGAGATTGGCGGGGTCACCGCGATTGTTTACGATCAGACCTGCGCCGCCGAAAAACGCCGCCGCCGTAAGCGCGGCCGGTTTCCGGACCCGCCGCAGCGCGTCTTTATCAACGATCTGGTTTGCGAGGGTTGCGGCGACTGCTCGGCGGCCTCGAACTGTCTGTCGGTCGTGCCGGTCGAGACCGAATTCGGACGCAAGCGCGCGATCGACCAGTCGAGCTGCAACAAGGATTTTTCCTGCCTCAAAGGCTTCTGCCCGAGTTTTGTGACCGTGCATGGCGGCAGCCTGCGCAAGCGCAGTCCCGCCGATTTGAGCGGGAGCGACCTGCCATCGCTGCCGGAGCCGGCGCTGCCCGCCCTGGCCGAGCCATACGGCATCCTCGTCACCGGGGTCGGGGGCACCGGGGTCGTGACAATCGGCGCGCTGCTCGGCATGGCGGCGCATCTGGAGGGGAAGGGCGTTGCCGTGCTCGACCAGCTCGGCATGGCGCAGAAGGGCGGCGCGGTGATGAGCCATGTGCGCATCGCCGAGCACCCGGACCAGCTTCATGCCGTCCGCATCGCCGCCGGCAGCGCGCGGCTGCTGCTCGGCTGCGATCTGGTCGTATCCGCCAGCCCTGAGGCGCTGTCGAAGGCGGCGCCGGGAACGACACGCGCCGTCGTCAACAGCCACGAGATCATCACCGGCGATTTCACCCGCAACCCGGACCTGCCGTTTCCGGGCCGCGATCTGCGCGGCGGCATCTCGGCGGCGGTCGGGCAGGGCGGTGCCGAGTTTATCGGCGCGACAAGGCTGGCGACCGGGCTGCTCGGCGATTCGATCGCCAGCAATCTGTTCATGCTCGGCTATGCCTATCAGAAAGGTCTTGTGCCGGTCTCGGCGGCTTCGATTGAGCGCGCGATCGAATTGAACGGAGTTGCCGTCGAGTTTAATCGGAAGGCGTTCGACTGGGGCCGCCGCGCCGCGCTCAATCCGGCGTCGGTCGAAGCGCGCGCCGTGCCGGCCGGTGCCGTGCCGGAGAGCCATTGCCCGTCGGAGAGCCTCGACGAACTGATCGCGCGCCGGGTCGCCTTTCTGACTCAATATCAAGATACCGCCTATGCCGAGCGCTACGCCGCGCGCATCCGGCGCCTGCGCGAGGTCGAGAGAGCGCGTTGCGCAGAGAACATGGCGCTGACCGAGACGGCCGCCCGCGCGCTGTTCAAACTCATGGCATATAAAGACGAATACGAAGTCGCCCGTCTCTATGCCGAGACCGATTTTGCGGCGCGGGTCGCCGAGCAGTTCGAGGGTCCCTACGAATTGCGCTTTCATCTCGCGCCGCCGCTGCTGGCTGACCGCGATCCGGCCACCGGCCACCTGAAGAAAAAGGTGTACGGCCCGTGGATGCTCGGCGTGTTCCGCATGCTCGCACGGATGCGCCGGCTGCGCGGCACCGCGTTCGACATTTTCGGCCGCACCGCCGAGCGTCGCGCCGAGCGGCATCTGATCGTGGCGTATGAAACCGTTCTCGACGAGATCGAGCGCGGTCTGTCGCCGGAGAACCACCCCGTCGCGGTCGAACTCGCCCGTCTGCCGCTCGACATTCGCGGCTTCGGTCACGTCAAGGAGGCGAATTTGACGCGCGCCAAGGCGAAGGAGGCCGATCTGCTCGCCCGCTTCCGCGCGCCGTCGTCGCCGGCGCTGGCCGCGGCGGAGTAAGCGGGGCGGCACTCGGTTCGAGAACCGACCGGATCAGCTCCAGGCGAACAGCACGGAAACGACGATCGCGAGCGCGATCAGCACCGCGATCGCGATCGCCGGCCAGACCAGCCTGTCCTGCATGCGGTAACGGCGCCGGTCGGTGCCGCCCGGATCGGCCGCCAAACCCGCCGGATCGGCGCGTACTGCTTCGGGGAGCGGCGGGTCCGACGCCGCGGGCGGCGCGCCGGCGGCTTCGTCGTCGGTGCCGAGCGGCGCGGCGGCGGGGTCGAAACCGGGCACCTTGTCGCCGGTCAGACCGCGATCGATGGCATCCTTGCGGCGGGCCATTGCCGCCGGGCCGCTGTTTTTTCGCCGCTGAGGCTTGCCGGCCATGTATTGAACCCCTCACGCACCGCGCGTCCCTGTCGCATCGGCTCTCTATGGAGAACTTGCCGGCGGCGGTGCGGTTCCGCTGGCATGACCGGGGCGGTGCGGCGGTATCGCCTATATTGATCAGGGTCTCGCCTGCCGCAGCGCGGCCGCGACCTCGGCGACCACAGAATCCCAATCGCCGGGCCGCTTCTGCCGGAACAGGCGCATCGTCGGGTACCACGGGCTGTCGCAGCGGTCGAGCAGCCAGCGCCAGTCGGCGGCGACATGCAGCATCAGCCACACCGGGGCGCCGAGCGCGCCGGCGAGATGCGCGACCATCGTATCGACCGTGATGACCAGCTCGAGAGCGGCGATCGTCGCGGCGGTATCGGCGATCGCGTCGGTATCAAACACTTCGATCATCGGCAGCGACGTGGGCGCTTTGCGCCAGCTCTGGTATTCCGGGCCGCGTTGCAGATTGACGAGGACAATGCCGGGCACCGCGGCAAGCGGCGAGAGCCGCTCCAGCGCGACCGAGCGCTCCGGTTTCCAGGCGCCGGCGGCCCAGACCAGTCCGATCCGCGGCCCCTCGGGTGCTTCGGAAAAACATCGCGCCGCCTCTTCCGACCGCTCCGGCGCGGCGCGCAGATACGGGATCGCGGCCGGGATCGTGCCGAGTGTCGTGCGAAACGCGTGCGGCAATTCGGTAACGTCGATCTCGGCGTCGCACCCGAACCGCGCCGGCGGATGGTCCTCCTCTCCGAGCGGGATCAGATCGAAACGCCCCGGCAGGGTGCGCAGCAACGGGATCAACTCCGGCTGCGCTTCGACGCGGATAAGCGCCGCGCGCTCGGCCAGGAGCGGCAGATAGCGGGAAAAATGGATCGTATCGCCCAGCCCGTGATAGCAGCGCACCAGAACGCGTGCGCCTTCCAGCGCGGCCCCGTCCCATACCGGCCGCATGTGCCGCGGCCAATCGGCACCGGTAATTCCGGCGCGGCGGCGGCGCTCGCGATCCGTGTCGGCGAGACACCAGGCGCTGGCGAAATCGCCGCGCAGCATATGGCTCATCCAGCCGAAATCGCCGGGCACCAGACCGCTCATCGCGGCGCCGCGATCGACACCGATCCTGTGAGCGAGACGGGTCGCCGCCGCGTGGCTGTCCAGCGCCTCGTTGAGGCGGCGTTGCAGAAACAGCGCCTCGCCGCGCAGATAATGCAGCGTCGGATCGCCCGGGCAGCGCCGCAGCGCAATACCAAAGACCGCGACCGCTTCGGCGAAACGCTGTTCCGCCATCAGGGTCAGACCGGTGCTCAAGCAATCCGCATCCTGCATTCCCGGGTTCCACCGAGTGGTCCGTCACGGCGGAACAGCCGCCGCGACAGCGCGTTCCGGCCTGTCCGCGCTTTTGGGGAAGCCGGAACAGCGGTGACGGCGCTTTAAGCCGGAAGGCGCTCGAAGAGATCTGCGACGCGCCTCCGGGCCAGCGCCGGATTTGGCCGCGGATTTGGTCCGGCACGACGCGGACCCCGCCTCGTGCCGGACGACCCGGAGGCGTTCGGCATATCGAACGACATTCAGGCTCGCATCCGGAGCGGCGCTGCGCTAGGATGCCGCATCCCTGTCAAACACCGGAGAGGAAACCTGATGACCCGCGCCTACAACGTCGTCGATGCCGATGGCCATATCCTGGAGCCGCTCGATCTCTGGGACAAATACATCGATCCAAAGTTCCGCGACCGGGCGCCGCGCATCGTCAAGGATAATGCGACCGGCAAGGAGCGGCTCGTCATCGAGGAGCACGCGGTCGGCAACGCGCAGCGCGGCATCGGCGGCATCGGCGCGGTCGGCGCGCGTCAGGGCGTCGTCGCCGACGACACGATGGAGTACAAGGAAGGCAAGGCGGGCGGGTTCGATCCGCACAAGCGCATCCCAGACATGGACGCCGACGGGATCGACGCCGCGTTCCTCTATCCGAGCCTCGGTCTGTTCTCGGGCGCGATCCACGATCCGCAACTCGCCGCCGCGACCTGCCGGGCCTATAATCGCTGGCTCGCCGATTACTGCAAACCCTACCCCGACCGGCTGTTCGGCGTCGCGATGCTGCCGTTGCAGGATGTCGATCTGGCGGTCGCCGAGATGCGTTTCGCGCGCAAGGAACTCGGCTTCAAGGGCGTCTTCATCCGGCCGAACCCGTATCACGGCACCACGATGATCAACGACCCGATGTACGAGCCGTTCTGGGCCGCCGCCGAGGATCTCGACATATCGGTCGGGTTTCACGAGGGCGCCTCGGCCGGCATGCCGCAGGTCGGGATGGACCGGTTCGAGGCGCGCGGCGCCCGCCACATCATCACCCACACGATGGAGATGATGCTGGCCTGTCTCGCTGTGATCTGGGGCGGTGTCGTCGAAAAGCACCCGAAGCTGCGCGTCGGCTTTCTCGAATCGGGCGGTGGCTGGATCGCGCCATGGCTTGACCGGATGGACCGCCATTTTGACGACCAGGGCTTCAACGATTCCGGTCTCAAGACCCGGCCGAGCGAATTGTTCCAGCGCAATTGCTGGATCTCGTTCGAGCCGGTCGAGGGCAGCCTCAAGGTGCTCGCCGATTATGTCGGGCCGAACAAGATCATGTGGGCGACCGACTACCCGCACCCGGACGGGTTCTTCCCCGGCGCTCCCGACATGGTGCGCGAGCGCATCAAGGGTCTGTCGCCAGAGACGCAGCACCAGATCATGGCCGGCGGTGCGATGGGCTTTTACGGTCTGAAGTAACTGAAGTAACGCAGCCGCTCAGCCTTTCGGGCGGCTGCCGTTCGAAGCCGGCAGCGCGTCGTCAGCTCGTCGGCGGGCGCCCGCCGGTGGTGTTTGTCGATATCGACCGGATCGCGCGGGTCCGCGCTTCCGGCGGCAGAAGCCGCAGCGTGTCGTAATAGGCCAGCTGCCGCGTCGCCGCTTGCCGGTCGAGATCGAGCAGAGCGATCCGCTCGGCCGCCGCAGCGTCGCCTTGCAGCGCATAGATCAGCGCCAGATTCTGGCGTTCGCTCGGGGTGCCGGCCGGACCGAGCGCGATCGGGCTCAAGACCGCGACTGCATCGCCGTACCGCCCCGACAGCGCCAGCGACAGCGCCAGATTGACCGACAACCCGCGATCCCCCGGCGCGAGGTCGAGACCGCGGGAATAACGGGTCTGCGCCGCCGCGTGCCGCCCCGTAAAATCCTCCGCGACCCCAAGCAGTTGCAGCAGTTTCGGATCATCGGGCGTCTGAGCGTGGGCGACGCCGAGCGGCTCCAGCGCAAGCTCGGGTTTGCCGCTGCGCAGATAGGCGCGGGCGAGACCGCGCAATGAAGCGGGGTCGCGCGGCTCGCGCGTCAATGCCGCGCGGTAGGCCACGATCGCCTCGTTGATCCGGCCCATCTCGACAAGCGTGTCGCCGGCAGCGGCGAACGGGGCGGGGTCGGCCGGGTCCAGCTCGGCGGCGCGCCGGTACAGGCTGACGGCCGTGTCGAGATCGCCGCCGCCGCGCGCTGCCGCGGCGATGCGCATCAGCGCCTCGTGGCTGACCGGCGCGGCGGTCAGCCGGCCGCTGACGGCGAGCGGGTCGAGGCCGCGCCGCTGTATGTTTTCGCACCCCGCCAGCGCGAGCACGGCGAGAGCCAGCAGAGCGAGCGCAGCAAAACCGATCCTGCCATTTGCCGTGGAAAAATTTGTCGCCGCCCGCACCCCGATCCTCCCGGAAGCGGGGAGGAGAGAAACCGTTGCCGCCTTCCGCGCCGCTGCCGCCTCGATCATCGGGTAAGGCGGCCCGCGGCGTCGACAGGGGTGCGTTTGCCGCTGTTTGTCTGGCACTCGCAGCCGGCGGCACCGCCGGCGATTCAACCGGGCAGCGAATCGTGCGTATTCCCGCGGGCGGCCTGGATCAGGCCCCGGATCAAGACAGCGCCGCCGCGCCCTCTGTCATGGCTCCCTCTGTCATGGCTCCCTTTGCCGCCCGGACCCGGAGCGCCTGTTCGATCGCGTTCAGCGCCGCCTCGGCACGGTCGGGATCGGGGCCGCCGGCCTGCGCCATGTCGGCCCTTCCGCCGCCGCCCTTGCCGCCAAGCGCCTCGGCGCCGGTCCGCACCAGTTCGACGGCGTCGAACCGGCCGGTCAGATCCGATGTCACGCCGACGACAATTGCGGCCTTGCCCTCGGCGCGCGACACGATCGCGACGACCCCGGAACCGATGCGCCGCTTCAGATCGTCGGCCAGCCCGCGCAACTCGCGCCCCGGAACATCCTCGACCAGCCGCGCCTCGTAGGCGACATCGCCGATCCGTTTCGCCGGGGATGCCGCCTGCCCGGCACCGGAAGGCGCGGCGGTCGGACCGGCCATCGCCAGCGCCCGGCGCGCCTCGGCCAGTTCGCGTTCGATGCGGCGGTTTTCCTCGACAAGCCGGGAGAGCCGCGCCGGCAGCTCGGCCGGGCTGGTGCGCAGCGCCGAGGCGGCCTGCCGCAGCAACGCCTCCTCGGCGGCGATGTGAGCCTCCGCCGCGGCGCCGGTCAGCGCCTCGATGCGGCGCACCCCGGAGGCGATTGCACTTTCACCAATAATCTTGAACAACCCGATATCGCCGGTGCGCCGGACATGCGTGCCGCCGCACAATTCGACCGAATAGGGCCGCCCCGGATCGTCGGCCGCACCCATCGCGACGACCCGGACCTCCTCGCCGTATTTCTCGCCGAACAGCGCCAGCGCGCCCTCGGCGACGGCGCGCTCCGGGGTCAGAAGCCGGGTGCGCACCTCGCCATTGTCGCGGATGCGCATGTTGACCTCGCCCTCGATCGCCGCGACATCCTCCGGGGTCAGCGGCTTCGGGTGGCTGAAATCGAAGCGCAGCCGGTCCGGCGCGACCAGCGAACCCTTCTGTGTCACATGCTCGCCGAGCCGGTGCCGCAATGCCTGGTGCAGCAGATGCGTGACCGAGTGGTTGGCGCGGAGCCGCCGCCGTCGGGTGCGATCGATCCGCAATTCGACCGTGTTACCGATTGCAAGCATGCCGTGCTTAACCAGCCCAAAATGGACGATAACGTCGCCCGCTTTTCTCTGTGTGTCGCGTACCTCGAACTCGCCGCCACTGGGCGAAAAAATGACCCCCGTGTCACCGAGCTGACCGCCGGATTCGCCATAAAACGGCGTCTGGTTCACGACAAGCGCGACCTCTTCGCCGGCATGCGCTGCGTGGACGTTGTCCTCTCCCTTCAGAATGGCCCAAATAACCCCTTCCGCCATTTCGGTATCGTAGCCAAGGAACTCGGTCGCACCGACCTCGTCACGCAACCGAAACCATACCATGTCGGTGGCTGCCTCGCCCGAGCCGGCCCATGCTGCGCGCGATCGTTCACGCTGCTGCTCCATCTCGGCTTCAAAACCAGCCACGTCTACGCTCATCCCATGCCGGCGCAAGATATCCTGGGTCATGTCGAGCGGAAATCCACGGCTATCGTAAAGAGAGAATGCCGCTGATCCCGCAAGAATCTTCTGCGATTGATCTAAACCCGGCCCGAACATTTCGCCGTAATTACCTGTTAAGACACGCAGTTCTTCGTACCCGCGCTCCAGCGTCTGCTTGAAATTGGTCTCTTCAAGGCGCAGCGTCTCGGTGATCAGCGGCTGCGCCCGGATCAATTCAGGGTAGGCAGCGCCCATCTGCGTTACGAGCGCCGGTACGAGCCGCCACATCAGCGGCTCCTTGCACCCCATAATGTGCGCATGTCCCATCGCGCGGCGCATGATGCGGCGCAGCACATAGCCGCGCCCCTCCTTGCTCGGCAGCACGCCGTCGGCGATCAGAAAGGACGCGGCGCGCAGATGATCGGCGATGACCCGGTGCGACACCGCCTGCGGCCCGTCCGGCGCGATCCCGGAGGCTTCGGCCGAGGCCGCGATCAATGCGCGGAACAGGTCGATATCGTAATTGTCGTGCTTGCCCTGCAAGACCGCGGCGATGCGTTCGAGCCCCATGCCGGTGTCGATCGACGGCCGCGGCAGCACCGCGCGCTCGCCGCCCGGCAGCTGCTCGAACTGCATAAAGACGAGGTTCCAGATCTCGATAAAGCGGTCGCCGTCCTGGTCCGGGCTGCCCGGCGGTCCGCCGGGGATGCCCTCGCCGTGGTCGTAGAAAATCTCCGAGCACGGCCCGCACGGCCCGGTATCGCCCATCGCCCAGAAATTGTCCGAGGTCGCGATGCGGATGATGCGATGTTCCGGTAGTCCGGCGATCTTCGCCCACAGGCGCGCGGCGTCGTCATCCTCGGCATAAACCGTGACGAGCAGCCGGTCGCGCCGGAGGCCGAACTCGCGCACGACAAGGTCCCAGGCCAGCTCGATCGCGCGCTCCTTGAAATAGTCGCCAAACGAGAAATTGCCGAGCATCTCGAAAAACGTGTGGTGCCGGGCGGTGTAGCCGACATTTTCGAGATCGTTGTGCTTGCCGCCCGCGCGCACGCATTTCTGCGAGGTCGCGGCGCGCTGATACGGGCGCTTCTCGACCCCGGTAAAGACGTTTTTGAACTGCACCATGCCGGCATTGGTGAACAGCAGCGTCGGGTCGTTGCGCGGCACCAGCGGGCTCGACGGCACGATTTCGTGCCCGTGCCGGGCGAAATAGTCGAGAAAGGCGGTGCGGATATCGTTGACGGTCTGCATGCGTTCGATTTGCGGCAGGCGGGGTGCTTTGCGCAAGAGGCTACGTGCGGCGTCCCGGTACTCGCCCGGAGACCGGAACGCCGATCGGAGGAAGAATCGCTAAAGGCGGGAGCGGTCAGCCCGGTTCGGTCTCGACACCGCCATCGGCCAGCTCCGTGAAACCGCCGATGTTGAACACGGCGGGATAGCCGAGATCCTTCAGCGTCCTGCCGCTCAGCGCCGAGCGCCCGCCCGAGGCGCAGTAGACCAGGACCGTCTTGTCTTTCGCGAAGGCAGTGTTGTGGTAGGGGCTGTCCGGGTCGGCGCGGAATTCGAGCATGCCGCGGGGGACGTGCACCGCACCCTTGATCTTGCCGCCGTTTTGCAGCTCGGCTGCGTCGCGGACATCGACGACGAGCGTGTTGCCGCGTTCGATCAGCGCCTTTGCCTCGGCCGGCGGCACCCGCGGCACCTCGGCGTTGGCGGCGGCCAGCATGTCTTTCAGGGTCGTCGGCATTGTGGCTCCCTTGGCATGGTTGCGGTCTCGCGCGATGAGCAGGCGGGCACCGCAACGCTCAGATGTGGCACCGCACGCCAGAGCGTCAATCCCAGGGCGTCAATGCCGGGGCGTCAATCCCGGAACGGAGGCGAGCGCCCTGCCGTTATAGGCGGACACGCCTGCGACTATCGCAGCAGCGGGAGGGGAGGCGATGATTTCGCGATTTGGCGGGGGGTTTGGCCGGCTCCGGCGCATGCTGTACGCGATCCTGGCAGTCGGCGCCGCGGGGGTTTTGGGGGTCGCCGGATTTCTCGCCTATGCCGCCTTTACGCTGCCGCTGTCGCCCGCCGCTTCCGCCGATCTGCCGTCTTCCGCGGTAATTTATGCCACCGATGCCGGCGAGAAATTTGCGGTGCGCGGCGTCTATCGCGGCGATCCGATCGAGGCCGACGATCTGCCGCCCCATCTCGCCGGGGCCGTCGTCGCGATCGAGGACCGCCGGTTTTACGAGCATGCCGGGATCGACCCGCGCGGCATCGCTCGGGCCGCCGTCAAAAACCTCATCGGTTCCGATATCGAAGGGGGCAGCACGATCACCCAGCAGCTCGCGCGGGTCCGCTATCTGTCGCCGGAACGGTCGCTGCGCCGCAAGATGCAGGAGGCGATGCTGGCGCTGTGGCTCGAAGCGCGGCTGGGCAAGGACGAGATCCTCGCCCAATATCTGAACTCGGTCTATTTCGGCGCCGGTGCGGTCGGGGCGGACGCCGCTGCGCGGCGGTATTTCGGAAAACCCGCGCGCGATCTCGATCTGGCCCAGTCGGCGATGCTGGCCGGGCTGATCCGCGCCCCGTCGGCGCTGGCGCCGAGCCGCAATATGAAGGCTGCGCAGCGCCGCGCCCGGGTTGTGCTGCGGGCGATGCTCGACAGCGGCATGATCGACCGGACGCAATACGATGCGGCACGCGCCGAGCCGGTCCGGCTCGCGGTCGCGCCCGAACCGGAGCCGAACCAGAATTACTTTATCGATGCCGCCGACGCCGAGGTGAAGCGGCTGATCGGCGACCCGCCGCTCGATCTGGCCGTGACCACGACGATCGATCCCCGGTTGCAGGAAGCGGCGGAGCGGGTCGTCAATTTCTGGCTCGAACGGGAAGGCGCGCGGCGCAACGCGAGCCAGGCCGCGCTGGTCGCAATGGCGCCCGACGGCGCGATCCTGGCGATGATCGGCGGTCGCGACTACCTGCAAAGTCAGTTCAACCGGGCCACCCAGGCGCACCGTCAGCCCGGCTCGCTGTTCAAGGTCTTTGTCTATCTGACGGCGCTGAGCAACGGCTACCGCCCGGACAGTGTCGTCACCGACAAGCCGATAAAGATCGGGGATTGGGAGCCGGAGAACTACGATGGAAGATTTCGCGGCGAGGTGACGCTGCGCGAAGCGTTCGCCGACTCGATCAACTCGGTCTCCGTGCAGTTGTTGCAGGCGGTCGGCGCCGAACGCGTGATCGAAATGGCCAGAAAGCTCGGTGTCGAGTCGAAGCTGCCGGCCGAACCCGATCTGGCGCTCGGCTGGGCCGAGGTGACGCTGCTCGAGATGACCCGCGCAATCGATGCGATCGCGACCAACAACAAGACGATCGAGCCTTATACGGTGCGCGCGATCAACGCCAAGGCGGGGCCGCTCTATACGCGACCCGAGACGGTTCCGACCCCCCCGGAGTGGAACCGGCTCGACATGATGCGGCTGCTCGAAGCCGTCGTGACCGAGGGAACCGGCAAGGCGGCGCGACCCGGCAACCGGCGCTCCGCCGGCAAGACCGGGACAACCGATTCTTATCGGGACGCCTGGTTTGTCGGGTTTACGACCGATATCGTCGTCGGGGTCTGGGTCGGCAATGACGACAACAGCCCGATGGACAAGGTGACGGGCGGCGATCTGCCGGCCAAGATCTGGCGCGACTTTGTCATTGAGGCCGAAAAGATCAGGGCCGAACCGGAGGCCCCGGTCGCGGTCGGCAGCTCGACCCGAGCGGCGGCGCCGGTGAAGAAAACCGTCGCGGCGGCCGGGCGTTAAAGAACCGGCGACCGGCAGCCTCGCCGCGATCCGTTTGCCGTCGGTGTCTCCGGATGCCTGGCGCCGGGTATCAAAACCGCGTCGACAGCCAGATCGCCAGAAGCGAGCCGGCTTTGGCCACCCCCGATACCGGTTCGAAGCCAAGACTTTCCGCGGCGCCGTAGGTCAGCGCGATATCGCGGTGGCGCAACTCGTCGGCGCGAAAGGCGAGAAGCCGCTCGCGCAGCGCCGGCTCCGCATCGCCGAGACGCTCGGCCTGGGCGCGATAATGTTCGTCGATGACCTCCTCAACGCCGACCGTGCAGGCCATCGCCGCCCGGCGTCCCAGCAGCGCCGTTGCCGCGCCGAGCACAAACCCCGTCGCATGCCAGAGCGGTTGCAGCACGGTTGGCCGGACCCGGCGCGCCCGCACCAGATCCTCGAATTCGGCCAGGTGGCGCTTCTCCTGTTCGGCCATGCGGCGGATCTGGTCGCGGGCGCGGCCGCGGCCGGTCACGGCAAGCTGACCGTCGTAAATCCGCACGGCGCCGTATTCGCCGGCATGATCGACGCGGATGATCCGCTCGATCTCCGCGTCGGGCGGCGGGTCGCCGGGCAGGTAGGGCGGACGGTCGATGCTCATCGCGCCGTCATCCGGCGGCCCGGCGCACCGGTCCGGTCCGAGGCACCGGCCGGGCGTACCAGAACACGGCGGCGCAGATCGCGACCATCACGAGGGAGGCCAGCAGGTTCCACCCGGCCAGCGACACGCCGTACAGCGACCATTGCACCTCGTCGCAGCGCACCAGCGGAGCGCCTAAAATCCGTTGCCGCATGTCTTCGAGCGTCGTCGCGCCGCCGGCGGCAGGGGTGCAGGCGCTCGGGCCGGCAACCCAGCCCTGTTCGACACCGAGATGATAAAAGGCGAAGCCGGTGCTGACAAAAAAGACAAGCCCCAGCACCAGCGCCACCCAGGGCAGCGACCGGCGATGCCCGACAAACAGCGCAACAATCGAAATCGTGATCGCCGCGGCCCACGGCCAGCGCTGCAACACGCACAGCTCGCACGGGGCAAGCCCGCCCCAGTATTGCGAGGAGAGCGCCGTGCCGAGCACAAGCGCGCTCGCCGCCAGCACAAAACCGGCAAAGGCTCGGGTCGATACGATCATCCGCTATAGATAGCGCAGCGCCGGGAGGTCGCCAACGCGCCGCAACCGAGCCTATCGGATTGAAATCGACGGCGTCCCGTCCCCACATAACCGCCGCGCCGATCAGCGGCGCCGTCGGCTTCATCGGAGGCCGGCTTGTCCTTGTCGCCGGAAGGTGTCGATGACTCCCCAGGAACGCGATCTGATAACGACCTTGCTGAGCCGGCTGAGGAACGCCGGCGCCGCGGGCCAGCAGAAGGACGCGGAAGCCGACGCGCTGATCCGCCAGGCGCTGCGCGAGCAGCCCGATATGGCGTATTACCTCGTGCAGACCGTCCTGATCCAGGATTTGAGCCTGAACGAGGCACAGAACCGGCTCGCCGATCTCGAACAACAGCTGGCCGAGGCCCAGTCCCAGAGATCCGCCGGGACAAGTTTTCTGGGCGGTCTGTTCGGCCGCAGCGCCCCGCAACAGCAGCAACAGGAGCAGCGCGGCGGACCGTGGGGCCGCGGCCCCCAGGGCGCACCGCAATACGGTCAGGGGTATGGGCAGGGTCAGGGGTATGGGCAGCCGGGATACGGGCAGAATCCGGGCTATCCGCCGCAGGGTCCCCAGGCCCAGCCGCAGGCGGGCGGGATGCTCGGGGGCGGCGGTGGCGGGTTTCTGCGCTCGGCGGCGGCGACCGCGGCCGGTGTCGCCGGCGGCGCGCTGCTGTTCCAAGGCATCTCGTCGATGTTCGGTCAGGGTTACGCGAACAGTCTGCACAGCGGCGCCGCCACTCCGGGTCTCGGCGAGAGTGTCGATAATTCCTACGCCGACAGCGGTGCCGGCGACTATGGCGGGGGTGGCGACCCCGGCTATACCGGCGGCGGTCCCGATTACGCCGGCGATTATAGCGGCGGGGGGGATTACGGCGATGGCGATTTCGGCGGCGGCGATTTCGGCAGCGACGACGTCTGACCGTCCGCCGCTTCGAGGCTGACAGCCGAAGGGCCGGTACGGCGCTCGACCGTGCCGGCCCTTGCCGTCGCGACAGCAGGAGCAGCACGGGCGGCATTGGCGATCGCGGCGGTTGCGGCTGTCGATCGCGGGCGTCGCCGCGCCGGAGCAACTCCTTGGGACCGCCGGCGTCCCGCCGGCATCGCGCGCAGCAAAGCTTCGCCTGAGCCGGCCAGAGGCCGGCGGTCCCGAAGCGCCCTCGGCAAGCTGACTTGTCTTTGATAGCGCCTCGGTTTGGAGCGGATGATCCCGCCATTTCGGGACGACCGCCGCGGCTCCGGCCGGCGGTCAGCCCGACAGCGCCCGCGCCACAGAATGACAAGGTCAACAGTCGAACTGGGTCACTACCCGTCCCTGCCGCAGCTTGAATTCGGCTTGAGGTTGAATCTACACTCCGCGCTTCCCACAAAATGGCGGTAGCGGGACGGCGGACGGGCCGTTTGCCGGCGCCGCCGGCTCGGAGGCTGCGATGGGCCCGTTTCTTCGCTTCGAGGTGATGATCACGCCGATCCTGATCCAGATACTCTTCTGGATTGTGGTTGCGGCGACAGTGATCGCCGGGCTTGTGATGATCATTGCGACGGGCGATGCACAGGGAATTCTGGTCATCATCCTCGGACCGATCGCGGCGCGGATTTATGCCGAAATTCTTATCGTGCTGTTCCGGATCAACGACCATCTCCGGCGCATTCAGCACAACACCGAGCATCCCTGAGATATTTCCGCCTTTTGTCGGCGGTCTTTATGCGCCGGAGCGGGAGACGGTTTCCGGCAGGACCGGAATATTGTCGATCAGGCGGGTGCGTCCGAGACGCGCGGCGACGAGCAGACGGGACGGGGCCGCCAGGCGATCTACCGGCGCGAGATCGGCGGCGTCGCGCAATTCCAGATAATCGACCGCAAAACCGCCGGCGCGCAGCGCGGCCAGACCACGTCCGAGGCCGGCGCCGACATCCTCGGGGCGCGCGACGATCTCGGCCGCGACCTCGCGCAACACGCGGTTCAGCAGCGGCGCGGCGCGGCGCTCCTCGGCCGAGAGATAGACGTTGCGCGACGACAGCGCGAGCCCGTCCGCCTCGCGCACGGTCGGCACGCCCGCGATTTGCACCGGAATATCCAGGTCGCGCGCCATCCGACGCACGACCAATAGCTGCTGATAATCCTTCTCGCCGAAATAGGCGGTGTCCGGCAGGCATTGCAGCAGCAGCTTGCAGACGACCGTCGCGACCCCCTCGAAATGCCCGGGCCGGAACGCGCCGTCGAGACCCTCGCTGATCCCGCCGACACGCACGCCGGTGGCGAAGCCGGGCGGGTACATTTCCGCGACCGGCGGCATAAACACGAGATCGACACCTTCCCCTGCGAAGGCGGCCAAATCGGCGGTCTCGTCGCCGGGATAGGAGGAAAAATCCTCGGCCGGTCCGAACTGCTTCGGGTTCACAAACAGCGATGCGACAACGCGTTGGTTTTCGCGGCGGGCGGCGCGCACCAGCGCCAGATGTCCGTCGTGAATGGCGCCCATCGTCGGCACCAGCCCGACCCGCTCGCGCGCCCCGCGCCATCCGGCGACCGCGCCGCGCAGGGTCTGCACGCTTCTCGCAACCGCTATTCCCCCGGCAGGCATGCAACCCTCCTTCCGCGGCCGAGCGGCGGCGCAACAGCCGATGGCGCGCTCGCTGCCCGGTGTTCGGCCCCCGGCGTTCGGCCCGGCCGCGTTCCGGCCGACGCGGCGCTTACGGCGTCTTTATAGCGATTTCGTCAGCCGAAGGGGGGATTGGGTACTGCCCCGGTTTGAAATTGGCTCGCCGCGCCGCTCCGGAGCGATCCTTTGGAGTCGTATCCTAGAGCGTGATCGCATCAGGTTGAAGCATAGCCGGCATTGGCGAGATAGTTTGCGCATTCCTGTGCGGTGAAATGATCGAGCAAGGAGCCGATCTGGCGCCAGGTAGCATCGGTGGTGCGCGGAT
>JBFWVT010000030.1:0-55641 GCA_050246595.1 Alphaproteobacteria bacterium
ACCGGATCACGGCGCCCTGCGTCATCGACGGCCCGATCAACGGCGCCAGCTTTCGCGCTTACGTCGAGCAGTTCCTTGCACCCACCCTGAACCGCGGCGATGTCGTGATCCTGGACAATCTCGGCAGCCATAAGGGACAAGCTGTCCGCCGCCTGATCCGCGCCGCCGGCGCCAAGTTGTTCTTCCTGCCCCGCTATTCGCCCGATCTCAACCCGATCGAGCAGGTCTTCGCCAAGCTCAAGACTCTGCTGCGCAAAGCCGATCCGCGCACCACCGAGGACACGTGGCGCCAGATCGGCTCCTTGCTCGATCATTTCTCCGCACAGGAATGCGCAAACTACCTCGCCAATGCCGGCTACGCTTCAACCTGAAACGATCACGCTCTAGGGCCTGTTATGAAAGCCTCGGAATCGCTCGGCAAACCAGCCGCGGTGCCGAGCGGATAACCGTAGACCGCAAGGAATCGTGAGCGTTTTCCTAACAGAGCCTGGCACTACAGCTGCGTTTTAGGTGGGACTGCTGGGCGGCGGCTTGGTGGGCGCGGCGCCAGAGGGACCAGGCGATGACGGCGGCGGGTTGGACGTGGCGGTGCGCCAAGCGCGTGGCAACCCGGCGGATTTCCTGCACCGACCAACGGAGCAGCGGCGGCTCTCGCGGATCATCGTCAGGCTGCTTTTTGGGGGCGGGGCGGTGTTGGTCTGGCGGCGGATGGCGGCCAGCTGTTTCGCCAGCAGCCAGGAACGCATCACGCCAGCCGGTCAGCCTCGCCGCATTACCCCCGGCTCGCGCGAGACGGTTTCCGGCTCTCCCCCGCGCAACAGCCGCAGCACCGCCGCACTCTTGCGCTGGCGTGACATTCTGCCTCCGCATCCAAGCGCTACCGCGCCAGACCCGCGCGCTCGCTCCGCTTCGCCCGGACCTGCTCCAACCTGGTTCGTTTGACCGTCCATGGTGATCGTCCATGGCTCACCTCTCGTGCGGAAATCGTCCGCTTGCGAGGTGTCCCAATCAACCGTGCCGCGGGGGAGTCCGGTGCAGCCCCTCGCCGGCGTGAAGAAACAGCAGCTTTCTGCCCTGACCGCGCTCGACCAGTTCGAGGCTGGTGCCGACGGGACGAAGGGTCCGGGTCACTCGGCAGCCTCGGGTGTGCGGCCCCAGGTCATCATGGTTCTCCTCTTCGCCGGGATCGGACCCGGTCATCATGATCGGCCCGGAAATGGTGCATGCCGTGCCTTGGGAAAACCAGCTTCATGCGCGGTCCTTGTATGGTTACGCTTTCTGCCGGAGCCACCCCGAGAAAACGCTCCCGCAGGGTGATCAGGGGAGACCGCATGCGCGACGTCGTTCCAGCCCCAGTGCCGGGTCTCGATCTGCGCCGGGAATACGGCTACCACCAGAGCCCGGCGATCCGGGCCGGCGGGCTGATCTTTTGCTCGGGCATGGTGGCGATCAACCCCGAGACCGGCGAGCGCGAGCACGGCACCGTGACCAGCGAGACGCGCCGGATTTTCGAAAATCTGAAGGCGCTTCTCGCCTCGGCGGGTTCGTCGTTGGACCGCATCGTCCAGGTGCACGCGATGATCTACGACCGCATCGAGTACGATGTGCTGAACCGCGCCTATCGTCAGTATGTCCCGAATGCGCCGCCGGCCCGCACGGTGATGAGCGTGCAGATCGAGGCGGGTTTCAAGGTCATGCTCGACGTGATCGCCGCGGCGGAACCGGGTGACGGCGCGAAGCCGGACCCTGTCCGGCAGGTGATTGAGCCTGGCAACCCGGCGTTCGACGGTTTGCGGAGAAACGGTCTTCCGCTTTCGCCGGCTGTGCGGGCCGGCAACTTCCTGCTTGTGTCCGGCATGGCGGCGATCGATCCGGCGACCGGCGACCGGTTGCCCGGCACGGTCGCCGCCGAGACGCGGCAGAGCCTGACCAACATGGCGCATCTGCTGGATGCGGCCGGTTCTTCGCTCGCCAAAGCGGTCAAGGTCAACGTGCTGATCTATTCGATGCTCGAATACGAGAACATGAACGCGGTCTATCGCGAGTTCTTCCCGACCGACCCGCCCGCCAGGACGGTGTGCGGGGCCGGGCTGATCGGCGGCCACAAGGTCGAGATCGAATGCGTGGCCTTGGCTTGAGCAGCGGGGGCTGACCGATGACCGATCTTCTTCCCCGCAGCGTGATCGAGCCGGCGAACCCGAAACTCAATGTCTCGCGCAACGCCAACCTGCCGCACTCGCCGGGCATTCGGGTCGGCGACTACATCTTTCTGTCGGGGATGGGACCGGTGGACCCGGTCACCGGCGGGCGCAATCTCGGCCCGATTGCCGAGCAGGTTCGCCAGACGCTGCGCAATATGGGGCACATGCTCGAATCTGCCGGGTCCGGCCTCGACCGCGTCGTCAAGATAACCGTCGTGCTCGCCGACAGCGGGGATTACGACGAGCTGAACCGGGTCTGGCGCGAGTTCTTCCCAGCCGACCCGCCGGCCCGCACCACCTGCGCCCTGCAGCTCAGCAACGGCAACGGCGTCGAAATCGAGTGCATCGCTCTCGCCGGATAAGGCCTGTCTTATACCAGCCGGCGCTGACCCTGACACGTTCGTGCCCGGCCTTGGGCCGGGCATCCCCGAGCAGCCGGCTTGTCGTCCGCGATGAGCGAGCCGCGTGCCGGCGGACAGCCGGGTTTGCTCTCCGATCGAAAAATAGCCATACGGGGGCGGATAATCTTCGCAAGGTTCTCGGCACGAAGGAGGACGCTGAACGGCGATGCCGTATGAAATTTCCCTCATTGCCGCTCTCGCCCTGCCATTTCTCGGAAGCTGCGCCGCCGCTCTTCTGCCGGCGAACGCCCGAAACGCTGAAGCATGGCTGGCCGGGGCTGTCACATTCGTCAGTCTGGTGCTGGTCGCGGTACACTATCCCGACGTTATCGATGGTCGCGTGATCCGACACGGGGTGGAGTGGATCCCGGATCTTGGCCTCGAATTCGTCCTGAGATTGGACGGCTTCGCCTGGACCTTTGCCCTGCTGATCACCGGCATCGGGTTGCTGGTGGTGCTTTATGCCCGCTATTATATGTCACCCGCCAATCCGGTGCCGCGCTTCTTCTCCTTCCTGCTCGCCTTTATGGGAGCAATGCTCGGTATCGTGCTGTCCGGCGACCTGATTCAGCTCGTCTTTTTCTGGGAACTGACAAGCCTCTTCTCTTTCCTTCTGATTGGTTTTTGGCATCAGAACGCGCATGCCCGCGGCGGTGCCCGGATGGCCCTGATTATCACATCAGCCGGCGGGCTCTGTCTGCTTACCGGTGTGCTGGTGATTGGACACATCGTCGGCAGCTACGATCTGGACCGGGTGCTGGCATCCGGCGATGCGCTGCGCTCGCATGCGCTCTACGTTCCAGCCTTGATCCTCGTCCTGCTGGGCGCGTTCACCAAGAGCGCCCAGTTCCCGTTTCACTTCTGGCTGCCGCACGCGATGGCCGCTCCGACACCGGTATCGGCCTACCTGCATTCGGCCACCATGGTAAAGGCCGGTGTCTTTCTGCTGGTGCGGCTGTGGCCGGCGCTGGGAGGAACAAACGAATGGCTATGGCTGGTCGCATCGGCCGGTCTGATAACGTTTATCCTGGGCGCGTTTCTGGCGTTGTTCCAGCAGGATCTCAAGGGGCTGCTGGCTTACTCGACGATCAGCCATCTCGGGCTGATCACGCTGTTGACCGGACTTGATACGCCGTTCGGGCAGATCGCCGCGATCTTCCACATCATGAACCATGCGGCCTTCAAGGCTTCGCTGTTCATGGCCGCGGGCATCATCGACCACGAAACCGGCACGCGCGACATAAGGCGTCTGAGCGGTCTGTGGCGCTTTATGCCCGTAACGGCGACTCTGGCCATGGTCGCCGCGGCCGCGATGGCGGGCGTCCCATTGCTGAACGGCTTCCTGTCCAAGGAAATGTTCTTCGCCGAGACGATCTCGATCCACGACAACTCGCTCGTCGATCAGGCGCTTCCCTATATCGTCACCGTGGCCAGCATGTTTACGGTGGCCTATTCGTTCCGCTTCATCCGTGACGTGTTCTTCGGCCCGCCTCCGGTCGATCTCCCGCACACGCCGCATGAGCCGCCGTTTCTGATGCGGTTCCCGGCGGGGCTTCTCGTTCTGGCATGCCTCGTTATCGGCATCGCCCCGGCCGTCACCGTGAGACCGATCCTCGATATAGCCGTGCATTCGGTCCTGAACACGGTGATCCCGCAATATAGTCTCGCCGTCTGGCACGGCTTCACCCCCGAGCTCTTGATGAGCATTGTCGCGATGACCGGGGGCGTGACCTTGTACCTCATGCTGCGCTCCTATCTGGCCGCATGCGAGGGGCCGCCGCTGCTGCGTCACATCGACGGGCAGCGGATTTTCGATCGGGTACTCGTAACCCTGTCGGGGCGATTGGCCCAATGGCTCGAAAACCATCTCGGCACGCGGCGTCTTCAGCCGCAGTTGCAGCTCCTGGTGGTCGCGGCTTTTATCGCTGCCGTGGCGCCGCTTTACGCCCGCGGGCTCATCGTCGCGGGCTTGCCCCACGGCGATCTCGACCTCGCCTTCGCTCTGCTCTGGGCGGCGGGGATCGCCTGCGCGCTTGGTGCCGCCTACAAGGCCAAGTTTCACCGCCTTGCGGCGCTGATCCTGCTCGGCGGCGCGGGTCTTGTCACCTGCGTCAGCTTTGTCTGGCTGTCGGCGCCCGATCTCGCCTTGACGCAGCTTGTCGTCGAGACCGTGACCACGGTGCTCCTCCTCCTCGGTCTGCGATGGCTGCCAAAGCGCATCGAGGGGATCGAGCCTGACGAAGACGCCGGTACGATGCGATGGTATCGCCTCCGCCACTTCATGATCGCGGTCGCCGCCGGAGCGGGGCTGGCGATGCTTGCATTCGCGGCGATGACCCGACCGATGCCCGACAGCATCTCGCGCTATTTTGTGGAGAACGCTTACACAAAAGGCGGCGGCACCAACATCGTGAACGTCATTCTGGTTGATTTCCGCGGCTTTGACACCCTCGGCGAGATCACGGTGCTCGGGGTCGTCGCACTGACTATCTACGCCCTGCTGCGGCGGTTCCGACCGGCCCCCGACAGCATCCCGGTTCCCGAACAGCAGCGCGCCCAGAACATCGATGACGACGCGCTTCCGCATCGCCAGAGAGGCGACACCATCAAGGAGGCGATGGCCGTCCCGGCGCTGATCATGGGTCTGCTGTTCCCGGTGATCGGCATCGCCGCCATCTACTTGCTGCTGCGAGGACACGACCTGCCGGGGGGCGGTTTTGTCGCCGGGATCACAATGGCGGTCGCCTTTATTCTGCAATACATGGCTCGCGGGACGATCTGGGTGGAGGCGCGTCTGCTCGTGCTGCCGGTGTACTGGATGGGCGTCGGCCTGCTGCTGGCGGGCGGCACCGGGGGCGCCGCGTGGCTGTTCGCACGCCCGTTCCTGACCTCTTATTTTTCATACGCCGACATTCCTGTGATCGGGCGCATTCCGACGGCCAGCGCTCTCGTCTTCGACATCGGCATTTTCGCGCTCGTGGTCGGGGCAACCGTGCTGATGCTGATCGCCATCGCGCACCAGTCCGTGCGCAGCCACCGCGTCCCCCGCGAACGGGAGCCGGCGGCGCCGGCCGCCCCTCCATTGGAAAAGGTGGAATAATGGAGATCGTCCTCGCTCTCGGGATCGGAGCGCTCGCGGGCTCGGGAGTGTGGCTGATCCTGCGCCCGCGCACCTTCCAGGTGATCGTCGGTCTGTCGCTGCTGTCCTATGCGGTCAATCTCTTTATCGTTGCCATGGGTCGGCTCGGGACGGGGACGCCCGTGCTGGCGGTACGCGGAACGGGCGATCCATCGCAATACGTCGATCCGCTGCCGCAGGCGCTGGTCCTGACCGCCATCGTGATCAGCTTTGCGACGACCGCGCTGTTTCTGGTCGTACTGATCGCATCGCGGGGTCTGACCGGGACCGACCATGTGGATGGTCGAGAGCCGGAGCCGGATCTGTGAGCCGCATGGCCGCCCATCTGATCATCGCGCCCGTGGTGCTGCCCCTCGTCGTCGGCGCCGCGATGCTTCTCCTTGGCGACCGGCACAGGAACCTCAAAGGCGCGCTCGATGTTGCGGCGTGTTTCACCCTGGTCGGTATCGCCGCGGTCCTGCTCGGAATAGCCGATGCAAGCCCGGGGGGCATAGCCGGCGTGTACCGCCTCGGCGACTGGCCGTCCCCGTTCGCGATCGTGCTGGTGCTGGACCGCCTGTCCGCTCTGATGCTGCTGCTGACGAGCATTCTCGCATCGGCTGCCGTGGTGTTCTCGCTGGCCCGCTGGCATCGCGCCGGGGCGCATTTTCATTCGCTGTTTCAGTTCCTGCTGATGGGTCTCAACGGCGCCTTTCTGACCGGCGACCTGTTCAACCTGTTCGTCTTTTTCGAGCTGCTGCTGGCCGCGTCGTATGGGCTTGCGCTGCACGGCTCGGGTGTCTCGCGCGTGCAGGCCGGGCTGCACTATATCGCGGTAAACCTTGCCGCCTCGCTGCTGTTTCTGATCGGCGTCAGCCTGATCTACGGTGTGTCGGGAACGCTCAACATGGCGGACCTCGCCATGCGCATCCCGAACATCGCCGAGGAGGACCGGGCTTTGCTGGAGGCCGGCGCGGGTATCCTGGGCATGGCCTTTCTGCTCAAGGCCGGGATGTGGCCCCTCTGCTTCTGGCTGCCGACGACCTATGCGGCCGCAAGCGCCCCCGTGGCGTCGATCTTCGCGATCATGACAAAGGTGGGCGCCTATATCGTGCTGCGGCTGTGGCTGCTGCTGTTCGGCGAGGGAGCCGGTGCGTCAGCGGGATTGGGCGGTGGCTGGCTGGTGGTCGGCGGGATGGCCACGGTCGCGTTTGGCGCCATCGGGATGCTCGCCTCGCGGGACATGGCTCGGCTTGCCACCTTCTCGGTGCTCGTGTCCACCGGAACGGTGCTCGCCGCGACCGGAATGGGGCAGGTCGACATCACCGGCGGGGCGCTCTTTTACCTGGTGAGCTCCACCCTCGGCATCAGCGCGTTGTTTCTGCTGGTCGAGCTGGTCGAACGAGGTCGCGATCCGGCGGCCGACGTGCTCGCCGTAACCCGCGAGTTTTACGGAGAAGACGACGACATCGACGAGGAGGACGAGGTCGGCATCGCCATTCCGGTCACGATGGGGGTGCTCGGATTGGCCTTTATCGGCTGCGCGCTGGTCATCGCCGGGCTGCCGCCGCTGTCCGGGTTTATTGCCAAGTTCACGCTGCTGACCGCGGCGATCAACCCATCCGGGCTGGGCCAGGGCGGCGCAATTCCGGCGAGTTCGTGGGCGTTGCTTGCTGTACTGATTCTGTCGGGACTGGCGGCCGTCATTGCCATGACCCAAGCGGGCATTCGCGCCTTTTGGGCCTCGCTCGACCCGATTGTGCCTCGGGTACGGATCATCGAGGTAGCGCCGATCGTCGTGCTGTTGATCCTGTGCACGGCACAGACGGTGCAGGCCGGGCCGATCATGAGGTTTATGCAGGCCACGGCGCACGCGCTGCACGCGCCGGCCGACTACATCCGCGATGTACTGGAGCCGGAGCAGCACACGCGCAAGGTGGGTGGGATATGACACGGCTCCTGCCTTTCCCGCTTGTGAGCGCCGGGCTGCTGGGGTTGTGGCTGCTGCTCAATCAGACGCTTTCGCCGGGTCAGATCCTTCTCGGCGTTGTACTCGCGCTCGCCGGCGGTCGGGCCTTGGCGGCGCTGCAACCCCCGAAAGCTCGTGTTCGGCGGGTGGGCTCCATCGCGCAATTGTCGGCTGTGGTGCTGATCGATGTCATCCGGTCCAACATCGCGGTCGGCCGGATCGTCCTCGGTCTCGGAGGCAAACGCCGGACGGCCGGTTTTGTGAACATTCCTCTCGACCTCCGCGATCCCTATGCCCTGGCCACGCTCGCCTGCATCATCACGGCGACCCCTGGAACCCTGTGGGTCAGCTTTGATGGGAAGGTGTTGACGATCCACGTTCTTGACCTGATCGACGAAAGCGAGTGGGTGCGGACGATCAAGGGCCGCTACGAGCGTCACCTGCTGGAGATTTTCGGATGAGTGCGGTCGTGCTGACATGGTCGATCGCGGCGGCCCAGATCTTTCTGGGGCTGGCGATGGGGTGCGCCGCCTTCCGCATCCTGCGCGGACCGAGGGCGCAGGACCGCGTCCTCGGTTTTGACACCCTCTACGTCAACGCCATGCTGCTGCTGCTGACCTTCGGCATCCGGTCGGGCAATTCGCTCTATTTCGAGGCGGCGCTGATCATCGCCCTGCTGGGGTTTGTCGGAACCGTCGCGCTGGCCAAGTTCCTGTTGCGCGGCGAGGTGATCGAATGAACGGTGTCGAGGAACTCCCTGCCTGGGCGGCTGTCTTGACGGCGGTTCTGCTTTTCCTCGGGGCGGCGGTCACGCTGATCGGTTCGCTGGGGCTTATCCGACTCGGGAGTTTTTACGAGCGGGTTCATGCGCCGACCCTCGGGGCGACGTTCGGGACCGCTGCCATCGCGCTCGCTTCGATGGTCTTCTTCTCGGCCCTGCAGACCCGGCCGGTGCTGCACGAGGTTCTGATCATCGTTTTTGTCACCGTGACGACCCCGGTCACTCTGACAGTGCTGGTTCGCGCCGCGCTGTTTCGCGACAGATCCGAAAACCCGGACGGGTTTTCCGAACCGGATGACCGAGGACGCCCTTGAACCGGAGACGGCCGGCCTCGAACCCGGACACATCGGCGTGCCCGGTCATTGTCTTCGACAGATGGCACAACCAGGACATCCACATTCAGAGAACGCAGCACCTCCTCCGTGACCCTGCCGAGAAGCAGTGATTTGTGATCCGGGGAGGACCGGCTTGCGCAGGAGGCGGCGATGCCGGCGATCGTATTGCGTTCGGACCGGGTGCCGCTCGGGGTCGGGCGGCCGCGCGCGCGGCGGCGGACGCGGACCCGCGCGCCGGATGCCGGCGGCTGGTAATATCTCAGTTTGAATGTAACAGCGGCACTGTCATTCCGGGGCCGTCCGCAGGGCGGAACCCGGAATCCATGAACATCAATCTCTCCGAGGACTTCAGCGGCCTGTGTTGATGGATTCCGGGCTCGCGGGCTACGCCCGCGCCCCGGAATGACAAGGTTGCAATTCAAACCGAGTCACTACTGATCCGTGGGGGAGGCTGGGATCCACTGGGCAGCCGTATGGGCGTCCGAAACGTGGGTCCCGGCCGGAGTTTATCCCCGGATCAAGTCCGGGGCAGGCTCTCGGGCCGGCCACAGGCCGGACCCGTGGGCCAGGACGACGGTCGGGGCTGCATTTGACGACAGGCCCTGGAGACGGTCCCGTGATCGCCTCGACCGCGGGACCGGCCGCGCTCAATGCAGTGTCGGCCGAGACGATGTCGCTTCGTGCCCCGCTTTTGGAGCGGGGCCGAGCACGTACCGCTCGGTCCGCGGCGGCCAGCGGAACAGGGTCAGCCCGGCATCGGCCAGCAACGCCCCGAGCCGGTCGAGGATTTCCCCTGCCCCGTTGCTCGCGGTTGGCGACAGCATCGTGCGCAGCAGAAAGCGGGCCTCGAAACCGCGCCCGTCCTGGTGCAGCGCGGCGGCGGCCAGCAGAACGCGTTCATCGTCGCTGATCGGATCGTGGCACACGCATTCGACGGTGAGCGGCCGCAACGCCCCGCAGGCGACGACGCTCATCAGCCCGTCGATCAGATAGGCCGCTTCCGGGATGCCGTATTTGCCGAATGCCGCCCGCATCGGCTCGGCGGTATCGAGACGCCGCTTCGGACCGATAACCCAGGCGCGGATCGCCCAGATCACGAGACGGTCCGGCAGCGGCAGCGTTGATACGAGAACCGGCCCTCGCGGCGCCGACAAGCACACGGACATGATCGCTTCCCCAAACGGTTCCCGAATTTGTCGGGAAAAGCATATTGCGAACGCATCGCAATCGCAACTACTTCCGCTCCGACCGGCCGGAACAATTTTGAGTAGGCATCCTTGCGGCCGATCCTTTCCGCAATCCTGCCTGCTCTTTAACCGCTCCTCCCCAGCGGGGGAGGGCAGGGCGGGGCAGGGGCGTTGGTCAGCCTCTATCCATAAGACGAGGAGGCGGCTCGCAGCGACGCCGCGGCAAGCGGCGAGGGTTTGGCGGCGCTCCGCGATGCCGGTCGGTCGCCGGCTCTATAACCGGACAAAACAGAGCCGACGAACGCGACCGGGCGCGATTATCCGATCATCCGGCGAGGGACCGTGCGTCGCGCCATCCGACCAGGACCGGAAATCATGCTTAATCCCTGCTGTTTACTATCCAATTTTTAGGCCTCGCGGCGAAGGTGCGGTATGTACCGCCACGCTATCCCAGGCCGGACATATCCTCCGACGATGCGAAGCTTCGATCCACAGGCTTCCGCCTCGCTGCGGCGAGTCCTGATTGTTGAAGACAACGAATTACATGCAAAGCTGCTGCGCGATATCCTTGATTTTTATGGCTATGCGACGCTGACGACCGGCTCGGGCGGAGCCGCCATCGATATTGCGCGGCGCCAGAACCCGAATCTGATCCTTCTCGATATTCGGCTGCCGGATATCGAGGGGACCGAGGTGGCCAGCCGGCTCAAATCCGACCCCCGCACCCAGGCGACCCCGATCGTCGCCGTCACGGCCTATGCCGTGCGCGGCGACCGCGAACGATGCCTCGACAGCGGCTGCGACGACTATATCGCCAAACCGGTGAGCGTCGGCGGCATCATGGCGCTGGTCGAGCGCTACGCCACGCCGCCGACAGACAATCAGCCGAGCCGGTAGAAACGAGCCGCCGTGCCCGAAAACAGCGCTTTCTTTTCTTCCGCCGAACAGCCCGCGGCGAGGCGCTTGAACGCGTTCCAGAACACCGAATAACCGCCGCTGCCCTTGTCGACCGGGAAATTGCTTTCGAACATCGCGCGTTGCGGCCCGAACGCGGCGATGCAGGTTTCGATATAGGGCCGCCACGCCTCGGCGAGCTGCCCGGAACTCGGCGGCAATTCGCCGGTATGCGCGTCGAAGCCGAACAGCCGCATGCCCAAACCCCCCAGCTTCACACAGACGTTCGGGCAGCTTGCAACCTCCTCGATGCCGCGCCGCCATTGGGAAAAGACTTCGTCGCGGCGCCCGGCATAGGGGCCGATCCCGATCGCGCCGCCGACATGGTTCAGCACGATCGGCGTCTCGGGAAAGGCGCGCGCCAGCTCGGCCAGTTCGCCGAGCTGCGTAAAATACATCCAGGCGTCAAAGCTGAGCCCGAGCGGGTGCAGCCTGGCGAACCCCTCGCGCAGCTTCTTCTCCGTCAGCAGCCCGGCCGGGCGGTTGACCGACGAGCCGCGCGCCGCCTCGTCCGGATGCGATGCCGTGATAAAACGGATGCCGCGAAACCGTCCGCCGCCCGCCGCGATCATCGCTTCGAGCACCGTCTCGACCCGCGCCCCGAGCATCAGATCGGCATGCCCGACAATCCCGGCGCAGACCCGCGTCTTTCCGTACAGACCCGAGGCGGCCATTGCCGCGACGCCGTTGGCGAACTCGACCTCGCCGACCGGCCGCATCTCGGGCGACCCGTCCTGCCGGTACATCGACAACCATTCGAGATACACGGTCGCGACGATATTGTGCCCGGTGTTGATGTCGTCGAGCAGCTCGGGCAGCAGATAGCGTCCGGTATTGGCGCGATCAACCAGGTGATGATGCGGATCGACGATCGGCAATTCGGGGTCGAGGATGTCCTCCTGCCGCAGCGCCAGCCAGTCCGGCCGGGCCGGCAGATGCGGGTTTGGCGCGGTCATTGGATCGACTGATTGCATGGCGGTCTCGATCGTCAGGGTCGTGCGACCGGCATGCTGCTCACTTGCGCCCGCCGGAAGCAAGATCGACGAGGGGTCTTACTCGGCCGGAACATTGGAGAGCGCGGCCGGAGGCCTCAGCTCGGCCATTGCCTGTCGCATGACCCGCCACGCCGACGAGAGCTCAAGCGACGCGATTATCGCCGCCACCGCGATATCGGGCCAAGCGGTATTGGACGCCCACACCCCCGCGCCCGCGGCGATCACGGCGAGATTGGCGATGCAGTCGTTGCGCGAGCAGAGCCAGACCGACAGCGCCTGGCTGTCTGAGGTGCGGTGGCGGTACAGCAGCCCGGCAACAACGAGATTGGCCGCCAAGGCGAGCAATCCGACCGCGCCGATCGTTTCGGCATGCGGCACCGTGCCGCTGAGGGCGTGGTGGACCGTGCTGCCGGCGACCCACAGACCGAACGCCCCCATGACGGCGCCCTTCAGCAGCGCCGCCCGGGCGCGCCAGTGCAGCGCGAGCCCGACCACGACGAGCGCCACGGCGTAGTTCGCCGCGTCCGCCAGAAAGTCGAGCGCGTCGGCTTGCAAGCTGGCCGATCCGGCCGCGAGGCCGGCGGCGATCTCGACGCCGAACATCGCCAGATTGACCGCTAGCGCGGCCCACAGGACCCGACGGTAGCGTCTGTCGATTGCCGGGGCGGCGCAGCCCTGATCGCAGCAGCTCATGCCGCGAATCTAGGGGGCCCCCGGCCGGCGTTCCAGTCCCGGCACCCGGATCAGTACCGGTAATACTCCGGCTTGTACGGGCCGTGACCGGCAACGCCGATATACTCGGCCTGTTTCGGGTTCAGTTTTGTCAGCCTGGCGCCGAGCTTGTCGAGATGCAGCGCCGCGACCTTCTCGTCCAGATGCTTCGGCAAGACGTAGACCTTGTTCTCGTATTTGCCGTGATTGGTCCACAGCTCGATCTGCGCCAGCACCTGATTAGTGAACGAGGCGCTCATCACAAAGCTCGGGTGGCCGGTGGCGCAGCCGAGGTTCACCAGCCGCCCCTTGGCCAGCACGATCAGTCTTTTGCCGTCCGGAAACACGACCTCGTCGACCTGCGGCTTGACCTCTTCCCACTGATAGTTGCGCAGCGAATCGATCTGAATTTCGCTGTCGAAATGTCCGATGTTGCAGACGATGGCGCGGTCCTTCATCTGCCGCATGTGGTCGAGCGTGATGACATCGACATTGCCGGTCGCGGTGACAAAGATGTCGGCGCGCGGCGCGGCGTCCTCCATCGTCGTGACCTCGTACCCCTCCATCGCCGCCTGCAACGCGCAGATCGGATCGACCTCGGTGACCATGACGCGCGCGCCCTGACTCCGCAGGCTTGCCGCCGACCCCTTGCCGACATTGCCAAAGCCGCAGACCACCGCGATCTTGCCGGCCACCATCACGTCGGTGGCGCGCTTGATGCCGTCCACCAGGCTCTCGCGGCAGCCGTAGAGATTGTCGAATTTCGACTTTGTGACGCTGTCGTTGACGTTGAAGGCCGGCGCCTTCAGCGTGCCCTCCTTCATCATTTCGTAGAGCCGGTTGACCCCTGTTGTCGTCTCCTCGGAGATGCCGCGGATCCGGTCGAGCAGCTCCTTGTGGCGGTCGTGGATGATCTGCGTCGCGTCGCCGCCGTCGTCGAGCACCATGTTCGGGGTCCAGCCGTCAGGTCCCCGCATGGTCTGCTCGATGCACCACTCGTATTCCTCCTCGCTCTCGCCTTTCCAAGCAAAGACCGGAATGCCGCGCGCCGCGATCGCCGCCGCGGCGTGGTCCTGCGTCGAGAAGATGTTGCACGACGACCAGCGCACCGTCGCGCCGAGTTCGGTCAAGGTCTCGATCAGCACCGCGGTCTGGATCGTCATGTGCAGACAGCCGACAATCCGCGCCCCCTTTAACGGCTTCGATCCGCCGAACTCGTCGCGCAGCGCCATCAGACCAGGCATTTCGGTCTCGGCAATCGCAATCTCGCGCCGCCCCCAATCCGCCAGACCGATATCGGCAACCTTGTAATCGGTAAACTCGGGCATCGATGAACTCTCTTCCGCAGAAAAATCGTCATGGCCGGGCTTGACCCGCGGGCATCCCTGTCGATGCGAGACCGACACCCGGCAGGCGACCCGACGCGCTGAACTGGAGGACATAAAGATATCTTTATATCCGAATATGCAAGCGGAAACCCGCACGCACCGCGACCTTTCCCCTGAGAGCCTGTCATCAAATTCAGCCCTAATCATCGTCCCGGCGGAGGCCGGGACCCACATTTCGGCTGATCGTGCGGCTGCCGAGTGGATGCCGGCCGGAGTTTATCCTCGGGCCGGCCGTAGGCCGGACCCGTGGGCCGGCATGACATGCGGGAAGGAAAATCGGCCGATTTGCCCATTTGACGATGGGTCCTAGGAGAGCCTTTGGGGCCGATCCGCCCCCTCAGAACGCCGGCGCGACCTCGGCCATAAAGCGGGCCATCTCGTCCTTGACCTGGGGGTGCGGCTTCAGCCCGACATTGACATAGAGAATGACCTCGTCAAACCCGGCGGCCTCGACCTTCTTCAACGGGTCGGTGATCTGCCCCGCGGAACCCAGCAATACCGAATTCTCGCTCAAATCCTCCGGCCGCACCCTGTGCAGCCGATCAACGATCTCGCCGAAATAGCGGTAGCTCGGCGGCGCCGTCGCGGGGTCGCCCGGAAAGGCGGCGATCACGCACTCCTTGTAATAGCGGATCTGGCGGGCGCGAGCCGCATTCTCCTCCGCCGCCGTGTCGGCGAAATGCAGAAAATAGCTGCACATCAGCCGGCCGGGCTTGCTTCCGTGCCGGGCGCAGGTCTCGTGGTAAAGCTCGTGCACCTGGCGCAGCCCGCCAAAGGTCATCGCTGCGGCGAACGGCGCGACGATCAGGTTGACGCCGAGCCGGGCGGCCAGCTCGATCGACGGTCTTGAGAACGAGGCGACATAGGAAGGGATCGGCCGCTGTACCGGGCGCGGCGTGATCGCGACATTGTCGAACCGGTAATGCCGTCCGTGATACGACAGCGGCGCGTCCTCGGACCACAACCGGCGGACGATTTCCATCCCCTCCTCGAAAATCGACTGGTTGTCCTCGAACGAGACGCCGAACGGCAGATATTCGCGCCGGTCGTAGCCGCGCCCGGCGGCGAAATCGACCCGCCCGCCCGACAGTAAGTCGAGCGTCGCCCATTGCTCGGCAACCCGGATCGGATGGTGCAACGGCAGCACCGTCACCGCCGGGGCGAGCCGGATGCGGCTGGTCCGCGCCGCCACCTGCGCCAGCACCAGATCGGGACAGGACAGGACGCCCAGCGTGCTGAAGTGATGCTCGCCGATCCAGACCGAATGCAGCCCGACCTCCTCGGCATAGAGCGTCTCGTCGAGGATGTCGGCGACGAGCTGGTTGGCGCTGCGCCGGTTGTCGGCGTAGTTGTTGTCGCTCAGCGTGAAATAACCGAATTTCATCGTCGCCTTTCGTCACATCCGAGCGCGACGGTCGTCCGTCGATCATGCTCGGTCGCCGGCAAAATTGCCATAATCGTGTCGTACCGTCCGTGGTTCGCGGCTTTCGAGGCGCGGCTCGACCGGGAGAGGACGGCGTGCAGAGAATTCCCTGCCCGGTCGCGGGAATTTCCCTAAAAACCGAGCCATTCCGCGGACTTCTGCCAATCCTGTTGAAACTTTCCCTGATACCAGGGAATCCGGGGTCTAGGCCGGCTCGATCGAGGCGTTGAAATCATCGAGCAGCGCGGCGACGCGCTCGACATCGGCCTGGTCCAGGATGGCGCGCGCCCGCCGCGTCGCGGCCACCATATCGAGGCTGCGGATGCGCTGCTTGACCCGCGGAATGTTGCGCGGCGCCATCGACAATTCGCGCAGCCCCAGCCCCAGCAGCAATGCCGAATAGCGCGGATCGCCGGCCATCTCGCCGCACACGCCGACCGGGATGCCGCGCCGTTCCGCCGCCTCGACCGTAAACTGGATCAGCCGCAGCACCGCCGGGTGCAGCGGCGTATAGAGATAGGCGACCTGCTCGTCGGTGCGGTCGATCGCCAGCGTGTACTGGATCAGATCGTTGGTGCCGATCGCGAAGAAATCGGCTTCGCTCGCCAGCGCGTCGGCGGCCAGCGCCGCCCCCGGCACCTCGATCATCGCGCCGAGCGGCGGCAATTTCTCCGGGATCGCCACATTGCGGCGGCGCAGCCGGCGCGCCACCTG
Source organism: Alphaproteobacteria bacterium (assembly GCA_050246595.1). Taxonomy (GTDB): domain Bacteria; phylum Pseudomonadota; class Alphaproteobacteria; order ATCC43930; family CGMCC-115725; genus DATARH01. The sequence continues at coordinate 16,178 of JBFWVT010000030.1, forward strand.
CTCCAGCGCCTCGCGGCTGCGCACCAGCTCGGCCAGGGTCGAGACCAGCGGCAGCAGAATGCGCACCGGACCGTGAGTGGCGGCGCGCAGCATCGCCGCGAGCTGCGTATCGAGCAGCCGCCGCTCGCGCAGCGACAGGCGGATCGCGCGCAGACCCAGCGCCGGGTTCGCGCTGTCCGAGGCGGCATAGCCGGCCAGCGCCTCGGGCAGCTTGTCGCCGCCGACATCGAGCGTGCGCAACGTCACCGGACGGCCTTCCATGCCGCGCACGAGGCTCGCGAAGAACTCGTATTGCTCGTCCTCGCTCGGCAGCTCCTCGCGGTTCATGTAGAGGAATTCGGTGCGCACGAGGCCCAGCCCCATCGCGCCGTTCGCCATCGCGTGTTCGAGTTCGACCGGCAGTTCGAGATTGGCTTCGAGCACGATCTCGACCCCGTCACGGGTCACCGCCGCCACCCGGCGCAGCCGCGCCAGAGCCCGGCGCTCGCGGGTCAGTTCCTCGCGCCGGGCCCGATACGCCTCGACCGTTTCCGGGCTCGGATCGATGATGACGACGCCCTCGGTGCCGTCGACCAGCACCGGCGTGCCGGCATGCGTGCGCTCCAGCAGAGCCGGCACGCCGAGCACGGCGGGCAGCCCCAGGGCGCGCGCCAGGATCGCGGTATGTCCGTCTGGCCCCCCGAACTCGGCCGCAAATCCGCCGATCCGGCGCGGGTCCATCAGCGCCGTGTCGCCGGGCGTGACCTCTTCCGCCAGGATGATCGCGCCGCCGGTCAGCGACGAATAAGCGACATAGGGTTTCTTCAGCAGGTTGCGGATCAGCCGGGTCCCGACCACCCTGATATCGTCGATGCGGGCCGCGAGATAGGGATCGCCGATCGCCGAGAACGACTTGCCGATCTCCTCGATTTCGAGCTGGATCGCGCGTTCGGCGTTGATGCGCTGCCGCGCGATGCGCTGGTTGACGCCGCGCACCAGCCGCGAGTTCGCCAGCATCGCGAGATGCGCGTCGAGCAGATAGGAGATCTCGTCGGCCGCCGAGCCGGGCAGCGCCGTGGCGCGCGTCTTGAGCTTGCGCAGCTGCTTGGCCGAGACCGCGACGGCTTCGGCGAAACGGGCGCGTTCGGCCTCGACCCCGGCCTCGTCGATCGGGGTCTCCGTGACCGGCAGATCGCCGCGCTCGCCGATATAGGCCGGGCCGATCGCGATGCCCGGCGATACGCCGATCCCGGTCAGCCGCTGTTCCCTCGGTGCCGCCCCCCCCTCGGCCTTTCCCTCGATCGTGTCGATCGCGTCAATCCTGCTCATCGAATTTGGCTTCGATCAGGCGCGCGAGCGCCTCGACCGCCGCGGCGGCGTCCGGTCCGGTCGCGGCGATCTCGATGACGGTGCCCGAGGCGGCGGCGAGCATCATCAGCCCCATGATCGAGCGTCCCGACACCGTCGTGCCGTTCTTCCGCACCGTCACCTCCGCCGCGAATTGCGCGGCGGTCTTGACAAAGCGGGCGGCGGCGCGCGCGTGCAGCCCTTTCTGATTGCAAATCCTGACGAGGCGGCGAGCGCCCGGTTCGCGATCCGGTGCGGCGGCGGCGAGCGCCGCGATCCGCGTCTGCGGGTTCATCGGCGAGCATCCGCCAGGATCTGGGAGGCAACGTTGATATATTTGCGCCCGGCCTCCTGCGCGCCGAGAACGGTGCGTTCGAGGCTCTCGGTCTGGCGCAGACTGGCCAGCTTGATAAGCATCGGCAGATTGACCCCGGCGATCACCTCGACCTTGCCGCGGTCCATGACCGAGATCGCGAGGTTCGAGGGCGTGCCGCCGAACATGTCGGTCAGCAGCACCGCGCCGTCCCCGGTATCGACCTCGCGGATCGATCGCAGGATGTCCTGCCGGCGCTGTTCCATGTCGTCCTCCGGGCCGATACAGACGGCGGCGACCTGGTTCTGCGCCCCCACCACATGCTCCAGCGCGGCGACGAACTCGGCCGCCAGCCGCCCGTGCGTGACCAAGACCATGCCGATCATCGACACCCCTTCGCCGAGCGCCGCCGCTTGCGTGCCTCGGCATTGTCGCCGACCCGTCCGCCGGACCGGCGGGCGGCCGTCGGCACCGCCACAGCCGCCGCTGCGGCACGGCCGCCGCGGCTGCAGATCAGGCTCGTCATCTCAAAATCGGGACTGTTGCTACGCAGGGCAAAGGCCGTGTGCCGCTCGCGCCGGAGCCGGAACCGGGGGAGGACCGGCGGAAGCATGGGGTTTCGCTGGACTCCTATAGCGCCGTCCGAGGCGTCCGTCATCACGCTTGATAAACACTCCGTGCGGCGGCGGAGTGCCGCAGCCGGAAGCCCTGGGCGCGCTGCCGGACACCGACAGGTTCTAGTCGGGGAGCAGCGCGGGAAACCGGTTGCCGTCCTCGTCCGGCGGGGCGGCGAGCGCGCGCAGCGCCAGGCGCAGTTTCGCCGCCGCCGAGGCCTCGAACGGCGCGATCCCGATCACCGGCACCGCGATATCGAGGATCGCCTCGCTCCGGCGCGGCGGCAGGCGTTCGATCCGGTCGGCCGCGATCAGATCGGCGATCAGCCCGACCGGCGCCTCGGCGAGCGGGTCGAGCCGCATGATGCCGAGACCGCGCACTTCGAGAAGACCGGCGATCGTCGCCGGCGCGCGCACGAACAGAGCCGCGCCGCGCCGCGACACAAGGCTCTGATCGTCGCTCACAAGCCGCGCTCCGGCGTCGATCAGCCGCAGCGCCAGATCGGATTTTCCGCAACCCGACGGGCCGCGCAGCAGCACCGCCCGCCCGTCGATCGCGACGGCGGTGGCGTGCAGTCTCATGCTCCCGCTCACGGCCCCCCCGGCAGGCGGATCAGAAAACGCGCGCCGCCTACCCGGCCCTGCGCGTCGAGCCGGTTCTCGGCCCGGATCCGGCCGCGATGCGCCTCGACGATCTGCTTCGAAATCGACAGACCGAGACCGGAATGCGTGCCGAACTTCTCGCCCGCCGGACGCTCGGTATAAAAGCGGTCGAAGATCGCGGTCAGCCTGTCCTCGGGAATGCCGGGGCCGTCATCCTCGACCGTGACCAGAACGGCGCGGCCGTCGGGCATCGCCGTAACCCGGATCTTGCCGCCGGGCGGGCTGAACGAGACCGCGTTGGCGATCAGGTTCAGAAACACCTGCGACAGCCGGCTCTCGACCCCCGGCACGATCAGCCGGCGGGGTCGGCCGGGCTGGTCGGCGGGAAAATCGAGCACGAGAACAGGCGCGTCGGGAGCGCGGGTCGTCTCGTGGATCTCGACCAGCGTGCGCAGCATCGCGGCGATGTCGGTCGGCGCGAATTCGAGGCGGCCCAGCTCGGCATCGAGCCGCGATGCGTCGGAAATGTCGGTGATCAGCCGGTCGAGCCGCTCGACATCCTCCTGGATGATCGCGATCAGCCGGCGCTGTTTGTCGGGGTCGGAGATGCGCGCGACCGTCTCGACGGCGCTGCGCAGCGAGGAGAGCGGGTTCTTGATTTCGTGCGCGACATCGGCCGCAAAGCTTTCGATCGCGCTCATCCGCAGCCACAGCGCGTCGGTCATCTCGCGCAGCGCCCGCGCCAGCTCGCCGATCTCGTCGTTGCGCCCGGTAACCTCGGGCAGTTCGATACGGCCGCCGCGGCCGCGGGCGCGCTGCGCCGCCGCCGCGAGAAGCCGGATCGGCCGCGCGATCGTACCGGCGAGATAGAGCGAGACCAGCACCGTCAGAAGCAGCGTCACCGCGAAGATGCGCAGCACTTCGAGCCGCACCCGGCGCAGCTCGTCGTGGATCTCGTGATCGCTGGCCGACAGCATAACCGCGCCGAGCACCTGCTTGTGCCGCTGCAACGGCACCGCGACGCTGATCACCAGCCCGCCGGCCCGCGGGTCGTGGCGCACTGCCGATCCGCCCTCGCCCCACAGGGCCGAGCGCGCCTCCGCGTAGGCGGTGGCGGTTTCGGACTCCTCGTAAAGTTGCGGTTTGCCGTCACCGGGGAAAAGCGCGGCGAACCAGTCGTAAACGGCATCGACGACGCGCGCCGGCAGCCCCTTCGGCGGCGGCAGTTCGGTGACCAGCACCGGGTCGCCGGGACCGCGCAACACGCGGCTGTCGGCAATCAGCCGGCCCTGCACGTCGAACAGGCGAGCGCGCGTCCGGGTCGGCTCGACCAGCCGACGCATCATCTGGCGCGACAGCCCCGGGAGCAGGACCTCGCCTTCGTCGGTCGAGTCGAGCACGGCGCCCTCGCTGAGCGCAGCGGCAAAAATCCGGCTCTGCATCTGCAGCGACTCGATCTGCTGATTGATCAGGCTCGCCTCGAACCTGCCGAGATAAAGAAAACCCAGCGCCAGCAGCGCCAGCGGCAGCACGTTGACCGCGACGATGCGGCGCGTCAGCGGCGATACGCGTGGCCATCGCAGCGCCGGCCACCGATACGACGAGGCGCGGTCGACGCCTGCCCGGCGCGCCGCCGGTTCCGGCGGCGCGGATGCTTCGCCCGAGACGTGACCGTCTGCCGGCGGCGACGCTTGCGGCCGGGTTGCCGGATCAACGGTCGCGGTATCGATAGCCGACCCCATAAAGGGTTTCGATCTGCGCGAACTCGCTGTCCACGGTCTTGAACTTCTTGCGCAATCGTTTGATGTGGCTGTCGATCGTGCGGTCGTCGACGTAGATGTGCTCGCCATAGGCCGCGTCCATCAGCTGATCGCGGTTTTTGACGTGGCCGGGGCGCTGCGCCAGCGATTTGAGGATCAGAAACTCGGTGACGGTCAGCTCGACCGGCTGGCCGCGCCAGGTACACTGGTGCCGGGCCGGGTCGAGCGTCATCTGGCCGCGCACGATGACCGGCTCTCCCTGCGCGTCGTCGCGGTTGCGCGCCAACTCGCCGCGGCGGATCAGCGCGCGGATGCGCTCGATCAAGAGGCGCTGCGAAAACGGCTTTCTGATGTAGTCGTCGGCCCCCATGCGTAGACCGAGCAACTCGTCGACCTCGTCATCCTTCGATGTCAGAAAGATCACCGGGATCGGGCTCTGCCGGCGCAGCTGACCCAGCAATTCCATGCCGTCCATGCGCGGCATCTTGATATCGAGCACGGCGAGATCGACCGGCTGCGCGATCATGCCTTTCAGCGCCTCGGCGCCGTCGCTGTAGCAGCGCACGGCAAACCCCTCCGCCTCAAGAGCCATCGATACCGAGGTCAGGATATTGCGGTCGTCATCGACGAGTGCGATCGTACTGGTCACGGGCACGTCCCCCAACTGCCCCGGTGCGCGTGCCGCGCCCTGCCGCGCGCGGCCGGAGTAAATGGTCTTGCGCTTAAATATGGCCGCAGCGCGGCAAACAGAAAGGGCGGCGGGAATTTGCCAAGCCGTTAACTCGCCATTCCCCGTAAATCGGCTCCCGGACCGTTACGGGGAGCGCGGGGTCGGCAGGCCGCGATCGGTTGCGCCGCGCCGGCCGGGACCGGCCGTTTTGCCCGCGACGCCGGTATTTCCTTGATTTTCTTATAGAGCCATCCGTTGAACAGCCGACACCCATCATGAACGACGATTTGCCGAACCCCGCGACCAAAGCCCGGCGCCTGATCCGCGAGCGCCGCCACGCGGCGCTCGCCACCAGCCTCGGCGGATGGCCCTATGCCTCGCTTGTGGCGGTGGCCTGCGACATCGACGCCAGCCCGCTGCTGCTGCTGTCCGATCTCGCGACGCACACCGGCAACCTGCTGGCCGAGCCGCGCGTCTCGCTGCTGTTCGAGGCGACCGCCGGTCCCCCCGACCCGCTCGCCGAGCCGCGGCTGACGCTGCTCGGGTGCGCCGAACGGGTTGCCGATCCGCGCCTCGCGTCCCGCTTTGCGGCGCGGCACCCGGAGAGCGCCGTCTATGCCGGTTTCGCCGATTTCCATCTTTACCGCGTCGCGGTCGCGCGCGGCCATCTCGTCGCCGGGTTTGGCCGCATCGCCTGGATCGACGGCGAGACGCTGCGATTCACCGGCGCCGCCGCCGCGCTGGCCGCCGCCGCGCCGGAGATCGTCGCGCATATGAATGCCGACCACGCCGACGCCGTGCAGCTTTACGCAACGCGTCTGCTCGGGCGCGCCGGGGCGGGCTGGCGAATGACCGGGATCGACCCGGAGGGACTGGATTTGCGGCGCGACAGCGAGAGCGGCGTCGAGACCGCCCGGCTCGATTTCCCGGAGCCGGCGCTGTCGCCGGCGGCGGCGCGGCGTGTCCTGGTCTCGCTTGCCGAGCGGGCGCGGCGGCGTCCGGACCCGTCCTAGCGGCGCGCCGCCGGCGGTTTCGCCGCAATCCGCTTGCTTGCCGAAGGAATGTGTCGGGCCTATCTTGTTCGCAATTTCGGCTCGCGTGCGGCGCGCGCGGCGCATGCCCCGCGTCAATGGAGGAAAGCTTGGATCAGGCGGATAAACGCTTGCTGGCGTGCACCCCTCGCTTCGGTCTGGCCGAACAGGGGATGCATCACCTTCACCCCGTGCACTGGAACCTGACCGCGCCGTTTCTTTACGAACACGCGGTGCGCCGCGGCGAGGGCGATATTGGGCTGGGCGGCAGCTTTGTCGCGAATACCGGGCGCCATACCGGCCGTTCGCCGCGCGACAAATACATCGTCAACGAACCCGGCACCAAGGACACCGTCGATTGGGGGCCGATCAACCAACCGATCGAGCCGGCCCGGTTCGACAATCTGCACGCCAGGATGCTCGCCTATCTGCAAGGGCGCGAATTGTTCGTGCAGGATCTGTACGCTGGCGCCGACCCCGAATACCGGCTGCCGGTGCGGGTCGTCACCCCGAGCGCCTGGCACAGCCTGTTCGCGCGCAATATGTTCATCCGGCCGCCGATCGCCGAACTTGCCGATTTCCAGCCCGCTTTCACGATCCTGCACGCGCCCGATTTCCGCGCCATCCCGGAGATCGACGGCATCCGCTCCGAGACCTTTATCTTTGTCAATTTCGCCTCGCGCCTGGTGCTGATCGGCGGCACCCGCTACGCCGGCGAGATCAAGAAATCGGTTTTCGGCTATCTCAATTTCGTCCTGCCGGCGCGTGACGTGCTGCCGATGCACTGTTCGGCGAATGTCGGGCCGAAAGGCGACAGCGCGATCTTTTTCGGCCTGTCCGGCACCGGCAAGACCACCCTGTCGGCCGATGCCTCGCGCACGCTGATCGGCGACGACGAGCACGGCTGGAGTCCGAAAGGCATCTTCAATTTCGAGGGCGGCTGTTACGCCAAGGTCATCAACCTGTCGCCGACCGCCGAGCCGGAGATCTACGCGACGATCACCCGCTTTGGCACCGTTCTCGAAAACGTCGTCCTCGACAAGCTGACCCGGATGCCCGATGTCGACGATGCGAGCCTGACCGAGAACACGCGGGCCTGCTACCCGCTCGACTTCATCCCGAACGCCGACCCGCACGGGCTGGCGCCGCACCCGACAAACGTCATCATGCTGACCTGCGACGCGTTCGGGGTCATGCCGCCGATCGCCAAGCTCAGCCCGGAGCAGGCAATGTACCACTTCCTGTCGGGCTATACGGCGCAGGTCGCCGGCACCGAGGTCGGACTCGGCAAGGAACCGAAAGCCGTATTCTCGACCTGCTTTGGCGCGCCGTTCATGCCGCGGCACCCGTCGGTCTACGCACAGATGCTGCGCGACAGGATCGCGCGCTACGGCGCCGATTGCTGGCTGGTCAATACCGGCTGGTCGGGCGGCGCCTACGGGACCGGCCAGCGCATGGCGATCGCGCACACCCGCGCGCTGCTGCGTGCCGCGCTCGACGGCAGCCTCGCCGGTGCCCCGATGCGGCAGGACCCGAATTTCGGGTTCCTGGTGCCGGAAAGCGTTGCCGAGATCCCGAGCAATGTGCTCGACCCGCGCCGCACTTGGCCAGACGAGCGCGGCTACGACGAGACCGCGCGCAGTCTGCGCGGACGGTTCGAGAGCAATTTCAAGCCGTTCGAGCCGTATGTCGACAGCGAGGTAAAACGCGCCGCGATCCGCGCAGCGGCATGACCGGAAGGCCGCTCCCGTCCGCGGAGGACGAGGGCGGGTTCGCCGGGATTCTCCGGCGGCTTATGGCTTGAGACCGGTCCTCCACGCAGACCCGGCCTGTCGGGCGAACCGGTTACGGGTTTTGGGAACACGCCGCGATCCTCCCGCGTTTCACGCGATATGCTGACGATTGAAGAAGCCCAGCGCCGTACCGAGGAATTTCTGACCGGGCAGATGCTTGAGGCGTTGCGGGCGGTCGAATACGCGCTTCCCAGCTTTGATACCGAGCCGGTCGAGGTGGCGCTCGCCGAAATGGCGCGAAGCCGGGTCGAAATCCGCCATGTCCGCGGCGCTGCGGATGCGCATTATATCGTGCAGGCTTTTGGCGACGAGCTGCTGATGCAGCTTCAGTTGAACGTGCATCGTTTTGTCGTCGTCTATCGCGTCCCGGCGCTCGACGCGCTCGATGCCAGCAGTCTGTCGGTGCATCTCGAACGCTGGCGGCTCGGCGCCGAGCACGCCGGCTGGAAATTCGGCTGGCGCGACGCGCCGCTGCCCGGCGATAGCGGGCGGCGCTGGGTCGAGACTTATTGCTACGCCTTTGCCGCCCCGGACCTGCTCGAAAACGGGCCGGAACAGCTCTACTGGCGCACCGATATCGTGCAGATGACGCGCTATTACCTGCTGGAGGCGGGACGCGTCGGGGTACGCCTGTCGCCACGGCGCGCCGGTTTCCCGGTTTAATCCAGTATGGCTGGCTGAGCCGGTTCAGCCGGCCAGAAAACCTTCAACGCGTTCGAGAAAAGCCCGCGGCCGTTCGGCGTGCAGCCAGTGGCCGGCCTCCGCGATGCGGGCAATCCGCGCTTGCGGGAACAGCCGGCGGATCTCCCTATCGTGCTCGGGACGCAGATAGTCGGACCGCCCGCCGCCGATAAACAGCGCCGGCCCGTCATAAGTCACGCCGGCCGGGATCGGCGGAAACCCGACCAGAACAGGCATCTCGCGCTCGATCGCCGCCAGATTGATCCGCCACCGGGCCGTACCGCCGTCGAGCACCAGGTTTTGCAGCAGAAAGGCGCGCTCGGCCGGGTCCGGCACCGCCGGTTCGAGAAGCGCGTCGGCTTCGCTTCGGCGCCTGAAGCCGGCGAGATCGAGACCGCGCATCGCGCGGACCATCCCGAGATGGCGCGGCTCATAAGCGACCGGCGCGATATCGGCGACGACGAGGCGTTCGACGGAATCCGGATCGCGCAGCGCCGCCAGCATCGCAACCTTGCCGCCCATGCTGTGCCCGAGCAGTGCGAAGCGGCGGTGCCCGAGCGCCGCGAGACTGGCGCGCACATCGTCGGCCATCCCGGCATAGTCCATCGTCTCGGCCCAGGGCGAGGCGCCGTGATTGCGCAGATCGAATGCGACGACCCGATGCCGCTCGCCGAGACGCGTCGCGATCGAAGCCCAGTTGCGCCCGGACCCGAACAGCCCGTGCAGGATCGCGAGCGGCAGACCCGCGCCGTATTCGGTCGCTTTCAGCAGCAGAGGCGTCATTGCGGACCCAGACCCCGCTGCGCTACCGGCGCCGGGTTCAATCGATCGCCGCGTGCACCAGATTGGCGATCCGGTCGAGCCGCGCCGAGTGCCAGGGATCGTCCTGCATGTAGTTCGTCAGATAGGTGAACGACACAAGGCTGGTCGGGTCGGCCCAGGAATACGAGGTGCCGGCGCCGCCATGGCCAAAAGTCTGCTTCGCGCCGATCGTGCCGAGACCGCGGATGCGGTCGCTCTCGCCGCGCACATGCGGTCCGAGACCGCGATGCATCGGGATGCCGGTCATCGCCGCGTCGCCCAATTCGCCGGTATGGTTCCTGGTCACATAGGCGACGAGCCGCGGCGACAGCAGACGCACCCCGCCCAGCCGGCCCTGCCCGAGCAGCATCTGATAGAACGCCGCCATGCCGCGCGCCGTGGCGTAGCCGCCGCCGCTCGGCAGCCCGGCCGCCTTGAACTCGGGCGAGTTGTCGCGCTCCTCCTCCGCATAGGTGTCGGCGCAGCGTTCCTGTTGCGCTTCCGGGACACCGACGAACACGTCATTGCCGAGACCGAGCGGCGCCAGCACATTGTCGCGGATCACGTCGCGGTAGTCGCGTCCGGTGACCGCCTCGATCACCATCGCCTGCACCAGATGCGCGGCGCGCGGGTGATATTGCAGCCTTGTGCCGGGGGTCCAGTCGAGCGAAAAGTCGCAAACCTCGGCGCGCATCCTGGCATGGTCGGCCCAGCTTTCGCGGCTGACATCGCCCGACGGGAAGCCGCCCTGATGCGTCATGACCTGGTGCAATGTGATTTCGCCCTTGCCGCGCGCCGCGAATTCGGGCAGGTGGTCGCTGATTTTGTCCATAAAGGACAGGCGTCCCTCCTCGACCAGCGTCCACACCGCCGCGCTGGTCAGCACCTTGGTCTGGCTGAACAGCAGAAACAGCGTGTCATCGGAGGCCGAGACCCGACCGCCCTCGGTCCTGGCGTCGCCATAGGTGCGGAACAGCGCGAGCTGGCCGTTGCGCGCCAGCGCGATCTGAGCGCCGGGGTAGCGGCCTTGTTCGATATGCTCGCGGATCAGCCGGTCGAGATGTTCGAGCGGCCTGCGCGCAAAACCGAGCGCCTCAAGATTGCTCGATGGCAGCGGATACGATTCGGGCATCGCGTTTCCTCCAGTGTCGCTCGAACCGTGTCACCACCAGCGTTGCGACGCAATCCTGTCATTACCGCTACCGGCTTCCATCGTTATCCCGTGGGCCTTCAGCCCACGGACTTGATCCGTGGGGAAAGCCGGGACCCACATTTCAGCCGTTCGTGCGGCGGCTCGGTGGGTCCCGGCCTGCGCCAGGATGATGGGTGGAATTGCGACTCCAGTACGTCTTGAGCAGAGGTTATCCGAGCCTGATCCAGGTCAGCTCGTGCTTGTTGTGAAACAGGTGGCGCAGCGTCGATCCCGGAATCGCCGCGAAACGCGCCGCAATGTCGTGATCGGTCGCGCCCTGGAACTTGATCGTGCAGACAAAGCGCCGGCAGGCCCCGGCGGCGAGCCAGCGCTCGACAAGCGCCAGGAGCCGCGCCGGATAGCACACGACATCGCAAAACAGCCAGTCCACCGGCCCGACCGAAGCCGGGTCGAGCGCAAAGGCGCTGCCGCGACGATGCTCGATACCGGGCAGACGCGCCACGTCCGGGTCGAGCGGCGCCTTGTCGACGCTGATCACGCGCGCCCCCATCCGCGTTAACGCCCAGCTCCACCCGCCGGGGCTGCTGCCGAGATCAAGACAGACATCGCCGGGGCCGGGCCGCTCTCCGATCACGGTCAGCGCCTCCCACAATTTCAGATAGGCGCGGCTCGGCGGTCCGGTGCGATCCTCGACAAACCGCATTTCGCCGTTCGGAAAAGCGCTTGTGCAATGCGCCGCCGCCAGCAGCGTATTCGGGTCGAGCAAGGTCCACGAACCGAGCGGAGCTTCCGGCGCCTTTTCTCCAAAGACCAGCGGCTTCGCCGATACCGATGGCAGCCGTTCCCGGATCAGCATCGCGCGGCGGTGGTGGCGCGGCGCATAGACGGCCCAGTTGCGCTGAATCGCGCGCAGCCGCCTTGCCGCTTCGCCGATCGAGGCGACCGGGATCGTCACCGGATCGAGCCAGACATTCTGCGCCCATGCCGCCGGGCGCGGCGGGCCGGACGCGAGCAGCAGCCGCTCGTGCGCCACTTCGACCTGTTCCAATTCGTGCGCCAGTTCGGCGACGAAACCTTCCGCCGCGAGATACGCGGTGCGGGTTGTCACCGCGCCGGGTTCCGGACGATGCTCAGACACCGCGCATCCTCACCGGAGAGGCGTCATGCCCTTGCCGCCGCAGAGCCGCTTCCCTCTCGCCGCCGACCTCTCGATCTGCCGCATCCTGAACGGGATGTGGCAGGTGTCGGGCGCGCATGGCGCGATCGACCCGGCGGGGGCCGTCGCGGCGATGTTCGCCTATCATGATGCCGGGTTCACGACCTGGGACCTCGCCGACCATTACGGCCCGGCCGAGGATTTTATCGGCGCCTTCCGCCGGCAATTTTCCTCTCGCCATGGCGCGGCCCGGCTCGGCGAAATCCAGGCCCTGACAAAATGGGTCCCCTATCCCGGTCCTATGACAAGGCGCGTTGTCGAGGAAGCGGTCGCAACTTCGTTGCGGCGCATGAATGCGGACCGTCTCGATGTGCTGCAATTCCACTGGTGGGATTACGCCGACCGGCGCTATCTCGACGCACTGCGGCATCTCGCCGATCTGCGCGCGGAAGGCCGCATCCGCCACCTCGGTCTGACCAATTTCGACACCGAGCGGCTTGCGATCATCGCCGAACACGGCATCCCGATCGTCTCGAACCAGGTGCAGTATTCGCTGGTCGATCGGCGTCCCGACGCGCGCATGGCTTCCTGGTGCCGGGAGCACGGCGTAGCCCTGCTGGCTTACGGCACGGTTCTCGGCGGGCTGCTGTCCGAGAAATATCTCGGCCGCGGCGAGCCCGGCCGCGCCGACCTCAACACCGCGTCGCTGCTCAAATACAAGCAGATGATCGATGCCTGGGGTGGCTGGGCGCTGTTCCAGGAACTGCTCGCCGTCCTCGCGCGGATTGCCGGCAAGCACCGGGTCGGTCTCGCCGCGGTGGCGATCCGCTACATCCTCGACCGCACGGCGGTGGCCGGAAGCATTGTCGGCGCAAGGCTCGGGGTTGCCGAGCACATCACCGAGAATGCCCGCGCCTTTGATGTCGCGCTCGACGCCGAGGACGAGGCATCGCTCGCGCCGATTCTCGCGAAAGGGCGCGATCTGATGCGGACGATCGGCGATTGCGGCGACGAGTACCGGTAGCGCGCCGGCCGGCAGTGCGTCAGACGCGCCGCGGCAGCGGGCGACGCTCGACCTGAAACGTCTTCGGGCCGTTGGCGCGGCGGATCGGCCGGCGCACGATCTCGAAATCGCGGCGCGGCGGCGTCTCGATCGGAGGCAGGTCCTCGGCCGGCCGGCGGCTCTCGGCGAGCTGAGACTGCGACAGGCGCGGCGGCCTCGCCTCGTCGGCCGCCTCCGGCGGTATCCGGCGCAGGAACTCGTCGACAAATCCCGGCATCCTGCCGTTCGGGCGGGCCGGCCGCGGCGGCGACCTGCGCGGAGCGGCGGCGCCGGCGGCCGGCTTTTTCGGCGCCTTGTCGCGCGGCTTTACGTTCAGCTTGCACCCGTCAAGCTCGCTGCCGTCGAGCGCTTCGATAGCCTTCTTCATGGCCCGTTCGGTGGCGATATCGACAAAACCGTAGCGCAGCCGGGCGCCGGTTGCCGGGTCGCGGGCGACGACCGCGCTCAGCACGATGCCGAACGGATCAAACGTCTCGGCGAGCCGCTCATCGGAAAGATCCGGCGGTAGATTGCCGACAAAAACATTCCCCTTGTTGTTGCGCACCCACATGCAATCCGCCTGTCGCGGCACCCCCGCTGGTTTTCGATCAGTCGTTCAGTCGCGTTCCGAACGTTGCGACGCCGCACGGCCGATGGTCAATTCCCCGAGCCGATATGGGACCGCATCGCTGCTTTGCAACAATACCGCGCCGCGCCAGACGCCGCACGACCATGGCGCGCACCCGTCCATTGCCAGAACGCGCCCTGCGAGGCACGATCCGGCACTCTCAGGCGAACGCGGCCGGAAGGCGATCATTCCGCGCCGCGCCGGTGAACCATGCACAAAGGACCGCGCCAATGCCCGCCGCCAAGCCGATCCCGGACGGTTATCGCACCGTTACGCCCTATCTGATCGTCGGCGACTGCGCCGCCGCCATCGCCTTCTACGCGACGGTGTTTGGCGCGACCGAGCGCATGCGGCATACGATGCAGGACGGCAGGATCGGCCATGCCGAGCTGACGATCGGCGACTCGATGGTCATGCTGGCCGACGAATTCCCCGAGCAGAATGCGCGCGCGCCGGGCGCGTTCGGCGGCTCACCGGTCGGTCTTCACCTGTTTGTCGAGGATGTCGATGCGGTTGTCGCCCGCGCCCTCGCCGCCGGCGCCACTCTGACCCGCCCCGTCGCCGACCAGTTCTACGGCGACCGCAACGGCTCCGTCACCGACCCGTTTGGTCATATCTGGCACGTCACGACGCATATCGAGGACGTGCCGCCCGACGAGATCGCCCGCCGCGCCGCCGCGCTGCCAAAGGGACAAAATCCGTGATCCCGCGCGACCGCGCGCCGTTTTCGGCGATTGTCGATCGCCCGCCGCTGCATCTGCCGAGCGGCGCCCGGATCGTCGTCTGGACGATCGTCAATCTCGAAGTCTGGGACATTTCGCGGCCGATGGCGCGGCAGGTTCTGCCGGCGCCGACCGGTCAGGTATTGCTGCCCGATGTGCCGAACTGGTCCTGGCACGAATACGGTATGCGGGTCGGCGTGTGGCGCTTTTTCGATCTGTACCAAAGGCTCGGCATCCGCCCGACCGTGTCGATCAACGCGCGGGTCTGCGAGGATTACGAGCGGGTCGCCCGCGAGTGCCGTGACTCCGGCTGGGAGTTCATGGGCCATGCCTGGGAGCAGATGCCGATCCACCGGGTCGAGGACCAGCGCGCGATGATCGAGCGCTCGGTCGGCATGATCGAACGTTTCACCGGCGAGAAACCGGTCGGCTGGCTCGGCCCCGGTCTGACGCAGACCGAGGAGACTCCGGAGCTGCTCGCCGCCGCCGGGATCAGATATATCGGCGACTGGGTCTATGACGACGAACCGACCGAGATCCGTACCGCCAACGGGCCGCTTGTCACCTTGCCCTATTCGGTCGAGCTGAACGACATCCCGATGATGATCGTGCAGCACCACGAATCGGGATATTTCACGACAAGGTGCATCGACACGTTCGACCGCCTCTATCGTGAAGGCACCGAGCGCGCCAAGATCATGGCGATCGCGATCCACCCCTATATAAGCGGCCAGCCGCACCGCATCAAATACCTCGAAACGGTGTACGATTACATAAACCGCCACGCCGGCGTGCTGCACTGGCAGGGGCAGGAAATTCTGGAGTGGTATCTGTCAGTGCATTCACGATGATGAGTAAAGACGGCCATTCATTGCGGCTGCAGCAGCATACAATGATTATTGTCCGCGCCCCTTCAAGAAATCCGATTGCGCCTACCGCCTCATCGTTGTGACTTCCTAGCTGGTGTCACTGGCAAGCTGCTGCCGCATTTCCAAGTATTGAACCGAAGCTCTGTGGAACTCGCGATGGCCCAGAACCCGTCCCCAATGCGGCGGCGAGGCAAGATAAACGCCGCTGCCGTTCTGCTTCAGCCAGCGCCTCTTGAATTGCAGCCTGCCGGGCAGCTTCTTTTTGACGTGCTTGAAGTTCTTCGTGTTCCTTTGCACGCACCTGCTGAACTGTGGTTTGAATTCCTCCCCATACACAGTCGATGAATTTCGGATCAGCTTCGGTGATACCCAGTGCGGAACATTTGCTGGCAAAAGTCACGACTACCCCCCGTGCTTGAAATTGACACTGGAGATAGTTCGAATGGTCTCGATTGATGCCGCTGATTCCGCAGATATAGTCAACAAGATAGTCGATTCTTTGGCCAGCTGGTGCCGGCGAAGCGATAGCAGAAAGGACAGCAACGGCGATCGCAACCTGCGAAAACATCAGCGAGCGTTTCATGATCTCCCCCCTGCACGGCCCACACCACCAAGGGCCGGCTCACTTGCTATATCCGTACACCTCGCGCACCGCGGCCGTGATCTTCTCCGGGCTCGGGATATAGAGTTTTTCGAGGTTCGGCGCGAACGGCACCGGCGTATGCGGGGCGGTAACGCGGCGGATCGGCGCCTTCAGCGCGTCGAACGCCCGGTCGGCGACCAGCGCGGCAATGTCGGTCGCGATCGAGCAGCGCGGCGTCGCCTCGTCCACGATGACCAGTCTTCCGGTGCGCTCGACGCTCTCCAATATCGTGTCCTCGTCGAGCGGCGATGTCGTGCGCGGGTCGATCAGCTCAATCTCGATCCCGTCCTTCGCGAGCGCGTCGGCCGCCTCGTTCGCGTAATGCACCATGCGGGCCAGCGCCACGACGGTCACGTCGTCGCCGTCGCGCACGATATTGGCCTCGCCGAACGGGATCGTATACGGCTCGTCCGGCACCTCGGCGCGCAGATCGTACATCAGCTTGTGTTCGCAGAAGATCACGGGGTCGTCGTCGCGGATCGCCTGGATCAGCAGCCCCTTCGCGTCATAGGCGTTTGACGGCACGACGACCTTGAGACCCGGCACCGAGGTAAAAATATGATACGGGCTTTGCGAGTGCTGCGCCGCCGCGCTGCGCCCGGCCCCGACCATGGTACGAATGACCATCGGCGTCTTTGCCTTGCCGCCGAACATATAGCGGAACTTGGCGGCCTGGTTGAAAATCTGGTCGAAACAGACGCCGAGAAAATCGCTGAACATCAACTCGGCGACCGGTCTGAGACCCGTAACCGCGGCCCCGGCCGCCGCCCCCATGATCGCGCTCTCGGTGATCGGCGTATCGATGACGCGCGCCTCGCCGAACTCGCCGATCAGCCCCTTTGTGACCCCGAGCACACCGCCATAGGCGTCGCGCTGCCCTTCGCTCGCCGCCCCGCCGGCGACATCCTCGCCGATCACGATAATGCTCGGATCGCGGCGCATCTCCTGACGCAAAGCCTCGTTGAGCGCCTGACGGATCGATTTCTGCGGCATTCCGGCAACCCTCCGGTCGATTTCGCGCATCATAGCGCGCCCGAGACCGTCGCGCCGCAACCGCGTCGCGTTTGGAGGGCGCGATCATTGACATGCGTTCTCCGTGTTTTCATCCTTGGCGCATGAGCGTGATGATACAAATCCGCAACGTCCCCGAGGCGCTGCATCGCCGGCTGAAGTCGCGCGCCGCCCTGGCTGGCATGCCGCTGTCCGACTACCTGCTCGACGAAATCCGCCGGGTCGCCGAGCGGCCGACATCAGACGAGTTGCGGGCGCGGCTGCGCAGCCGAACGGAAACGACGCTTTCCGTGCCGCCGGCCGACGCGGTCCGCGCCGAGCGCGATCGGGTGTGATCGTCGTCGGTGCATCGGCGCTGCTCAAAGTCCTCCTGCGCACGCCGGCGGCGGAGGCCGTAAAGGATCGACTGTTCGCCCCCGGCGAAACGCTGCACGCACCGCACCTGCTCGATGTGGAAGCCGCGCAGGTGATCCGGCGCTACTCCGCGACCGGCGAGATCAATGGCGAACGCGGCCGCCTCGCTCTCGACGACCTGGCGGATTTCCCGCTGCGCCGCTACCCGCACGACTTTCTCCTGCCGCGCCTCTGGAGTTTGCGGAACAATCTGACGGCCTGTGACGCCGCCTATGTCGCGCTCGCCGAGGCGCTCGACGCATCGCTATTGACGCGCGACCGACGTCTGGCCGCCTCCCCCGGTCATCATGCGACTATCATCCTAGTGTAGCCCCGCCCGGCGCCTTGTTTGAGCGCAGGCATTTCAACGGGTTCCCTCTCCCCGCTTGCGGGGAGAGGGACAGGGTGAGGGGCGTTTTCAAGCTCCGCTTTCAGCATATACAGAACGCCCTCGATATTGTTCAAAACATCATTATTCCATACGCGAATTGTCCGATATCCGAGCCTGCGCATCGTCGCGTCGCGCTCACCATCGGCGGCACTGTCTGCATGCTGGCCGCCATCGACCTCGATAACAAGGTGCAAATCGCGACAGACGAAATCCGCGAAATAAGCTCCAATCGGCTCCTGGCGCACGAATTTGAAGCCTGCGAGCTGACGATCGCGAAGATGCCGCCAGAGCACCGCTTCGGCGCGCGTGCTCCGCCGCCGCAGAGTTCGGGCTCGCCCAATCGATATCGCGTCTGATCCACGCATCAATGCCCCTCACCCCGCCCCTCTCCCCGCAAGCGGGGAGAGGGAGATCGTCGCCACATTGGCCACTGATTTCCTGGCACAATGGGTCAGTGAAGGCATTTCTCAAGAACGAATGGACCGTAGGGCGGTTTGCGCGGCCAGTGAACCGGGGCACTTGCATTGTCCATGAGCACCTTATTCCCTTGCTTCTGAAGGACGAGTTCGTGCCCCGGTTGTTCGCCTAAGGTGAGCTTAATCTTCTCTTCGGTCACGCGCACCGCGGACAGGATGGGTATGGCTGTCCCCCCGACCGGCGTAAGGGTCGGCACTGAAAATATCTTTGCCTCAACGGTGAAGCGATCACCGGATTTTGGCTTCAGCACACAATCGTACGACCAAGTTCCGAGTAGCCCGAATACCTTCAGAGCTTCAGTTGTATTCTCCGCGGCTGCTATCCTGGAACCTACTAACGCCAGCACGATAAGGGCGCCACGCTGGAAAACGTTACGCAGCATCGCATTGGCCGTCTCGCTAGTACGACACATACACATCCGTCAGCAGCGCGCTCTCGTCCGGCAGCGGCGCTTCGCGCGCGGTGGCGACGGCGCGGTCGATCAGCGCTGCGACCTCGCTATCGACCGCATCCAAAGCATCCGTCTCCAGCAACGCCGCCTCCGTAACCATGCGGCGGAAATTGGCGATGCAGTCGCGCTCCTCGCGCAGGCGTTTCACTTCGTCCTTGCCGCGATAGAGCTGCGCGTCGCCCGAGTGGTGGCCGAAGAAGCGGCAGGTATCGACCTCGATCACGCTGGGTCCGCCGCCGCCGCGTGCCCGTTCGACCGCCTCGCCCGCCGCCTCGTGCACCGCGAAGAAATCGTCGCCGATGACCTTGACCGAAGGCAGGCCGAAACCGCCCGCGCGCCCGGCGATGTCCCGGCTGCCGACCGCGTAGCGCCAGCCGGTGCCCTCGCCGTACTGGTTGTTCTCGAACACGAACACCGCCGGCAGTTGCAAGACCACCGCCATGTTCAGCGCCTCGAACGTCGTCCCCTGGTTCGAGGCGCCGTCGCCCGAGAAGCATACCGCGACAGTGCCGGTGCCGAGCGTCTTCGCGGTCAGCGCCGCGCCGATCACCAGCGGCGGTCCGCCGCCGACGATGCCGTTGGCGCCGAGCATCCCCTGGTCGAGATCGGCGATGTGCATCGAGCCGCCCTTGCCGCCGCACAGCCCGCTCTGACGGCCGAACAGCTCGCACATCATCCCGACCACGTCGCACCCCTTGGCGATCGAGTGGCCGTGCCCGCGATGCGTCGAGGCGATGTAGTCCTGCGGCCCGAGATGCATGCACATGCCGACCGCCGACGCTTCTTCGCCGGCGTAGAGATGGACAAAACCGGGGATGCCGCCTTTCGAGAACTCCTCCTGTACGCGCTCCTCGAAGCGGCGGATCGTGACCATGTCGCGATAGGCGCGGATCAGCTCCTGGCGGTTCAGCTGCACGGCATCCTCCCTGGAATCACGGTGTCGCGCTACCCTATCGGATCGCGTTCCCCAACCCAAGAGAGGCCGCGCCCGCCCGCGACGGAAGCTGCGATGGCGCCCTGATGCCAGCCCTGTGATATTGTCGCGAGAGGCCAACCGGCCCGGACCGTACATTCCCCTCTCCCGACAGCCCTCCAAACTGCAAGGAACCGCGATGATTACGAAATTCGACAGCTCGTATTACGGCACCGCCGACATGGAGAATCTCGGCTACAAGGGCACGCCGATCAACGAGCGCAACTATTCGCAGAAGGAATTGCAGAAGGCGCTGCACAAGGTCGTGCAGTACGCCAAGTGCATGGACGAGCGCGGCTACAACACGTTCTGGATGGCCGAGCATCATTTCCAGCCGGAAGGGACCGAACTGATCCCGAACCTCTTGATGATGGCGATGCATCTGTGCGGCGTCACGAAAAACATCAAGATCGGCTGCGGCTTCAACATCGTGCCGATGTGGCACCCGCTGCGCCTCGCCGAAGACTACGCGATGGCCGATATCCTGACCGGCGGCCGCGTGATCTTCGGTGTCGGGCGCGGCTATCACACAAGAGAGGTCGAGACCTTCGGCTCGCCGCTGCTGGACCAGGAGGCCAACCGGGAGATTTTTGAGGAAGCCTGCGACGTCATCTTCAAGGCGTTCGAGGGCAAGCCGTTCTCGCACAAGGGCAAGTATTACACGATCCCGCCGGAGGTGCCGTATCGCGGCTACACGCTGAAGGAGATCACGCTGGTGCCGGCGCCGGAGCGCCTGCCGGTCGAATGCTGGCAGCCGATCCAGAGCGGCTCGGAGCGCGCCTTCGACTTCATGGCCAAGCACGGCATCAGCGGTGTCATCGGCGGCGGCTCGGCCGAGGGCGGCGCGGTCGAGCGGCACATGCGCGGTTTCCAGGCGGCCTACGCCAAGCGCGGCGTCCAGCTCGAACTCGGCGAGCGGATGGCGATCGGGTTCCAGTTTCATATCGCCAACAGCCGCGAGCAGGCGATCAAGGAAGCCGCGCCGCATTACGAAGAAAACATGAAGATGTTTGGCGAATTGCGGCTGGTGCGCGCCCTGACTGACGAGCAGATCGCCGCGATGCGCGATCCCGCCCTCGCCGGCACCGTCAAACTGCCGGGGATCGAGGATGCGGTAAAGGCCGGCGGCTTCCTCGCCGGAAGACCCGAGGACATCATCGAGCAGCTCAAGGCGATCGAGAAGCGCTATCCCGCTCTCGACCGGGTCATCTGCGCCACCCCGCTCGGCACTCCGCTCGATATCCAGCTCGAAGACTTGGACCGCTTCGCGAAGGAGGTCATGCCCGCCTTTGGCGCCGGCAAGACTGGCACGCGGGCGGCGGCGGAGTAGATCGAGGCGCATCCACCATTCCCTCTCCGCCCTTCAGGGGGGAGAGGGAGGAATCCAGTGCAGAAGCGCTGGGAGGGTGAGGTGGGTCTCGGCAACCGCTTTGGAATCCCCCACCTCACCCCGGTCCTCTCCGCCCTCAGGGGCAGAGAGGGAGTAATCAGTTCCTCCCCGCCAGCAGCCCGCGCGCGATGACCTGCGCCTGGATCTCGGCGGCGCCCTCAAAGATGTTCAGGATACGCGCGTCGCACAGCACGCGGCTGATCGGATATTCAAGCGCGTAGCCGTTGCCACCGTGGATCTGCAACGCATTGTCGGCATTGGCCCAGGCGACCCGCGCCGCCAGCAGTTTCGCCATGCCGGCCTCGATGTCGCAACGCCGTCCGCTGTCCTTCTCGCGCGCCGCGAAATAGGTCAACTGCCGCGCCACCATCGTCTCGACCACCATCATCGCCAGCTTGTTCGACACGCGCGGAAAGGCGGCGATCCTGCGCCCGAACTGGTTGCGGTCGAGCGCGTAGGTCAGGCCCAGTTCGAGCGCGTTCTGCGCGACGCCGACGGCGCGCGAAGCGGTCTGCACGCGGGCGCTCTCAAAGGTCGCCATCAACTGTTTGAACCCCTGTCCCTCGGCCCCGCCGAGCAGGCAATCGGCCGGCACCGCGAACCCGTCGAACGCGATCTCATACTCCTTCATGCCGCGATAGCCGAGCACCGGGATTTCGGTGCCGCTGATCCCCTCGGCCGGAAACGGGTCGGCATCGTCGCCGCGCGGCTTGGGCGCGAGAAACATGCTGAGACCGCGATAGCCGCTGTCCGGCGGGCCGGTGCGCGCCAGCAAGGTCATCAGATCAGCGCGCGCGCCGTGCGTGATCCAGGTCTTCGCCCCGTAAATCCGGTAGATATCGCCGTCGCGCACCGCGCGGGTCTGCACATTGGCGAGGTCGGAGCCGGTATTCGGCTCAGTAAAGACCGCGGTCGGCAGCACCGCGCCCGATGCAATATCGGGCAGCCAACGCCGTTTTTGCTGCTCGGTCCCGCCGCTGCGGATCAACTCGCCGGCAATCTCGGAGCGGGTCCCGAGCGAGCCGACGCCGATATAGGCGCGCGACAATTCCTCGGAGACGACGCACATCGCGGTCTTTCCCATTCCGAGACCGCCGTGCTCCTCAGGCAGGGTCATCCCGAACACGCCGATCGCCGACAATTCGTCGATGACCTCGATCGGGATCAGCCGGTCCTGGCGGTGCCAGTCATGGGCATAAGGCGCGACGGCGCGCTCGGCAAAGCGGCGCACCTGATCGCGGATCATCTCCAAGGTCGGATCGTCGAGCGCGATCCGTCCGAACGCCGCCGGCTCGCCCTCCGAGATCAGCGCCGCCAGTTTCGCGCGCGCTTCGCCGAGCCCGGCAACGAGCAGCGCCGCGTCGCCGCCGCGCAACGGCGCGATCTCCGCCTCCGACAGACCCAGATCATGGGGGCGAACGATTTCGGCCTGCGACATCGCAATACCGCCGGCCAGCTGCGCCAGATATTCGCCAAACGCGACCCGCAGGATCAGCGCCTCGGGACGGCCGAAATCGCCGGCCGCATCGAGACGCGATCCCCATCCCCGGATCTGCCGCAGCGCTTCGACATAGGTCGCCATCCAGGCAAACCCGTGCACCGCCATCTGCTCGCGGTCGATCAGCGCCGCGTCAAGCGCGCCGCCCGGCGCCACGAGTTCGAGAACATGTGCCCGCGCCTGCCGCAAAACCGCTTCGGCTGCGCCCACCACCCGTTCCGTCGCATCAAGCAGTTTGTTGCGTTCCATCGGCGAGACCCTGCGCGATCCCGACACCGCCCGGACGGTTACGGGTTTTGCGGGCCGGAGCTGTAAGCCTGATACGGAGAATAGACGCTGATCGAGCCGACCGTTGAGTTCGGATTGGGGACGCGCGACGGCGACTCCGTCATCCGCACCGCCGCGATATCGTCGCTGATCGCGTTGACATTCTGGATGGCGCTCGCCCGCTCGGGCGCGCCGACCTCGCACGCCGCTGCGCTCATAGCGAGCACGAGGGCCAAGCCGCAGCGCAACAGCATCACTGCCTCCCGATCAGATCACGATCAAGTACGCTACCACGAATAGAATAACAACCAGCGCGAGTCCCACTGTAAGAACATAGCGCGTCACCCCCGCCTTGCGGCCCTGTCGGGCGTCTTGCGGGTCCTTAACGACGCGATCGTCCATGGCCTGCCCCTCGTTTGCGAGCATCCTTTCCTCGCGAACGGCGCGAGGCCCAGGATCGATCCCAGCGCCGAGGGCGAGACGCCGAAACCCGCACCCCGCGCTTTGCCGCCGCGCGGCCCGCTCCTATAGTTCCGAACGCCCGAGCGCGGGACGCGGCAAAGAGGGATGCGATGGCCCGACTGAGCGTCAACCTCAACAAGATCGCGCTGCTGCGCAATTCGCGGCACACCGGCGTGCCCGATCTGCTGCATTTCGGGCGTATCGCGCACGCGGCCGGGGCCGACGGGCTGACCGTGCATCCGCGTCCCGACGAGCGGCACATCCGCCGCTCCGACGTGCCGGCGCTCGCCGAGCTGATGCGCCCGTGGCGGCCGGGCGTTGAGCTGAACATCGAAGGCTATCCGGACGAGCGGCTGTTCGAGATCGTGCGCGAGGTCCGCCCGGAGCAATGCACGCTGGTGCCCGACCCGCCCGGCGCCTTCACCTCGGAAGAAGGCTGGAAGCTCGACGGCGGCGACGACGCGATTGTCGAGAACGCCATCGGCATTTTGAAGCCGCTCGGCTGCCGCGTCATCCTGTTTGTCGATCCCGACCCGGCGGTCGTCGCCCGGCTGGGCAATACCGGCGCCGACGGTATCGAAATCTATACCGGGACCTACGCCGCCGCCTTCCGCGCCGGCAATGCCGCTTCCGCGTTGCGCGCCTGCGTCGAAACCGCTGCGCGCGCCGGCGCGATCGGGCTGGTGGTCAATGCCGGCCACGATCTCAATCTGAAGAACCTGCCCGGTCTCGTCGCCGCGCTGCCAAACCTCGCCGAGGCTTCGATCGGCCACGAACTGACCGCGGACGCGCTGGAGATCGGTTTCTCGAACGCGGTCCGCGCCTACAAGGCGGCCCTGTCCGGCAGCCCATAATCGGGGCCGCCGGCGTCTCACCGGCTCAGGCGAAGCTTTGCTTCGCCCGAGGCCGGCCGGAGGCCGGCGGTCCTCCGAAGCCTCTCGCCTTAGCTCAACCCTCCCCGGAGCGGGTCGGGCTCAGCCCGCGCGGGAACGCGAAGACGAGAACCAGCGTGGCCGCCGCGATCAGCGTTGCGACGAGAAACGCGTCCTGCGCCGCCACCGTGATCGCCTCGGCGAGACGCCCGATCCGATCCGGGTCGAGACCGGCGCGCACCTCCGGCAGCAGCAGGCGGTTCACCGCGTCGCCGGACCCCGGCAATTGCTGATGCACGCCAAAATTGACGATCGCCCCGAACAGCGCCGCCCCGACCGACATGCCGATCATGCGCATGAACATCTGCGATCCGGTGGCGATGCCACGCTCGCGCCACGCCACCGTCCCCTGGATCGCGACAATAAAGGTCGTGTTGCAGAACCCCATGCCGTTGCCGATCAGCAGCGATCCCATGACCGGCCACGCCACCCCCGACCCGGCATCCAGCGTCAGCAGCACCGCGCTGCCGGCGATCAGCGAGGCGCCGCCGATCGCAAAGGTCAGCCGGTACGACGTATGGACCATCAACCTGCCGGCGACGATCGAGGCAACCATCCAGCTGACCGACGCCGCCCCGACGACAAACCCGCTGACCCCGGCGCTGTACCCCATCGCGCCCTGAACATAGATCGGCAGCAAGGCGCTGACCGCCATATACGTTGCCGACGCGGTGAAGCCGCCGATATTGCACAGTGCCAGCACGCGCTGCCGCCACAGCCCCAAGGGCAGCATCGGCTCCGGCACCCGGCTCTCGTGCACGAGCAGCCACGCCAGCGCGCCGATCCCGACAAAAACAAGCGCCGCGATCGCCGGGCCGCCGAGGCTCAGACCCTGCACCAGAGCCAGCATCAGCGCGCCGACCCCGACAATCAGCAGCGCGCCGCCGAGATAGTCGATGCGATGCGGCCGCCGCTCGACCCGCTCGCTCAGAAACAACGCGAACATCGCGAGGCTGACCGCCCCGATCGGCAGGTTGACCCAGAACACGGCCGACCAGTGCACGGTCTCAACCAGAAACGCGCTGGTCGCCGGCCCGACCACCGCCGCAAACCCCCACACGGCCGACATCGCGCCCTGGATGCGGGCCCGCTCGGACGGCGTATAGATGTCGCCGATGATCGTCATCGCGATCGGCTGGATGGCGCCGGCGCCGATGCCCTGGATCGCGCGAAACACGATCAGCAGCTCCATCGACCGGGCAAACCCGCACAGCGCCGTGCCGAGCAGAAAGATCGCGGTCCCGATAAAGAACACAGGCCGGCGGCCGTAGATGTCGGCCAGACGCCCGTAAAGCGGGATCGTCACGGCCATTGTCAGCAGCGGCACCGCGAACACCCAGCTGAACAGGTGAAACCCGCCGAGATGACCGATGATCGTCGGCAGCGCGGTTGCGACGATCGAGCTTTCGACGGCCGGCATAAAGATCGCCATCAGCGCCGCCATCAGCACCAGACCGCGGCGCGGTACGGCGACGGGAGGACGCGCTTTCTCCGCCACCGTCTGGTCCACCCGGCCGCTCCCCTTGTGCCGAAATCGGCGGCAGATTAAGGCGAGGGATCGCCGCCAACAACGAGGATTGCCGAAAAAGCCGCTCCCGTGCCGCGCGGCTGTGCATGCGGGCTATGTTGCGGCGTTGCGCTTCGCGCGACGGGCAGGTAGCAGATGGGCAGCAGCAAGCAGGAGAACGCCCGTGCCCGACGGCATGACCAAACCCCTTTCCCGCCACAAACAAGGCTGGCTCGGCCGCGATCTCGACCGCGACGCGCTCTATTGGGATTTCACGCCCGTCCATCTCGCCGCGATCGACGAAGTGATGGCGAAGGCCGAGAGGACGGGTCTGAAATTTCACGAGATCCGGCGCGAGCATTTCTCGCACCCGGCGCTCGACCGCGATCTCGCCGCCGTGCTGGAGCGGATCAAGACCGGGCCGGGCCTCTTGATTATGCGCGGCTTTCCGGTGGACAGATACGATGCCGAGCGGATGCAGACCGTCTACTGGGGGATCGGCACGCATTTTGGTGTCGGCGTTTCGCAAAGCGCCGACGGCGACCATCTCGGGCATGTCACCAATGTCGCAAAAGCCTCGCGCGGCTACACGACCGACCGCGAACTGAGCCTGCACACCGACTCGGCCGAGATCGTCGGCCTTCTATGCGTGCGCGATGCCAGGGAAGGCGGCCTCAGCATCTATTCCAGCTCGCTGAAGGTGCACGAGATCATCGAGCGCGAGCACCCGGAATACCTGCCGGTGCTGGAGCGCGGTTTTTATTGCGACCGGCGCGGCGAGGAGGCGCCCGAGGACGATCCGGTGACGCCGTATCGCGTGCCGGTCTTCTCGACCCGCGACGGTCTGCTGAGCTGCCGTTTTGTGCGCGGCGTCATCGATAAGGGCGCCGAGCGGCGCGGCCGGAATCTGTCGCCGCTCGAAAAGGAGGCTTTGGCGTGCTTCGAGACGGTCGCGCAACGCGATGATGTCCGGTTCGAGGTGATGCTGCGGCCCGGCGAGGCGTCGTTTATCAACAATTACGAGATCCTGCACGCGCGCACCGGGTTTGTCGATCGGGACGAACCGGAGAAGAAGCGGCTGTTGTACCGGCTCTGGCTCGAAGGAAGACCGCCGCGCCCGATGGTCTCCGAGGTGCAGCTCTATCAGAACCGCTCCGGCCATATGGGCGTCGATCCGCAGCCCGGCCGCGGTCCCCGCTAACCCGGCCCAGCCGTATACGGACCGCCGGCTGGAGGCCCGCGCCATATCGGACCGGCCGGAGACCGGCAATCCGGACCGCGGGCGTCCCGCCCGCCTGCGGGCCAGAGGCCCGCGGTCCGAACGTGGTGCCGCCATGGCAATCGAGCTTGTCCCCGCCAACGAGGCCGCCCTCCGGCGAGCCGCGAACCTGTTGCGCGAAGGCGCTCTCGTCGTGTTTCCGACCGAGACTGTTTACGGGCTCGGCGGCGATGCGACAAACGACCGCGCCGTGGCCGCTATTTTCGCCGCGAAAACCCGGCCGCGCTTCAACCCGCTGATCGTCCATGTCCCCGGTCTCGCCGAGGCCGAAAAGCTGGCCGTGTTCGACGACCGCGCGCGCCGCCTCGCCGGCCGCTTCTGGCCCGGACCGTTGACCCTAGTGCTGCCCCGGCGCGCCGCCGGCGGGGTGTCGCTGTTGGCGAGCGCCGGGCTCGACACGCTGGCGGTACGCGCGCCGGCGCACCCGGTCGCCCAAGAACTGCTGCGCGCCGCCGGAAGACCGATCGCGGCACCGTCGGCCAACCGTTCCGGCCGGATCAGCCCGACAAATGCGGCGCATGTATTGGCGGAATTCGCGCCGACCCACGACCCTCACCCCTCCATTGCTGATGCGGCGGGTCGCACCCTCTCCCGCAATGCGGGAGAGGGTGCCGAGCAACGCGAGGCGGGCGAGGGCGCCACTCCTGCGATGATCCTCGACGGTGGCCCCTGCCCGGTCGGCATCGAGTCCACAGTGCTCGACCTGACTGGCCCGACCCCGGTGCTGCTGCGTCCGGGCGGTGTCACGCGGGAAGACCTCGCTGGGATGCTGGGCGAGATCGCGACAGCCGCCGCCGGCGCCGGCACAGCCGCGCCGCGTTCTCCGGGTCTTCTGACAAGCCACTACGCGCCCGACCTGCCGGTGCGGCTCGGTGCGACCGCGGCGCGTCCCGGAGAGGCGCTGCTCGCCTTCGGGCCGGAGCCGCCGCCGGGCTTTGCTGCGGTGCGGTTTCTGTCGCGGCGCAGCGATCTCACCGAGGCGGCGGCCAATCTGTTCGCGCTGCTACGCTCGCTCGACCGGCCCGAGTTTTCGGGGATTGCCGTGATGCCGATCCCGCAACGGGGGGTCGGCCGGGCGATCAACGACCGGCTGCGCCGCGCCGCCGCGCCGCGCTCCCGGAACCTCTAGCGCGCCGGCTTCGCCAGCTCGGCGGCACAGCCGAGAAACGCCGGCAGAGAGTGCGTGATGATATAGGTCGGGATCGCCGCGAGATAGGGGCGCATGCGGCCCTTCGCCTCGAAACGCTCGCGGAAATCGCTTGCGGCCAAGCGGGACCCGAGTTTCGGCGCGATGCCGCCGCCGATATAGACACCGCCCTGCGCGCCGAGGGTCAGCGCAAGATTGCCCGCCACGGTGCCGAGCATCGCACAGAACATCGCGGTCGCCTCGCGGCACAGCGCATCCTGCTCGCCGATCTCGGGATCGGTGATCTGCGCCGGCGTGTACGGCATCGCCGGCACCCCGTCGAGCGCCGCCAGGGTGGTGTAAAGATTGACAAGACCGGGGCCGGAGATAACACGCTCGGCCGAGACGTGATCGAACCGCGCGCGCATCAGATCGAGAACGGCGCTTTCGCGCTCGCTCGCCGGCGCCATCGTCGCGTGCCCGCCCTCGCCGGACAGCGCGACCCATTCGAAATTCTCCCTGGGACCCATCGGGACCAGCCCCGAGGTGCCCAGCCCCGAACCGGGGCCGAGCACCGCGATCGTCCGATGCGCGACCGGCGCGCCGCCGCCGATCGGCAGCCGATCGTCCTTCTCCAGCAGCGGCACGGCCATCGCGACCGCGGCGAAATCGTTGATCGCGACGAGCCGCTCGAAACCGAGCCGGTCGCGCAGCGCCGTCACCGAAAAGCTCCAGGGATGATTGGTCATGCTGATCCGGTCGCCGGTGATTGCGGCCGCGATCGCCAGCGCGCCGAGACGCGGTCCCGGCAGCTCGCCGCGGGAATCGAGAAAGGCCCGGATCGCGTCGTCGATCGTCGCAAAATCATCGGAGGCGTAAGTGCTGGTGTACAGCAGCGCCCCGCCCGGCGCGACCAATCCGAACCGCGCGTTGGTGGCGCCGATATCACCGACCAGCCACGTCGTATCGGCCGCCGCTCGATGCCCGGTTCCGGCCATTACCGCGCGGCTCCCGTGGCCAGCGTCTCGACAAAGCGCCGGCGCCAGGTATCGGCGTCGTTGCGGCGCAGTGTCGTCATCATCGCGCTCCACCGCTCCCGGCGCTCGCCGAGCGGCATGTCGAGACCCTGCACGATCGCCTCGGCCACCCCCTCGACATCGTTCGGATTGACCAGGATCGCCTCGCCGAGTTCGTGCGCCGCGCCGGCAAAGCACGACAGGATCGGCATGCCGGGATTTTCCGGGTCCTGCGAGGCGAGATATTCCTTCGCGACCAGGTTCATCCCGTCGCGCAGCGGGGTGACGAGCGCCAGTTTCGCGGCGCGATAGAACCCGGTCAGGATGCGATGGTTGAAACTCTTGTTCAGATAGCGCAGCGGCGTCCAGTCGAACTCGGCGAAACGGCCGTTGATGCGGCCTGCGGCGGCTTCGAGTTCGCGGCGGATTTCCTGGTATTCGGGAACATCGGAACGCGACGGCGGTGCGATCTGCAGAAAGACCGTGCGGCCGCGCGTCCGCGGGTGATGTTCGAGCAGATGCGAATAGGCCGCGAAACGTTGCGGCAGTCCTTTCGAATAATCGAGCCGGTCGACACCGATCAGCAGCGCGCGGTCGCGGATGCTGTCGCACAGCCGCCGGTACTGGCGCGATGCCTCGGCTGCCGCGGCCAGCGACGCGATCGCCTCGACATCGATCCCGACCGGGAACACGGCGGTGCGCACGACCCGCCCAAAGGCCCGGATCGCACCCCCCTTCAGCTCCTCGCCGTCGCACCAGCGCACGAGGTAGTCGCGGAAACCGTGGACATCGGTGATCGCCTGAAACCCGACCAGATCATAGGCGCACAGCGCCGCGACAAGATCGCGGTGGTTCGGCAGCAGCCGCAGCACCTCGGCTGCCGGGAACGGCGTATGCAGAAAAAACCCGATCGTGTTGCGGACCTCCAGCCGCCGCAGCTCGTCGGCGAGCGGGATCAGATGATAATCGTGCACCCAGACGAGATCGTCCGGGGTCAGCAGCGGCGCCAGGGCGCGCGCGAATTTGCGGTTGACGCGCAGATAGCCGGCGAGGTCGCGCCGCGAAAATCCGACCAGCGACGGCCGGTAGTGAAACAGCGGCCACAGCACGCGGTTGGCGTAGCCGACGTAATATTCCTCGAAATCGCGCCGCGTCAGGTCGAGTGTCGCGGCGGTGATGTTGCCGGCGGTCTCGATCTTCGGGGTTTCGTTCGGTGGGTCGGAAATCGAGCCGCTATAGCCGAACCATAGCCCGCCGCTGGTCTCCAGCGCGGCGCGCAGCGCCACCGCCAGCCCGCCTTCGCTCGCCTTGCCGGCGGCGATCGGCCCTACCCTGTTGGAGACGACCACGAGACGCCGATTGGACTCGGTCGTCCGGATGGTCTGCGCGCGGCGGGTTTTTGGCGTCTCTGCCGGCCGTTTCTCCCTCGATCGCTCCTCCACCATACCGATGTCGTTCGCCGCCATCTGACCGCCTCCGAAGGTACGAATGTCCAAACATGCGCTGCCACGCAGTGAAACGGGTCCGCGCCGACGCCGTTCCGCCCGATCTTCAGCCCAATCTTCAGTTCAGGCAGACCGCCGGGGGCTGTCGCCGCGCAACCAGTCGAGCACCGCCGGGACGGATGGAAGGCTGTAGACAGCGGCCGTCGCCGCGTTTGGCGGCCCGACCCGGATCGAGACGCCGCCGCGCCGGTTCACCTCGGCAAATCCGTCCTCGTCGGTCGTATCGTCGCCGACAAACACCGGCACCCGTCCGCGAAACGGCGCCTCCGCCATAAACGCGGCGATCGCCCGCCCCTTGTCGTGATGGGCCGGCTTCAGCTCCAGCACCATCTTGCCGTCGATCACCTTGAGCGCGGCGGCTTCTTGTCGCAACAGGTTCGCCACTGCCGCCCGGACTTCGTCCTCCCTCTCGGGCGCTTGGCGGTAGTGGACGGCGAGCGTCCTGCCCTTATCCTCAACCAGAATTCCGGGCGTCTGTTCTCCCAGCTTGCGCAAGACCGGGCGCAGCCGTTCCAGCGCCGCCGCCGCCTGCCGGTCCTGTGCACTGTCGCCGCTCGCGACGGTTCGGCCCGCGTCATCGCGGCGTTCGGCCCCGTGCACGCCGGAAGCGGCGCCGCGCCAGGGATGCAGATAGCGGTCGAAATCATCGATCCGGCGTCCGCTGATGACCGCCAGCGCGCCGCCGCGCTGCGCCGCCAGACGGGCCAGCAGTTCCGCCAGCCCCTCGGGCACCCGCACCAGTTCCGGGCGCGGCGCGATCTCCAGCAGCGTGCCGTCGAGATCGATGAACAGGGCATTGTACGGATCGAGCGGGGGCGGCAGGGACATCGGAGCAGGTCACTTTCGTGCGGAACGATGTAAGCGGCCGGTTGTTTGTGCGCTGCACAACACACCCCTCGCGCCTCTGTTCGAGCCATGCGATTTCACCAAGGCAGCCAACGAGTTTCTGTCGGGGGTTGACTTCCGGTCGGCAATCATTATTTTGTGCGGTGCGGCATGGATCGCCTCGGGTGGTTCTGCCGTACGTCTTCTAGGCGTTTCCTCCCTAAACTCGGGCCGCGCTAACGTGCGGCCCTTATTTTTTGCCCGCGCCACGGTTCTGTCGCGAAGACCGCTCGCGCGCTCAGGCCGCGCGCATCGGCTGGGCGCAGACCCGCTCGCCGGGCAGCACCCGATCGGGCGGGATTTCCGGCAGAGATGCGACCTCGGGATAGATCGGCGCGAAATCGGGCCGGGTCGCCTCGAAAAGCTGCTTAAACCCGTCGATCACGAAATAGGTCTGCTGATAGCGGTCGATGCGGTATTGCGTCCGCATGACGCGGCGGAGATCAAAGCGCACCCGATGCGGCCGCTCATCGTCGAGGCAATAAATCGATTCGCCGGCCGAGGAGAGAATCCCCGATCCGTAAATCCGCAGCCCCTCCTGGGTGGCAATCAGACCGAACTCGACCGTATACCAGTACAGCCGGGCCAATTGCCGAAGGTATCCGAGCCGCAATGCCTTCAGCCCCGCCTTGCCGTAGGCCTGCATGTAATCGGCGAAGACCGGGTTCATCAGCAATGGCACATGGCCGCAGATGTCGTGAAAGACATCCGGCTCCTGGATATAGTCGAGCTGGTCGCGGCGACGGATAAAGCAGGTGGACGGAAACCGCCGCTCGGTGAGAAGCGCGAAAAACAATTCGTCCGGGACCAGCCCCTTCACCGCGACGATGCGCCACCCCGTCGCGCGGTCGAGAACCTCGCTCAACCGGGTAAAATCGGGAATCCCGGCGGCCGCGACCCCGAGACTGCGCAGCCCGTCGAGATATTCGCGACAGGCGCGCCCGACCAGCAGCTTTTGCTGGCGCTCGAACAGAAAGCGCCAGATCGCGTGCTCCTCACCGCTGTAGCGCGACCATTCCTGCTCGATTTTATAGCTCGCAACCTGTTCCATTCGCGCGCTCCGCGCCCTCCGAACCCTCCTCCCCCACTGTTACGAACGCCAAAACGGCGCGTCGATTGCCTTTCCCCTCGTCAACCCGGTTGCGGAACGGGCAGAAAGCCTATTCGGCTGCCGCGCGCGGCGCCTCGCCGAGGCGCAAACCCATCACTTCTCCAAGATGCGCGACCAGCGCCGTCATCTCCGCCGCGAGAAGCGCCAGTTGCGGTTTGCGGCGAACGCGGCGCTCGTCCATGTACAGCGCCCGGTTGATCTCGATCTGCAACGCGTGCCGGCCGCGCCGCGGGTTGCCGTAATTCGCCGTCGTGAACCCCCCGGCATAGGGCGCGTTGAGCGTGACCGCGAAATTCCGCCCGGCCAGAAACGATCGGGCCGCCGCGATGAGTTCCGGCGCGCAGGACGTGCCGTGGCAGTCCCCGAGAACGATGTCCGCCGGCCCCTGTCCGCCGGTCTCGCTCGCCGCCGACGGCATCGAATGGCAATCGATCAGCAGAAAACCGCCAAACGCCGCCTCGGCATCGAGCAGCAGGGTGCGCAAGGCTTGGTGGTAGGGATGGTACAGCGTCTCGACCCGCGCCCGCGCCTCGGCAAAGCGCAGCTTGCGGGCATAGATCTCCTCGCCGCTCGCGACGACGCGGGCGATCGTGCCCAGCCCCATCCGCACCCGCGGCGAGCGGGTGTTGACGTAATTGGGCAGCGCATCCGCGAACATCGTCGGGTCGAGTTCCCACGGTTCGCGATTGACATCGAGATAGGCGCGCGGGAAACAGGCCGCGACCAGCGGCGCGCCCAGTTCGGGGGCGGACGCGAAGATCTCGTCGACAAAACAGTCTTCGGAGCGGCGCAGGGTCAGCGGATCGAGGCGCGAGGCGGCGAGGAATTCGTCCGGGTAGTCGGCGCCGCTGTGCGGCGAGGCGAGCACCAGCGGCAGGGTGCGGCGGCGCGGGCGCCGCAGCTCGAACACGTTAACCGATTGTCCCCGGCCCGGATTGTCCATGGCATGAACTTAGTCAAGCGGCGGGCCGCTGTCATCAGTACCGCGGCCACCAATACCGCGACGCGCCGGCCGCCGCGACAAGCGCGCTGCTGGCAAGACCCCGCCGTCGGGGCTATGTATCACCGGAATCGGATGCTGCCGGCGCCCGGGACGGCAATCCTGCGCCGAGGGCCTAGACCGAGAGCTGGCGCCGAGGGAGAGTGCGGACATGGCGAAAACGCTTCTCGTCCTTGCCGCGGTTCTGCTGCTATCCGCGGCGGCGGTGGCGCAGACCGGCACGGTCGAGGTCACGGAGGTGTGGGCGCGCGCCACTCCGGGAGGCGCCGAAAACGGTGCCGCCTATCTGACGCTGCAATCGCCGACCGCCGACCGGCTGACCGGCGCGACCAGCCCGGTCGCCGATAAGGTCGAACTGCATGCGGCGACAATGGAGGGCGGGGTGATGCGGATGCGGGAAGTCGCCGCGATAGACCTGCCGGCGGGCCAGACGGTAACGCTGAAACCGGGCGGGCTGCATATCATGCTGGTCGGGCTGAAACAGCCGTTGCAGCCCGGCCAGACCGTTCCGCTGGCGCTGCAATTCGAAAAAGCCGGCAAGCGCGAGGTCGCCGCCGCGGTCGGCCGGGTCGGCGCGATGGGGCCGGGAACCCACTCGGATGCTGCGCACCCCCAGCCCGCCCCTCGGCAACCGGCCCGCTGACGGAATCACCGCGATGGCCTCCGCCCCGCCGACCCCGGGACCCGAGCCGCGCACCCGCACGCAGCGCTTTCTGCTGATGGCGATCGTGCTGGCCGGATTTCTCGTGCTCGCGACCGGTCTGCTGCTGTTCGTCATATCTCGGGACGATCCGAGGGGGATCGCCGGCACCGTGCTGTCCAACACGATCGGCGGCCCGTTCCGCCTCATTGACCAGAACGGCCGCCCGTTTACCGATGCCGATCTCAGGGGCAAGTGGCACCTGGTGTTTTTCGGCTACACCCACTGCCCGGATGTGTGCCCGACGACGCTCAACGAACTCTCGCTGGCGCACGACCGGCTCGGCAAGGAGCGCGACCAGGTCGGGATCGTCATGATTACGGTGGACCCGCAGCGCGACACGCAAGAGACGCTGAAATCCTATATCGCCAGTTTCGACGCCCCGGTGACGGCGCTGACCGGCACCGAAGAGCAGGTGGCCGAAGCCGCCAGGGCCTATCGCGTCTATTCCGCCAGGCGGGCGAAGGAGGACGGCAATTACGATATGGATCACAGCGCCGTCATCTATGTGATGGACCCGCAGGGCCGCCTCACCGCGACGTTCACCCCCGACAGCGGCGCCGACGCGATCGCCGAACGCATGCGCAAGCTGCTGTCGTAGCGCCGCCGCGATCTCCCCCGCGCGCTTGGAAAACGCCGGAAGCCGCCTCCATATAGGATCACCGGCGGCAAGCGGCCGCGCTGCCGCCCGCCAAACCTTCCGCGGAAACGATGACCAGCCTTCCCGACGAAATCGCGCGCCGGCGCAGCTTTGCGATCATCTCGCACCCCGACGCCGGCAAGACCACTCTGACCGAAAAACTGCTGCTGTTTGGCGGCGCGATCCAGCTCGCCGGCGAGGTCAAGGCGCGCGGCGAACGCCGCCGGGCGCGCTCGGACTGGATGGCGATCGAGCGCGAGCGCGGCATCTCGGTCTCCTCGGCCGTTATGACCTTCGAGCATGACGGGTGTGTCTTCAACCTCTTGGACACGCCGGGCCACCAGGATTTCAGCGAGGACACCTACCGCACGCTGACCGCGGTCGACAGCGCGGTCATGGTGATCGACGCGGCGCGCGGCATCGAGGAGCAGACCCGCAAACTGTTCGAGGTCTGCCGTCTGCGCGACGTGCCGATCGTCACCTTTATCAACAAGCTCGACCGCGAGGGGCGCGACCCGTTCGACCTGATCGACGAGATCGAGCAGACCCTGGCGCTCGATGCGACCCCGGCGAGCTGGCCGATCGGCATGGGGCGCGATTTTCTCGGCACCTACGATCTGTTCGGCGAGTCGCTGCTGCTGTTCGAGCGCGGCCTCAACGACCGTGACGCGATCGCGGAGATCGGCGCACCGCTGCGGGTTCGCGGCATCGACGACAAGCTGCTTGAGCAGAAGCTGCCGCCGGACGCCATCGCCATGCTGCGCGAGCAGGTCGAGATGGCATCAGGTCTGTGCCCCGAATTCGACCTCGCCTCGTTTCGCCAGGGCCACATGACCCCGGTGTTTTTTGGCAGCGCGCTGAACAATTTCGGTGTCCGCGAATTGTTGCGCGGGGTCGCCGGTCTGGCGCCGCCGCCGCGTCCGCAACCCGCTGCTCCCCGACCGATAGACCCGGCCGAGGAAGCCGTGTCCGGCTTTGTCTTCAAGGTACAGGCCAATATCGACCCGCAGCATCGCGACCGCATCGCCTTTGTGCGGCTGTGCTCGGGCCGTTTCCGCCGCGGTATGAAGCTGAAGAACTCGCGCACCGGCCGTCTGATGGCGGTGCAGAACCCGGTATTTTTTCTCGCCCGCGAGCGCAACCTCGCCGAGGAGGCGTGGCCCGGCGACATTATCGGCATTCCCAATCACGGCACGCTGCGGGTCGGCGACACCTTGACCGAGGGGGAAGAAATCCGCGTCACCGGTTTGCCGAGCTTCGCGCCGGAAATATTGCGCCGGGTCCGCATCGAGGACCCGATGAAGCAGAAGCATCTGCGCCACGCGCTGACCCAGCTCGCCGACGAGGGCGTCACCCGCCTGTTCAAGCCGGTCAACGGCAGTGGCGACTGCATTATCGGCGTCGTCGGCGGGTTGCAGCTCGACGTGTTGCAGGCGCGGCTCCAGGCCGAATACGGTCTGGCAACCCGTCTCGACGGCGCCCCCTACGAGGCGGCGCGCTGGCTCGACGGCGAGCGCGCCGAACTCGACCGCTTCCGCGCCCGCAATTCATCGGCGCTGGCCGAGGACCACGACGGCATCCCGGTCTTTCTCGCGCGCAACGCCTGGGATCTGCGCACCACCACCGAGGAATGGCCCGCGATCCGCTTCAGCGCGACCCGCGAGCAGCATTGAAAACATCTAAGACCATCGCCGCCGAGCTGAAAGCTCTTGCGGACCTGCCGGATTCGAAGATCGATACCAGCGATATCCCGGAGGTCGTCGATTGGAGCGGCGCCATTCGGGGACGTTTCCATCATGAACGAACAGGTTCGGCCGTCTCCGCTCGCATACCTCGGCTGTCGAACGAACAGAAGGCCGAAATCCGCCGTCTGCTTCGGCAGGCGATGCCGCGCGACGAGATCGCGGCAAAGCTAAAGCTGGGCGTCACTCCCAGGCAGGTGAGTGCCGTAAAAGCCCATATGGCGATCAGGCCTCACGACCCCGAAGCCGGCGAAAGCACAGAGTAGGCCATAGGATGGGCTGACCCGGCGAAAGCCCCTGCCGTCCGGCGGCGAGGCGATGGGCTTTGCGCCGCTCGGCCCATCCTGCGCTTGCTGCGCGCACCGTCCGCGCCGGCGTGGGAGGCGGGAAGGACACGCGTTGGCGACGAATGTAAGGCTGCGCCCTGACGAAGATTGTCGATGAATTTCACCGCTTCGGAGCGGCCAATCCGATGAATTGGCCACCGCTACAGTCGGCCGCCGACGGAATATTGAGTGATGTTCCAATTTGGTTGAATCGGCGCCGTGCGTCCATCGCCGCGGCGGCATCCTGCCCTACATGCTGCGCCGCCTCGTGCGCCAAGTCGCCCGAGGCTGCCCGGCAACCCCTGCGGCATCCCCGGCGAAAGCCGGGGTCCACTCGTCAACCGCGAGTTTGCCGAACCGTGGACCCCGGCTTTCGCCGGGGATGCGGGCTTTATGACGGCGCAGGCAGTGCAAATTAGGACAGTACTGAATATTGTTGCGGCACGCCTCGATACAGCGGAAAATTGCCCTGTCCGGCAATCTGGGGAATGTCGGCGTAATATTCGCGTCAGGGGAGATTTTATATGGCCGTAATCATCGGCGGCGGTCTTGAGTTGCGATCGAGTGTCACCGACATGGCGGCAACGGCACTCAACGGCGTTTTCGGACTGGAGATCGTTGCGATCGGCGGCAAGAGATTTGTCTATGCGGCGGGGAATCTCGATGACGGACTGACCGCCTTTGAATTGGGTATAAACGGGAGTCTCACCCCTATTCAGACGATTGGCGATACCGGCACGACCGCTCTCAACGGCGCCGCCCGTCTCATATCGGCCACCGTAGGCGGGCAAACCTATCTCTACGTCACCGCCGAGATCGAAGACGGCATATCGGTCTTTCGCGTCGATGCGGACGGAAAGCTGACAGTTGTCGATACGGTTTTTGATGATGTTGCTCTGGAGCTGAACGGAAGCGTTGGAAAGATGAGCGTCGCGAATGTCGGCGGCGCGAGCTACCTGCTGGCATCGGGCTTCACCGACGATGGGTTCAGCATCTTCAGCATCGGCGCCGACGGCCGGCTCACGAACGTGCAGAATGTCGATGACCAGACGAGCGCAAATTATGAGCTCAGGGGCGCAGCGGATGTGGCGGTTGGCGCGACCGGCGGACGCACCTTTGCCTTTGTCGCGGGAAGGAATGACCACGGCATTTCCTCGTTCGAGATTGCGCAGAACGGGACTCTGACCTTCGCCTCATCGGTCGCCGACAACGCGACGCTGGAGCTGAACGCCGTTTTCGGGCTTGCAACGGCCACGATCGGCTCGACGCTGTTCCTGTTCGCGGCCGGGTACGGCGACCACGGGATAAGCGTCTTCTCGATCGACTCGCAGGGACAGTTCAACAGCGTATTCAATCTCTCCGATAGCACTGCGCTCGGGCTCGGCTGGGTTTGGAACCTGTCGACCTTCGAGATCGGCGGGCGTACCTATCTTGCAGCCTCCTCGCAGGAATCCGCTCTGAGCTACTTCGAGGTCGCGGCGGATGGCAGCCTGACACCGGTGACAACGCTGTTCGACACGGCGGGCCTTGCGCTGAACGGAGGCGGAGAGCAGCAGTTCACGCTTTTTGGCGGATCGGCCTATCTTGTCGCGGCCGGTCAGTTTGACGACGGAGTGAGCGTCTTCGAGATCGGCGAGGACAACGAAACGCTGGTCGGCACCGCCGCCGCCGATACGATTTACGGGCTGGGCGGCAACGATATCCTCTCCGGCCTCGCCGGCAACGACACGCTGAACGGCGGCGGCGGCAACGATGTGATGATCGGCGGCGCCGGCGCCGATGTGCATGACGGCGGGACCGGCATCGATCGCGCCCAGTATCACGGTTCCCCGGCCGGTCTGACGGTCGATCTGCAACTCCCCGCCAACAACACCGGCATCGCGGCAGGCGATACCTATATCTCGGTCGAGAACCTGTACGGCTCCAACTTTGCCGACGATCTGCGCGGTGACGCCGGCGCCAACGTGATCTGGGGCGTTACCGGCGACGATGTTCTCTCCGGCCGCGCCGGCGGCGACACGCTGCTCGGTGGCGACGGCGATGACGTGATGATCGGCGGCGTCGGCGCCGATGTGCACAATGGCGGTGCCGGCATCGACCGCGCCCAGTACCACGATTCCCCGACCGGCCTGATCGTCGATCTGCAACTCCCGGCCATCAACACCGGCATCGCGGCAGGCGACAGCTATTTCTCGGTCGAGAACCTGTACGGCTCCAACTTTGCCGACCATCTGCGCGGCGACGCCGGTGCCAACGTCATCTGGGGCGCCGCCGGCGACGACATCATCCACGGCCGCGTCGGCGACGACACGCTGCTCGGTGGCGCCGGCAACGACGTGACGATCGGCGGCGCCGGCGCCGATGCGATGCTCGGCGGCGCCGGCATCGACCGCGCCCAGTACACCGATTCCCCGACTGGTCTGACGGTCGATCTGCAACTCCCGGCCAACAACACCGGCATTGCGGCAGGCGACAGTTATTTCTCGGTCGAATACCTGTACGGCTCCAACTTTGCCGACGATCTGCGCGGCGACGCCGGCGCCAACGTGATCTGGGGCGGCACCGGCGACGACATCG
>JBFWVT010000031.1:0-54872 GCA_050246595.1 Alphaproteobacteria bacterium
GGCGGCATTGCGCTGCGACCGGATCACGGCGCCCTGCGTCATCGACGGCCCGATCAACGGCGCCAGCTTTCGCGCTTACGTCGAGCAGTTCCTTGCACCCACCCTGAACCGCGGCGATGTCGTGATCCTGGACAATCTCGGCAGCCATAAGGGACAAGCTGTCCGCCGCCTGATCCGCGCCGCCGGCGCCAAGTTGTTCTTCCTGCCCCGCTATTCGCCCGATCTCAACCCGATCGAGCAGGTCTTCGCCAAGCTCAAGACCCTGCTGCGCAAAGCCGATCCGCGCACCACCGAGGACACGTGGCGCCAGATCGGCTCCTTGCTCGATCATTTCTCCGCACAGGAATGCGCAAACTACCTCGCCAATGCCGGCTACGCTTCAACCTGATGCGATCACGCTCTAATGGTCTAGAATTCTTTGGCAGGTCGCTCGCCGCAGGCACCTTTGCATCTACATACCTCAAATACGATCTGGCCAGCTTCGCCGCTTCCCCTCAAATTT
This sequence comes from Alphaproteobacteria bacterium, assembly GCA_050246595.1. Classification (GTDB taxonomy): domain Bacteria; phylum Pseudomonadota; class Alphaproteobacteria; order ATCC43930; family CGMCC-115725; genus DATARH01. The sequence goes on from JBFWVT010000031.1 coordinate 503, forward strand.
GATCGCCCCGTGCTCGTCGAGAGCATTTGGTTCCACGCCGACCTCCTCGACTGGCCCAACCGGACTGAATCTCACGAATCGATAGGGGTCGGGATCATTCGCGGGTGCTAGGATCGAGCAACCGATGTGCATTGCCAAAGCCTGGAGCAACGAGTTTTCATCGAGGTTATTGAGGGTATCCTGATCGCCGAATAGGTATATGGATAGCATATATGGATATTCGCCCTCACGGCGTCGGATCACCCCTACCACGGGATAGCTGTCGAGCGGGGGCATGTCGGTCTCGTTAGGCACAACCGAGACACGGTTTGGAGTCACACCAAAAACTCCCGCCAAGTGCTCACGCAATTGTGCCTCGCCTACCTCGGCCGCCACATAGACATCGCGCCAGATCATCGTATCACCTTAGACTTCGCGCCGCTTGACGTTGTTCGGCCGAGATCCCCATCCGGTCCAGTATCACCTCGGCATGGGGTGTCTCCCCCATCTCATTGTAGATTCCGAGCGCCTTGAAACCACCGCGATCGAGAGGAACGAGGCCCGCGCCCTGGACAGGGTAGATCGTCCCGTTCTCGTGCACTCCGTAATATCGATCATTTACGACGTAGTAAGGGCCGTCGCGCATTGCTTGACCCGACCGTATTGCCTCCAAGTCGGGACCGATATCCGTGCCCGGCTTGATCATGGTATTTTGGGATTTTGCCACCGTGCCTTGCCGCACACGCGTTGGATGGTGGCGCGCCGCGGGCGGACTCGCGTTTGGGACGGGATCTGCTGGACGCAGTCGTCCCGTTGCATTGGGCGGCAAGTTCGGAGCACCGCGCTTGGCACCAGGGGCTGCGAGACCCCCGCCGCCATCGCCGATGATGACGGTCGCTTCGCCCGTGACGATCACCCCGCCATGGACCGTGGGATCGCCGATCCGCGCCGCCTGAAGATAGCCGATCAGCACGGTCGGCGACCCCTTCAAGATCACGTCGAGCGGTCCGGTGCAGATGCATTTGTCGGTTATCCGTGCGGCCGGCAGATACCCGATCAGCACGGTCGGCTCGCAGGGCGGAATGATCGGCCCGCCGACATGCGGAACCACCCCGGTGACCATCGGGCAGACATGATTATCGGTAATCCGGGCGGCGGGAGGCATCACGTGTCTCCACCCGCAGCAGCCTCGCGAAACTCGTCAAAAGGGCTCATTCCAGGGCTCGCGGAAAAGCGTCGGTGCGTCGGAACAATTGCAGCCCGCTTGTCGGAAAGCGCTGGCTCACGCTCCGACCGGTTCCGAGCGGGTCGGCCGTGACGATGCGGAGCAGGTTCGATCCCTCGGCATAAGGCCGCGCGACGAGATCGCCGGTGTCGACGGGCCAGTAACCGACCCGCACGATGACGCCTTTGATATCCACGATCTCGTACCGGCGCAACGTCAGGTCGGGGAAATAAGGGCTCGTTTCGGCGAGCGGCAGCGATACCTCGATCCGCCCCTCCAGAAATCCCCCGGCGGGGACTTGGCGGACCAGCGGGATCAACGGGACCGCGATGCGCCGATCGATCGGAAGGGGCGGCATGAACCTGCCGATGATGACGTCGCCGGTCTCGGCTTCCATGATGACCGCGGCGGTATTCTCGGCCCCGGCGTCGAAATTCGTCACCGCCTGCACCGCGTACACATCGCCCAGCCCCCCATTATCCAGACGATACGGAAAGATCAGCATATTCCCTGACTTCGACGGCTGGCAGGTCAGCCGGAGCGCAGCGGCGGACGAGGTGTCGCTCATAATCGCAGCAGGATGCCCCAGTCGGGACGCAGCGGATTGCTTTTTCCGGCGGCGTTGGCGTTGGCTTGTTCCAGCATGGTCAGCAGCACCTGCGTTCTACCCGGCCCCCCGGCCCTTTCGCTCTCCGCCCAGTCCCCGGGATCGTAGGCAATAGTGCTGCCGCAACCGCTTCCGGTGCCCTGCAGCACCCCGCCGTTCGGCAACCGAATCGTAAGGCCCGGAATGCTGGAAGCGGCGATGTCATCGGGGATCGTCCAGGCATTCGCCGGCTCGGTCGGCGGCGCCGGTTTGATGATCAGCACCGCGGCGTTGAGATCATCGCCGCGGCGCAGCGCCGCGTCACCCTCGGGCAAATGAGCCAGCCTCCCGAGAACCTCGATGACCCCTGTCACGAATACCATGTCCTCGCCCGCCGCCGCCACCCGGATGCGGCCGAGGCCGATTGCAAAACTGCCGTCCTCGTCACGAAACACGCGCACGGCTTCGCCGGCACGGACCGAGTACAGGGGTCGCGCGGTTTGCACCATTGCCGCGACAGCCGGTTATTCCTTCGGGGTCAGCGTGTCGCCGGGGTCCGCCGCTTCCGGGTCCTTCGGCGGCTCGACATTGGGGGCGATCGGCGGCGTCGGCGGCGGCCCGCCCGAATTGATCAGCACCATCGGTGCGTTGATCGCGATCGTCGCCGGGGTGATGACGATCGAACTGCCGCCGACCGTCAGCGTGATATTGGTGGTTGCGTTCAGCACGATCGTTCCTCCCGGTCCGGTGGCATCGATTGTCGCCTGATTGTGGACGCCGGTGCTCCAATTTCCGCCGATCACCTGATCGGAGTCCTGCTTGACCTCGATTGCGTCCTTCCGCTCGATCAGCGTCGTGCGGTTTCCGGTACCGTCCTCGCCGACATGCAGGTGATAATCCTTGAACACATGGGCGAGGTAATCGCCCGAGGGCGGTCCGTCCTTGCGTTTGCCGCCGACGGTCAGGTGGCGGTTGCCGTGGATCGACTCATAGCGTGAACCAAAGGCGGTAATATCCAATCGATGCTGTGCGCGAATGAGGTATTGTTCATGCTTTCGCTTATCGCTGAACCTGAGCAACTGGAAGCGCTTGTCCTCCGGACTTCCATCCGGTTTCGTAGTCGGAATGCTCCAGGTCTTGATACCACTTAGGAGTAGATCGAAGTTCGTCGTCTGCTGCAGTTCCTTGGCGCCCTCGGCTCCGCTGTTGTCACCGCGGTTCTTGAGGTGCGTGTTCTCGACGCTGGGGTGGGGGAACGGCAGGTTTGTCGTCGATCTGTCGGCGTTGTAGACGCGCCCGGTGATGATCGGCCGCTCCGGGTCGCCAGCAATAAACTCGACAATGACCTCCTGACCGATCCGGGGTAGAAATTGGGTGCCGTAATGTCGCCCGGCCCAGGCTTCCGAAACCCGCACCCAGCAGGTGTTCTCTCCCTTGCTCAGCGGGAAATCGGAATTCGATCCGTCGGTCGTCCATGTCTGCGGCAGCGTTTGGCTCCCGCGCGGCGGACCCGGGTCCCAGGGAAAACGCACCCGCACGCGGCCCAGCGCATCGCAAAAGATATCGTGCTGCTTGGTGTCGATCCCGTCCGGTCCGATCACTAACGCGGTTTGTGGACCATACGCGATCGGCCGTGCCGGCGGCGTCGGGCTCAAAACGCGAAAGATCGCCCCACTCTGCGGCGGTATCGCGACGAATGTGTTGGTAAACCTTCCATCATTGGCATCGACGAGTTTTTTCACGCTGTCGATCAGCACCGAGATCGCGCCGGTAATGCCGGCTTCGGTAATCTCTCCGACAAAGCGCTCCAGCTGTTCCTCCTCGACCTTATCGTGAAAAGACTGCGCCAACTTGTATTGCAAGTAGCTGTTCAAGGCAGCGGAAACTGCCGTTTCACTGATATCGAGAGCCTTCTTTTCTTGGTTGAACGGAGCAAAAAGAAAGTCTCGGAAGATCAAGTTGGAGATGTCAGTGGCTGTCGTTGTCAGATAGCTGTGCTCATATCCCTTTAAAAATACAATTCTGAGGAGGTATAGGCCATCGGCTTTCTCTTCCTTGCTGTCGAAGATCTCCAAGACCCGACCCGCAAGAAGACTGGGGTTCTTTGTACCCCCGCTGACCGAGAAAACCTCCTCTTCCTGCTGCAACCCCTTGCCTACAGCGTAATCGGCGGCTTCACCTTTATTTACGAAGGGTTCGGGAAAATCCTCGCTGATAAGGTATTTCGCGACCTCCGGGTGACCGGCTACCAGGTCGAAATTAGGGACACGCTTGTCCGTGTGCATCGGCGGTTGTGCCGGATCGATAATATTGACGTTTCCAAACCACATCTTCTGGAACTTGGGTTCGAAGTGGCGCTGAAACGCCGCAATCGTTTCGAGCGAAGGATCATTGTCGGTCAGACGATAACTCTTCTGGTCGCACGGCTTGGCGGGGACATTCGGGAAGCTGCCGATAAACAGGGTCTCGTTTTGCGCCAGCATCAAGTTGGGTAAATCCGTCTGCTTTTCATCATGGTCATAATAGTAGTGCATATTGTAACGGTTCATCAGGCGACATAAAAACGAGTACGTGGATTCGCCGAACTGGACACAATACTCCATTTTGGGGAAGTTGCCCGGATCGAGCTTGTCAAGATTGAAACGAAAAAACGTTGGGCAACGGTCTTTCATATCCTCAAGAATCCGCTTGATAATGTCGAATGCACTAAGGTCTTCAAAAACTCGAAAACGAATTTCTCGCCCAAGTATTTGAAACGTTGGCACGACATGCGCCTTGTAGATTGACCGGCTGGTATCGCCGACGCCCCCACCTTTATTGAATTTCTCGGCTTTTTCCCAGTGCAGGATCATCCCGGTGCGCAACACGTAATGATCGTGAATCGGGTGCGATTGCGCCTGATTGGTGCGCGCGATGCCGATGCGTAACATCGTTCCGATCATCATGCGTGGGTCGATCTCCGGCTTCGCCGGGTCCCGCGCCATCGTCAAATCGTAAAAGAACGGGATCGAAATGCCTTCCTGCCCGGTCAGCTCGGTAAGCATCAATTCATCTTCGAGGTTCAAATGCTCGGCGAGGCCCAGGACGGTATCGACAATGAGTATCTTGCTGAGCCGTGTCATCTTGGATACTCCCCGCTACGTGGCGGACACTGACCTGCTGCTGAATCTGGCGAGCACGAGATCAACGCGCGACTGCCGAGCGCGTATGTAGGTCAACCATTATGCACCCAAGCCTTCCCGAGTTCGCGGAACGCGGCGCTCAAATTCGGGCACTGTCATACTGACATACTGACCAATATGAAAATTCCGTTCCAGCAGCTCCGCTGCCGTGCTCGGCACGAAAGCTTCGTCATTGAGCATGCAAAGAACACTATAATGTCTTGTGCAAGTTTCTCTTCCGTCCGTTGCCGTCGGGCATCGAATCGTCTTTTTTAAATTTTGTTCAGGCTTTATATTGATTGGCATCTGCGTGTCGGTTAAATCGGTTGACGGCCTCGATGGAAGCACGTTACTTGCCAGCCATTACACCTTCACATGACAAGTATATGGCTGCGAGACTTCTTCGCTTCCCTTGCCCCGGATCAGCAGCAATGCGTTTATCAGCGGCGTGCCGTCGTTGAGTACCGTGCGGATCTCGAGCCGTTTTCCGGTCTGTGTAAAGAGGGGCGGCGGATCGGCCATCCGAGCGGTCCTCGTTTGGATGCGCAACTTCGAGGCTAACATTCAGCCCGCCGACATCATAGACGAGGGGATTGGCCAAAGCCAACGAACACCGGGGTTCCGGCGGGGGCGGCCGGCGTATCAACTCGGATTTGCCATTGGCGGCGGGGCAGGCTTTCGCAGATTGTTCGGGCGTTTGATCGAGAGCCTCGTCAGTATCGGCACTGGCGCTGGCGGCTTCGGTCATTCCTGCCATTTTCCGCTGGTTCCCGTTTTTCGGGTTCGCGATTCGCGAGCTGTTCTATATGCTTTGCTTGATCTCTCTGATAACTGTCGGCTTGCGCCAGGGTTTGGGATGTCGCTCACGCTTGCGATGCTGCGCTGCCCCGACGATGTTGCGCCGGAGACGCGCACGGTGGCCGGTGGCGAGTTCTCGATCGGCCGCGCTTCGGACAATGATTGGGTCCTGCCCGATCCCGAGCGGGCCCTGTCGAAACGCCATTGCGTCCTCGCCTTCCGCGCCGGCGGATGGCAGGTCTCCGATCTCTCGACAAACGGCACGTTTCTGAACCGCGAGGCCGACCCGATCGGCCGGGGTCAGACCCGCGAGCTGCGCAGCGGCGACCGGCTCGCGTTCGGCGCCTACGAGATCGAAATCCACGTCGACGAAGAGGCGGCGCTGGCGCCGCGCCGGAGCGTACCGACCGACCCGTTTGCGGCGCGCCGCTTGGCCGCGCCCGAATTGTTTGCGCTCGATCCGTTCGCCGCCGCCTCCGACCGGGACGAGACGGGGTTCGCCTCCGATCCGCTGCTGGGCGGGGGAGCCGCGCTCGATCCCTTTGCGGCGCCGCTGGCCCCGGCCTCCGTCACCTTGCCGGCCGATTTCGATCCGCTCGCGCCGGATCCTGCCGAGCGCGGGTTCCGCGGCCCGACCCAACCGGATCACGCGCCCCATTTGGAGGACGCCTTCTCGCCGCCCGTGTCCCGGACGGTGCTGCCCGACGATTGGGACCGGGAGATGCCGCCGCACGAACCCGTGCCGGTGCGTGCGCCCGAGCCGGCGCCGATCGCCACGCCGCCCGTCGCCACCGCGCCCGCCGCGCCTCTGTCAACTCCCGGCCACGCGCCGAGCCAGACCGTTTCGGCCGGCGGCACCGCCCCGCCGCGACCGGCTGCGGCACGAGCGGCAGCGGCGCGGATGGTCGTTGCCCCAGCCGCAGTCCCGCCGGTTCCAGCGTCAAACGATCTGCTTGCCGCCTTTCTGCGCGGCTGTGGGGTTGACGATCTGCAGCCCGCCGACCCGGTCGCGATGATGGAGGCCCTTGGCGCCGCCTTCCGCGCCGTCGTCTCGGGGCTGCGCCAGGCAATGATCGCGCGCTCCGCGGTAAAGGGCGAGTTCCGCATCGAACAGACGATCATCCGCAGCCGCGGCAACAATCCGCTCAAATTCTCGGCCGACGACGATGACGCTCTGGCCGCGCTGCTCGGCGTTGGTCGGCGCCCGCATCTCGAACCCGCCGAGGCGATTGACGAGGCGATGCGCGATATCCGGCAGCACGAGCTTGTGATGGTGACGGCGATGCAGGCGGCAGTACGCGCGCTGCTGGCCGAATTCGAGCCGTCGAAGCTCCGGCAATCGGCCGAGCGCGGCGGGCTGGCGCTGCTTACGGCGCAGCGCAAGGCCAATGCCTGGGACGCCTTCGAAGCCCGGCACGCCCGCGTCAGCCAAGCCCTGGTCGATGATTTCGACAGCGTGTTTGGGAAGGCATTCGCCCGCGCCTACGAACGCGCCGTCGCGGAGCTGTCGTCCAAGAACGTCGACCCGCCATGACCTGGACCAACCGCATCGTCTGGCAGGAAGGCATGTTCCTGCGGGCCCAGCATTTTCAGCAGCAGGACCGCTGGCTGGAGACGCTGGTGCGCGGACGGACCGCGGCAATGCGCCCTTATCCCTGGGGCGTCACCGAGATGGCGATCGATCGCGACCTGCTGGCGACCGGGCGCTTCGCGCTGACATCGGCTTCCGGCGTGTTCGAGGACGGCACCCCCTTCTCGATACCCGGAGAGACCGACCACCCGCCGCCGCTCGAACTGCCGGACAGCGCCCGCAATCTGGTCGTCTATCTGGCCGCGCCGGTACGCCAGTCGGGCGCGGTCGAGATCAGCGACGGCAACGGCAGCAAAGGGCGCTATTTTCTGCGCGATTTCGAGGCATACGATACCCATTCGGGTTCGCCGCAGCCGGCGCCGCTGCTGATCGGACGCTTGCGGCTGAGCTATCTTCTCGAGGGCGACGAGCGCGCCGGCTATCACTGCATCGGTCTGACCCGAATTGTCGAGGTCGCCCCCGACAGAAGGATAAAGCTCGACGACAACTGGATCCCGCCGGCCCTGATCTGCGCCGCCGCTTCTCCGCTGGCCGGGATGATCGCCGAATTCGCCGGCATGCTGAACCAGCGCGGCGAGGCTCTCGCAGCCCGTCTGACCCAGCCGGGCACGCGCGGCGTCGCCGAGCAGGCCGATTTCCTGATGCTGCAAATGATCAATCGCTGGCAGAAGCTGCTGGCGCATTGGGCCGATGCGGGCAATGTCCATCCCGAGGATCTGTACGCGGTCCTGGTGCAGATGGCCGGCGAGTTCGCAACCTTCACCGAGCCGACGCGCCGGCCCAACAACTACCCCGCCTACCGCCATGAAGACCTCCAGCGCAGCTTCGCGCCGGTCGCCGCCGATTTGCGGCGCTCGCTGTCCGCGGTGCTGGAACAGGCGGCGATACAGATCCCGCTGCAGGAGCGGCGCTACGGCGTGCGCGTCGGACCGATCATGGATCGCTCGATCCTGCGCGCGGCGAGCTTTGTGCTGATCGTGCAGGCCGACGTGCCGACCGAGACCGTCCGGCGCATCTTTCCGTCCCAGGTCAAGATCGGCGCGGTCGAACAGATCCGCGATCTGGTCAACGTGGCAATCCCGGGTATTGCGGTGCGGCCCCTGCCGGTCGCGCCGCGCCAGATACCCTTTTACGCCGGCGGCTCGTATTTCGAGCTCGACCGCAACAGCCCCCATTGGCAGCAGATGCAGTCCTCGGGCGGCTTCGCGATCCACGTCTCGGGAGAATTCCCGAACCTCCGGCTCGAATTGTGGGCGATTCGAGGCTAGCGGGGCGTCATGAGCGACAATCCTTTTCTGGAGCCGGACGACACCGAACGGACGATCATCCGCCCGAATCCGGGCGGCAGACGCCCGGCAGCCGCCGCGGTACAGCCCGCCGCGCCGCGCCCTATGGCGCCGACAGCAGGGGCGCCGACAGCAGGGGCGCCGACAGCAGGGGCGTCGATAGCGGGGCCGCCGAACGCCGCGCCGGCAGCCGCTCCGCCGCGAATCGGCGACGGTGCCGAAACGGTCGCGATGGCGGTCAACCCGCTTGTCGCCGCCGCCGCGCCGCTGCTGCAGCTGATGGCGAGGCTGCCCAACACGGTCAATCCTCCCGATCCCGGCGAATTGCGCGAGCGCGCGGTGCGTGCGATGCACAATTTCGAGCGGCGCGTGCGCGACCTTGACCTGCCGCGCGAGTTGCTCGCGCCGGCGCATTATGCGCTGTGCGCGAGCATCGACGACGTGGTGCTCAACACCCCCTGGGGCAGCACCGGCGTATGGGACGCCAACTCGCTGGTCTCGATCTTCCACAAGGAGGTCCGCAGCGGCGAGCGCTTTTTCCAGCTGCTCGCGCAGATGCGGCAGAACCCCGGGCTTTATCTGCCTGTCATCGAGCTGATGTATCTCTGCATATCGCTCGGTTTTCAGGGGCAGTATCGCCTGTCGCCGCGCGGCCCTGCCGAGCTCGACCGGCTGCGCGAGGAGACCTATGCGGTCATCGTGCGCCAGCGGCAGGCGCCCGAACCCGAGCTTTCCCCGCATTGGAGAGGGATCGCTTCTCCCTATCGCGGGGGTCGCGCGACGGTCCCTGTCTGGGTGGTGGCCAGTCTGGCCCTGGCCGTGCTGGCCGGTCTTTTCGTGTGGTTCTCGGCGACTCTCAACGCCGCCTCCGATACCCTGTTCGCCCGCATGCAGGCGGTGCCCCCGCCCCGGATGCCGGAGATCGCGCGGACCGCGCCGGTGCGGCCGCCTGCCCAGCCGGAGCCGGTCGCTATGGACCGCCTGTGTGCGATGCTCGACCCCGAGGTCAGACAAGGTTTTGTGACGGTGAACTGCAAACCGCCGCATCCGGTCGTGCGGCTGAAAAACCGCGGGTTGTTCGCCTCGGGAAGCGCGACCATCGACCCGCGCTTCGTCCCGGTGCTCAACCGCCTCGCCGCCGCCTTGAAGGACGAACCGGGCAAGATTCAGGTTGTCGGCTATACCGACAACCGGCCGATCAAGACCGTGCAGTTCCCGTCCAATTACCATCTGTCGGCGGCGCGGGCCGAGGCCGCGCGCTCGCTGCTCGCACGCGCGCTCGGCGATCCGACGCGGATCTCGGCGGAAGGGCGCGGCGAGTCCGATCCGCTCAACCGGAACTCGACACCCGAGGAGCGTGAGGAAAACCGGCGGATCGAAATCATCCTGCATCGTCCGGGATGATTGAACGCCGCTTGGATTGGGGATGACGCCATGAATGCCGTGCTGACCGCCCTGGTCGCGCGCTGGTCCCTGACCTTCGTCGGCACCGCGCTGCTCGCGGTTCTGCTCTGGTTCTTCGGGCCGTTTCTGGCGCCGCTCGAAAGCTGGGCCGTCCGTCTCGGTCTGATCGCGCTGATGTTCGCGGTCTGGCTCAGCGCCAACCTGCTGTTGGACCGCCGCCGCCGCCGCCGCGAGGCGGTGCTGGCCGAGGGGGTTGCCGCCGCCGCGCCCGATCCCTCGGCGGCAGCCTCGGCCGAGGAGGTGGAGGCGCTCCGCGAAAAGCTGACGGCCGCCCTCGATCTGCTGAAGCGGGCGCGCGGCACAAAAGGCTATCTTTACGAGCAGCCCTGGTACGCGATCATTGGACCGCCCGGCGCCGGCAAGACGACCGCGTTGCTCAATGCCGGGCTGCGGTTTCCGCTCGCGGCCGAGATGGGACAGAACGCGGTTCCCGGAATCGGCGGGACGCGGCTGTGCGAGTGGTGGTTCACCGAGGAAGCGGTGCTGATCGACACCGCCGGCCGGTATACGACGCAGGATTCCGATGCGGCGGTCGATCGCGCCGGCTGGGAAGGCTTTCTCGACCTGCTGAAGCGCACGCGGCTGCGCCAGCCGCTGAACGGTCTGATCGTCGCGATGCCGCTGACCGAGATCGCGTCGGCGCCGCGCGAGGAGCGGTTGCAGCATGCCAGGGCGATCCGGCGCCGCATCAAGGAGATCGAGGAACGGCTGTCCATCCGGCTGCCGGTCTATGCCCTTTTCACAAAGGCCGATCTGCTGGTCGGCTTCACCGAGTTCTTTGACGATCTCGACCGCGAAAAGCGCAGCCAAGTATGGGGCGCGACCTTCCCGCTGACAAGGCGCGACACCGGTCCCGTCAGCGACTTCGCAGCCGAGTTCCAGCTGCTGATCGAGCGGCTCAACACGCGTCTGTTCGATCGGCTGCAAGCCGAGCGCAGCCCGCCGCGGCGCAGCCTGATCGCCGGCTTCGCCTCGCAGGTGGCAAGTCTGGAGGCGCCGCTCGCCGAATTTCTGCAAGAGGCTTTTGGCGGTTCGCGGCTCGACCCCGCCCCGATGCTGCGCGGCTTCTATTTCACGTCGGGCACGCAGGAAGGAACCCCGATCGACCGCCTCACCGCGGTACTGGCGCGCACCTTTGGCATGGACCAGCGGCGCGCCCCCAGCCTGCGGCCCGACCATGGCCGCAGCTATTTTTTGTCGCGACTCGTCAAGGACGTGATCTTCGGCGAGGCGATGCTGGTCTCCGAACGGCCGGGCGCCGCGCGCCGTCGGATGCTCGCGCGCGGCGGCGCATTCGCGGCGATCGCGCTGGTTCTGCTGCTCGGGGGCGCGCTGCTGTTGCAGACCCGCGCGCAGAACCAGGGTCAATTCGCCGAGATGGAAGCGGCGCTCGCCGAATACGAGCGGACCGCGTCGGGCTTGCCGCTCGATCCGGTCGCCGATGCCGATCTGCCGCGCGTTCTGCCGCTGCTGGACCAGGCCCGCGCGTTGCCGCACGGGTACGACCGCGGCACCGTCGATTCGTGGTGGTTTCCGTCATTCGGCCTGTCGCAGGAAGCCAAGCTCGCTTCCGGGGCGCGCAGCGTATACCGCCACGCTCTCGAACGGGTGCTGCTGCCGCGCCTGATCTGGCGCCTGGAAACCCAGATGCACGGCAATATGAGCCGGCCGGATTTCCTGTACGAGGCCATGCGCGTCTACCTGATGCTCGGCGGCGCCGGCCCGCTCGACCGCGATCTGGTGCGCTCGTGGATGGCGGAGGACTGGCAGGCGACGTATCCGGGGGTGATCATGTCGCCAGCACGGGACACCCTGTCGCGCCATCTCGATGTCCTGTTGGCTCAGCCCCTGCCGGACATCCCGCTCGACGGCGCGCTGATCGAGGCGGCGCGCGCCACGTTCAGCCGCGTCCCGCTCGCCAGCCGCGTGTATTCGCGCATCGCCCCGTCGGCGGCAAAGGCTGTGGCACCATGGCGGCCGGCGGACTCGCTCGGTGCCGACGGTGCAAAACTCTTCGTGCGCGCCTCCGGCAAGCCGTTGACCGACGGCATACCGGGTTTTTATACCGTCAACGGCTTCTACACGGTGCTGCTGCCGGCGCTCGCAAGCGCTACGAAGCAGGTCGCGAGAGAAAGCTGGGTACTCGGTGCTTCCGCCGAACTGACGTCCGACAGCGCCGAGGCGTTGCGTCTCGAACGCGACGTCATCGCGCTCTATCAAGCCGAGTACGCGAAGCATTGGGATGCGATGCTGGCCGATCTCAACCTCGTGCCGCTGCGCTCGCCGGAACAGGCAGTCCGGGAACTTTACATCCTCGCCTCGCCCCAGTCGCCGATGCGCGACCTGCTCGAAGCGATTGCGCGTGAGCTGACCTTGTCGCAACCGCCGTCGCTGCCGACCGGCGGCGCCGTCGCGGAAGCCGGCAAGGAGGTCGCCAAGGATCTCGCCGTAACCGCGGTCGAGCGGCGGCTGCCGCAGACGACGGTGCGGCTGCAACCGCTGGCGCATGCGGCATTGGCCGCGACACGGGCCGAACCTCCGGGCAAGCAAATTGACGAGCGCTACCGCGCGCTGCGCGATTATGTCGGCACCGGACCCGGTGCCCCGATCGAGCAGACTTTCAAGGCGATGGATGCCCTGCGCCAACAGCTCGCTCGCCTTGCCGCACCCGGCGCGACACCGGCCGGGCAGGGTAGCGACGACGCGACGACGCTGCTCAAGGCCGAGGCGTCGGGCGTACCCGCTCCGGTTAATCGCTGGCTCGAAGCGATGATCGGCAGCTCGACCATGCTGCGGACCGGCAGCACCGCCGAGCAGGTCAAAAAGAGCTTCAATGCGAGCGGCGGACCAGCCAGCCTGTGCCGCCAGGCGGTGAGCGGGCGTTACCCGTTCAACCCCGCTTCCGGCCGGGACATCCCGCTCGACGATTTCACAAAACTGTTCGCGCCGGGCGGGCTGATCGACGGGTTTTTCAATACGCAGCTGCGTCCCTATGTCGATATCGGCTCCAGCGTCTGGAAGGGACGGCCGCTCGACGGCGTGGCAGCGCCGGTCGCGCCGGCCGAATTGGTACAGTTCCAGCGCGCCGCCGCGATCCGCGACCTGTTCTTCGGCGCCGGCGGCGGTACACCGGCGCTGCGCTTCGATCTGATCCCCGTCTATCTCGATCCCGGCATCAAGCAGGTCACGCTCGAACTCGGCGGCACCACCGCGACCTTTGTCCCGGGTCCCCCAAAGGCGACGCAGATCACCTGGCCGGGTTCCGGGATGAGCACCGTCCGGCTGGCGTTCGACCCGCCGCCGCCGACAGGCGCGGCGGATTTTCAAGCCACCGGACCCTGGGCTCTCTTCCGCCTGTTCGAGCAGGGCAATCTGCAACAGGCCGGCTCGCCCGAGCGCTACCAGCTGAGCTTTCGCAGCGGCGAGCGCTATGTCGTGTTCGAGTTGCGCGCCGGTTCAGTGCAGAACCCGTTCGCCAGCAATGCGCTGCACGAGTTTCGATGTCCGAACCTGTAATCGGACCGCCGAGCGGTTCGGTGCTGCACGGCGCTTCTGTCGGCTTCTGCGGCAAGCTGCCGGCGCGCGGCGATTTTGTCAGCGTTGGCCTGCCCCGCAGTTTTGTTGAAGAATGGCATGACTGGATGCAGCGCATGCTGGCGGCGAGCCGCGCGGCGCTCGGCAAGGAGTGGCTGGCGTTGTGGAACGTGGCGCCGATCTGGCGTTTCGCACTGCCGCCGGGGATTTGCGGCCCGGAAGCGGTGCTGGGATTGTGGATGCCCAGCATCGACCGCATCGGGCGGCAATTCCCGCTGACCTTTGCTTCTGTCATGGCCGATACCGGCCTTGCCCGCATGATCCGCGACGGCGACGGATTTCTCGCGCTCGCCGAAGCGGCTGGTCTCGATGCGCTCGCCGCCGATCTCGATCCCGGCGACATCGCCGCGCGGCTTGCCGGGGATATCGCGAGCACGCAACCGGCAGCGGGGATTGCGCCGGAGTTCCGGGTATGCGACGGAGCGCTGTGGTGGAGCAACGTGGGCAATTCTGCCGCAATCGGCGCGGTCGCATTCGCGACGCCGGGACTGCCCGATGCGGAGGCATTTATCCGGATGCTGCAACCGGGGAAATCGGTGGGGGGAGCCGAATGTCCGAACCCGTCCTGATAAACGGCGCACCGATCAGATCGGCGATCGCGTGCGCCGACCGGTACAGATCCAGCGCCGCGACGCATGTCGGGATGGTGCGCAGCCGCAACGAGGACAATTTTGTCAACCGGCCCGATCTCGGCATCTGGGCGGTCGCGGACGGTGCGGGTGGCCATGACGCCGGCGATGTCGCCGCCCGGATCGTTACCGATGTGCTGAGCGACGTACCGCCGGGACTTGCCGCGTCGGAGCTGCTCGCCGAGGCCCGGCTGCGGCTGGCGGCGGCGCATGACAGTATTCGCGCCGAGGCGGCGCGGCGCGGCGCGCATGCGATCCTGGCGACGACGATTGTCGTATTGCTGGCTCACCGCGATCACTATGCCTGCCTGTGGGCCGGCGACTCGCGGGCCTATCTGTTGCGCGATGGTCGGCTCGGCCTGTTGTCGCACGATCACAGCCTGGTTCAGGAGCTGGTCGATGCCGGCGCGTTGCGCCCGGAACAGGCGCTGCACCATCCGAGGGCGAACGTCATCACGCGCGCGGTCGGCGCCGATTCCCGTAAGCTCGAACTCGACAAGGTAAGCGACCGGCTGCGTTCCGGCGACCGCTTTCTGCTGTGTAGCGACGGAGTGTCGAAAATTCTGTCGGAGGACAATATCGCGCTCCTGCTCGGGAGCAAAACCGGATCGCCGGCCAAACAGATTATTGCCGCTGCGCTCGACCGCGGCGCGGATGACAATGTGACCGCGGTTACGGTTGAAGTATTGCACCTGCCGGAAACTGCCGCGTCAGAGGCCGCAGGACAACAGTGAGCCGCCGCTCAGGCCACCGTCATCGGGCTGAACTCCGGCAGCCCGGCGCACCAGGATCGCAAGCTTCTGTTGCCGGGAACCGCCGTGAATGTCGGACCCTCGAAGCGAAACGTATTAACTCCGCCGCCGAGTTGATCGCGAAGCCCAGCGGATACCGGAACATTGAGGGCATTGGCTATTGATGATAATACGGTTCGGCCGTCCGGCCCTCGGCCGGTAGAGCAGTGCATGAACTGGACGCATCCGTAGGGCCCGAAAATCGGGCGCAGCCGAGCCAGAATCGGCAACATGACGGCAAGGTTGGCCGGATCGATGTTGGCTCGCTCCCCAAATCCGACCCCTCCCTCCCCGAACGAAATTCCTGCGATCCCGGGGGCCCCGTGGCCGTGAAAGCGCAGCATGAATACGTTGCGTCCAGCAGCCGATAAAATCATTTGGACGGCCTGTTCGACACCATTGCACATGCCGCCGAGCACTAGAGGATTTACCCCTACCCGAACGAGGTCTTTCATCTCAAAATTCATCAGCGAAGGATCGAAAATATCGATGCAGTCGATAATCGGCAATGCCTCGCCAGCCGAAACGCGAGGCCATGTATTCTCACCAACGATGCCGTCCGGGGTAAGCCGCCGCAGCGACTGGAACGCAACAACGGCTGCTCGAGTCCTCGGTCCGAAACTGCCGTCCGGCACCAAGCCCGCCCTACCCCGATTCAGCAGTTTTTGAAGCACACCGACCGCAGGTAGGATGTCGCCCTGTCTGAGATAGACGTAGTTCGGCATCTCGGCCTCCCGCCATCCGCCAGTGCCCGGATGGCCGTATCAGCGGTCGCGTGACAAGGTTTAGTTCTCACAGGTGCGAGGCGCTCCCTGGCACATCAAAGCGCCTTCATCTCGGTCAAATCATAACCGACCGTTTCCGGACTGCCGCCGATGCCCGGATCCATTCCCTTAAAGGTGTACGTGATCTTGGTAAAGTTCAGAGACAGCGATTCCATCGGCATATCGCCGCCGCTCGACAGCGAATAATTGCTTATTCCGGTATTCTCCAGTTTATATGCTAGAAACGTCTCGACTTTGCCCTTGGTCGTTGTCGTAAACTTGATCTCGACCTTGGTGTCGAGCTTGCCGGCGACGGAATCGAGGAACAATTTTGGCGAGGCGACATCGGTGTGCTTTGTGACGGTAACCTCGCTGAGAGCAGGTTCGCTATGCTCGCGCGATGTCGAGCCGCGCGCTGCGGTGCCGATGTGGCGCGACGAACCCCAGTGGAATGACTCGAGCTCAATCCAGTCCTTGAACCCATCGGTCGTGACCGGCCCCTTGACGCTGCCGTATTTCATATAGATGGCCATGGCAACCCTCCCGCTTTCGACTCGGGGATCAACAGGAGCGATCCCTACTCAACATCATAGCTGAACAGACCCGCGGAATCGATTCCTACGAAGATGCGTCCGATCGGTTGTCCCTCGCCGAGGCGCCCCAAAATTTCGGCCGACAGTTCGGGCAACAGCGTGCGCGACAGGATCTTTTCGATGTTGCGGGCGCCTGAAGAGGTTTCGGTGCAGCGCGCCGCGATCGTCTCGATCAGCCCGGCGTCGTAATCGAACCCGGCGCGGTACGCCTCCCGCATCCTCTGCCGCACCCGGCCCAGCTGCAATTCGATGATCTGGCGCAACACCGTGTCGGACAGGGGCAGATAGGGAACCAGCGTAACCCGACCGAGAAACGCCGCCTTGAAATACTTCATCAATTCCGGCATCAGCGCCTCGGCCAGGTCGGCCGGCTCGGGCGCCGTCTCGGGATCGGCATGGAGCTTGTCGATCAGTTCGTACCCGGCATTCGAGGTCATGATGATGACGGTGTTCTTGAAATCGATATCGCGGCCTTCGCCGTCCTTCATCATTCCTTTGTCGAATACCTGGAAGAAAATATCCTGGACGCCGGGATGGGCCTTTTCCATCTCATCGAGCAGGATGACCGAATAGGGCCGGCGCCGCACCGCCTCGGTCAGGATGCCGCCCTCGCCATAACCGACATAACCGGGCGGACTGCCCATCAGCAGGCTGACCTTGTGCTCCTCCTTGAACTCGCTCATGTTGATGATTGTCAGGTTCTGTTCGCCGCCATAGAGCAGCTCGGCCAACGTCAGCGCCGTCTCGGTCTTGCCGGTGCCGGAGGGTCCGACCATCAGAAAGACGCCGATCGGCTTGCGCGGGTCGGTCAGTTTTGCGCGCGATGTCTGGATCGCCTGCGCCACCGCGTCGAGCGCGTGCTCCTGACCGACAACCCGCCGCCGCATCGCCTGCCTCAGCTGAAGAACGGTGCGGATTTCATCCGATTGCATGCGCCCGGCCGGAATGCCGGTCCATCCTTCGACAATCTCCGCGACCGCCTGAGCGTCGACGACCGGGTGGATCAACGGCTGTTCGCCCTGCAATGCGCGCAGCCGGGCTGTCGCCGCCGCCAATCGCTCCTGCGCGGCGAGCTGGTCTCGACCCTCCCCGCTCTCGATCGCTCGCCGCAATTCGTCGATCTCGGCGGCGAGTTTCTTCTCCTCTTCCCAGCGACGGCGCAGCGCGTCGAGTTCGGTCGCCGCCTGTTCCCGCTCGTCGTCGAGTTCGGCCCGGCGCGCGGCGTGATCCGTTCCGGTCAGCATCTCGCGATCGAGGATCGCCGCCTCGGTATCGAGCAGCGCGATGCGCCGCTCGCGGTCTTCGACAGCGGGCGGGACCGCCGCCTGGCTCATCGCGACCCGGGCGCAGGCCGTATCGATCAGCGACACCGATTTGTCCGGCAATTGCCGGCTCGGGATGAACCGGGCCGACAGGCGCACCGCCTCGGTGACCGCCTCATCGAGAATGCGCACGCCGTGATGCGCTTCGAGCGTATCGACAAGCCCGCGCAGCATGGCGATCGCGGTCGCCTCGCTCGGCTCCTCGACCCGCACCACCTGAAACCGGCGGGTCAGCGCCGCGTCCTTCTCGAAATATTTCTTGTATTCCGCCCAGGTCGTCGCGGCGATCGTGCGCAACTCGCCGCGCGCCAGCGCCGGCTTCAGCAGGTTCGCCGCATCGCCCTGGCCGGCGGCGGCGCCGGCACCGATCAGCGTATGCGCCTCGTCGATAAACAAGATGACCGGGGCGGGGCTGGCTCTGACCTCCTCGATCACCGATTTGAGGCGGTTCTCGAATTCGCCTCTCACCCCGGCCCCGGCCTGCAACAGACCGAGATCGAGCGTGCGCACCGACACCTCGCGCAAGGCCGCCGGTATGTCGCCGGTCGCGACGCGCATGGCAAATCCTTCCACCACGGCCGTTTTTCCGACGCCGGCCTCTCCCGTCAGGATCGGATTGTTCTGCCGTCGCCGCGTCAGGATGTCGATGACCTGCCGGATCTCGGCGTTGCGGCCGAGCACCGGGTCGATCCTGCCTTCTCGGGCGAGCGCCGTCAGGTCGGTCGTGAACTGCGCCAGAGCGGGAGAGCCGGAGGCGGCGCGACCCTCCGCCGGACCCGCCGGTCGCGCCGGATCGACAGAAGAGGCTGCACTCGCGGCCTCGCCGCTATTCGCGGTGATCGCGGCGAAGTCCCGCTTCAGCAGATCGGCCGAGACGCGCAGCAACTGGCCGGAGGCCTCGCGCACGCGCCGCGCCAGTACCTCATCCGCCAGAAGCGCCCACAGCAGGTGTCCCGATCGCAGCTGCGCCGCGCCGTGCTCCAACGAGGCGAACAGCCAAGCCTGCTTGGCGCATTCGACGAGATCCGGCGACAGACCCGGCGCCCGCGCGTTGCCGGTCTTCATGCGATCCATCGCGCGGTTCAGATCGACGCGCAGCCGTGCCTCATCGATTTCGTAGTGGCGGATCAGAAGCGGCAGATCGCCATCGGCGACATCGAGCAGCTTGGTCAGCCAGTGCTCGATTTCGACATTGTAATGGGTCCGCGACAGGGTCAGCCCGGCAGCCGCCTCGAGCGCACGCCGGCACGGCTCGTTTAACCGACTGACCAGCGATTTAAGATCAATCGTGGCCATAAGCGCCTGCTGAATGACCTCCGCAGCCAGCCTGATCGCTTCTTCGCGGCTGCGCAAGCGAAGAATGTTGCTGCCGGAGCGAAAAGGCCCGCGATGCGGTCGCCGGCACGCGCGCAGGCACTGTCGGCGTCCCGCCGGGAACGGCGACGATGCGCCGGGTCGGCGTTATCCGCCCGGCGCTCCGGCCAGTCCGAGCCCGTCGAGGACCCGGTTCCGCATCTCTCCGGCGATGCACATCATCTCGCAGAGAAACGCCGGCGAGAAATTGAGCCGGAACCGGCGGGTCATGGCCAGGGCCTCGGCGGCCGTCCTCCTGTCGCCGAGCAGCGCGGCGGCGGCGGTCAGGACCACAGGCCCCCACGGATGCTCAGGAAACCGTTCGGTCAGCTGTCGGGTCCAGGCTACGGCCTCGGCATAGCGCCCGGCGCCGAATGTCGCATGAGCGATGGCGATGCGCGTGCGAAGCTCGACGAGGCGATCGCGGGGGCTGAGACTGAACGCCTGCCTGGCGCCCGCGATCGCCTTGTCATACTCGCCGAGATCGGCCCAGAGATGCGCCAGATAGCCATGCGCCAGCGCGAAATTCGGGTTCAGCTCCAAGGCGCAGCGGAAGGCTCGCAACGCTTCGGCCAGGCGCCGGCCGCGCCACAGCACCAACCCGTTTGTGAAATGGCCCCAGGCGTCGCGATCATCGAGGCTCAGCGCGGTCTGCACCTCAGCGCTCGCCTCCGCCAGCGCTTCCCTGGCCCGGCCCGACCAGGTCGTGCCGCGCACCAGCGCCCAGGCGAGCAGGCTGTGCGCTCCCGCATGATCCGGCGCCATCGCGACGGCACGGCGGCACAGCGCCTCGGCTTCCGCAACCCCGGCCGGGGTGCTGCGGGCGAGAAGAGACAGCGCCCGCGTGATGCAACCCCAGGGATCGAGCCGTTCCGCCGGCAGGTCCCCGGTACGCCGCGCCTCCGCATGATAGAGTTCCGGCTCGATGCCCCCGACCACGCGTCCGGTGATCTCGTCCTGAAGGGCGAAGATATCCGCCACCTCGCGATCGTAGCGCTCCGCCCAGAGGTGGTTTCCGGTCGCCGCGTCGATCAGCTGCGCGGTGATGCGCACGCGCTCGCCGCTCTTTCGCACGCTGCCTTCGAGCACATGCCGGACGCCGAGTTCGCGGCCGACCTGCTTGACGTCGACACTGCGCCCCTTATAGGCGAATACCGAATTGCGGGCGGTGACAAAAAGCCAGCGGATCTGGCTCAGCGCCGTGATGATCTCCTCGACCAAGCCGTCGGCGAAAAACTCCAGTTCCGGATCGCCCGACATATTCTGGAACGGCAGCACCGCGATGGCCGGTCGGTCGGCGCGCACCGAGACAGCGGATCGGGAAGCGGCGATGCCGCCGACCTGCTCCACCGGCTCTCCCGCGCCAGACCCGGAGCCGGTGATGTCGGGCAGCTCCGAGACCGGCGGCAGCGTGACGCGATATACCCGCACCCGGCGGGCGATGTTCTTCAGCGCCTGCTCGCCCAAATCCTCAAAATTGAGATCGAGCCGGCCGGCGGCGTCTTCCTGCACGCGCGCCGAGACGCAGATGCCGCCGGGTTCGGCCACGCCTTCGAGCCGGGCGGCGATGTTGACACCGTCGCCGAAAATGTCCCCGTCATCGACGACGATGTCGCCCTGATGAATGCCGACCCGAAACTCCATGCGCCGTTCGGCGGCGACATGCTTGTTGCGCTCGGCAAGTTCGCGCTGCACATGGGCAGCGCATCGCAGCGCGTCGAGGACGCTCTGAAACTCCACCAGCATACCGTCGCCGGCGGTCTTGACGATGCGCCCCCGATGCTCGGCGATACTCGGATCGATGACCTCGCGCCGCACGGCCCAGAGCGACGCCAGCGTCCCCTCCTCATCCGAACCCATCAGCCGCGAGTAGCCGGCAATATCGGCGGCAAGGATAGCCGCCAGCCGCCGCTCTACCCGCGCTTCCGCCATTGTGCCGCACCTCCGCCCCGCCATTATAGCGCCGTCATCTGCCGATACGGGAGCATCAATCGGTCCGCACGTCCTCCCGGGAGATGTCTTCCAAAGCGGCGCAATGATTTGGAAGCGCATCCGCCCATGGGTGCTGCCTTTTTGAAATAGGCCCGCTGCGCCGCCCCGGAGCAACCCCTCGGGACCGCCAGCGTCCCGCCGGCTGACTTGTCTTCGGATAGCGCCTCAGTTTGGGACCGGCATCCTCTGGCGACCGGCGGCGACATGGCCATTCAGACAGCGTTGTCAGGTCAATGCGGTGGCACCTGTTTAGGCTTTGTTAACCGCGGCTGGGCACGATTGCAATGAGCCGACCACGCAGCCAGGCTGCGCCTGCCTTTGACCGCTTGAGCGGCGGAGGCCATACGCTCGTGATGCATAATTCGCAGCAGTGCCTGTGTCTCTTCGATCGGAACGCCGGAATTGCAAGCGCGGGGCCGGCGATGGTGCTTTGACAGACCTCGCAGGACCAAACCGATGTGAGGAATATGCCGTGACTGCATCTCGTGATTGGACCGAGTCCGGGTCGGACAACAGCACCGCCGCGATCGACCGCCGCCAATTGCTGCTGTTGTCGGCCTTCGGACTCATCACCGGAGCGCCGGCGCTGGGGGCAGAGCCGAAGGGCGAATTGACCTGGGGCGTACACGTGTCGCTGGCGCCGAGCTGGTTCGACCCGGCCGAGGCCACCGGGATGATTACGCCGTTTATGATCCTGTACGCGCTGCACGACGCGATGGTGAAACCGATGCCGGGCAAGAACCTGGCACCAAGCCTGGCCGAGTCGTGGTCGGTCGGCGAGGACGGGCGCAGCTATGACTTCGTGCTGCGTGACGGTGCCAGGTTCCACAACGGCGACCCGGTCACCGCCGAGGATGTCAAATTCACCTTCGAGCGCTATCGCGGCACCTCGCACGAGCTGATGCGCCAGCGCGTCGCCGCGGTCGAGATCCAGGACCCGCGGCATATCCGGTTCCGCCTGGCCGAGCCGTGGCCCGACTTCCTGACCTTTTACGCGACCACCACCGGGGCCGGCTGGATCGTCCCGAAAAAGCATATCGAGAAAGTCGGCGGGGACGCTTTCAAAAAGGCGCCGGTCGGCGCCGGCCCGTACAAATTCGTGTCGTTCAAACCCGGTCTCGAACTGGTGCTCGAAGCCTTTGACGGGTATTGGCGCAAGACCCCAGCGGTCAAGCGGCTGACGCTGCGGGTGATCCCGGACGAGGCGACCCGGCTGGCCGCGCTGAAAGGCGGCGAGATCGACATCGTCTATTCGGTGCGCGGCGAGCTGGCGCGCGAGCTGGACCGGCTTCCCGGTCTGACGCTGAAATCCGCCGTCATCCAGGCAAATTTTTGTGTCTATTTCGCCGATCAGTGGGACCCGAAATCGCCGTGGCACGATGTGCGCGTGCGGCGTGCCGCCAATCTGGCGATCGACCGCGAGGGCAGCAATGCGGCGCTGATGCTGGGGCGCGCGCTGGTCAGCGGCAACCCGATCGTCCCGTCTCACTACGATTTCTATTGGCAGCCGCCGCCCCCGGTCTACGATCCGCAACAGGCCAAGAAGCTGCTCGGAGAAGCGGGCTTCCCGAACGGCTTTGACGGCGGCGAGTATTACTGCGACGCGTCCTACGCCAGTCTTGGCGAAACCGTTGTCGATAACCTGCTCGCGGTCGGCCTCCGCACCAGGCTGCGGCCGATCGAGCGCGCCGCCTTTATCAGGGGATTGAGCGAGAAGAAGTTCAGGAATCTGATCGAGATCGGTCCCGCCGCCTTTGGCAACGCCGCGACCCGCATCGCGGCGCATGTCGTCAAAAAAGGCATTTTCGCCTACGGGTCCTACCCCGATATCGACGATTTGTATCGGAAACAGGCCGTCGAGCTGGACCGCGGCAAGCGCGAGGCGATGCTGCACAAAATCCAGCAGATGATGATCGATCGCGCGATGTTCGCGCCGGTCTGGCAACTCGCCTTTATCAACGGTGTCGGGCCGCGAGTCGGCGAGTCGGGGTTCGGGAGGATCGCCGGGTTTCCCTACACGGCGCCTTACGAAGACCTGACCCTGAATGCCGATTGACGATTGCTCGCGGGATCGGCGGACTCCGGCCCGAAACAGCCGCAGACGCGGTCGTCAAGGCTGCCGGGGCCGACGGTTCGGCCGCGGCACGACACTGTCAGATCGGCGGCTTGACCCCGTTCTTTTCGGCGGTGATCCGGTTGGTTCTCAAGCTGCCATCCGGCTGTTTTACCGCTATTGCGAGGACGGAAGCGCCGGGCTTCAGCAGACTACGATCGGCCGGTACATAGGCCAGAATCGGGATGTCCGGTCCGATCGTAAACTCGGATTGGCCGTCCTTGTACTTGACCTGGACGACACCGCCCTCCCCCGAACGCGATACGGTGCCGACCGTCGCGTTTGTCATCACGCCTTCGGGTCTGACATCCCAGGGACGTTGACCTTCGCCAACACCGCGCAATGCCTCCGGAAAGATTCGTACTTCGACGGCATAAATCTTGCCATCGGTGCCGCGGACCCCGCCGGATGCAACAAAATCGCCCGGTTTGATATCCGCGACTTGGCGGCTCTCGACACCGTACACCTGGAGATCGGGGGTCAGGGTCACGCTGTGCTTTTGACCGCTAGTCGCGTCAACCGTCAGGACATTGCCCTTCAGCCCCTCGATCGTCCCGGCAACGCGAACCCGCGCGCCCTCGGGAGCGGTCTGCGCCAACGCAGGTATCCCGCCCAGGACGACAATCGTCATAAGGATTAAAAAATACCGCATCGAACCGCTCCGTTCAGGGCACGGGACCCTATCGCGACAGCTGACGCCGATCGCCGTAACGGGAGCCATTGCGTCGATGCCGCGATACAGCCCTGGTCCTGGCATTAATGGAAAACGTGCCCTGGATTGCAAGCGCGCATCCATTCCAGCGTTGACCCGGCTGGAAATATCCGGATCAACAGCGCACGTCGCCGGCCTCACACATCCAGATTGGCGACCGAGAGCGCGTTTGACTGGATGAAGTCGCGACGCGGTTCGACGAGATCGCCCATCAGCGTCGAGAAGGTCTCCTCGGCAAGATCCTCGTGGCTGACGCGCACCTGTAAGAGCGAGCGAATCTCGGGATCGAGCGTCGTTTCCCAGAGCTGCTCCGGGTTCATCTCGCCGAGGCCTTTGTAGCGGTTGACCTCGATGCCGCGGCGGCCGATTTCCATGACCGAATCGACCAGCGACGACGGACCGGTGATCGTATATTCCTTGTCGCGCGCCGTGAGTTTGCCAGGGCGCTGGTAGAGTTCGCGCAGGCGCTCGCCGTCGCCGTCGAGCCGGCGCGCCTCGCTCGACCGCAGCAGCGACCACTCGATCAGCCGCCGCTCATCGACCCCCTGGCGATTGCGGCTGAAGATCAGACCGCCGCGCGCGTTGACTTCGCTTTGCCAACGCCCCTCGGCGCCGTTGCCGATCATGTCGAGGCGCTCGGCGGTGCGGCGCGCCGCCTCGATCGCGCGGTTCGGGTCGCCGTCGAGCCCGGCCGCCAGCGCCCCGGCGATCGCCGCCTGCTCGATGATCTCGGCATTACCGACCTTCGCGGCCAAGCTCTGTACCCAGCGCCGCTGCACCCGCGCCTGTTCCAGCAGATCGCGCAGATCGTCGCCGGCGCGCTGTCCGCCGTCATGCGTTGTGAACACTGCGTCGCGGGTTGCTGTGTTGAACAGATAGGCTTCGAGCGCCGCGTCGTCCTTCAGGTATACCGGTTTGGCGTTGCCGCGCTGCAAGCGATAGAGCGGCGGCTGTGCGATGTAGAGATAGCCCTTTTCGATCAGCGCCCGCATCTGCCGGAAGAAGAATGTCAACAGCAGCGTGCGGATGTGGCTGCCATCGACATCGGCGTCGGTCATGATGATGATGCGATGATAGCGCGCCTTTTCCGGCTCGAAATCCTCGCTGCCGATACCGGTGCCGAGCGCCTGGATCAAGGTGCCGATCTCGGCCGAGGACAGCATCTTGTCGAAGCGGGCGCGCTCGACATTGAGGATCTTGCCCTTGAGCGGCAGGATTGCCTGAAAGCGCCGGTCGCGTCCCTGTTTCGCCGAACCGCCGGCGCTGTCCCCCTCGACGATAAACAATTCGCTCTTTGCCGGGTCGCGCTCCTGGCAATCGGCGAGCTTGCCGGGCAGGTTCGCGACATCGAGCGCGCTTTTGCGGCGGGTCAGGTCGCGCGCCTTGCGGGCCGCCTCGCGCGCCGCCGCCGCCTCGACGACCTTTGCGACGATCTTTTTCGCGTCGGCGGGATGTTCCTCGAACCATTGCTGGAGACGCTCGGCGACGAGCCCCTCGACCGAAGGGCGAACCTCGGACGAGACCAGCTTGTCCTTGGTCTGCGACGAGAATTTCGGGTCCGGCAATTTGACCGACAGGATGCAGGTCAGGCCTTCGCGCATGTCCTCGCCGGCCAGCGCCACCTTTTCCTTTTTGGCGATGCCGCTGTCATTGGCATAGGCGTTGACGGTGCGGGTCAGCGCGGCGCGAAACCCGGCGAGATGCGTGCCGCCATCGCGTTGCGGGATGTTGTTTGTAAAGCACAGCATCGTTTCGTGATAGGAGTCGGTCCACTCCATCGCGATCTCGATGATGATGCCGTCGCGTTCGCCGCGGATCGCGATCGGCGGCGCGTGCAATACCTGCTTCGAGCGGTCGAGATAGTGCACAAAGGCTTCGAGCCCGCCGTCGTAATGAAACGACACGGTTTTCGGCTCGGTCCCGCGCAGATCGGTCAGCACCAAGGTCACGCCGCTGTTCAGGAAGGCGAGTTCGCGCAGCCGGTGTTCCAGGGTCGTGAAGTCGAACTCGGTTTTCGAGAATGTCTTCGGGCTCGGCAGGAACGTAATCTCGGTGCCGCTCATCACCTCGCGCTTCGATCCCGGCGGCAGGGTTGGCGCCGGCCCGATCTCGGCGAGCGGCGCCTCCGGCACGCCGTCGCAGAAGCGCATAAACCATTCCGAGCCGCGGCGGAAAATCCGCAGATCGAGACGCGACGACAGCGCGTTGACGACCGACACGCCGACCCCGTGCAACCCGCCCGACACCTTGTACGAGTTCTGGTCGAATTTGCCGCCGGCATGAAGCTGGGTCATGATGACCTCGGCGGCCGAGACGCCTTCCTCCGCGTGGATGCCGACCGGGATGCCGCGGCCGTTATCGGTGACGGTGCACGAGCCCTCGGCGTTCAGCGTCACCGTGACCGTATCGCAATAACCTTCGAGCGCCTCGTCGATCGCATTATCGACGACCTCATAGATCATGTGGTGCAGACCGGAGCCGTCATCGGTATCGCCGATATACATGCCCGGCCGCTTGCGCACCGGGTCGAGACCGTGCAGTACCTTGATCGATCGTTCGTCATAAGCCCGCGCGCTGTCTTCGAGCTGCGGGTCCACGTTGTGCGGGGCGGTTGCGTTTTCCATTCGGGTCCAGTGCTGGTTTCAGTTCGGAATTCGGGGTGCTCGGTTCAGAATTCGGTGTCGGACAGTTCGCCGTCATGCACCGATAAAAAGCGGGCAGTGTTGCGCAGCGGCGAGAACAGACCCGGATCGGTTCCGGTTATCCAGGTCTGGCCGTCAAGCCCGGCAATGATTTCGAACAGCGCGGCGCGACGCGGCGCGTCGAGATGCGCCGCCACTTCGTCGAGCAGCAACACCGGCGCCGCGCCGCGGTCGCGGCGCTGCAGCTGCGCCTGCGCCAGCACGATCGCGATCAGCAGCGCCTTCTGCTCGCCGGTCGAGGCCGCCTCGGCGGCGATGTTCTTTTCCGCATGGATGACGGCGAGATCGGAGCGGTGCGGCCCGATTGCGGCGCCGCCGATTGCCGAATCGCCGGTCCGGGCCGCAGCCAGCGCCGCGCGCAGGCGATCCTCGGCGGCAAGCGCCGGCATCTCGGCCAGCCACGCCTCGACCACGCCGACGACGCCGACCCGAGCGCGCGGAAACACACCCGGCGCGGCGGCGCAGACATGGTCGAGCCGTTCGATCGCCTCGCGCCGCGCCGCCGCCACCGCGACCCCCTCGGTTGCCATCAACTCTTCGAGCGCCGCCAGCCAGGCCGGGTCGGTTCGCCCCTCGCGCAGCAGCCGCGAGCGCTCCCGCATCGCCTGCTCGTAGCGGCCGACCCGCGCCGCGTGCTCCGGGTCGGTGCCGAGGACGAGCCGGTCCATGAAGCGCCGCCTTCCTTCCGGCCCCTCGACAAAGAGCCGGTCCATCTGCGGCGTCAGCCACAGAACGCCGACGAGTTCGGCGAGCGCCGACTGGCTGCGCGCCGGCTCGCCATCGATGCGGATCGCGCGGCGCTCTCCGCGGGACGAGCCCGTGGGCTGAAGACCCGCGGCATTACCATCCCGGCCGGTCCCGATCCGGACGGCCCCATTCCGTGAGGCGACCGTCGCGGCGACAGCCCACCCCGACGGGGCCGGCTCGAACGCACCGGCGCGGCGGTCGATCTCGCTGAGCCGTGCATTGCGCAAACCGCGGCCGGGAGACAGGAACGACATCGCTTCGAGCAGGTTTGTCTTGCCGGCGCCGTTCGGCCCGCTCAGCACGATCGGGCTTGCGTCGAGGTCGAGCCGTACCGCGCGATAATTACGAAAATCGGTCAGGACCAGCCGGGTAACGGCGACCCGCAAGCCGCGTCTCGCGGCAGCCGCGGACCGTTCTGTCTGAGGGATGTCCTGTACCGCGGCAGGCATGCTCCCTATATGGGGCGAAATCCCAGAATTTCCAGCAATTCCGCGCCAATTCGAGGGTCCGCAGCAAACCCTCCGGTTACACGCGCATCGGCATCAGCACGTAAAGCGCGCTGGCGCCATTGGCCTCGGGGGCGGGGTCGCACAGGATCGTCGGCGAGCCGGCATCGGCCATCTGAAGCCGGATCGCCTCGCCGCCGATCTGGTCGGTGATGTCGAGCAGGTAGCGCGAGTTGAACCCGATCTCCAGCGGCCCGCTGTCATACCGGGCTTCGAGTTCCTCGACCGCAACGCCGTTTTCCGGACTGGTCGCCGAAATCGTCAGACTGCCGCGCTCGATGCCGAGCTTGACGGCGCGGCTGCGCTCGGTCGAGATCGTCGAGACGCGGTCCACCGCCTCGGCGAACTCCTTGCAATCGACTTCGAGCGATTTGTCGTTGCCGGCGGGGATGACGCGGTCGTAATCCGGGAACGTCCCGTCGATCAGTTTCGAGGTCAGTTCGGCCGCGCCGATCGCAACGCGGATCTTGGTCTCGCCGAGCGAGATCCGGACCTCCTCGTCGCCTTCCTCGACCAGCTTGCGCAATTCCAGCACGGTCTTGCGCGGGACGATGACGCCCGGTATGCCGGTGGCGCCCTCGGGGGCAGACATCTCGAACCGGGCCAGGCGGTGCCCATCGGTCGCCACGGCGCGGACGACCGGAGCCTCGTTGTTTTTTGTCGCGTGCAGATAGATGCCGTTCAGATAATACCGCGTCTCCTCGGTCGAGATCGCAAATCGGGTGCGGTCGATCAGCATGCGCAATTGCGTGGCCGGCAGCGCGAAACGATGCGGCAGCTCTCCGGCCGACATGACGGGGTAGTCCTCCGGCGGCAGGCAGGCGAGCGTGAACATCGAGCGTCCCGAGCGCAGCACCATTTCGTTGCGCCCCCCGTCAGCCCCACTGGCAGCTCCACCCGGTGTCTCGATCTCGATCTGGGCGCCGTCGCGCAATTTGCGCACGATATCGTAGAGCGTATGGGCCGGCGCGGTCGTCCGGCCGTCGCGCTCGATACGCGCGGCCACCCGTTCGATGATCTCGACATCCATGTCGGTCGCGCTCAAGGCCAGTTGTCCGGCCTCCGCCCGCAACAGCACATTCGACAGAATCGGAATTGTCGTCCGCCGCTCGACGACGCTCTGGACATGGCTCAGCGCCTTTAGAAGCGCGGCGCGTTCGATCGTAAGCTTCATGGGTGCTGCACGCTGTTGGCGGTCGGACGCGGCTCCCGGCCGCCTTCCCTCCCGGCAGGTGCTCGCCGGGGCCGGCAGTCGGGAGCGCAGTATAGCACGGAAAACCCGGCGCTCCAGCCGGCCGCCATTTCACTGACCCCACCGGCCTCGCAGGTGCTTCGAGGTCCCTGCGAGGCCGCCCGCACTGGTTATGCGGTCACTCGATCGGAATGAACAGCGAATGGCGGATTTTGCCTTCGATGTGATCGGACAGGTGGCCCTTGCCGGTCGTGTCCTCGACCAGGATCACGTCGCCGGCGGCGATGAACCGGCTCTCGCCGTCGCTGGCAGTAATTTTCACGCCGGCGTCGAGATTGACGATGTATTGCCGGCGCGGCGCCGGATGCCAATCGACATTGTGCTCGGCCTCGGTCTCGCGAAAGATTACCCCGGTCGCCGGAAACCGCTTCGACAGCTTGCTGCCGCGCCGCGTTTCGACCCATTCGATCTCGATATCACGGAAATGCGATTCGCCGTTCTCGTCGGTATAGAGATTGTGAATCTTCATCAATCTTCCCCCGTCTATTCCGCCGCCTGCCGCGCTGCCGGCATGTCCGGTTCGGCGTCGAGAAAATGCGGCATCACCTCGGTCGCGAAACGGCGCAGGCTCGCCCGGCCGCGCGCGCCGCCGCCCGAGCCGCCGCCATTGATCAGCACATACCCGACCCCGGCCCGGCGCAGTTCGTCGAGCTTCTCGGCGATCTGGTCGGGCGTTCCATAAACCGCGCTGTTGCGGTTGACCGTATCGGGATCGCCGGTGGCGCGGTCGGGGCCGCCATGGACGGTGCCGTCGGGCCGCGTCGCGAGCTTCAACTGGCGCACCCGGTTTGCCAGACGACGCTGCAAGGCGGCCTCCTTTTCCTCTTCGGTGTCGCAGACGAAGAAAGCGCGGGTAACCCCGACCGAGAGCGGGTCGAAACGGCGCCCGTTCGCCTCGACGGCCGCCCTGTACGCGGCGATCGAGCGGCCGACATCCGCCGGCGACGCATATTGCCCGAGCAGCAGGTTGTGACCGGCCGCAGCGACCCGGCGCACCGAGCTTTCGCCGCCCGCGCCCATCCAGATCGGCGGGTGCGGCTTCTGAGCGGTCGGCGGCTCGACGACGATATTGTCGAACTGCCACCAGCGTCCGCGATGCGAGAACGGCTCGTTCGAGGTCCAGGATTTGACGATCACGCCGAGACACTCGTCAAAGCGCGCGTTGGCCTCGTCCATCGGCACGCAGAACCCGGCGAACTCGTTGTAGCGGTAGCCGCTGCCGACCCCGAAATCGAGCCGGCCGCCCGACAGCAGGTCCAAGGTCGCGGCCTGCTCGGCGAGCAATACCGGGTTGTGCCAGGGCAGCACGATGACGGCTGTCCCCAGGCGCAGCGTCGTCGTGCGTGCGCCAAGCCAGGTCAACAGGTTGAGCGTCGCCGAGACCTGGCCATAGCCGGTGAAATGGTGCTCGACGACAAAGGTGCTGCGGAACCCGAGCGCCTCGGCCTCGACATTGTACTCGATAAAGTCGCGGAAGCCCTCGCTGCTGTCGAACTCGCCGGCTTCCGCGCTGGTGGGCCGCCGCGCCGCGGCGCTGCCGAACAGGCCGAATTGCATCGCCAATGCTCCTCACAATAGTCCCGGGGGCCAATGCTCCTCGCCAATGGTCCTCGGGGTCGTTGCAGCGGAGGTTACGTTCTGGCGAGCGATGTTCAAAATACCGGTTGTTTATCGCTGTCATAATCATCCGGCATGACGGGAACCGCCGGCGAGGCCGAGCGTCCCACCCGGCTGCCGCCTTCCAATTTACCGGCCGCGCTCCCTAATAGAAGGGCCAGACCTGAAATGAGGGTTGAGCAATGCTGATCGGGGTTCCGAGAGAGGTGAAAACCCACGAATACCGCGTCGGTCTCGTCCCCGGCAGCGTCCGTGAGCTGGTCCATCACGGGCATCGCGTCGTCGTCGAGAGCGGCGCCGGCGCCGGCATCGGGTTCGATGACGCGGCCTATCGCCGGGCCGGAGCCGAGATCCTGACCAGCGCCGCCGATGTATTCGGGGCCGCCGAGCTGATCGTCAAAGTCAAGGAGCCGCAGCCCCACGAAGTCCTTCTGCTGCGCGAAGATCAGGTGCTGTTCACCTATCTGCATCTCGCCGCCGATCGCGAGCTGACCGAGGGGTTGCTGCGCTCGGGCGCAGTCGCGATCGCCTATGAGACCGTCACCGACGAGCGCGGCGGCCTGCCTCTTTTGGCGCCGATGAGCGAGGTCGCCGGGCGCATGTCGGTGCAGGTCGGCGCGCACTGTCTGGAAAAGGAGCAGGGCGGCATGGGAATTCTGCTCGGCGGCGTGCCGGGCGTGCGGGCGGCGAAAGTCGTGATCCTCGGCGGCGGCGTCTCCGGGACGAACGCGGCGCGCATGGCGATGGGCGTGGAAGCGTATGTGACGGTCATCGACCGCTCATTGCCGCGGCTTTATCAGCTCGATATGCAGTTCGGGTCGCAGCTGCACACGCTGTATTCGACCGTCGATACGATCGAAGAGGAGGTCGTCTCGGCCGATCTGGTGATCGGGGCGGTTCTGGTGCCGGGCGCGGCGACCCCGAAACTGGTGCGGCGCGACATGGTGCGGGCGATGAAACCGGGTTCAGTCATCGTCGATATCTCGATCGATCAGGGCGGCTGCATTGAAACCAGCCGCCCGACGACGCACGCCAACCCGACTTTTGTCGAGGAGGGGGTCGTCCATTACTGCGTCACGAACATGCCGGGAGCGGTCGCGCGCACCTCGGCGGTGGCGCTCAACAACGCGACGTTGCCCTTTGTGCTGGCGATCGCCAATCACGGCTGGCGGCGGGCGCTGACCGAGAATGCGCATCTGCGCAACGGGCTGAATGTCTGTCGCGGGAGCCTGACCCATCCCGCGGTCGCGCGCGATCTCGGGCTGGCGCTGCTTCCGGCCGAGCGCGCCCTCTCCGAGTAGATGAATATTCTCCAGGCAGACAAATATTCGTACAGCGCGGGACGGGTGATCGAATGAACACACACCGGAAGCTTTGGTTGGACTCAGACTTGAGGGGATGCGGCCCGGTCCCTATCTGACCGCTCATGGGTCGGGACGGGATCATGGCGCAGTTTCGCACATTTGCTTCGGCGGTAACCGGACCTACACACGAGCCGATCTTTGCGCACGAGGCGCCGTATATTCACCCTCGCATAGACGGGGCCGCAATCGCCGCCGTCACCAATCTCTACCGCGAGGTATTACCGCCGGGCGGCGCAATCCTCGACATCATGTCGGGATGGGTTCCGCATCTCGCGCCGGAAGCGCCGTATCGGCGTGTGGTCGGCATCGGCATCGACCGGCGCGCCCTGGCCGAAAATGCGTTTCTCGACGAATGGCGGGTGCAGGATCTCAACGGCAACCCGTTTCTGCCCTTCGCCGCTTCCGAGTTCGACGGCGCGACGATCTGCGCCGCCATCCAGTACCTCGCCAGGCCGGCCGAGGTGTTGCGGGACATCGCCCGCGTGCTGCGGCCCGGCGCGCCGCTGATCGTCACGTTTTCGAACCGGTGCGTCGCGACAAAGGCGATCGGGTGCTGGTGCCTGCACGACGAGACCGGCCAGCTCTGCCTCGTCGCGCAGCATTTCGCCGAGGCCGGAAACTGGGCCGACATACGTTGCCTCGACCGCACCCCGCCGAGCGGGGGGCAGCCGCTTTACGCCGTGATCGGACGCAGTCTCGGCGTCGGTCCGCCCGGACAGAGCGACTGACGCGCCGGGCAACCCAAACGCCGCGAATCGATCGGGCCGATCCCGGTTGCAGCATGGCGGAGAACCGGCTGCGGAACGCCGCAGCAGCTTGTGTTCCGGTCGCCGTCGGCTTTCCGGTTGGGCGTACCGCGCAAAATCTCTATGCCTGGATTCGCCCGAGGGTTGGGTAGGAACTCCCGAGGTGGAGAACAGGGCAGATGACAGCGGATCGGAATGCCAGGATTCAGGAACGCGCCTATCACCTCTGGCTCGACGAGGGGCGACCGCGGGGCAGGCACGAGGAACATTGGCACCGCGCCGAGCGCGAGCTGATCGAGGAGGAAGGAAATCTCCGGGAAAATCCGGCGGTCGGCGCGCCGGAGCCGTCGGTCGGAACAGCGCCCCCGCTCCGCACCGGAAATAGGCAAAGCCCCGTTGCCGCCAAACCGGCCGGCGTCAGCCGTCCCCGCGCCAGATCGCAGGTCTTGGACGAAGCGAAAGCGGATCAGCCGAAAGCGAAACCGCGAACGAGAAGCTCCCGCCCGGCGTCGGCCGGTTCGGGGTCTGGCGGCAGTCGGCGTTCTGCCGCCGCCAAGCCGGCCGGGTGAGGTTCGCGGCGGGATTTTCAAACATCAGCACGGCGTATCGCTGCCGCCGCTTCTCCGGCATAAACGTTTCAGCGATGCAGTGCTCGTTGCGGCGGGGCCGATCCGGCCCGGCTCGAAGGCGCGGACCGCCTCAGGAGTGCGCGTGAGACCTGTTAACCCGTTCTGAAATCAGCTGTTCTCTCCACCGATGTCGGAACTCGACACGCTCATCCAGCTATTGGCGAAGCTGCCTGGGCTCGGCCCGCGTTCGGCGCGCCGCGCGGCGCTGTTTCTGATAAAGCGGCGCGAACAGATCATGCAGCCGCTCGCCGCCGCGATGGCCGCCGCTGCCGCTTCGGTCCGGCCGTGTTCGATCTGCGGCAATCTCGACACCGCCGATCCGTGCGCGATCTGCGGCGATCCCGAGCGCGATCCGGCCGCGATCTGCGTCGTCGAGGATCTTGCCGATCTGTGGGCGCTCGAACGCACCGGCGCGTTTCGCGGCCGCTATCACGTGCTCGGCGGCACGTTGTCGGCACTCGACGGGGTCGGCCCGGAGGAATTGAACATCGCCCGCCTGATCGCGCGGTTGCGGCCGGATACCGAGCTGATCCTGGCGCTCAACGCGACCGTCGAGGGGCAGACCACCGCGCATTACATCGCCGACCGCGCCGCGGCGACCGGCGCGCGCGTCACGCGGCTGGCGCAGGGCGTGCCGATCGGCGGCGAACTCGACTATCTCGACGAAGGGACGCTGACCGCCGCCCTTAAGGCGCGGCGGGCGCTGTAGCGGCAACCGTGCACTGCCGCTCCGCCAGAACGCTCTCGATCACTCGGCGGCCGAGCGCATAAATTCCCGGCGCCTCCGACTCTCGCGGTCCGGCGATGTTGGGTACGGCAATCCTGTCCAGTCCGTCGAGCCAGCGCTTGATCAGAACGACGGCGTCCGAGCGGTCCACCGGTACCATCAGAAGCGGGCGTCCGAGCGCCGCCGCGGTTTGTTCCGTCAACATGGTTCCGGGTGACGCGCCCAAACCGGACCCGGCAGTCAGGATCAGCGTCGCGTCGCTGTCGCGGACATTCAGCCGGGTGCGCTCTGCCGGCTCTCTCGATATGGCCTCGCGCAGCCGCGGATAAATCGCAAGAAGTCCCGGCGGATCGGGCAAATCCTCGGCCCAGCCGCCTTTCGGCACCCATCCGCCATAGAGTAGCCCCAGGCGTATCGCGGCGTCGAGAGCGGCGCGATCGACGCCGGTCTGCCCGCCGGCGACAATCTTCACTCAGGCGGCAGCGCGGCGGCGGCTTCTGACGCGGGTGCGGCCGGCGGTTTCCTCCTCGAACAGATCGGCGAGGCGTTCGAGCATGACGCCGCCCAGTTGCTCGGCATCGACGATTGTCACGGCGCGGCGGTAATAGCGCGTCACGTCATGGCCGATGCCAATCGCGGTCAGTTCGACCGCGCCGATCCGCTCGATCTCGCGGATCACCTCGCGCAGGTGCTTTTCGAGGTAGTTGCCGGGGTTGACCGACAGGGTCGAATCATCGACCGGCGCGCCGTCCGAGATTACCATCAGAATGCGGCGCTCCTCGGGCCGACCGAGCAGGCGGTTATGCGCCCACATCAGCGCCTCGCCGTCGATATTCTCCTTCAGGATGCCCTCGCGCAGCATCAACCCGAGATTGCGCCGCGCCCGCCGCCACGGCGCGTCGGCCGGCTTGTAGACGATATGGCGCAGATCGTTGAGACGGCCGGGATTGGGCGGCTTGCCGGCGGCGATCCAGCGCTCGCGCGCCTGCCCGCCTTTCCAGGCGCGCGTGGTAAACCCGAGGATCTCGACCTTGACGCCGCAGCGTTCCAAGGTGCGGGCCAGGATGTCGGCGCTCATCGCCGCGACCGTGATCGGCCGACCGCGCATCGACCCGGAATTGTCGATCAGCAGGGTCACGACCGTGTCGCGGAACTCCATCTCCTGCTCCTGCTTGTAGGACAGCGGCAGGATCGGGTTGGTCACGACGCGCGACAGCCGCGCGGCGTCGAGAATGCCCTCTTCGAGATCGAATTCCCAGGCGCGGGTCTGTTTTGCCAGCAGACGACGCTGCAATCGGTTGGCGAGCCGCGCGATGACGCTCTGCAGATGTGAGAGCTGCTGGTCGAGCAGGTGGCGCAGCCGGCCCAGCTCGTCGGAATCGCACAATTTGTCGGCCTCGATGACCTCGTCGGCGGCCGTGCTGTAGGCGCGATAGATCGCGTTCTCGTCGGCGCGACCGCGCGGCAATGTGCCGGGGCGTCCGGGGCGTCCCGGATCGTCGTCGCTGGCGCCGGGCATCATCTCGCCATCCGCCTCGGCGTCGCCGTCCTCCTCGGCATCGCCTTCGGCGCTGTCGGCGGGCGCTCCCTCGGTCGAAGGCTGCGCGCCGGCGCTCGATGTCTCGCCGCTCTGGTCCTGGTTTTCGCCCTCGGCCTCCTCGCCCTGACCCTGGCTGTCGTCCGATTGCGACTCGTCCAGTTCGCCGAGTTCGAGATCGAGATCCTGGATCAGCCTCCGTGTGGCGCGCGCGTAGGTGTCCTGGTCCGATATCGCGCGATCCAGCTCGGCGATGTCCCTGGCGATCTTTCCTTCGAGCCAGGGCCGCCACAAATCCACGATATGGCGGGCCGAGGGCGGCGGCGGCTCATGGGCCAGCGTCTCGCGGGCTAACAGGCGCACCGCCTCGGCCATCGTGCTTTCGGTGCGCTCGGTGATGCGCTCAAACCCCTGTCGGCGATACTGCTCGTTGAGCATCGCCGACAGATTGGCCGCGACCCCGGCCATGCGCCGCGCCCCCAGCGCCTCGACGCGGGCCTGTTCGAGCGCCTCGAAAACCGAGCGCGCCAGGGCGTTGCCGGGAGCGCGCTTCGAATGCACCGCGTCGTCGTGGTAGCGCAGCCGCAATGCCAGCGCGTCGGCCGCGCCGCGCAGCTGCGCCGCCTCCTCGGCCGGCAGATCCCGCGCCGGGTTCGGCAGTTTGACCCGCGTGCCGGCCAGACCCGGCGGCTCCGGGCCGAACCCGACTTGCAGGTCGTCGCGTTCAGCGATCGCCCGCAATGTCGAGGCGGTCGCGCGCTTGAAGATTTCGGTCGGCGAGAACGCCTGCGCCATTGTCAATCCCTCCGAATGCATAAGGAGCGCGGGCGTCCCGCCTCTCGCGCAAGCTTTGCTTGCGCTGACGGCGTCAGGCGAAGCTCTGCTTCACCGAGAGCCCGCGTGCGGGCCGGTGGCCCGCAATCCGGTCGAGACTACATCAGCGTCGCGTTGACCCCGGTCTCGGCCAGTTCGGTCCCGAAACAGCGCTGGTAATACTCGGCGACGACGGGCCGCTCCATCTCGTCGCACTTGTTCAGAAAGGTGAGCCGGAAGGCAAAGGCGACATCGCCGAAAATCCGCGCGTTCTCGGCCCAGGTCATCACGGTGCGCGGCGACATCACGGTCGAGATGTCTCCGTTGATAAACCCGGCGCGGGTCAGATCGGCGAGCGCGACCATCGCGCTGATCCGGCGCCGCCCTTCCTCGTTGTTATAGTCCGGCACCTTGGCGAGAACGATCTCGACCTCGGCATCGTGCGGCAGATAGTTCAGCGCCGTGACGATGTTCCAGCGGTCCATCTGACCCTGGTTGATCTGCTGCGTGCCGTGATAGAGCCCGGTCGTGTCGCCGAGCCCGACCGTGTTCGCGGTCGAGAACAGCCGGAAGGCCGGATGCGGCCGGATCACCCGGTTCTGATCGAGCAGGGTCAGCTTGCCCTCGACTTCGAGCACGCGCTGGATGACGAACATGACGTCGGGCCGGCCGGCATCATACTCGTCGAAACACAGCGCCACCGGATGCTGCAACGCCCAGGGCAGGATGCCCTCGCGGAATTCGGTGACCTGCTTGTTGTCGCGCAGCACGATCGCGTCCTTGCCGACCAGATCGATGCGACTGATATGGCTGTCGAGATTGACGCGGATGCAGGGCCAGTTGAGACGCGCCGCGACCTGCTCGACATGCGTCGATTTGCCGGTGCCGTGATAACCGCAGATCATGACGCGCCGGTTGAAGGCGAAGCCGGCGAGGATCGCCAGCGTCGTGTTGCGGTCAAAGCGATAGGCGTCGTCGAAATCGGGGACGTATTCGCTCGGCTGGCTGAAGGCCGGGACTTCGAGATCGCTATCGATCCCGAAAGTCTGCCGCACGGATACTTTTATATCCGGCAGCCCGGCCGGAGTCGGGTTGGATGCTGCCGCTTGCTGAACGGTTGGCATTGCCTCTGGTGCTTTCTGGTGGTGCTGGGAAGGGTGAACCGGCGAGTCCTGGGCCTCAATCGAAATAGCTGGCCTTCAGGGTCGCATAGGCCTGGTTGATGATTTTGAGTCTTTCCTCGGCTTCTTTGTCGCCGCCATGCGCGTCCGGGTGGTGCTGCTTGACGAGAACCTTGTATCGGGCCTTGAGCCGCGTCGCGGTAAAGGGCGGTTCGAGATCGAAAACGGCCAGCGCCTGCTCACGCGCCGAGATGGCGCGCGCCTGGGCGTCCCCGCCGCGTCTGCCGTGGCCGGTGTTGGCGCGGCGGTCGGAACCGTGCTCGCTGCCGGTATAAAACCCGAACGGGTCGGCGATCCTTGGGCCGGGACCATGCCGCTCGCCAAGCTTCCAGCTTGGCCGCTGCCACACCGTGTCCCGCCGGATCTCGGCTTCGATCTCGCTCTGACTCATGCCGGCATAGTAGTTCCACGCCACATTGTAGGCCCGGATGTGCTCAAGGCAGAACCAATAGTAGCGGTCGAGCTCAAGACGCGATTTCGGCGCGCGAAAATCGCCGCCGGCCTCGCACCCGGGGTGATCGCACGAGCGCACCGGCGGCACCGGTTCCGCCGTAAAAACGGGATCGAATATTTGGCGCCGCATATCGCTCAGTATGGGTGGCCGTGCCGGACCTGACAAGGATTCGACGTGGTGCAACTGCCCGCGCAGATGCCGCGCAAGGCAGGGTTGCGCGGGCGGCGCGCCAGCCGCAATGCCTGCCCTAGCCGGCGCGCGCCGCCGCGGCCGCGCGCAGGTCGAAGCTGTTATCCGCCGCCTGATCGGGGGTCACCTCGCGGCCGGCCGACAGGATGCGTCTTGCATGCGCGTGGTCGGCCGGGCGGTTGATCGACTCGATACCGACCAGCATTCCCTCGCGGTAACAGAACACGGAGAACGCGCCGCTTTCGGGGTCACCGCGCAGCACGGTCCGGTCGTGGCCGGTGGTCAATCCGGCGATCTGCAACCGCAATTTGCCCTGCTCGCTCCAGAACCACGGCAAGGCGGTGTACGGACGCGGCTTACCGACCAGCCGGTCGGCGACGCAGCGCGCATGATCGGCGGCGTTCTGCACCGCTTCAAGGCGGGTTGGCGCGCCGCGCGCCTGCCGGCATGGGAACGAGGCGCAATCGCCGATCGCCGAGATCGCCGGGTCGGAGGTCAGCAGCCGCTCGTCGACGACAATACCGTTCCCGACCTCCAGCCCGGCCGCGGCGGCCAGTTCGCCGTTCGGCACGACGCCGACGCTGACCAGCACGAGATCGGCGCCGAGCCGCTCGCCGCTCGCCAGTTCGATATGCTCGACCCGGCCCGATGGCGAGCCGCCGGCCTGTCCGGCAATCCGCACCGCCTGCGCGCCAAAGTGAAAGTCGACCCCGGTGTCGCGATGCGCCGCGGCGAAGAATTGCGAGGTCGGGACCGCGACGACGCGGCCCATGACTCGGTCGGTCAGCTCGACAATGCGGACCGACTTGCCGCGCGCGCGCGCCACCGCGGCGAATTCGAGGCCGATAAACCCGGCGCCGATCACGATGATCCGTTCGGCCGCGTCGAGCCGCTCGCGCAGCGCATCGGTTTCGGCCAGCGTGCGCAGATAGCACACACCGTCGAGTTCGATGCCGGGCAGCGGCGGCATCCGGTTGCGCGCGCCGGTCGCCAGCACGAGATGGCCATAGCCGAGCCGCTCGCCGCCGGCCAGAAGCACGGTCCTCGCGGCGCGGTCGATCGCCTCGACCCGAGTCCCGGCCAGGAACTCGATCCGGTGGTCGCGGTAGAACGCCTCCGGCCGCATCAGCAGCAGATCGAGGCCGATCTTGCCGTCGAGATAGTCCTTCGACAGCGGCGGGCGCTGATACGGCAATACCGGCTCGTCGCCGATCAGCACGACCGGGCCGTCGAACCCGGCCTGCCGCAGCGAGGCTGCAAGCTGGAAGCCGGCATGGCTGGCGCCGACGATGACGACGCGATCGCGCTCCGCGTTCCGGGCCATTCAGGCCTCCCGCATCAAATCTGCGTCTCCGGCAGATGCACGACGAGACCGTCCATGTCCGGCGAAACGACGAGCTGGCACGACAGCCGGCTGTTCGGCTTGCGCTCGCTGGCCGTGCCTTCGAGCATCGCGTCCTCGTCCGCCCCCATTGTCGGCGTTTTTGCGAGCTGGTCCTCGCGCACATAGACATGGCAGGTCGCGCACATGCACGAGCCGCCGCACTCGGCGACGATGCCGTCGACCCCGTGCAGCACCGCGGCCTGCATGACGCTGGTCCCGACCTCGATGTCGAGCGTCGTCTCCTTCCCGGCCGTATCAATATAGGTCACTCGCGGCATCGTGCCTGCTTTCCTCGCTCTTGCCCCATAGGCGAGCGTTACGCGATCCGTCGGCCGGGGTCGAGCATTTTCACGCAGTGCCGCCCCTGCCCCGCTGCATAGCTGGCGATCAGCCCGGCAGGACCTGTCGCAGCTTGGCGCCGAGACCGGACAGCGAAAACGGCTTGGTAATCAGCTCGACCCCGGGGTCGAGCCGGCCGTGATGGACGATCGCGTTGCGCGCATACCCGGTCGTGAACAGGACCCGCAACCCGGGCCGGCGACGCGTTGCCTCCTCGGCGAGCTGACGCCCGTTCAAGTCGCCGGGCAATCCGACATCGGTCAGCAGCAGCGCCGCGTTCGGATGGATTTCGAGCAGCCGCAGCGCGTCCGGCGCGTCGGCGGCCGCGACCACGCCATAGCCAAGCTCGCGCAGCATCTCGACGGTGTTGGCGCGCACGTCCGGATCGTCCTCGACCAGCAGGATCAGCTGGTTGCCCGTTCCGGCTGGGAGATGGCTTTCGCCGCCGCTCTCCTCATAATGCGGAACTTCAGACGCCAGGCGAGGCAGGTAGAGTTTCACGGTCGTCCCTTCGCCGGGCTCGCTGTAAAGCTTCAGGTGCCCACCCGACTGCTTGACAAAGCCGTAGACCTGCGACAGGCCGAGCCCGGTGCCCTGCCCGACCGGTTTTGTCGTGAAAAACGGCTCGAAGGCCTTCTCCATTACTTCCCGGGTCATACCGGAGCCGGTGTCGCTGACCGCGATCATGACATATTGGCCCGACTCGACCTCCCGGTGCGCCGCGGCATAGGTCTCGTCGAGATAGGTATTGGCCGTCTCGACCGTCAGCTTGCCGCCCGCCGGCATCGCGTCGCGAGCGTTGACGGCAAGGTTCAGCAGCGCGTTTTCGAGCTGGTTGGCGTCCGCGACCGTGCGCCACAACCCGCCGCCGAGCACGGCCTCGACACTGATCGTCTCGCCGAGGGTACGACGCAACAGGTCCGACAGGCTCGCGACGAGGCGGTTGACATCAAGCGGGGCCGGGCTGAGCGGCTGGCGTCGGCCGAAGGCGAGCAGACGCTGGGTCAGCGTCGCCGCCCGCTCGGCTCCCCGCACCGCGCTCGCGACAAACCGTTCGAATTCGCTCCTCGCGATGCGGTCGGGACCGCTCGCCGCAAGGCGCCGCAAGGCGTCGAGATTGCCCAGGATGACATGCAGGATATTGTTGAAATCGTGGGCGATGCCGCCCGTGAGCTGACCGATCGCCTCCATCTTCTGCGACTGCCGCAGGGCTTCCTCGACCGCCATGCGCCTCTCGACCTCGGCGGCGACGCGCCGCTCCAGCAATTCATTGAGGCGACGCAGCGTGTCTTCCGCTGCGCGCTGGTCGGTAATGTCGGTATTTGTCCCGAACCAGCGGGTCACGCGGCCGTCGTCATTGCGGACCGGAACGATGCGGGTCAGGAACGGGCGAAACGCCCCGTCGGCGCCGCGCAGCGGGAAAACCATCTCGAACGGTTGGCCGGCGGCGATCGAATACCGCCATCTTTCCAGGACGGCGGGCAAGATGGCGGGATCATGCACCGATTGCCAGCCCCACCCTTCCATGTCTTTGGAGGTCGTGCCGGTATATTCGTACCAGCGCTGGTTGTACCAGACAATCCAGCCATCCGCCTGCGCCATCCAGGCCAGCGTCGGTATCGAATCGACCAGCATGCGAAACTGGCGCTCGCTCTCGCGCAGCGCCTCCTCGGCGGCGCGGCGGATGACGATCTCGCGCGTCAAATCGGCGATTTTCTCGTTGAGGATCGTGAATTGCGACACGGCCTCGCGCTTCGGCCGGCAGCGCAGCAAAAGCGGCCCCGGCGACCCGTCGCCCAGCCGCAGGCGGGCGCCCTCGCAGCGAAACTCCGCGACAGAGCCGTCCGCGAGGCGAACCGCCAGATTGCCGGGAACGGGCTGGAAACCGGCGGCGCATCGCCGCAGATAGACCGGCGCGAGGCGTTCCGGATCGTCGATCAGATCATAAAGGCTGCGCCCGGCCAAGCCGCCGAGATCGCGCTGCAATCCCCGGCCGGCGGCGGTGTTGGCGGAAATTACGGTTCCGTCGGACTCGACCAGCAGGATGCAGTCGGGGAGCGCATCGATGATCGCTTGCGTGTCCGGCACCACCGCGACGGGACCTCATTCCTGTTTTC
This sequence comes from Alphaproteobacteria bacterium, assembly GCA_050246595.1. Classification (GTDB taxonomy): domain Bacteria; phylum Pseudomonadota; class Alphaproteobacteria; order ATCC43930; family CGMCC-115725; genus DATARH01. The sequence continues at coordinate 42,760 of JBFWVT010000031.1, forward strand.
CAGACAAGGACCTACTCGCAAGCGGCCGCGAAGCGGTCAAGTCTGTCGCGCCGGACCCGGATCGACATATTCGCGCCCCGGCGCCGCCTGGGCCTCCGCGGTCGGCTTCAGATAGACGATCACGCGGCACTCGGGCGCGCCCTCCGCGATCGTCTCGCGCAACTCCACTTTGCTGTAGCCGAGATTGTCGGCGGCGATATGCCCGAAAACGTTCGAGGTCATCATGCACATCGACGGCCGCCCGACGACCTTTTCGGCGAACGGGCACTGGCGGTTGCCGAGCACGATCTTGTCCTCGCTCTCCTCGATGACAAAGAAATCGCCCTCGATCCGGCGTTTCAGATCGACCAGCACGTCGCGCACCTGATCGCGCGACAGCGAGGAGACGCGGAGCGCCGATTTATAGCTCTGATTGATCTGCTCGCCGATGGACGCGCCGACCACGCTGATATAGCCGGACGCTTCCTCGATGCCGACGACGTTTTCCAGGGTGCCGGCCAGCTCGCGGATCAGGGTGCGGGTAAAAACATCGCGATTGAGCGGGACATCAGCCTCACGCGCCCGCTGCTGACCATTCGTATTATCCACGTACCGCCTCCCTGCCCTTAACATAGGCAAATGCAAACAGCGTCCTCCGGTTTCGGTTCCGGGGCAAATAACCGCGGCTTTCGGAAAGTTCCGGACAAAGCCTGTATCGGATGAGAACCGAGGCCGAAAGCAGCCCGCCCATTTCCGACTGCGCGCGCCGGGTGTATAGAAGCTGAAACAATTTAGGGGAGGTCAGGATGAAGGACGGGCTGCGCGTATTCGATGCCGATACGCATGTCGAGCCGACCGCGGAAGTTCTCGACACCTATGTCGATCCGGGTTTTCGCCCGCGCCTTGCCGATCTGGCGCCGTACCGGGTGCCGGTGCGGCCGGGCAATCCGGGCGGCTCCCCCGGCCGCCATGTCTACCGCTACGGGCAGATTTCGTACCGCCGCATTCTCGGCGAGGCGGCGCCGCGCGAGACCCATACCGGCCGCGACACGCAATGGATGGGCAGCAAGATGCCGCGGATCGGCGTGCAGGACGATCAGGCCGAGAACCGGGTTCGCGACATGGACGACGAGGGCACCGACGGACATTTCCTGATCCCGACCGCGTGGACGAGCCTTGTCGGCCACGAAGACCCGGGTCTGGAGGTCGGCATCATCCGCGCTTTCCACCGGCACCTGTCGGATTTTTCGAGCCAATATCCGGACCGGCTCAAGAGCATGATCGTCGCCTCGGCGCGCGATGTCGATGCCGCGGTGCACGAGATCCGCGAATGGGGCAGGTCGCGCTGGGCTGTGGCGGTGATGCCGCTCGTCACCAACGACATCCCGGCCGACCACCCAAAGCTCGACCCGATCTGGCGCGCTGCCGACGAGCACGATTTGCCGATCGTGCATCACAGCTTCACGTGGACGCCGCCCTATTTTCCGGGCTGCTTCGATCTGTGGGACAATGTCTTTCTCGGCCGGCTGTCGTCGCACCCGTGGGGCGCGATGCGGTTTATCGCGGCGGTGATCGGCGGCGGGATCATGGACCGCTACCCGACGCTGCGGGTCGGCACGCTCGAATGCGGGTTCGGCTGGCTGCCGTTCTGGGGAAGGCGCATGGACGAGCAGTACGCCTATGTCGGCAGCACCCAGCCGCTCAAAATGAAACCGAGCGAATATCTATCGAGCGGCCGCTATTTCTGCAGCGTCGAGCGCCATGAGGGGGCCGATATGTATGACGCGGTGACCCGTTTTCTCGGCGACGACGTGCTGATGTACGCCTCCGACTACCCGCATTCCGAATGCCAGTTCCCGGAGACCGTCAGCAATTTTCTCGCCTGGGACATCAAGCCCGAAGCGCGCAAAAAGCTGATGGCCGGCAACGCCGACCATTTCTTTAAGCGGACATGACGCACGCGGTCGACGCCGGGACGATGATTACTCGCGCGATCCCGTCGAGCGACGAGGCGATGCCGGTGATCGGACTCGGCACCTGGCGGGCTTTCGATGTCGGCTCCGGCGATCCGGCCCGCCGGAAGCTTGCCGAGGTGCTGCGGGTTCTGACCGAAGCCGGCGGCCGCATGATCGATACCTCGCCGATGTACGGCCGCGCCGAAAGCGTGACCGGCGATCTCGTCGCCGAAGCCGGTCTGCGCCCGCGCGTGTTTCTGGCGACAAAGGTGTGGACCGGCGGGCGCGAGGCCGGCATCGCGCAGATGCGGCGGTCGGCCGAATTGCTGCAACACCCGGTACTCGACCTGATCCAGATCCATAATCTGCTCGATTGGCGCACCCACCTCGCGACCTTGCGGCGCATGAAGGAACAGGGGCAGGTGCGCCATATCGGGATCACGCATTACACGACGGGGTCGCTGCCCGAACTGGCGCGCCTTATCGAAACCGAGACGGGCATCGATTTCGTGCAGTGCGGCTACTCGCTTGAGACGCGCGACGCCGAGACCCGACTGCTGCCGGTCGCGGCCGAGCGCGGGGTCGCGGTGATCGTCAATCAGCCGTTCGAGACCGGCGGCATGTTCCGCAAGGTGCGCGGCCGTCCGCTGCCGGATTGGGCCGCCGAATTCGATTGCGCGAGCTGGGCGCAGCTTTTCCTGAAATATCTGATCGCCGACCCGGCCGTGACCTGCGTGATCCCGGCCACCGGCAAACCCGAGCACATGGAAAACAACCTCAAAGCCGGTTTCGGCCGCCTCCCCGATGCGGCAATGCGCCGGCGCATCCGGCAGTTCTGGGACGCGCTGTAATCCAGGATCGCTTGCATCTTGCCCGCCCTATCGCGCTCGCACTATGCAGGCGGAACGCCCTCGGTCCCGATCGCGCGAACAGCCTGGAACAATGGCTCGACCGCCTCCTGCGGCAGGTCGCGGGTGATAAAGACAAGCCGCGAGCGCCGGTCGCCATCGGGCCAGTCCTCCAGCTCGATCGGACGATGCGCGACATGCTGCACAACATGGACGACAACCGGCCCGCGGCAGCCCGTGACCGCGACGAGGCCCTTGACGCGCAGCAGATCGGACCCGCGCAGCGCGGTCAGCACCGCCATGACCTGCTCGAACACCTTCCAGGGCAGCGCCGCATCGAAAAACAGGGGAAAACTGTCGATCCCGTGTGTATGGGCGTGCGCATGGTCATGGCGATGCGCCGCGAGCCGCGCCGCCAGATCGGGAGCCTCGTCGAGCACAAACCCCGGCGCGATAGCGCCGTGGGCAGCGGCCATGACCGGCGCCGCGCTGAATTCCCGAATTTGCGCGATAAGCCGATCGATCGCGGCGGCATCGGCGGCATCGGTCTTGCTCAGCACGATCCGGTCGGCCAGCGCCGCCTGATGCCGCGCCTCGGGCATCCGGTCGAGATTTGCCGCCCCGTTGACCGCATCGACCACCGTCACCAGCAACTGAAGATGGAATTCCTCGCCGAGCGCGCGGTCGCTGGCGAAGGTCTGCAAGACCGGGCCGGGATCGGCGAGACCGCTGGTTTCGATGACGACCCGTTCGAAGCTCGGCACCGCGCCGCGCGCCCGGTCGGCGAACAGCGCGCGCAAACTCTCCTGCAAATCGGTCCGCACGGTACAGCACAGACAGCCATTGCCCAGCAGCACCGTCGCATCGCTCGACGCACGCAGCAGCGCGTTGTCGATGCCGACCTCGCCGTACTCGTTGATGACGACCGCGGTGTTGGCCCCCTCGGGGCGGCGCAGCAATTCGCGGATCAGCGTCGTCTTGCCCGAACCGAGAAAGCCGGTGACGACCGTCACCGGCAGGCGCGCACCGCGCGCCCGTCGCTGGCGGCGGCCGAACGGGCCGGAATCGGCGGTCGAAAACAGTTCCGTGCTGGCCGGCATCGCGCAAACCTCGCGGGTGATGGTGCCGCTCAGTCTAACCGAGACGCGTGCCGGGCGTGCGGCGTCGAGCGTCTCCCACGCCGCGCTAATAACCGATGCGGCAGGTTGCCCCGCCCCGCCTGTCCGGAACCCCGATCAGCCGTGCGGGATCAATGCAGCGTCAGCTGGTGCTTGAAATGCCGCACCCGGTTCGGCGCCGTGCGGCTGCTCTGCTTGACGCTGACCGAGTGCAGCTTGCCCTCGATATTGCGGCTCCAGAATTCGAGGAATTTGCGCAACTCGGGGAAGTCGGGAGCCAGGTCGAATTTCTGCCAGATAAAGCTCTGCAGCAGTGCGGGATAGTCCGGCAGACGGTACAGGATCTCTGCCGTGGTGAGCCGGTAGCCCCGAAGCTGCAACTCGTAGACCGACACGTCGCACCCCCGTCGTTACCGTTTCCCATGGCCAGCAAGGATGGCCCGACCCGCGCTCCTCGGCAATCGAAAAAGTACGCAATTTCAGCATCTTGGCAGCAAAGCGCGAGATCTGCTGCCAACCCGTCCGGGGTCTGCCTTGCGGGCGGCGCTGCTTGAAGAAGGCGTCCCGAACCTTTAAGTAAGGTGTCCGCGAAACTGTTTACATTCCAGGCCCGTTCTGCTGACGGGGCAGGGTGGCTTCCCGCGGGTCTTCACGATGAAACGAATTTTCTCAGGGCTTTTATTGGCGGGCGGCCTTGCCGGCGCCGCTGTCGCGATCGCGCCGATCGGGGGGCCGAGCGGCGGTCCTGCGGTTGCGACCGCAGCCGCGCCAATCCCGCAGGTCGCGGGTCAATACATCCCGAGCCTGGCGCCGATGCTGGCCCGCGTCACGCCGGGGGTCGTCAATATCGCGGTGCGCGGCCGGGTGCGCGAACAGAATCCGCTGCTGCAAGACCCGTTTTTCCGCCGGTTTTTCGACCTGCCGCAAAACGCCCGCCCCCGCATGCGCGAAACCGAGGCGACCGGTTCCGGCATCGTCGTCGACGCCGCTCGCGGCTATGTTCTGACCAACGGCCATGTCGTCGAGAACGCAACCAAGATCGAAGTCACCACCAAGGACAACCGGCGTTTCACCGCCCGGCTGATCGGCCGTGATCCCGAGACCGATATCGCGGTATTGCAGATTTCACCCGACAGGCTGACGGCGGTGCCGCTCGGCGACTCGGACCGGCTGGAGGTCGGCGATTTCGTGCTGGCGATCGGCAACCCGTTCGGGCTGGGCCAGACCGTGACCTCGGGGATCGTCAGCGCGCTCGGCCGCAGCGGGCTCGGCATCGAGGGCTACGAGGATTTCATCCAGACCGACGCCTCGATCAATCCCGGCAACTCCGGCGGGCCTCTCGTCAACCTCAACGGCGAATGCGTCGGCATCAACACCGCGATCCTCGCCCCCGGCGGCGGCAATATCGGGATCGGTTTCGCCGTCCCGGTCAACATGGCGCGCCGCGTGATGGACCAGCTGATCCGCTACGGCGAGGTCAAGCGCGGACGCATCGGGGTGGCGATCCAGGACCTGACCCCTGATCTCGCCCAGGCGATGAGCACCTCGCACACGACCGGCGCCGTGATCGCCCGCGTCGAACCGGACTCGCCGGCCGAGCGCGCCGGCTTGCGCAGCGGCGATCTCGTCGTCTCGGCAAACGGCGTGCCGGTGCGCAGCGGCACGCAACTGCGCAATGTCATCGGCCTCTCCGGGGTCGGCAGCGCGGTCGATCTGCGGATCGACCGGAAGGGCTCGGAATACAGCGTCGCGGTCAATATCGAGGCCGCCGGCATGACGGCCCCGCCGCGCGGCGCGCGGCAACGCCCGTAGGAAAAGCGATGGCGACGCAAACGCCCTACGAGGTGCTGGGGGTCAAGCGCGACGCCAGCGCCGACGAGATCCGCACGGCCTATCGCAAGCTCGCCAAGGAGTTTCATCCCGACCTCAACCCCGGCAAGCCGGAAGCCGAGGCGCGTTTCAAAGCCGTGACGGCGGCCTACGACATCCTGTCGGACCCGGAAAAGCGGGCGCGCTACGACCGCGGCGAGATCGACGAAACCGGCGCCGAACGGCCGCGCTACTCCTACCGTCCGCATGCCGAGGGCGCGCAGGGCTGGAAGTACCAGCCGCAGGGCGAGATGGATATCGGCGATCTTGAGGATCTGTTCGCGATGTTCGGGCAGGGCAGAGGCGCACGCGGCGCTGCCGGCATGGGAGGCGGGCGCGCCCGCAGTGGGCATGCCGGCGGGGGGTTCTCGATGCCCGGACCGGACCGGCAGTTCGCGCTGACGATCGATTTTGTCGAGGCGGCGACCGGCGGCAGAAAGCGGATCGCGCTGTCTCCCGACGAGTGGCTCGATGTCACAATCCCGCCCGGCATCGAACAGGATCAGGTATTGCGGCTCAAGGGCAAGGGGGCGCCGGGTTTTGGCGGCGGTCCGCCGGGCGACGCGCTGATCGAAATCCATGTCGCGCCGCACCCGTTCTTCCGCCGCGAGGGCGACGACATCCATGTCGAACTGCCGGTCAGCCTCGCCGAGGCGGTGCTCGGGGCGCGCGTTCCGGTCCCGACCGTCACCGGCCCGGTGACGATGACGATCCCGAAGGGTTCGGATACCGGCACGCGGCTGCGGCTGCGCGGCAAGGGCATCCACCGCCGCGGCCATGCCGCCGGCGACCAGTACGTGACGCTGAAGGTCATGATCGGCGCCAGCGGCGACCCCGATTTGGCGCAGTTTCTCGAAGCGTGGGCGAAGGCGCACCCGGTTGACCCGCGCCGCGATATCGACGCGGCCGCAGACTCCGCCGCCCAAGGGACGGCCCAGGGGACGGCGGCGTGATCGGGATGGAAGAACTGGTCCGGCGCTTCGCCGAACTCGACCGCGCCGAGTTGGCGCGCTGGATCGAGCGGCGCTGGATCGTGCCGGAAGCGCGCCGCGAGGTCGATCGCGAAATCTGGCTGTTTCACGAGGTCGATATCGCCCGCGTCGAGCTGATCCTCGACATCCGCCGCGAATTCGCCGCGGACGAGGAGACGCTGTCGCTGATCCTTGGCCTGCTGGATCAGGTCTACGGCCTGCGCCGCCAGATGCGCCGGTTGTGCGGCGCGATCGAAAGCCAGCCGAGCGAGATCCGCGACGCGATCCGCGACGCTCTCCGGTCCGCGCCGGCCCGCGATCTGTAGGCGTTGCGGGACGCTATCTCCGCCCCGTTCCGGCCCGCGGAAACGGGAAACGCAGGTGGAAGTTGATGTCCCAGCTCGGCTGCTCGACCCAGGCCGGCAGCGGCGGAAAGCGGCCGACCGCCGCGACGATCTGCATCACCCGCGCGTCGATGTCGGGGTAGCCCGAGCTTTGCGACACCGCGATCCGGGCGATCGTGCCGTCGCCGAGAACCCGGATCGCGAGGCTCGTCGTGCCGCGCCTGCCATCGAGCAGCTCGGGCGGCAGCAGGTACAGGTGCGGCCGCACCAGCGTAACGAGATAGGCAAGGTATTCGTCGCGAATGGCCGACGGTCCGGGAATCGCCGCCATGCGCTGCGGCGGACGGGGGCGCGGCTCCGGTCGGCGTGACGGAACCGGCGCGGCCGGCTGTACCGGCAGCGGTTCGACTTCCGGCTCAGGCAGGGCCAGCGCCTCGCGGGTCAGCAGGGTGGGTTCGTGTTGCGGCGGCACGAGCCTCGCCGCTTGCCGCAGCTCGGGTTCCCGCTCGGCCCTGGCCGGCGGACCGGGTCCGGTTTCCTCCCGTGCCTCCGAGGATTGTGCGCCGGCGGCATCGTTCGGTTCGTCCGCTGTTGCGCCGACTTCCTCCGAAGAGAGCCGTTCCCGCGCAGGTTCGGCGGCAGCCTCGGCGCGCGCGGCCGGTAGCGGCGGCGGGGGTGGCGGCTGTTCAAGGACGAGCCGGACCGGGATCGGGGCGAGTGTCTCGACCGGCGCGCCGCGCCACTCGAACAGCAGCAGCAATGGCAGCAGATGCAGCGCAAGAGACAACAGCAGACCGAGCGACACGCTGCGCCGCGGGCTTGCCGCCGGTGCGGACGGCTCCGGCGTCATTTGCGTGACGACACGGTCGAGATCGAGATGCGGTCCCGTCGCGGCCTCAATCCCGGCGGTGCGCACAGCGATCCGGCCGGATTACGCGGTCGCCTCGCCCGACCCCGCCAGAGCGAGCCAGGCCGCCTCGTCGAGGATCTGCACCCCGAGCGCCGCAGCCCGCGTCGCCTTCGATCCGGCATCGGCGCCGATCACGACATAATCGGTCTTGGCCGACACGGCGCTCGCAACGTTGGCGCCGAGCGCTTCGGCCCGCGCTTTCGCCTCCGAGCGGCTCATCGAGTCGAGACTGCCGGTAAAGACGATCGTCTTGCCGGCGAGCGGCGAGACGATCCGCGCCGATGGAGCGTCGTAATCGAGCACCGCGACCTCGCGCGCGAGGTCGTCGAGCACCTCGCGGTTATGCGGCTCGGCGAAAAACCCGATGATGTCGGCGGCCATGTCGGCGCCGATACCGTGTACGTCGAGCAGCCGCCGGCGCGCCGGGTTGTCGGGATCGTCCGGGGCCGCGGCCGCTTCCTCCATCTCGCGCCGCCATTCCGCCAGCGAGCGGTAATGCCGCGCCAGCAGCCGCGCTGTCGCCTGCCCGACCTGCATGATGCCGAGCGCGTTGATAAAACGGTCGAGCGCGATGCGGCGGCGCGCATCGATCGCGGCGACAAGCTTGTTGGCGCTGACCTTGCCCCAGCCGTCGCGCTTGGCGATGACCTCCGGATCGAGCCGGAAGATGTCGCCGGGACCGCGGATCAGCCCATCCTCCCAGAACGCGGTGATGTGCTTTTCGCCAAGTCCGTCGATGTCGAAACAGTCGCGCGAGACGAAGTGTTTCAACCGCTCGACTGCCTGCGCCGGGCAGATCAGGCCGCCGCTGCACCGCCGCACCGCCATGCCCTCCTCGCGCACCGCGAGGCTGCCGCAGACCGGGCAGTGATCGGGGAACTCATACGGCGTCGCGTCGGGCGGGCGGCGGTCGAGCATGACCCCGACAATCTGCGGGATTACATCGCCGGCGCGCTGCACGATGACCGTGTCGCCGATCCGCGCGTCCTTGCGGCGGATTTCGTCCTCGTTGTGCAAGGTCGCGCGCTGCACGACGACGCCGCCGACCGTGACCGGTTCGAGCAGCGCGGTCGGGGTCAGCGCGCCCTGGCGCCCGACCGTAATCATGATACCGCGCATGATCGTCTGCGCCTGCTCGGCGGCAAATTTATGCGCCAGCGCCCAGCGCGGCGCGCGGCTGCGCATCCCGAGCCGGGTCTGCAATGCAAGGTCGTTGAGCTTGTAGACGACCCCATCAATATCGTAGGGCAATTCGGCGCGGCGCGCGGCCATCTCCTCGTAATAGGCCAGCACCTCGGCCACCCCGCGGCACAGTCGCGAATGCCCGTTGACCGTAAACCCCCATTCCCGGAAGCGATCCAGCGCCTCCTGGTGCGTGCGCGCGAACGGCCGGCTCGTCTCGCCCCAGGAATAGGCGAAGAATTTCAATGGCCGGCGCGCCGTAATGCCAGGATCGAGCTGGCGCAGCGAGCCGGCCGCGACGTTGCGCGGGTTCATGAAAAGCGGTTCACCGGCTTCGGCGCGCTCCTTGTTGACGGCAAAAAACCCGGCCCGCTCCATGTAGACCTCACCGCGCACTTCGAGCAATTCGGGCCAATCCTCGCCGGCGAGCCGCGTCGGGACGGTGCGGATTGTCCGGATGTTCGCGGTCACGTCCTCGCCGGTCACGCCGTCGCCGCGCGTCGCGCCGAGCACCAGCCTGCCGCGCTCGTAGCGCAGCGCCGCCGACAGCCCGTCGATCTTCGGCTCGGCCATGATTTCGACCGCCTCCTCGGCGACCAGCGCCAGATCCTCCGGACGGCGGAAAAAGTTGCGGATGCCGGCGAAGAAATCGCGCACATCCTGTTCGGCGAAGGCGTTTTCCAGCGACAGCATCGGCGTGCTGTGCGTCACCTTCGCAAACGCAGCGGCCGGTGCCGCGCCGACCCGCTCGGACGGGCTGTCCGCACGTTTCAATACCGGGAAGCGTGCCTCGATTGCCGCGTTGCGGCGCCGCAATTCGTCGTATTCGGCATCCGAAATCTCGGGCGCAGCCTCGGCGTAATAGAGCCTGTCGTGATGCGCGATCTCGGCGGCGAGCCGCGCCAACTCGGCCCGCGCTTCCTCTTCGCTCAGCGAATCGACCGGCCGCGCGGCCGTCGGAATGCTGTTCACGGCCATGTCGTTCACGGCCGCGCTCCCGCGATCAGACTGGCGGCAGCGGCGCGCGCCTCGGCGGTGACGGTGCTGCCGGACAGCATGCGGGCGATCTCCTCCTGCCGCCTATCTGGGTCCAACTCTTCGACGCGGGTCACCGTCGCGCGCGCCGCCTGGGTCTTGGCGATGCGCCAATGATGCGCGCCGCGCGCCGCAACCTGCGGCGAGTGCGTCACGACCAGTACCTGCAACCGGGCGCCGAGACGCTGCAGCCGCTCACCGACCGCTGCCGCGACGGCGCCGCCGATGCCGCTGTCGACCTCGTCAAAGATCAGCGTCGGCACCGACGAGGTGCCGGCCAGGACCAGCTTCAGCGCCAGCATAAAGCGCGACAGCTCGCCGCCCGAGGCGATTTTCGCCAGTGTTCCGAACGTCGCGCCGGGGTTTGTGGCGACCTCGAAATGCACGCGCTCGGTGCCGTGCTCGCCCCAATCGGCCTCAGCGAGCGGTGTCAGCACGGTGCGGAACCGCGCCTTGTCGAGCCGCAGCGGCGCCAACTCGGCGGCCACGGCGGTGTCGAGACGGAGGGCAGCGCGCTTGCGTGCCGCCGAGACGGCCTGGGCCGCGGCCATATAGCGCTCGCGCGCCGCCGCCGCTTCCTCTTCGAGCACGGCGACGCCCTCGGCCCCGGTCTCCAGCGCAGCCAGCCGGTCCGCTATCGCGGCGCGCAAGGCGGGCAGGTCGGCGACCGCCACCGAATGTTTGCGGGCCAGGGCGCGCAATGCGAACAGCCGCTCCTCGACCTGTTCGAGCGCGCGCGGATCGAGTTCGAGCGCGCGCCCGGCGGCGGTCAGCGCGGCCAGCGCCTCGTCGGTTTCCTGGGCGGCGCGCTCGGCCGCCGCAACGGCGCTGTCGAGCAGACCCTGGGCGCGGTCGCGGGCGCGTTCGAGCCGGCGCAGCGCGCGCGCCAGCGCCCGCTGCGCGCCGGCCTCGCCCTCGATTTCGCCGATCGCCTCGCTGATTGCCTCGCCGAGCCGCTCGGCGTTTTGCAGCAGCGTGCGGCGCGCCCCGAGCTGCTCCTCCTCGTCGCCCTCCGGCGACAACGCCTCGATCTCGGCGTAATGGTGCCGCAGCAGATCCTCCTCGGCCCGGCTTTCGGCCAGCAGGCGGACCGCCTCGGCGGCGCGGTCGCGCAGCGCCCGCCACTCCCGCCACAAAGCGGCGAGAGCGCCGGGACCGATAGCGTGTTCGGCGAAGGCGTCGAGCAGGGCGCGATGCGTCGCCGGGTCGAGCAGACCGCGCTGCTCGCCCTGCCCCTGGATCTCAACCAGCGTATCGCCGAGTTCGCGCAATAGCCCGACGCTGGCCGGCTCGTCGTTGACAAAGGCGCGGCTGCGGCCGTCGGCCGAAACCAGCCGGCGCAGCACGATCGTACCGGCAAGATCGGTGCCGATCCCGGCGTCGCACAGGATCGTCAGCGCCGGGTGATTGTCGGCGACGGCGAACTCGGCGATGATTGCGGCCTGCTCGGCGCCCGGACGCACCAGGCTCGCATCGGCCCGCTTTCCCAGCGCCAGCCCGAGCGCGTCGAGCAGGATCGACTTGCCGGCCCCGGTCTCGCCGGTCAGCACGCACAGACCGGGGCGGAACGCCAGAGTCAGACGGTCGATCAGAACGATGTCGCGGATCGTCAATCCGAGCAGCATTTGGAAGGATTACACGTCAGATCGTCCGGATCATAGCACAGCCGGTGCCGCGGCGCTCGTCGAGCGCCATGCGGGTAATGTCTCGGTTTGAAATTGGCCCGCTGCGCCGCCCCGGAGCAACCCCTAGGGACCGCCGGCCTCCGGCCGGCATGCCGGCCGGAGGCCGGCGGTCCTGTAGCGCCCTCCTTGCGGTACGGTCGCCGCGGGGCCGGCCTGCGCCGCAGAACGACAAGGCCAGAATTCAAACTGAGACAGTACCGCCAAGCGGGGAATGTCT
>JBFWVT010000032.1:0-53991 GCA_050246595.1 Alphaproteobacteria bacterium
GACTTGCGTTCCCCTGGGTCAAGACGTTTCAATCCCCGCCCCCGAACAAGGGGCGACGGTTCGCTGAGGTCGGCGACGCTTCTGGGCGACGTTTCAATCCACGCCCCCGTACAAGGGGCGACACGGTCGAGCGCGTCAGCCGCGCCGAATGCATCGTTTCAATCCACGCCCCCGTACAAGGGGCGACGGCCACCGAAGCGCTCGCCGAGGCCGAGGGTCGCGTTTCAATCCACGCCCCCGTACAAGGGGCGACGTAATCGCCATTCGCTCCGGTATCGATCGACAACGTTTCAATCCACGCCCCCGTACAAGGGGCGACAGGGGCATTATGCCATCCGGCACACAACCGACCCGTTTCAATCCACGCCCCCGTACAAGGGGCGACTTTCGCTCTTGCCAACGCTTCCGCCGATCTCGGCGGTTTCAATCCACGCCCCCGTACAAGGGGCGACGCCCGCATCGAGCGCTACTGCGCCGGTCCTTACCTGGTTTCAATCCACGCCCCCGTACAAGGGGCGACCACCGCAGCGTCACCTATCTCCCGCCGGCGCGCCAGTTTCAATCCACGCCCCCGTACAAGGGGCGACGGCCGCTGCCGCTACGTGTCCGAGGAGCAGGCGTTTCAATCCACGCCCCCGTACAAGGGGCGACCATTTCCACGTCGCCGCAGCAACCCCGTATAGCAGTTTCAATCCACGCCCCCGTACAAGGGGCGACACACGCTCGCCCAGATGCTCGCCACGGTGCATGCGGTTTCAATCCACGCCCCCGTACAAGGGGCGACCCGGCGGCGTGCAAGGCGTCAGCGGCTTGGTTTGCGTTTCAATCCACGCCCCCGTACAAGGGGCGACCGTTACTGCAAGCCGTTGCCGCAGTTTTAACCGGTTTCAATCCACGCCCCCGTACAAGGGGCGACCAGGCGATCGCGCGGGGGCAGGGGAAAATTACGGGTTTCAATCCACGCCCCCGTACAAGGGGCGACTTGCGGCGGCTCGGTCAGGTGAGTTTGAGCAAGGCGTTTCAATCCACGCCCCCGTACAAGGGGCGACCTGCACTCCCCCAACGCCTTGCAGGCGACGGTGAGTTTCAATCCACGCCCCCGTACATGGGGCGACGGGGGTGATTACAAATATAGTCCAAGGCTGATCTGTTTCAATCCACGCCCCCGTACATGGGGCGACTCGGTATAGATGAGCCGGACCCGCCCGACATTGTGTTTCAATCCACGCCCCCGTACAAGGGGCGACCGCAACCATTCTCTGCTGCCATTGCTCACCTTGAGTTTCAATCCACGCCCCCGTACAAGGGGCGACCCGTCTCGGGCGCATAGTCGCCGACTACCTGGGAGTTTCAATCCACGCCCCCGTACAAGGGGCGACCAATGCCGGGAGGTACAAACTCAGCAAATCAAGGTTTCAATCCACGCCCCCGTACAAGGGGCGACGGAGGTGGGGCTGGAGCAAAGCACAAGTGGATCGTTTCAATCCACGCCCCCGTACAAGGGGCGACCAACCGCCCGGCGGGAGGCCCTGCAATGAGCGGCGTTTCAATCCACGCCCCCGTACAAGGGGCGACGATATGTTTACGGATTGGCTGGAGCGCAAATCTTGTTTCAATCCACGCCCCCGTACAAGGGGCGACTTTTTGTGGTGCCCAACCGCTTGGCGATCAAGGCGTTTCAATCCACGCCCCCGTACAAGGGGCGACGCGCGACCGCTGAGAGCGCCCAGGAAGTAGCGCTCGTTTCAATCCACGCCCCCGTACAAGGGGCGACTCTCAATGCCGAGCGCGTGTAACATTATGACGATGTTTCAATCCACGCCCCCGTACAAGGGGCGACTGGCTACGAGGATGATGTGCTCGCGCTATGCCAGGTTTCAATCCACGCCCCCGTACAAGGGGCGACTTGACGCGGTCGTCGCGGCGCAGGCCGAGCTGAGTTTCAATCCACGCCCCCGTACAAGGGGCGACCGCCCGGATCGCCTGCTTGATCAGCTCGGGCGAGTTTCAATCCACGCCCCCGTACAAGGGGCGACGTCAGGTCGCGCATGGTCAGCATGACGTGGGCGTGTTTCAATCCACGCCCCCGTACAAGGGGCGACGCTTCGGCCTTCAGAGGATCGAGATACGGCTTGTAGTTTCAATCCACGCCCCCGTACAAGGGGCGACCGCCCGATCGTAACACACGAGTATCTCTCATGAAATCCGGCTGTCCGCGCGAACGTCCGCCTGAGGGCGATTGTCACGAGCGTCGGTTGTCGCCGTATGCCTGCCATATGGCGGATTTGCTCGTCTGCGAATCTTCCAGCGAAGATCTGCCCGCTTGGGGTTCGCGCGACGCGCATCGGGGCCAATCAGAAAATCAGAGACCCATCAGGATCCAAAGGCGCCCGTGCGCCGTGATGCTCGATGTGCCGGACGCCGCTGCCCAGCAGGTAGAAGCGCAGACTGTCCGACGCTGGCTCGATCAGATCCAATAGTCGGGCGCGCAACACCGCCCATTGTGCCGGATCGACAGTGCATTCGAAAACCGAGAGCTGCACGCGAGTGCCGTAATCCTGGCAGGCGCGCGCGACGCGGCGCAAGCGCCGGCGCCCCTCGCGTGTCACCGTGCTGACGTCATAGATAACAAGAACGAGCACAGCCGTTCACCGGGCGACAAACGGCGGATAGGCATCGAGGTCGCCGCGTAGATGAGAGGCCAGCAGACGGGCCTGCTCGTGCCAAAGCAGGCCGACCGGCATCCGCTCGCCGGTGAACGGATGCTGCAATTCCTCCCGTTTGCGCTCCTGATAGGCGATCAGAAACGTGCGGCGTCCGGCTTCCGTCAAGCGGCAGGCTGCGCCCTCTTTTGTGAAATCGTCCGGGCCGAGCTGGCGGCGGTTTATCAAGGTCAGCGCCAGCCGGTCGGCGAACCAGGCGCGGAATTCCTCGACGAGGTCGAGTGCCAGGCTCGGCCGGCCCGGCCGATCGCGATGCAGAAAGCCCACTGCCGGGTCAAGCCCAACGCCTTCAAGCGCCGAGCGCGCATCATGGGTCAGCAACGCATAGGCAAATGACAGCAATGCGTTGACCGGGTCGGGCGGCGGACGGCGCAGGCGCTCGGAAAACATGAAACCCGGCTCTCGCAGCAACTTCGGAAAGGCGCCGAAATAGGCTCGGGCGGCGTCTCCCTCCATGCCGCGGATTTGACCGACATCGATATCCTTGCCGAGGCTGGTGAGCAGGCGGCTCAGATGATCGGCGGCGCGTTCGATCGTGCCGCGATCGATCTCGAGCAGGGTGTCGCCGTGGTCGCGCAAGGCCCGGCGCAGCACGGCGCGCTGGTTCAACACCTTGCCGATCACGATACTGCGCGCGATTGCCGCCGCCCGATCCGGCAAGTCGGCGGCCTGGTATTGAGCACGGCGCAGCAGCACATTGCCGCTGACCGGCCCCTCGGCGCGGGCGAGAAACCGGCCGTGCTCGGTGAACCAGCTGACCGTGACGCCGCGTCCGGCGCAAAAGCCGAGCAGCAGCGGCGACAGGCCGACGAGGCCGAAGGCAACCACGCCGTCCACGCCGTGGATCGGGATCAGGCTGGCCGGCGTTCCGTCGCGTGCGATCTTGACGCATTCGCCTTCCTTTGACAGGTAGGCGCCTTGGCTTGTGACATAGAGCGTGTTGCCGAGGCGGCGCATGTCAGCCCCTCACGGTTCGTGTCGCATCCGCTCGATCCATGCCGATGCCGAACGGCCCCCGTGGAGCGTCGGTCGGCAGATGTCGAGCAGCGAGCAGGAACGGCAATGCGGACCGTGGCGCGGCGCCGGCACGGTGCGATTGTCGATCATCCGACGCAATTCGGCGATCAGGACTTTGGTGCGCTCGCGCAGCCCGGCATCGAGCGGCACGGTTTCGCGGCGGCGGGGCATGCCGTAGAACAGCGCACCTTCCGGGACCGGCAAGCCTGTCATCTCCTCGATGCACAGGGCCTGGGCGCAAAGCTGCACCCGGTCGGCATCGTGCGGCTTGCTCTTGCCGCGTTTGTATTCGACCGGGAACGCCTGTTCGCCGCCGTCCTTGGCGCGGCGGATTTCGACCACATCGGCGTACCCGGTCAGACCGAGCCGGTGCGAGACGAGCGGCAGCCCGCGCAGGACCCGCAACGCGCCTCGCGTCGTCGTCTCGCCGGACTGCGCGCGCGCATGCAGCAACTGGCCCTCGGCGGTCAGCCGGTTTTCCGCCCATTGGCGCTCGACATGGATCAGCGCGCATTGCCGCGGGCAGAATGCGAAATGCTGCAACGCCGCGATCGGCAGCAGATCGTCTTCGCCTTCCATGATGGCGGTCCCCGGCGCGACGGCCTCAGCGGCAGATCACCTCGACCCCCTCGGGCGCCGCTTCCGCGTCCACCGTGATCGCGTAATCGGCGAAGGCGCGGGCGGCGGGCCAGTTGTCGGTTTCCTCGGCGCCGATTTCGTGCTGCGACCCCTTGTGGACGCGGAGGGTCTTAACGAGCGCGAACAGATCGTGGGCATGGGCATTGCCGAGCGCCGAATTGTGGCGGAACACGACCAGCTTGCGCGTCGCCATCTCGCCGCGCGCGGCGGAGCGGTCATGCTCGAACATATGGGTCAGCGCCTCGAACAATAGATCGAGATCGTCCCCGGAGAAGCCGGTGCCCTTGGTCGGATGCGCGGCGAGCGGCGCCGAGACATAACCGTGCGCGCGGTACAGCCCATACGGCACGATATGCTTGCGGCCCATCGTGCGGCCGCCCTTGGCCTCGGCGTCTGCCTCGGTCGTGGCCGCCAATCGCGTGATCGAGATTTCGAGCGGCAGGATCGGCTCTACGGAACGGCCAAAGGCGAACTGCACCGGCCCGCGAACCTGACCGACATTGACGCCGGTCGTCATGACCGCCCCGAACGCGCGGATGTCCCAGAAATTGGCGCACATCCAGCGCGTCAGGTCGCGCGCTTTCGTCTCGTCCTTCGGAAGGCGCTTCTTGTCGTCGGGCTTGGTCACCTCGGGCAGCACGGCCTTCCAGGCGCGATCGTGCTCGATGTTCAGCGTGGCGCCGTCGCGCATATAGATTTCATGCCCCGGCGCGTCGGCGCGGGCGAGCGCCACATAATTGCGGATCTTGCGCTTCAGACACACGTCGGAGACAAGGCCGAGATTGGTCTCGGGATCGAGCCGCGGCAGATTGCCGGCATCCGGGTCGCCGTTGGGGTTGCCGTTTGTCACGTCGAAATAAAGGACGAACTCATGTCTGCGATTGAGTTCTCGTCCAGTGCCGCCCGTCATCATGCGTCTCCTTCATCATTCGTATCGTCATCGGCCAGTGCGGCCTCCGCCGGACGGGCCGCATACTGGGCGCGGCGCTGATGGTAGTAGCCGATGACGAATTTTCCCTGGCTTTCCATCGGCAACGAGCGCGGCAGATCGGGCGGCAGCAGGTCGGTGATCTCCTCGATCTCGCGTTCAAGCCAGCCGCCCTTGCCGTCCTTGCGCAACCTGCCGAGATGGTTCTGCGCGCCGCGCAACAGCAGCGGAAAGACGCCGGCCGGCGTTGCCGATGCGGCGCCGAAATAGCGGTCGCGGATCGTCGCGTTGACGCGGCCGAGCGCGAGCCTCTGAGCGGTCTCAACCGCGGCGAAGAGCCGGCCGAGCTGGTAGGCCGGGTCGGGAAAATTTCTGTCCAGGCTCACGAGCCAGTTCTCCTTTCCGAAACGCAGGCGGTAATCGCGGGCCAGCACCGCGCGAATGGCCGCGGCGTGCCAGCCGCTGCCGGGGTCGTCGCCGGCGCGCAGCCGGGTGATCGCGGCGCTCAGCAGCATGCGCGGATAGCGACTGCCGCTCAGCACGGCGCGCATGACCTCGCCGGCGAGCAGCGGCGGGATATTGTCGAATTTCTCCTGCAATGCCGTGGTCTTGACGAGCAGCCGCGATACCGAGGGCAGCTTGGCGCGCCACGGCGCCGGTTCGATCGCAAGGTCGCGGTAATGCCCGGCAAGGCGCTTGGCGAACTCGGAAAAATCGTCTTCCAGCCAGTACCGCACCGACAGGCGGGCGGCGTTCGGCGCTAGCCCGAGGACATGGAAACGGGTCCCTTTAACAAGGCTCAAATCCAGGTTCGGAACCGGCCGGCCCTTTGCGAGATCGTCGAGCGCGTCGCGCAGTTTGGCGGCTTCCGTTTCATCGTCGGGAGGTTCCGCCAGGAACGCGAACAGATTCTCGGCCGCCTGCGCCGTATCTTCGGCGTCTTCGCCGGCCCGCGAGGCATCGGCCCAGAAGACGAGCGTCGTATCGCCGACCGGACGCATCAGCCGGTTGCGGCTGTCGCGGTCCAGCATCCGGTTCAATGCCGCGCCGTAACGGAACGCCGCGCCTTCGGAAACCGGCGCATTCGCGCCTTGCTCCCGGCCGTGGGACGTAAATGCGTCGAGGTTGAACGATACCAGCGACGCACCGGAGGATTGCGCGCCATAGACGCCCTTGATCGACGGATGCAGGCGACGAACCGGGGCCTGCATGCCGCTGACAAGGCACAGGCCGAGCGGGCCGTCGCCGCCAACCCGTGCCTCAATCAGCCGCCGCGCGGCGGCGCGCTCGTGGATAAAGCCGGGATCGCCGGCGAGGCGGAACACGACATTGGCGTCGAGCATTTCCGGCGAGAACGGGGCCGCATCGAACCGCGCCGGCGACCATGTCTCCAGAAACCGGCGCAACGCCGTGAGACCTTCATCATCGGCGCCGTCGAGCAGCGCCAGATTGGCCTCCTTGAAGCTCGCGTGCTCCCGCGCCGTGCGGTGATCCTTGCCGGCGGTCCGGCCCAGCACGTAAGCGGTCTTGTCCCACAAGAGATTGGGGGCAATCCCGACGGTGCGCGTCACCGCCGCCGGAACCTCCAGCAAGCGCGGCGTGAGCCGCTTGCCGCTGCGTTCGCGCAGGTCGAGCACGTCGATCGGCTCGCTTTCGACCGACAGAACGACCGCAAACCCGATTTTTGCGCGCGAATAGCCGGGCGCTTCCGCCTCGCTGCGCGCCGCCATGCGCTCGTAATAGCGATCGAGCGCCTGGAGCACCCCGGTCATACGGCGACGCCTCCCTCGGCGAGGCAGCGCTCTACGTCGAGAACCCCGCCGGTCAGCCGGGCGCGGAAAAAGCGGGAGGTGCCGCCGCCGTCCGGGGTGAAGTCGATGTCGTGCAGCATCCAGCCGAGATCGCGCTCGCGCTGATCTTGCGGCAGCTCGCATTCGGGCAGCGCCGTGCCGTCGCCGATCAGGCGGAAATCGGCGGCGAATTCGCGGGTGCCGAGACAGGGCCGGTGAAAGCACTGGCCGCTCGCCGCGCGGCGGTTGAACATGCTGATATGCTTGGCCGGCGTGTCGTCGGGTCCGGCCTTGTCGGTCGGCTCGAAATGCGCCTCGATCACATACCCGACATCGACGAGCAGCGTCGTCGCGCGCTGCTGGCGCTGGTCCCCGACGACAAGGCCGAGCCCGGCGGTCGAACCGGCCCGCATCGCGCGCTCGACGAGGGCGGTGCTGATTCGGGCGCCGACCTCGTTGCGGCGAAAGGATTGGAACCGGATAGGCTTCAATACGTGGATGCGATCGACGATCCAGCGGATCGCCGGCTTCCAATGCACCGCGTCGAGGATGCCGCGTGCCGCCGACGGGGTTATTACGTCATACGAGACCCGCTCGACCTTCATCTCGGGGCGCGTAAAACAGGCGCGCTCCCCCCACACATGCAACCGCACGCCATAGGCCATAATTGGCAGCCTCCGTCCTCAACCTAAATTAGAATATATCTCCTGAACCTGCGCGAAGCAAAGTTTATCATCTATTTTCGTTGCAGCCCACTGTTAACGTGGGCTTCTCAGAATTTTTATTGACCCAAGGCTCGCTCTGAGGTAGCACTATGGGCGCCCTGGGAGGCGAGATGCAGGAACGAGAGACCATCCGAATTCGGATCAGCATCAAGTGTGAGAACGGCAATGAAGTCGTTATCGAAATAGAAATCGAGCCTCCATAGTCGCTTCACCCGGAGCGTGGATTGAAATGTTGCAGCCCATTGCTGTGTGGGTATGCCCCCGGCCCAAGTGCCGGGGGCTATTGCGAACGCCTATTACGAATAGCTGTATGCTAAACCGAGCGTGCGGCAAGACAGTATTCAGATTATGTTATTCGCCGCCGCGCGCTGTACCGGATCGTCGAGTCGCACGCCAGTTTCGGGGTCGTAATAGGCAAGGCACTTGAATCGCAGCAGAGCCTCGCCGAGCCGATCGTGCACCGGCATCAGAATGCCGGCCGCGAACCACTCGTTGCGAATGTCGCGCCGAAGCGGCACCGTATATTGCTGCAACCGGCGCAAATCGTCGCGGCGCGGCCGGTCCATGCCGGCAATCCGGTTCAGTACGGTGTCCGCGTCCGCGTCGTCGGGACCGGACCGCCACGGCACCACGACCGGCTCCATAATGTCGTCGATCATGCGGAAAGCGGTTGCAATGCTGGCGAACGGAAAGTCGCAATCCCGCGCCCGCTCGCCGATGGCACTCAGGATCGGCCACGGTCGCTGCTCCAGTATCGCGGCGTCGAACGCTTTCTGCTTTTTGTCATCCTTCTGCCAATAGAGTTCGCGGAAATAGGCGTACACCGAATCCAGCGCCAGCGGATCGTCATGATCGCGCAGAACCTGCCGCGCCGCCTGCCAGAACCCCTCGATCTCGCGCGGCGGTTTGGCCTCTGCCGGTTCGAACACGACGGTGCGCCCGAGCGCCGTCTTGCCCAACTCGCCCTCGCGGTTGCAGCGGCCGGCCGCCTGCGCGATCGAGTCGATCCCGCAGACCGCGCGCCAGACCTCCGGAAAACTGATATCGACCCCGGCCTCGATCAGGCTGGTCGAAACAACCCGCGCCGGCTCTCCTGCCGTGAGCCGCTCGCGCACCCGCGCCAGCACATGCCGGCGGTGGCGCGGGCACATCAGCGTCGTCAGATGCACCGCGCCGGGCAGGGGCCGGATCGCCTCGAACAGCGCGCGGGCATGCGCCCGGCTGTTGACGACGCACAGCATCTGTTCCTTCTCGGCAAACCGGGCGGCAACGACATCGTCGCCTGTCTTGCCGGGAAGATGCTCGACCCGCACCCGCTTCAGCCTTGCATAAAGCGCTTTCGGATCGGGCGCCAGTTCGCGGCTGTCGTCGATCGCAAACCCGTTCGGAAAGCCGTCGATGACCCGCAGCGCCGGCTGGGTCGCGGTGCATAAGACGACGCTGGCCCGGTAATTCGCGCTCAGCTCCTTCAACGCCGCGACGCACGGCAGCAGCAGCCTCAGCGGCAAGGTCTGGGCTTCGTCGAGCACGATGACGCTGCCCGCCAGATTGTGCAATTTGCGGCAGCGCGACGGGCGGGCGGCATAGAGGCTCTCAAAAAACTGCACCGCGGTCGTGACGACAACCGGCACGTCCCAGTTTTCGGCGGCGCGGCGCAATTTGGCGAGACCGTCGCGCCCCTCGCCGTCATCCCGAAGCGCGCCGGGCGCGTGCTCCCAGTCGAAACTGGCGTGGTGTTCCAGAACCTCGTCGGGCGCGTTCAGCGCCTCGCGGAATATCGCGGCGGTCTGCTCGATGATCGAGGTAAACGGGATCACATAAACGACCCGCCGCATCCCATGGCGAAGCGCGTGCTCCAGCGCGAACGACAGCGAGGTCAGCGTCTTGCCGCCGCCGGTCGGCACGGTCAGCGTGAAG
This sequence comes from Alphaproteobacteria bacterium, assembly GCA_050246595.1. GTDB lineage: Bacteria > Pseudomonadota > Alphaproteobacteria > ATCC43930 > CGMCC-115725 > DATARH01. The sequence goes on from JBFWVT010000032.1 coordinate 9,740, forward strand.
ACCCCGGGCGGCAGATCGGCTTTTGCGACGGCATGGTCGAGCACGTCATTGCGCAGCCGATTGATTGCGGTGGGCGAACCGGCGCGTTTGTCTGCCATATGCGCGCGTAATGCGTCGCGCAACACGCTCAGCTCGCGATGCCCGCCGCGCGTTACCGGCTCGTTGTTGGCGTCGGCATAAAAACGCTCGGTTTCGAGAAAATCGGCGTCAACCAGGCACGAGAACAGCATGCGGATCAGAAAAGCCTGGCTGAACCCTTTGTCGGTTTTTGCCGGGGTCCACGACTGCGTCGAAAGCAGCGTCTTGACGGCGGGCGGCGGCTCGGTGTGCCGCTCCCAGCCCGGCGCATCGATCAGTTTCCCCGTAAGGCGTTTCTCAAGGTTGGCCCAGTCGTCCAGCCCCGCATGGTGGCCGGCGATCGCAAAGGCGAGCATCCGGGGAAGCAGCGGGACCCCCGCATAGGCGGCAAGCGCCACCTGCGCGCCGGCGCTGGAATGATCGCCGCCGCTGTTCCGCTTGCCGCGAATATAAGCCTGAAATGCCGCCGAGCATTTGCCGATATCGTGCAGCCGGCCGGCGACCCGCCCCGCCTGCTCCCAGCCGAAAGCCGACGCAAATTCGGCGGCACGGCTGCCGACCGCCGCCAGATGATCGGATAGCGGTTCGCCCGCCTCGATCGGTCGGTCGGTCAGGGAATGGGCAAAAATCGCTGAGGTCATGATGGGACGGTCCGAGCGCCGGGTGTCGCGGCTTTCGCATAGGATGCCGGCTGCATCGCGCAGGATGTCAAGACGAAGAAGGACGCGATCGTCGCCAAGAAGCCGCTTGCCATCGAGGCGACGATCAGATGCAGATCGCGACCGACCCGCACCGGCCGGAAACGCGAGTCGCGGGCGCGGGCGAGCCGGTGCAACGACCGCCCCTTGCCCGAGGGGTCGATCGATAAGCGGAGATTTTCCCCCGCAGCAGCGGAAGAGGCAGGAGTCGAACCTACCGAAGACGCCTGCGCGCCTTCCAACGGGTTTGAAGCCCGCGCGCCCCACCGGGAGCGGTACTCTTCCGCATTGATAATACGCATCTCTTTTCTCATGTCATTGGCCGTTTTTGCCAAAACCGTGCGGCGGCGGTTCACATGGCGGTCGGCACCGTAAAACCCGAACCCGCCGGAAAACTGCCCGATCTCGGACGACGGCTCATCGCCGGACAGGCCTTTTCGGTTTTAGTTAGCACTCACGATCAGAGAGTGCTAAGGCTGGCTCTCCCGCCACCCAGGCCAACAGGAGAGAAGCGGTGAGCTTTCGCCCGTTACAAGACCGCGTCGTCGTCCGGCGCGTCAATCAGGAGGAAAAATCGCGGGGCGGCATCATCATTCCCGATACCGCCCGGGAAAAGCCGATGGAAGGCGAGATCGTCGCGGTCGGGCCGGGCGCCCGTGCGGACGACGGCACCGTGCAACCCCTCGACGTCAAAACCGGAGACCGCGTGCTGTTCGCCAAATGGTCCGGCACCGAAGTCAAGATCGACGACGAGGAACTGATTATTATGAAGGAATCCGACATCATGGGCGTCATCACCGCCTGAGGAGGAAAGCAAATCATGGCTGCCAAAGATATCAGACACAGCGCCGATGCCCGCGAGCGCATGCTGCGCGGCATCGACATCCTGGCGGATGCGGTGCGCGTGACGCTCGGCCCCAAGGGCCGCAATGTCGTTCTCGACAAATCGTTCGGCGCCCCGCGCATCACCAAGGACGGCGTTACTGTCGCCAAGGAGATCGAACTCGGCGACAAATTCGAGAATATGGGCGCGCAGATGGTCAAGGAGGTTGCCTCCAAGACCAGCACCGAGGCGGGCGACGGCACGACCACGGCGACGATCCTCGCCCATGCGATGGTGCGTGAGGGTGTTCGCGCGGTGGCGGCCGGGCTGAACCCGATGGACCTGAAACGCGGTATCGATATCGCCGTCGAGGCGATCGTCGCCGATGTGAAGAAGCGCGCCAAGCCGGTATCGACCAACGACGAAATCGCCCAGGTCGGCACGATCTCGGCCAATGGCGACGCCGAGATCGGCCGCATGCTGGCCGATGCGATGAAGCGGGTCGGCAACGAGGGCGTCATCACGGTCGAGGAAGCCAGGTCGCTCGAAACCGAGCTCGACGTGGTCGAGGGGATGCAGTTCGACCGCGGCTACATCTCGCCGTATTTTGTGACGAATGCCGAGAAGATGGTTGTCGAGCTCGACGAGCCGTACATCCTGCTGCACGAGACCAAACTGTCGGGTCTGCAAGCGCTGCTGCCGGTGCTGGAGGCGGTGGTGCAGAGCAGCCGTCCGCTGCTGATCGTGGCCGAGGATATCGAAGGCGAGGCGCTGGCGACCCTGGTCGTCAACAAATTGCGCGGCGGCCTCAAGGTGGCTGCGGTGAAGGCGCCGGGCTTTGGCGATCGGCGCAAGGCGATGCTGGAAGACATCGCGATCGTCAGCGGCGGTCAGGTGATCTCGCAGGATCTCGGCATCAAGCTCGAAAACGTGACGCTCGACATGCTCGGCCGCGCCAAGCGGGTGCATATCGACAAGGAGAACACGACGATCATCGACGGCGCCGGCGGCAAGGACGACATCTCCGCGCGGGTCAATCAGATCAAGGCGCAGATCGAGGAGACCACATCCGACTACGACCGCGAGAAATTGCAGGAACGGCTCGCAAAGCTGGCCGGCGGCGTCGCGGTGATCCGGGTCGGCGGCAACAGCGAGGTCGAGGTCAAGGAGCGCAAGGACCGGGTCGACGACGCGATGCACGCGACAAAAGCCGCGGTCGAGGAAGGGATCGTGCCCGGCGGCGGCGTGGCGCTGCTCTACGCGATCAAGGCGCTCGACGGTGTGACACCGGCCAATGACGACCAGAAAGTAGGCATCCAGATCGTGCGCCGGGCGATCCAGGCGCCGGCGCGGCAGATCGCCGAGAATTCCGGCGCCGACGGGTCGATCGTCGTCGGCAAGCTGACCGACCGCGGCGAGCCGAATTTCGGCTACGATGCGCAGTCCGGCGAGTACAAGGACATGGTCGCGGCCGGCATCATCGACCCGGCCAAGGTGGTCCGGATCGCACTGCAGGACGCCGCTTCCGTCGCGGGTCTGCTGATCACGACCGAGGCGATGGTGACCGACCGGCCGGAACCAAAGGTGCCGGCAATGCCGCACAACCACGACCACGGCATGGGCGGGTTCTAAGCGGGGCAGGCGCGGCTCACCCGCCTGCTGTCGGGCGCTTGTCGCAAGCAAACTGCCCGACCCGGTAATCGCTGCCTCCGAGGGGCAGATCGAGAAAGGTCCCGCTGGATAGTGGGTCAGTTTGGACTGTAGTGGTCCGGGGCAGGCTCTCGGGCCGCGCAAAGCGCGGACCCGTGGGGGCCGTTCCGGAATGCCGGTGCTGTCTGTTACATTCAAACTGACCCACTACCACCAAGTCGGCGGGGTACAGCCTCAATACTCGGGCACGGCCGGGCGCATTGAAAACTGCCGGATCGGCGTCTTTCTCGGCGATGCCAGCCGGTACCGCCACGCGCTGATCGACCGCGCTCTGTAGCTGCCCCAGGCTTGGGCCAATGACCCGGGGCGGCGGGGTGTCGCCGAGGCGCCGCCGGAGACAGCAACGCGCCGTGCGCCGCCGGGATCGGCCCCTCCTCGACAACCCGCGCTGCGGCCTGGCGGCGCTTCCCGCCTATCGCGGCCGAAGACAGCGGCGCGCAAGACCGGGTTTCCCGCTGTACAACGCAGGCTCCGGCGCCTCACCCCGGCTTTGATACAGGCTCTACGGTCTGGATCACCTCAAAGCCCTCGAATTCGGGATGACCCAGATAGAGCGGGCGGTTGGCGCCGGCATCGCGGTGCGCCAGCCGGAATGCCTCCGATCGCGTCCACGCCTCGAAATCGGCCCGGCTGCGCCAGCTCGCATGCGACGAATAAAGCGTATGATCCTCGCGCTCGGGACCGCGCAGCAAATGGAAAGACAGAAAGCCCGGAACATCGCGCAGCTGTGTATCGCGCCGGGTCCAGACCCGTTCGAAATCGGCTTCTGCGCCACGGCCGACCTTAAAGCGATTCATCGAGATAAACATTGGCCCGCCATCGTCTCGGATGCGGGTTCTACTATGCCGCACGCCGCGAGGACCGGCTAGATCGAACGTCATGCGGCCGATCTGCGCGGTTCGTGCGCTTGCGCAAGACTGACCGCCGGGTTGGGCGCGCCGGCGAGGCTCGGTCGGACAAAAAACGATTCCGGTCTCGCAATCGATGCGAAACCGGCCTATGGCGGGTTATGTTACGGGATCAGAACGCGCGGAGGGCCGGTTATGAACTGCAACCACATCCGGGTCGAACCGGTGTCGCGGCATGTCGGGGCCGAGATCGGCGGTGTCGATCTGTCGGCCCCGATCGCGGACGAGGCGTTCACCGAAATCCGCGGCGCCTTCGGCCGATACGGGGTCGTCTTCTTCCGCGACCAGCTTCTGACGCCGGAGCAGCACCTGGCCTTTGCCGAGCGTTTCGGCCCGATCAACATCAACCGGTTTTTCGCGACCGTTCCCGGCTACAAGATGATCGCCGAGGTGCGCAAGGAGCCGGATCAGACGCGCAATATCGGCGGCGGCTGGCATACCGACCACAGCTATGACGAGGCGCCGGCGCTCGGCTCGATGCTCTACGCGCGCGAGGTCCCGACGACCGGCGGCGACACGCTGTTTGCGAGCATGTACGCGGCTTACGACGCGCTGTCCGAGGGGCTGAAGGCGACGCTCGACGGGCTGCGCGCGCGGCATTCAAGCCGGCATGTCTTCGGCCCCGAGGCGATGGCGCGCCGCGGCGACCTGACCGGCCGCCTGGGCAACGCCGAACTCGCGACGCAGGATGCCGTGCACCCGGTCGTCATCCGCCACCCGCTGACCGGGCGCAAGGCGCTTTACGTCAACCCCGGTTTTACGCTCGGCTTTGAAGGCTGGAGCGACGAGGAATCGCGGCCGTTGCTCGATTATCTCTACCGGCACGCGGTGCGGCCCGAATTCACCTGCCGCTTTCACTGGCGCAAAGGGTCGCTGGCGCTGTGGGACAACCGCTCGACCTGGCATTTCGCAGTCAACGATTATCACGGCGAGCGCCGGCTGATGCACCGCGTCACAATCGAGGGCTGTCGGCTCGACTGACCGGCCCCACCCCCTCCTTGGTCGAGCTTCCGGCAGCGACGACATGGAACCCGGATTCAGCTTCGGCCCGAGAGACGCTCTCCCGGCGGCGCGATCTCGGTGACGAGGTCGCGCACCAGCTTTTTGTTGGCGAGCGGGGCCAGCCGCATGACCCGGGCTTCGAGCCGCGCGGTGCAGGCGTAAACCGTCCTGCCATCAAGCTCGATGATGCATTCCTTGCAGGCATTGGCGTTGATGCACGAATAGCGCACCGCCAGGGTCGGATCGCGATGGCTGCGTATCCAGCGCAGACCGTCGAGCACCGACTGCCCCGGCTCGAACGGCACCGTAAAGCTGTCCCAGCGCACCGCCTCTGCTTCCGCCTGCGTCGCGGAGCCGCGTCGTATGACCAGCGTTGCCGTCGGACTCATGATTCCGCCGCTGTTCTGGGATCATCGCGATGCGCGAATTGATGGCGTCGCCACTCCGGAAGCATGCCGGGAAAATCCTCGCGCTGATGCGCGCCGCGGCTCTCGCGGCGGGCCAGCGCAGCTTCGGCGACAATACGGGTGACGAGCAGCATGTTGCGCAAATCGAACCACTCCAGCCGGCGCATGTCGAATGGCTCGGCGTCGCCGGCCGGCCACTCGCCGAGTTCGGCGGACAGTTCGGCAATCGTCCGCAACGCGCGTTCGAGCCGGCGGGCGTCGCGCAGCGGCCCGACATTGTCGGACATTATCGCCTGCAAGACCTCGATCATCGCTGCCGTATTTGGCGCATCACCCCGCGGCGAGCCGGAAGCGACCAGATCGAGCGCCGCACCGGCCTCTCGCGCACCCACCGCCGGCATCGCCGTCCGCTTCGCCTCCTGTCGCCGTGCCCATTGGGCGGCGCTGCGTCCGGCGCGGCGGCCGAACACCAGGGCCTCGGTGACGGCGTTGCCGGACAGGCGGTTGGCCCCGTTGGCGCCACCGACCGCTTCTCCGGCCGCGAATAGACCGGGCAGGTCGGTCCGCATCCCGGAATCGGCGACGATCCCGCCCATGTGGTAATGCGCGATCGGCGCCACCTCCACCGGCATCCTCGTCAGGTCGATGCCATTCGCCGAGAGCCGGTCGATCACCGGCCCGAACGCGCCGCGCAATTCGGTCTCGGAGCAATGCGCAAAGCTCAGATAGACCCCGCCATGCGGCGAACCCCGGCCGGCTTCGATCTCCTTGAGGATGCCGTAGGTCGCGATGTCGCGGGTCTGCACATAGGCGCCGTCCTCGGCGGTCCCGTAGCGTCCGGCGAATTCCTCGCCTTGATTGTTGAGAAGCCGGCCGCCGAGCTTGTAGCGGAACGGGTCCCACATGATCGGGTCCATGCCGATCAGCCGCGGCGCGAGATGCCCGATCGGAAAAAACTGCACAAACTCCATATCGACCAGCCGGGCCCCCGCGCGCCACGCCAGCGCATACCCGTCGCCGCCCATATTGGCCGAGGCGCTGTTGCGGCGGTACAGCCGGGTCAGCCCGCCAGTGGCCAGGATCGTCGCCTTGGCGGCGATCACAACCGGCGCGCCCGAACCGAGATGAAACGCGACCGCACCGGCCGCTTCTCCGTCGATGCACACGAGATTGATGACGCACAGATCGCCGATTCTGCGGATGCCGCCGCTGCGGTTGACGACCGTGCGCAATGTCTTCGACACGGCGGGGCCGGTATTGAGGAAATCGACATAGACGCAGCGCGGCCGGTCGTGTCCGGGGGCCATGGCCTGCGCGATATGACCGTCCCGCCTGGCCCAGCCGACGCCCCACTGATCCATTTGGCGGATGCAGTCCGGCCCCTCCTCGCACAGCAGCCGCGCGAGATTTTCGTCGCACAACCCGTGTCCGGCCGCGATCGTATCGGCGAAATGATGCTGCCAATGATCGGGCACTTCCTCGCCGATCGCCGCCGCGACCGTCATCTGCGCCATCACCGTGGCGCCGCCGCGGCCGATCAGACTGCGGTCGGCGAGCAGCACGGTGCAGCCTTCCCGCGCCGCCTCGATCGCGGCGTACATGCCGGCCGCCCCCGAGCCGATAACCAGCACATCGGTTTCGGCGCGCAGAAGATCGGCGGTCATCCGTCGCGTTGCCACAGATCGCGGAACTGCACCGCCACCGCCTCGGTGTAGGGAACGGGGCGCGTCAGGACGCCCATTCTGCGACAGAAATCGACGAGGCCGGCAAGCACGGGTCCGGAGATCGCGGCATCATAGAACGGCAGGTCGCGTTCAACGAGGGGCACGATCAATTCCGCCTTGCGCGGCGGGAAGCGGCGTCTGCCGACTTCGGCGGCGCGCGACGGATCATCCCGCAGCGCCTTCTGGCATCCGACCAGGGCGCGGATCGCGGCGGCAGCCGTATCCGGCGCGTGTTCGATCAGGCGGTCGGTCGCGACCAGCGCCGGCATCGTGTAGCCGAAAGCGCCCGGTGGCCCGTCGCCGCGCCGGACATCGAGCACGATCGTGCCGATCCCCCGGCCGACGGCGATTTCGGCGGCCATGCCGTTGGCCCAGAACCCGTCGATCTCGCCGCGTTCGAGCGCCTCCGCTGCCGCGAGGCCGAAATTGGTGCCGGCGTCGCCGGTGCGCGGCACCGGACCGATCCGGATGTCGTCGCGCGCCGGGTCCAGCCCGGAAGCCACCAGCAACCCCCGCAACCCCGTCTCGACCCACGGCGCCGCACCGATGCGACGCCCCCTCAACACCGCGAGGTCGCCGCGCGCCGCGCCGAGATCGGTGCGCATGACAAGAAACCAGTACATGCCCTGCGCCAGCGCGCCGAGCAGTTTGGCGCCGCGCCACTCGGGAAAGGCGGACGGCACGGCATGCGCCGCGCCCGCAACAAAATCGACCTCCCCGTCGCGCAATGCCCGGTAGGCGCGATCGACCGGAAAGATCAGCTCGGCCGAGACAGCGAGCCCCTCGGCCGCGAAAAAACCAAGCTCGGCCGCCGCCAGCGCCGGGAAGTAAGAGTTCGAGATCAGGTCCGGTATCGCCAGCCTCATCGCCTCGCCTCATGGATCGGGAACCGCGGTGTGGAGACAATGCACCCGCGCGGCGGCGCGGCTGCGTGAGCGGCATCCCAACCGCAAGGGCTGGGGGAGCGAGAGACGATACGGCAAGAGCCGATCCGGCCTAGTGTGCTCATCGATATCCGGAAAGAGGATGCCCGGAAAGGCCGGACCTAGTCGGTCGGGTGCGGCAATATCGGTCTGCCGGCTCTGCCGGCAATGCCGCGGCGCCGGTTCTCGACATACTCGCGCGCCGTCTGGCGCGCCAGATCACGCCATCGTTCCAGTTCGGCGATCTCGTCGGCGCTCTTCGGAGCGGCCGTTTTCAGCTCGCGCAGGCGCCTTGCAATGGCACCGTATTCCTCGATTATCGGCATGCGCTCCTCTCCCGAGGGGTTCGACTGCCTCACCTTGCGGCGAGTATAGGACGCGCCGCCGTCGCCGGAGAACGGATTTCGGGGGCGCCGGCCCGCCGTCCGTGGAGAATTGCGACCGCTTGCGGTGGCAACGGCCCGGCTGCGACAATCGGTTGGGAGGATGCGTGCGCCGCCGCCATATGATCCGGCATTATCGGCGATTGTGCGCGTGAGGCTCCGGATGAACGCTCGGTGGATCACTCTTGCGGGGGTGCTGGTGCTGCTCGCGGCGTGCGGCGGCCGGCAGACCCCGGCACCGCTCGGCACGCCGGCCGGTCCGGGGTCTCCCGGGGGTCCCGGCGGCGCGGGCGCGGCGCTGGGTGCTGCCGCGGGCATCGGCCGCTCGGAACTCGAAGCGGGATCGCAGCAGGACCTCGCGGCGACCGCCGGAGACCGCGTGTTTTTTGCCTATGACCGCTCCGATATCAGCCCGGAAGGGCGGCTGATCCTGGAACGGCAGGCGCAATGGCTGAGACGCTATCCCAATGTGACCGTCACGATCGAGGGTCATACCGATGAGCGGGGGACGCGCGAGTACAACATCTCGCTCGGCCAGCGCCGCGCCGAGACGGTCAAGAACGTGTTGATCGCGCTCGGCATCCCCGCCTCGCGGCTCGCGACGATCAGCTACGGCAAGGAGCGGCCGGAAGTGCCGCTCTCCGACCAGGAATCCCATGCGCAAAACCGTCGCGCCGTCACGGTTGTAAACTGATAGATGTCCTGAAAACCTCCGCCTGTCCGTTCCGGCCGGCGACCGCAGCCGAGAACCGCCGGGCCAAAAGGAGATCCGAATGCCGATCACGATAACGCGATTGCATCCGCTGTTTTGCGCCGAGATTGCCGGGGTCGACACCGGCGCGCCGCTGGACGACCAGACCTTCGCCGAAATCCGCGCCGCTCTCGACGAGCATTCGGTCCTGGTGTTTCACGATCAGAGCCTTGACGACGAAAAGCAGATCGCCTTTAGCCGGCGCTTCGGACCGCTCGAAATCGCCGGCAAGGCAAACCCCGGGGTCGGCACTCCGTTCGCGCGGCAGTCGAACCTGGATATCGCGACCGGCGCCGTCATCCCGCCCGAGGATCGCCGCATGATCTACCAGAAGGGCAATTATCTCTGGCACAGCGACAGTTCGTTTCACGCGGTTCCCTCGCTGTGTTCGCTGCTTTCGGCCCGGATCGTGCCGCCGGAGGGCGGCAACACCGAATTCGCGACGATGCGGGGCGCCTATGACGCGCTGCCGGAAGACATGAAAAAAACGCTCGACGGTCTCGTCGCCGAGCACAGCCTGGTTTTTTCGCGCAGCACGGTGACCCCCGAGGGCGCCATGACCGGCGACATGAAAGCCGAACTGCCCGGCGCCTGGCAGACGATGGTGCGCGCGAACCCGGTAAACGGGCGCAAAAACATCTATGCCGGCGCGCACGCCTCGCATGTGATCGGCTGGGAGCGGGAGGAGGGCCGCGACTTCATCCGCCGGCTGAACCAATTCGCGACCCAGCCGCAATTCCGCTACAGCCACGGATGGCGCGCCGGCGACCTCGTGATCTGGGACAATCGATGCGTGCTGCACCGCGCCACGGCCTACGACACGCGGCGCCACCAGCGGCTGATGCAGCGCACCACCGTTGCCGGCGACGCGCCGACAACCGCGCAACCGGCGCGATACGAGCTTGCCGACGAATTTGCCGCAGCGTGACCCAAATCTCCTCCCCGGCCTTTCCTGCTTGCCGGGGAGGGCGGGGGGTCGGCGTCTCGGGCGTCTGGCGCGGGGATTACCGATCCCGGACGGACAGAACGGATTTATCGCTCTCCGAAACCCTGACCACCTTGTAACTGCGTGCCGGACGCGGAGAGGGTGGGTCCGGGGAGACGACAAATCCGATCGTCAGGGACCAGACCATCAGGTGATCGTCGTACAGGAATCCCTCCAGGCGGACATCGCGCGGATCGGCGGCGGCGAACAATTCCTCGATCCGTTGCTTGGCGGCGGTGACGGCCTGTTGCAAATCCATGGATTATTCCTGGGTTTATCCCGTGCCAGCGATCGCGATCAGCATACCGGCCCGGCACGGCGGAGAGAAGGCATGGCGGGCTTGCGCCGCCTGCCGATTACCGACCGCTTCCGGCACGGCAAAGCCGGGGCGCTTTCGAGGAGGGGATTAGAAGGCGCGTTTATTTTCTGTTCACGTTTTCCGGTTTTAGTGGGTGCTGCTTTTGGTTGCATCAGCGCCGCGATCCTTTTGCGGCGAGGCGGGATTTATGCGGACTTACAGGGCCTATTTTCTGGCCCGGGGCGACGAAGTCGTCGATACCCGGTCGTTCGAAGCCGCCGATGACCGCGCGGCCAAAGCCAAAGCCGAGGAATTGTGCCGCGACCATCCCAGCTGCCTCGCGGTGGAGCTTTGGGAGGGAGGCTGGCTGCTGTATCGGCACTCGCGCGCTGAGAGCTGAATTCGCGCCCGGCAGGCTTTTCCGGAAACAACTTCCAGTATTGCGGCGACCCTGTTTTTAAATAGAAAAAGATAAAATTTAACACTTTCCTATGACAGCGTGTTATCTCCGCAGGTATGTCCGAGGAGATGCCGCGATGCTGACACAAGAGGAACGCGCTCTACTTGTCGATGTTCAGGACCGTCTGCTCGAACTTTACGTGCTGAGAAAACAAGCCAGTAAAGACCAGGATCGGGCGCGGATCGATGCAATAGACGCTGCAATCGCCAAAGCGGAGGCAAAACGGGCGGAAATCCGGCAATTCGATACGGTCGGATCGGCATAGCGCGGGAGAAACGCCGATGGCTGAGGGATTGGCGAATACGCGACGCCGGCACATCCGCGAGCAGAGCGTGATCGATCACGTCGCCCGCAAACTGTTCGAGCCGAAGCCCGAACCCGCCGCCGAAAACGGTACGCACCCTCCAAGTCCGACGACGGATACGGGATTGTCAGTCGAGGAGCAGGTCCGCAAGGAATGGGACCCGCGCAAGGGCGGCCTGCCGACATTTCTGCGATAAGGCGCCACCGCTCCGAGCCTGGTTCCGGAGAGTTGGGGGGCCGGAGCCAGGGTCGGTCGGGGGAGCGCATGCTCCGAGCGACAGCCCGGAATAGCCGGGGTAGGGTTAAGATTCGGTAAACACTGGTGCGGCGATTACAGGTCGCCCGATCCGGCGCATTTTCCGCGAGGCGTGCGCGGTTCGGGGGAGGACGCGGCGGGGACAGCCCGGCCGCGCTCCTATCACAGCGCCGCCAGATGGTCCCGCAGCGCCGTCGCCTCGGTCAGCGGCAGCGAGCAGACCGGGCCTTCGCAGACATAGGCCGCCGCGCTTCCCTCCACGAGACCCTTGCCAAAGGCCGGGTGAGCCGGCGGCAGCGCCTCCCCCGGGGCGACCGCCAGCACGATCCGGTTCGGCAGCGAGACCTCGTGGACAGCCCGCCGCAGAGCCGCAAAACCGGTATCGGCGCGGTCGCCGACCAGCATGATCTGCACCGGTTTCAGCGCGAATTCGGCATTATTGATCAGCGTCGCGAGCGGGAAGAAATTGCGCCCGAGTTCGCCGGCGAACGCCGCGATAACCGACTCGGCGCGCTCGCGGTAGCGGTGCTCGCCGGTCAACAGCGCCAGCCGGCTCAGCACCCCGACCATCGTGCCGTTGCCCGACGGCACCGCCGCGTCGGACGCGGTCTTGACGCGCGCGATCAGGTCCCGCGTGTCGTCGGCGGCGAAAAAATAACCGCCGCCCGCAGCGTCCCAGTAGTGACGGTCGAGCACCTCGACCCAGCGTCGCGTCTGCTCCAGATACGCCGCGTCCCCGGTCGCCTCATAGAGCGCCAGCGCGGCGCGGCATATATTGGCGTAATCATCGACGCTGGCCGGGTGCCGCGCGTGCCCCTCGCGCCAGCTATGCCGCAACCGCCCGTCGGCCCCGGTCATCTCGCCGCGGACAAAGGCAAACGCGCGCACCGCCAGCGCGATCCAGTCGGCGCGGTCGAAGGCGAGACCGGCCTCCGCGAGAGAAGCGATCGTCAGCCCGTTCCAGTCGGCCAGGATCTTGTCGTCGAGACCGGGACGCACGCGCGCCGCGCGAGCCTGCAACAGCGCCGTGCGGCAGCGCGCCAGCTCGGCCTCGGTCGCATCGTCCGCGAGAGCCGGATGCGCCAGCCGGTTCAGGATGTTTTTCCCCTCCCAGTTGCCGCCCGCGCTGACATCGTAAAACTCCTTGAACAGCGCTGCCCGGTCCCCGAGCACGGCGTCGATCTCGGCCTCGGACCAGACGTAGAATTTTCCCTCCTCGTGCTCGCTGTCGGCATCGAGGCTGCTGTAAAACCCGCCCTGCTTGTGGGTCATCTCGCGCTCCAGCCAGCCGATCGTTTCCTCGATCCGCCGGGCGTAAAGCTTCTCGCGCGTCTCCTGCCAGACCAGCGACAAGAGGCCGATCAGCTCGGCGTTGTCGTACAGCATCTTTTCGAAATGCGGCACCAGCCAGCGCGCATCGACCGCATAGCGGGCCCAGCCACCGCCGAGATGATCGTAGATGCCGCCCTGGCCGATCGTCGTCAGCGTGCGGATCACAGCGTCCCTGTAGGGCATCTGACGGGTGCGCTTCCAGCCGCGCCACAGCAGCTCGAAAATGCCGGATTGCGGGAATTTCGGCGCCGTGCCGATGCCGCCGTTCAGCGGATCGACCTCGCGCAACAGCCGCTCGGCGATGCGGTCGAACAATTCGGCCGGGATGCCGGCGGCGACGGCGGCGCCCTCCTGCTCGGGCTGCGCGAGCTTCCGCAACCCCTCGCGCAGGGCCGCGACATTCTTGGCGACATCCTCGCGCTTGTCGCGATAGGCCGCCGCGATCGACAACAGCACCTGCGGAAAGCTCGGGCGGCCCCAGCGCGGCTCGGGCGGGAAATATGTGCCGCCCCAGAACGGCTCGCCGTCCGGGGTCAGAAACATCGTCAGCGGCCAGCCGCCGTGCTCGCCCATCAGATGCAGCGCGTTCATGTAGATCGCGTCGATATCGGGCCGCTCCTCGCGATCGACCTTGATATTGACAAAGTGCTCGTTCATCAGCGCCGCGATATCAGGGTTCTCGAAACTCTCATGCGCCATCACATGGCACCAGTGGCAGGCGGCGTAGCCGACCGACAGCAGGATCGGCTTGTCCTGTGTCTTGGCCTCTTCCAACGCCTGCGTCCCCCACGCCCGCCAATCGACCGGGTTGTCCTTGTGCTGCAACAGGTACGGGCTGGTCTCGCGGGAAAGTCGATTGCCGGTCATGAGCGTCTCCGGGCTTTCCCCCAAGGGAGCTTGCCGCAAGGGCGCTTACCCGCGGGGAAGCATGGCTGAATTGCGCGCCCCGGTCGGTTGCCGTCGTCGGTTGCCGGGCGCGGCGCGACGGGGTACGGTCTCCCCCCCATCTTGGATGCGAACGGCGGATTGCGAGGTGCGCTCCGCCGCTCTTTGCGACAGGAGACAGCAAATGTCAGACGCGCCTGCCGACCCGCCTCTGTTCTACACGGCCCATATTTTCTTCTGTAACAACCAGCGCGCCGAGAACCATCCGCGCAGCTCGTGCAATGCCCGCGCCGCTCATCTCGGCGGGGTCGAGAAATTGCGCGCCTATGCCCGCGAGAAGTCGCGGCAGCTCGGGATCGAGAATATCCGCTGCAACGGCGCCGGCTGTCTCGACCGCTGCGAGTTCGGGCCGAACCTGGTGATCTACCCCGAGGGGGTGTGGTATCGCTACGAGAGCACCGCCGATATCGACGAGATCCTGGAATCGCACGTCAAAAACGGCAAGCGGGTGGAGCGGTTGATGCTGACGCCGGACCAGGTTCCGGACAAGCACTGACCGGCAAGCGCCGAGGCCCGCGCTGCGACGAAACCCCTGGCCGGGCTTGACCCGTAGGCCTTCACCCACGGACGCGATCCGTGGGCACCCACGTCTTCATGAAGTGCGCGAAGACGTGGATGCCCGGGTCAAGCCCGGGCAAGGGGTTTAGAGTGGCCGGTTCGGGAAATTCCGCTGTAGGCACGATCTACGCCCCGGCCACCGCGCCGGGGCGTGCCGGGATTGCTGTGATCCGCCTGTCCGGTCCCCAGGCCGGGGCGGCGCTGAAAGAGCTCGCCGGGACGCTGCCGCCGCCGCGCACCGCGCGCCGCGTCCGGGTGCGCGACCCGGATACCGGCGAGGCGCTCGATGACGCGCTGGCGCTGTGGTTTCCCGGACCGCGCAGTGCCACCGGCGAGGATGTCGCCGAACTGCACCTGCACGGCAGCCGCGCTGTGCTCGCTTCGGTCATAGCGGTATTGCGCCGCCAGGGATTGCGCCTTGCCGAACCCGGCGAATTCACGCGGCGCGCCTTTCTGAACGGCAAGCTCGATCTGACCCAGGCCGAGGCGGTGGCCGATCTCGCCGCCGCCGAGACCGAGGCGCAGCGCCGTCAGGCGTTGCGTCAGCTCGACGGCGCGCTCGGGGCGCTGTATCGCGGGTGGAGCGAGCGTCTGCTGCGGCTGCTGGCGCATCTCGAAGCGGCGATCGATTTTCCCGACGAGGACCTCCCCCCCGAGATCGAGATCAGGGTCGCCGAAGATACGGCGGCGCTGGCCGGCGAGATCGATGCGCATCTGGCCGACGGACATCGCGGCGAGCGGCTGCGCGACGGGATCGTGGTCGCGATCCTGGGACCGCCGAATGCCGGCAAATCGAGCCTGTTGAACCGGCTCGCCCGGCGCGAGGCGGCGATCACCTCGCCGGTTGCCGGCACGACACGCGATGTGATCGAGGTGGCGATCGATCTCGCCGGGTATCCGGTCGTGCTCGCCGACACCGCCGGGCTGCGCGAGAGTGCCGATCTGATCGAGCAGGAGGGGCTGCGGCGGGCGCTGCTGCGCGCCGAGGCGGCCGAATTGCGGCTGTTCGTCTTCGATACATCACGCCCGCAGGACGCCGCGGGGGCGGCGGCCTGGCCCGGTCCGGACACGATCCTTGTCGCGAACAAGGCCGATCTGCTTGCAACAAGGGTAAACCCCTCTCCCGCGGTGCGGGAGAGGGCCTGCCCCGGACCTGATCCGGGGGTGGACGCAGGCGGCAGCCTGCGGCCGGGTGAGGGTGCCGGCCGCAGCGCGGCTGCCTGCCCCCTCACCCCTGCCCTCTCCCCCGATGGGGGAGAGGGAGTAATGAGTGGCGCGCTTCCGGTGTCGGCGCTGACCGGACAAGGCATCCCCGAACTGATCGCGGCGCTGACTTCGCGCATCGCCCAGGGCTATGACAAAGGCTATGACAGCGCCGCGCCGCTGCTGACCCGCGCCCGGCATCGCGAGGCGCTGGAGGAAGCCGCCAAAGCGCTGCGCCGCTCGCTGACTGCCCCGCTGCCGGAATTGCGCGCCGAGGATTTGCGGCTGGCGTGGCGCAGCCTCGGCCGCATCACCGGCCGGGCCGATATCGAGGATCTGCTCGACGTAATCTTCGCCGACTTCTGCCTCGGGAAGTGAGGCACCGTCTGGGCAAGCTCGACAGGCGTGTGCCGCCTACCTAAATTTGCCGGCCATGAAACAGGCGACCGAATACTACGATGTTGTCGTGATCGGCGGCGGCCATGCCGGATGCGAGGCGGCGGCGGCGGCGGCGCGGCTCGGTACACGCGCGGCGCTGCTGACGCATTCGCGCGCGACGATCGGGGAAATGTCGTGCAACCCGGCGATCGGCGGTCTGGCGAAGGGCCATCTGGTGCGCGAGATCGACGCGCTCGACGGGGTCATGGGGCGCGCGATCGACCGCGCCGGCATCCAGTTCCGCTTGCTGAACCGCAGCAAGGGACCGGCGGTGCGGGGTCCGCGCGCCCAGGCCGACCGCAAACTGTACCGGCAGGCGATGCAGGACATCCTTGCCGAGTTCGATACTCTCGACATCG
Source organism: Alphaproteobacteria bacterium (assembly GCA_050246595.1). Classification (GTDB taxonomy): domain Bacteria; phylum Pseudomonadota; class Alphaproteobacteria; order ATCC43930; family CGMCC-115725; genus DATARH01. Next base: position 26,284 of record JBFWVT010000032.1, read on the forward strand.
TCGAGGGGGCGGCCGAGGATCTGATGCTCGACCGAGCCGGCCGGGTCTGCGGTGTCGCGCTCGGCGACGGGCGCGCGATGCGGGCCGGAAGGATCGTGCTGACCACCGGAACGTTTCTCGGCGGTCTGATCCATATCGGCGACGAAAAAATCCCGGCCGGGCGGGTCGGCGAGGCGCCCTCGCTCGGTCTGTCGCGGACCTTGCGCGGGATGGGTTTTGCGCTCGGGCGGCTGAAGACCGGTACGCCGCCGCGGCTCGACGGCAACACAATCGACTGGCGGGGTCTCGACGTGCAGCCCGGCGATGACCCGCCGGCGCCGTTCTCGTTCCTCACCGAGAAGATCACGACACCGCAGATCGTCTGCCACATCACCGAGACCAACCCGGCGACGCATCGGGTGATCCGGGCCAATCTCGACCGCTCGCCGCTCTATGCCGGCGAGATCACCGGGGTCGGACCGCGCTACTGCCCGTCGATCGAGGACAAGGTGGTGCGCTTCGCCGAGCGCGAGCGGCACCAGATTTTTCTGGAGCCGGAGGGTCTCGACGACGACACGATCTACCCGAACGGCATCTCGACCTCGCTGCCGCGCGATGTGCAGATTGCGCTGCTGGCGACGATACCGGGGCTTGAGCGCGCGGTGATGCGGCGGCCCGGTTATGCGATCGAATACGATTACGTCGATCCGCGCGAGCTGTATCCGACCCTGGAGACGCGGCTTGTTCCGGGTCTTTATTTCGCCGGTCAGATCAACGGCACCACGGGGTACGAGGAGGCGGCGGCGCAGGGGCTGATCGCCGGGCTGAACGCGGCCCTCTCGGCGTCCGGGGCGGCCTCGGGGGCGGAACCGTTCACGCTTGATCGGGCCGACGCCTATATCGGCGTGCTGATCGATGATCTCGTGACCCGCGGCACCGGCGAGCCGTATCGCATGTTCACCTCGCGCGCCGAGTACCGGTTGACCCTGCGCGCCGACAATGCCGACCAGCGCCTGACCCCAAAGGGGATCGCGATCGGCGCGGTCGGCGGCGAGCGCGCCGGTGCCTTCGCGGCGAAAATGACGGCGCTCGATACGGCGCGCCAAACGGCTTCCGCATTGCGCCTGTCGCCGACCGCGCTGCGCCGGCATGGTCTCGCGGTCAATGCCGACGGGGTGCCGCGCTCGGCCGCCGAATTGCTGGCGCATCCCGGCATCGACATGGCCCGGCTCGCCGCGATCTGGCCCGAACTCGGGAATATCCCGGCCGATATCACCGAGCAGCTCGAAATCGACGCACGCTATTCGGGCTATCTCGAACGGCAGGCGCGCGACATCGCCGCGTTCCGCCGCGACGAGGCGCTGTTGCTGCCATCGGACCTCGACTACGTCGCGATCGGCGGCTTGTCGGCCGAGATAAGGAGCAAGCTCGCGGCGGCACGGCCGGCGACATTGGGGGCGGCATCGCGCATCTCCGGCGTGACCCCGGCGGCGCTGGTCGCGTTGCTGCAATACGTCAGGCGCCGTCCGGAACCGCGCGCCGCTTGACCGGGCCGCCGATCCCGGTTTGCCCAAAGACCGGCACGATCGCGGGTATGACGGATGTCGCCGGCAATTTCGCCAGGTTCATCGGCTAATATCGATGCTTCGGAGCGGCGTTTGGAAGACCGGGAACCTGGAGTTGAGATGAAACAATTCAACAGGTTGCTGACTACAGATTTGCTGCTGAATTATTCGGGCGCTCTGCCGTGTCCAACCGCGAGTTGTGCTTCTCCCGCCGGCGCTCCGTCCCCGGATCATGGCCGGACCCGCGGGCGGGTCGGTAACGATGCCGGCTGTCCGGGCAAAGCCGCCTGACCCCGGACGAATTCGCCGCGCTGGCCGGTGTTTCCCGTGAAACACTGGCGCGGCTGAAAGCCCATGCCGGGCTGCTCAAGACCTGGTCGGCGCGCATCAACCTGATCGCGTCGAGCACGCTGGCCGATCCGTGGCGCCGCCATTTTCTCGATTCGGCGCAACTGTTCCCGCTGATCCCGGCCGGGGCGGAGAGCCTTGTCGATCTCGGCAGCGGCGCCGGGTTTCCCGGGCTGGTGCTTGCGATAATGGGAGTACCGGGGGTCGAACTGGTCGAATCGGACGCTCGCAAATGCGCCTTTCTGCGCGAGGCGGCGCGAGTTGCCGAGACGCCGGTGACGATCCGCAACGCGCGAATCGAGACCATTCCCCCTCATCCGGTCGCCGTCGTCACGGCCCGCGGCTGTGCCCCTCTTGACCAGCTTCTCTCGTATTCTCAACGGTTTATCGGCCCTGAGACGGTATGCCTCTTTCCAAAGGGCGAGCAGGCCCGGCAAGAGTTGGCGGCAGTGCAGGAAAGCTGGGAGTTCGATGTCACGACCCATCCGAGCCGAACCGATCCGCGCGGTGTCGTTCTGTGTCTGAGCCGGGTGCGACCCCGTGAGCAAGGACATGAGCGAGACGGCGGCAACTAATCCGGAGCGGCCGAGTGCCGCCTCGCGGCGGGCGCGTGTCGTCGCGATCGCCAATCAGAAAGGCGGGGTCGGCAAGACGACGACCGCGGTCAATCTGGCGACCGCGCTGGCCGCCGCCGGCGACCGCGTCCTGGTTATCGATCTGGACCCGCAAGGCAATGCCAGCACCGGGTTCGGCATCCCGCGCGACGCGCGCGAAGTCACCAGCTACGAGCTGCTGCTCGGCGATGCCGATTTGGAAATCGCTGCGATCGCCACCGCGGTGCCGCGTCTGTCGCTGGTGCCGGCCTCGCCCGATCTGGCCGGCGCCGAGATCGAATTGAGCGGACGGGCGCAGCGCGAATTCCTGCTGCGCAAGGCGGTGCGCAGCCGGATGGGGGCATACGACCAGGTGCTGATCGACTGCCCGCCCTCGCTGAACCTGCTGACGGTCAACGCGCTGGTCGCCGCCGATCGCGTGCTGGTGCCGCTGCAATGCGAGTTCTATGCGCTTGAGGGTCTCGCACAGCTGACCCAGACGATCGAGCGCGTGCGGCAGGCACTGAACCCGCGGCTCGCACTGCACGGGGTGCTGCTGACGATGTACGACCGGCGCAACAATCTGTGCGATCTCGTCGCGGCCGATGTGCGCGGCCATTTTGGCGAGAAGGTGTACGACACCGTGATCCCGCGCAATGTCCGCGTGTCGGAGGCGCCCTCGCACGGCATGCCGGTGCTGATCTACGACCACCGCTGTCCGGGGTCGCAGGCCTATATCAGGCTCGCGGCCGAGATCATGCGGCGCGGCGCGGCGGCGTGAGCCCCCCGGCATGAATGACGACATTATGAATGACGACATCGCCGACAATCCGCCGCAGATTGCCGCTGCGGAAGGCGGCGCGCGCGGCAGGCGCCCGTCGCTCGGACGCGGTCTCGCGGCGCTGTTCGGCGAGAGCGGGACGCATCTCCCGTCCGAGGCGGGCGGCGCGCACCCAAGCGGCATCCGCTCGGTGCCGATCGAGGCGATCCGACCCTCGCCATTCCAGCCGCGGCGTCATTTCGCCGAGGAGGAACTGGAAGGGCTGGCGCAGTCGATCCGCGGCAAAGGGATTGTGCAGCCGCTGCTCGTGCGCCCGGTGGAGGATAACACGGAGGGGGGAGCCGATTACGAGCTGGTGGCCGGTGAGCGCCGCTGGCGCGCCGCGCAGCGCGTCGGGTTGCACGAGGTCCCGGTCCTGGTCCGCGGCTTCAGCGATTCCGAGGTGATCGAGATCGCGCTGGTCGAGAATTTGCAGCGCCAGGACCTGTCGGCGCTCGAAGAGGCCGAGGCCTATAGCCGTCTGATGCGCGAATTCGGCCGCAGCCAGGCGAGCCTCGCCGAAATTGTCGGCAAGAGCCGCAGCCATGTCGCAAACACGGTCCGGCTGCTGTCGCTGCCGGAACCGGTGCGCCGGAGCCTCGAAGAAGGCGCGCTGTCGGCCGGTCATGCCCGCGCGCTGCTCGGCGCCCCCGATCCGGTGTCGCTGGCCGAGGACGTCGTGCGCCGCGGTCTCAACGTGAGGGCCACCGAAACGCTGGTGCGCCGCCGTCTTGCACAGCCCGCGCCGCGGCCAAAACCGGCGCGCGACGCCGATACGCTCGCGCTCGAACGCGACCTTTCGGCTACGCTCGGTCTGCGCGTCACGCTGACGCCCAGATCGCGCGGCGGCAGCCTGACGCTGCACTATGCGAGCCTCGACCAGCTCGACCGGATACTGGCCATGCTGCGGCGGCCGTGAGCGGGACCCCTTTGACCGCAGACCGCACCGGCTCTCGCGAGGCGAGAAATCCGGCGGGGCCGTCCGTCACGATTGCCGTCCGGGGAGAAGGCTATTCGGCGGCCATCCGGTGATGGGTGGCGTAGCCGGTCGTGGCGCCCTGGCGGTCCTTGTCCGGACGCAGCCCCGGCACCGGGTTCGGCCCCTGACTCTCGAAGCGGTACTCGTCGGGGAGCTTGATGCGCGCCTCGGCGATGACCTGCTCGGTCGGCACACCGCCCGCGTTGACCACGTGCTGGTACTGGTGGAAGCGATGGTCGGGCGGGAGCTGCGTAACCGAAACAAAGCGCGTTCCGTCCGCGGTCAGATCGACTTGGTTCTTCAGCACCTGCCGCACATACTCCTTGTTCTCCTTGAACAGCATCGGACGCTCGATCGCCTTGGGCAGGAACTCGGCCGGGTCGCGATTTTCGACGGCCCGCATCATCTCGCAGGCGATGCGCAGATGCTCGATCTCCATGTTCAAATGCAGCTCGTACAGCGCCTTGACTTTCGGGTCGGGTTCCTGCTGCATAAACGACCAATAGAGCCAGCACTCGTTGTATTCGTGCCAGACCAGGTTTTCGAGCCAGCTTATGCTCGGGTCCTGGATCGATTCATACTGCGTGACGTGCTGTTCCTCGATCTGGCCGATTTCGAGATACAGCCCGCGCGCCAGCGGTTCCATGAACCGGTTGCCGATCGTCATGTAGTAGTTCATCGTCTGCTGCTCGGCCGACATGACGGTCAGCGCGTTCAGGATCGATTGCGGGTCGGCCGCCTTCGCGGTCATCGGCCGGCGGATGTCGTCGCGCGGATCGCGATGCTCGAAGATCGTCGGGCGACCTGGCGTGATCTCGGTCAGCCCGCCGACGATCTTCTCCGCCTTCTTACCCTCCAGCATCAGCAGCAGGTTGGCGTAGCGGTACAGATGGTCGAAATCTTCGAGCAGGCCGAAATCATAGACCTGTTTCAGATACGGGTCCGGCTCGTTCTGCGCCACCCACGAGGTCAGATCGACCGCGACCTGCTCGTAGCCGATCGTCACTTCGAGCGTGCTTTCGTCGCCTGGGATAAGCCAGTTTACGGCTTTCTGCTGCTGCTGCTCGACGCGCCGGACCAGCGCCAGCATTTCCTTGATTTTCGGATCGACCGTGTGCCGGTTCATATTGTGCGAAAACAGCGCGGCTTCGACTTCGATGCCGTTCATGGTGATGCCGCGGCAGCGGCTGAACGCGTGTACCTGGTTCTTGTCGTAAGGTGTCGTGTTCAGCTCCGACCAGTTGCGGAACTGCCGTTCGATCGGGATGCCGCGTTCTTGCAGTGGGTTGAATGACATGGATTGCTCCGCAAGTGTTGCGTCTGTTGTGTCTCTCGCCGACGATCGTCGGTTAGCGCGGAAACGGGCCGATCTCGATGCCCGTTCCAGGCTCCACTTGCGGTGAAATGACGGGGTGTGGCGGGTGCCGATTGTGCTTCAGAAACCGCGGCTTATGAGGGACCGCGCCGCGCTGCGGCGATCTCGTCTTCGGTATAGCGGAAGGCGCGGAACACCCAGTTGTTGAGACCGGGCCGGCCGCTTTCGTGAAAGAAGTGCGGGCTGACATACTCCCATACCACCTGCTTGTCCGGCGTCACCTCGAACAGGCGGCCGTGCACGCCCTCGCAGATCAGCGTGTTGCCGTTGGCGAGCCGCGTCGCGCCGGAGATATACGGGCTGAAGAAGTTGAACAGCGACTGGTCGGTATACTCCCAGACAATCTCGCCGGTGCGGGGATCGACCTCGATGATCCGCGAGAACGTCGCGGGGTGGTCGCGCCGGTGCGTGCCGTTGTCAAAGATCAGCACATTGCCGTTTGGCAGCGGTCGCGGGTCGTGCTGTTGCGCCAGCGGCGGCGGACCGAGCTCCCAGACGATCCTGCCGCTGGCCCGATCGATCATGACAACGGTCGAGATGTTGCGGAAGCTGACCAGGATGTTGCCGTCGGCGGTTTCGGCTACCGTGTTGGCATGCGTCCATTCGGCGCGGTGGTCCTGCGGCGTAATCGGATGCGTCGCCGGGTCGAGATGCTCCCAGCTGCGCCATTCCCAGACGATTTTCCCCCCAGTCGTCATCTCGATCAGATAGTCGGCATAGATCAGCCCGTCGGCCTCGGTGCCGGGCAGACCGCCTTGGACCCGGCGCGCGAGATCGGCCGCGAGCGGTTTCAGACAGAGCAGCAGGATGTTGCCGTTCTTGAGCTTGCGCGCATCGTGGTGGTGGTCGAGGTGGCGCACCTCCCACAGAACCCGTCCCTGCCAGTCGGCTTCGAGCGCGGCACCGGCCTTGAAGCGCGGCCACGCCTCGAAGCGGCCGAGATCGTCCATGATCTTGCCGCCATAAAACAGATTGCCGTTGTCCAGCAAGTATCCGTAAAGCCCGGGGCGGTATGGCATCGACCAGCGATGCGCGACCTCTCCGTTCATGTCGATCAGATAGACCGCGCCGTCGCCGAACATCGGCGCGAACAGCGTATAGCCGTGTTGCGCGAGCGCCGGGTCGTGTGCGATCAGGCCGGTGCGCGTGCGGCGTGTCTTCTGCTGGTCGACAAGAGTCAAGGCAGGTCTCCGCTTTGGCAAGGGAACCGCGCGAGGCGCGGCCACGGTCATCGCGGTATCGCCTCGCTCTCCGATCGTCCGACGGACGAGTCGGCGCGCGCACCGCGATTCGCCGCAGTGTACGCGAATTCGCCCGAGGAAGGAGGAGCACGTGTTCGACTGGATCACCGGATTTATCGAACGGGGCGGCTATTTCGGCATCGCGCTGCTGATGTTCATCGAGAATGTCTTTCCGCCGATCCCGTCGGAGTTGATAATGCCGCTCGCCGGCTTTACCTCTGCGCGCGGCGATCTCAACATCGTGGGGGCGGTGTTGGTCGGGTCGGCGGGATCGGTGCTCGGATCGACACTGTGGTATTTCGCCGGATATTGGTTTGGCGCCGATCGCCTGAAGCGCCTCGCGGCGCGGCACGGACGCTGGCTGACCGTAACGCCCGACGAAATCGACAAGGCCATTGCTTGGTTCGATCGACATGGGGGAAAGGCGGTTTTGATGGGCCGCCTCGTGCCGACCGTGCGCACGTTGATATCGGTGCCGGCCGGGATCGCCCGGATGCATCTGGTGCCGTTCCTGATCTACTCAGGAATCGGGACGCTGGCATGGACGGCGCTGCTCGGCGGCGCCGGGTACCTTCTCGAATCACAATACGAGCTGGTTGCCGATTGGGTGGACCCTGTATCGTATGTTGTCGTCGGCCTTCTTGTTCTTGGATATGTTTACCGAGTCGCAACATTCGGACACAAAACCCATCGCTTTGATTAAGTTGCGTAAATGGTGGCGGGGGAATGATCGGCGGGAACTGTAGAGTTGCCTTTTGGTGTTCACTCGGCAGGACATAATTCTCTCTTGGAGAGGCGGTAAAGGAGCGCGGAATGAAGGGGATTCTTGCGGTCGTGTTGGGTACGATGGGCTATATCATGGTCGGCGTGGCGTTGGCCGGCATGGGCTAGATCGGCCCCGAACGCACCGGTGTCGCGCCGGGCGGAGCCACACGCGCAGCCGCCGGCGCGGCGACCCCCTCCCCCCGGTCGCGGCCGTCTTTGCGATAGAGAGTGCTGCCCCTCCCAAGGAGCGGGCAGACAGCGCCCTCGGTCGCGTGTAGCGATAGAGGATTGCCGCGATCGGGGGGATTGTCGCGATGCGATTGGCGCTGGCCGGTCTGCTCGTTGCAGGGGGGCTGATAACGACTCTGAGTCTCGGATGGAGCGGACTGGGATGGGGCGGGGCGCCTTCGCCCGAAAGCGGCGTCGGGGAAGACGCCTGGCAGCTGCGCGAACTGATTTTTCTGAAAACCGTCTATGACCGCATGCAGCAGGACATCGCAAGCCAGGCGGAGGCCAGCGCCTCGCTGTACGCCGAGCGGCAGCGAATCCTGCGGGAAATGGCCGAGACCGCGAAGCTGCTGCCGTCCGAGGCGGTCCCGCCCGGGTTGCGCGTGCTGTTGCGCGATGCCGATGCGGCGCCGGCCTCGTTGTCGCGGCTTATCGAAACGATCGAGGCCGAAGAGAGGAGCCCCGATCCGCCTGCAAGACCACCGCCCGATTTGCGCGTCGGACTGCGCGTCGCCTCCGGGGACGAACCGCTTCCGGTCGTGCGTGCGGCCGGACTTGCGCCCGAATTCGCGATCGATCCGGAGCTGCGCGAGCCGATCCGGTCTGAGTCGGCCCCAAAACGAACGCCTCGCCGCAAGCCTCGCGACGCTTCCGGAAGCGGCGAACGCTAGTGAGGATTTGCCGCCATCCTGTCGCGGCCACTTTTCCGCGGAGGCGACAGGTGCGCCGGTAGAGATTATCATGGCGGCATGGTACCGCTTTCCATTCTCGACCTGGCGCCGATCACCGAGGGCAGCGATGCCGGCCAGGCGCTGCGCAACTCGCTCGACCTGGCGCGGCATGTCGAGGCGCTTGGCTATCGGCGCTTCTGGATGGCCGAGCACCACAACCTGCCCGGCATCGCCAGCGCTGCGACCGCGGTGGCGCTCGCCCATGTCGCCGCCGGTACGGACCGCATCCGCATCGGCGCCGGCGGCATCATGCTGCCGAACCATGCGCCGCTGCTGATCGCCGAACAGTTCGGGACATTGGCGGCGCTGCATCCGGGCCGGGTCGAACTCGGTCTCGGCCGCGCGCCGGGTTCGGACCAGATCACCGCGCGCGCGGTCCGCCGCGCCCTCAATTCCGATGTCGATCAGTTTCCGCAGGATGTGATCGAACTGATGCGGTACTTCCGGCCGGAGCCGGGTCAGCAGGTCCACGCCATTCCGGGTGAGGATCTCGACGTGCCGATCTGGATTCTGGGATCGAGCACCTATGGCGCGCAGCTCGCGGCGATCCTCGGACTGCCCTATGCGTTCGCCTCGCATTTCGCGCCGGCGATGCTGCTGCCGGCGATCGACATCTACCGCCAGCGCTTTCGCCCGTCGGCGCAACTGGCGGCGCCGCACGTGATGCTCGGGGTCACCTGCGTCGCGGCCGAGACCGACAGGGAAGCGCGCTATCTGTTCTCGTCGTTGCAGCAGAACACGCTGCGCAACCGCACCGGACAGCGCGGCCGCGTGCCGCCGCCGATCGAGAATTTCGAGGAATCGCTCGACCCCTATGCCCGTGCGATCGTCGCCGACGCATTGGGCGCCGCGGTCGTCGGCGGACCCGAGACGGTGCGCGCGGGTCTCGATGAATTCGTGCGGGTCACCGGAGCAAACGAGTTGATGATCACGGCCAGCATCTACGACCACGAAAAGCGCAAGCGCTCGTTCGAGATCGTCGCCGAGGTGCATGGCGGGATGAAACCGTCGCGCGCCGCGCCGGCCCCGGCCGAGAGGGTTTGACCGGTTATGGCGCTGCTCTCGGGCCTCCGCGTCGTGCAGCTCGGCCCCGGGCTGGCCGCCGCCGTCTGCGGCAGGCTGTTTGCCGATACCGGGGCGGCGGTCGCCTGTATCGAACCGGACGCTGCGAGGCCGCTCGCCGCCCATCTGAACCGCGGCAAGCCCGTGGTCGAACGCGACGCGCTGCGCGGGGCCGATCTGATCGTTTGCGAGGGCGGGCCGCGCGACTTGCGCCGACGGGGATGCGACCCCGAGACGCTGCGCCGGATCAACCAGGAGGCGGCGCTGGTGTTGATTTCGCCCTATGGCCAGACCGGACCGCGGGCCGACGACCCCGCGACCGATCTGATGCTGTTTTTCGCCAGCGGCATCGCGCGCATGCTGACCGGCCAGGTTGATGACCTGGACGAGCCTCCGATCCGCGCAGTGGGAGAACAGTCGGCGTTTATCGGCGGTGTTGCCGCCGCTTGCGCCGGCATGCACGCGGTGATGGTTCGCGAGACGGGTGCGGTGATCGACGTGTCGATCCAGGAGGCGCTGGCGACGTTGGCGATCACCGAACTGGCGCGCGCCGGGACGACCGGGCGGAGCTGGTCGCGCAAGCGGGTGGGGGACGGCAACGGCGCGACGGTGTGCATTCTGCCGGCGCGCGACGGGTTTGCCGCGATCTCGCCGCGCGACGACCATCAATGGGAAGCCTGGCTGCGGGTGATGGGGTCGCCGGAATGGGGCCGCGACCCCCGATTTGCGACAAAGCCCGACCGGGTCGCGAACTGGGATTCTCTCTACGCGCTGATGTGCGACTGGAGCCGGCATTACGACAAGCAGCGGATCGCCGATATGGCGCAACAGGCGCGCGTGCCGAGCTTTCCGCTGCGCGAGGCCGCCGAACAGTTTTTCTCCGCGCAGCTCGCACATCGCGGGTTCTGGCACGAGATCGCGATCGGCGGCCATAGGATAAAGGTGCCGGGGTCGCCGTTCGGAGTGAGTATTGCCGTTTTAACGCCTGCCGACTCTCACCGGAGCCTGAGTGATCTCCGCACAAATGCGAACAACACCCCCTCTCCGCCCCCGGGGGAGGAGAGGGTTGGGGTGAGAGCCTGCCCCGGACTTGATCCGGGGTGGGGGATTCCAGAGCGCCGGCCTGCACCCACCTCACCCTCCCACGGCTTCGCCGTGGGCTCCTCCCTCTCCCCCCTGAAGGGCGGAGAGGGGCTTCACGTCGCTGCCCCGGCTCTGCCGCTCTCCGGCATCCGCGTGCTTGATTTCAGCTGGGTCATCGCCGGCCCGACCGCAACGCGTCATCTGGCGGCGATGGGGGCCGAGATCATCAAGGTCGAGGCGCCGGGCCGCGGCGATCCGGGCCGTGCTTCCGAACTGCACACGGTCCTGGGTCAGGGCAAGCGCGGCATTGTGCTCGATCTGAAAAAGCCGGAGGCGATCGCCGTCGCGCGCCGGCTCGCCGCAGAGTGCGACGTGCTGGTCGAGAATTTCGCAACCGGGGTCATGGACCGTCTCGGCCTCGGAGCCGATGGACTGCGCGAGGCCAATCCGGGGCTGATCTATGTCTCGGCCTCGGGACTCGGGCGCACCGGGCCGGAGGCGCGCGCCGTCGCTTACGGCACGCTGTTGCAATGCTATTCGGGCTTCGCCGGGCTCAACCGCTACCCCGAAATCCCGCCGCGCGTCGGCATGGCATGGCTCGACCCGATGTGCGGGCTGATGCTCGCCTTTGTCACCGCCGCGGCTTCATGGCGGCGCGCCCGGTCGGGCGAGGCGGCGCGAATCGATTTCTCGATGCTCGAAGCAATGCTGTGGACGATGGCCGAACCGCTCTTGCAGGCGCAACTCGGCGACGGACCCCAGCCGGTCGGCAACCGTTCGGAACGATACGCGCCGCATGGCGTCTATCGCTGCGCCGGGACGGACGACTGGGTCGCCATCGCCGCGACCAGTGAGGCAAACTGGCAGGCGCTCTGCGCGGTCGTGCCGGCCCTGGCTCCGCTCGCCGCGCTCGGGCGTTCCGAGCGCAGGGAACGGCAACCCGACATCGACGAGGCGCTCGCCGCCTGGGCGCGCCCGCTGCGGGCGGAGGAGGCCGCCGCCGAATTGATCCGGGCCGGGGTCCCGGCCGCCGCGCTCGCGACCTCGCGCGATCTGGTGGACAGCGCACATCTGAGGGCACGCGGCTTCTGGGACTCCCACGGCGACGGCGTGCTGCCCGGTATGCCGTGGCGGGCGAGCTTCGGGAGGGCATCAGGGGAGGCGCCCGGTCTCGGGGCCGATACCGACGCGGTATTGCGCGAGGTGCTCGGGCTTGTCCCGGCGGAGATCGCGGCGCTGCGCGGTTCCGGCGCTTTCGGTTGAGCGGCGATCGGGAACGGGTCCTCGCAGCTTGTTCGGCCGGCGCTTGAACCCGACTGCGAGCCGGACCATGCTCGCCCCACGCGAGAATTGAACACGCGATCGGGGGGAAAACATGACGGCGCTGAAATCCGCTCTGGCGCTTCCATGGTTTCTGTTTGCCGCCACGACAGCGATGGCCCAGGCGCCGGCCTCGCCGTCGTGGTCGCCGCCGGCCGAGAGCGTCCGCTGTCCGTCGAAATGGGGCGCGGGTGACGAGCGCGGCGCGGCCAACCACATGAAACCGGAAACCGTTCTCAACGCGCTGAAGCTGGTCCGGACCGGCGAGGTCGTCGAGCTCGGGCACACGCTGAGCAGCTCGATGCCGCTTCTCGGCATACGCCGGTTCGACATGCATACCAAGCGCACCTTTATGAACCCGCAATCGAACCAGCGCGGCAGCAACGAGGAGTTTGTCGCCTCCCAGATCGGGCAGGTCGGCACGCAATTCGACGGGTTTGCGCACCAGACGCACGGCAACAGCCTGTACAACTGCTTCAAGGTCGACGAGATCGCGACCCGCACCGGCTTCAAGAAGCTCGGCATCGACAAGGTCGGCGCGATCATCACGCGCGGCGTGCTGATCGACGTTGCCGGCGCGAAAGGCGTCGAGATGCTCGACGACACCTACGAGATCACGGTCGAAGACCTCGAAGCCGCCCTCAAGAAACAGAATCTGGCGCTGCGGCCCGCCGACGCCATCCTGATCCATACCGGGCGCGGCAAGCTGTGGGGCCAGGACAACGCGCGTTACAACAAATCGGCGCCCGGGATCGGCGTCAAGGCCGCCGAATTTCTGATCGCCAAGGACCCGATCCTGCTCGGATCGGATACCTATCCGGTGGAGGTCTTACCGAACCCGGACCCGAGCATTTCGGCGCCGGTGCATCAGATCGCGCTGGTCGTCAACGGTGTGCATCTGCTCGAAAACCTGAAGCTCGACGAGTTGGCCGCGAAGAATATCGGCGAGTTCGCCTTTATCCTGCAGCCGCTGAAGATCGAGGGCGGGACCGGTCTGCGCTGTGGGCTGCACGGAGGCGGCCATGGGGGGCGACCATTGGGGCGACCCCTGCCGTAGCGACATAGCGGCATTGCGTCGATTAGACACATTCGGACAGCGGAAGCGGCCTTATCATCGCAAGTCATTCTACGTCGAGCCGATAAACGCAGTCCGCCACGGAGAGAACGCCATGCCGTTGCCGCAACGAGTCCGGTATCCCGAGTCGATCGAACCACTGGTCCAGTTCATCGAGGACACGCCGCCAAGCGAGATCGTGGACCGCACGCTGGGCAAACTGCGCGAAGGCGTGCCGACCGGGGCGATGCTGGAAGCATCGGCGCTCGCGGTGACGCGCTCCTCCGACCTGCCTCCTGGCCATCACGGTGGTCCGCTGCACCCGCTGGCCGGCCTCTATGCGCTGTCGAACCTGGTCAAGCGGCTCGAAGACGCCGGCGAACACCCGTTCGCCCCGGTCGTGCAGCATGTCGCGCTGTCGAACAAGCACATCAACGATCCGGTCACCGGCCCGTTTCAGCTTCTCGAATTCGCGCCGCTCGAATTCGCCGATTTCGACGCGGCCAAGGCCGCCTTTCTGACGGCGTGCAGCCGCGGCGAGTCGAACAAGGCCGACCATATCTTCCAGTGGCTGTGGCAGAACGTGCCGCCGATCCAGGCATTCGATCTGTTGATGAGCATCGCCATTCCGAAGAACAACATCGACGATCATTACTTCGTCTTCCCCGGCTATACATGGCGGGCGATCGAGACCGGCGTGCTCGACAAGCAGTATCTGCCGCTGCTGATGCGGCCGTCGGTGCGCTATGCGGCGCGTTTCCCGGTGGCGCCGCCGACCCCCGAACTCGACGCGCTGATCAAGGACAACGATCTGCTGGGCCGGGTTCTGCGCCAGCGGACCGGTGACGACGAGACCGCCGCGATCGGCAAGCTCGGCAAATCGATCGGGCAGGTCGAGGAATTCTCCGACATCCCGGTCATGATTGCGACCGCGCTCGGCCGCGGCCTGTCGCTTGACGGCGCGGGCGAGGCTCTGTCGATCGGCGCCGCCAGCCTCTTTATGCGCTCGCTCGGCGGCAACCCGATGGATGTCCACCTGCATACCAGCGTCAATCTGCGGCGTTATCTCATCCGGCTGGATGGACTGAGCGTGCGCAACAAGCTGCTGCTGCTGATGAATTGGCATCTCGGTCCCGAAATCCGCTCGACGCAGACCCGCATGCAGCCGCCGCCGCAGCCCGACATGAAGGCCGTCGCCGCCCTGCCGCCGCGCTCGCAGGACGAGCTGCTCGACGCGATCCGGGACAGCGTCTACAACCAGCCGCCCACCGACTGGTCGCAGGTGAGCAATCTCGGGCTGATGCGCGCCGTGCCCGAGGTCCGGGAGACCGTCAACCTCGCGACGCAGTACATGCAGAACGGGTACGACCCGCACGCCTTTATCGCGCGTCTCGCCGAAATCGTCTGCCACGACAACTTCACCGAGATGCACGCCTTCAAGCACCACAACGCGGTTGTCGAGGAATACCACAACACGCGCGAACCCTGGCGCTGGATGCACCTCGTGTGCGGCGCGCAGGCGGCGGCGATCTCGTATGGCAAGAACATGGCGGTGTACGAGCAGTATCTCGACCTGCTGCACGCGGCTTAACTGCTGCGCTCTCTCATCCCCGTCCCCGGACTTGATCCGGGGATCACCCAGGGATCGGCGTCTCGCAATAGCCGCGTCATGGCCGGGCCAAGCTCGGCCATGACGTGTTCGGATACCGTAGGATGGGATGGGCTGAGCAATGCGAAGCCCATGCTGTTATACAGCAGTGAGATGATGATTTCTCCCGGCCTTCGGCCGTGTGTCAAAATCTCATATCGCCGCTTATGGGAAACGTTACGTCACCTCTAAAACGGTATCTTTTCGTCCACAATCTGGTCTACAGCCTTGCGCTTCTGGATAGAGCGCGGAGCGACCCTCAGATTAAGTCTTTCATAATTTCCCAGCAGCCATGTCATGCCTTCAGGCTCAATCGTATAAACCGAGAACGTATAGTTATTATCGTAATCACGCTCTTCAGAACAATTGATCATTTTACGCCGCAGTAGGCCCTCTAGACCGATATTGAGGGCCAGATTATTGTATCCGAACCGCCCCAATTCCTCTCGTAAACTAGAATGACTTACAGCCGCTGTCGGTCCTTGGACGTTTTCCATTATTGAAGCTAAAACTATCATTTCATGCTGTAGAATTCCTTCTTCCCGGATGGCGATTGCGCCTCGATAATTGCAAGCGCTTGGGATTTTGCAATGATTGCTCTGAGTCGCTCTGTTATTTTTACCTGAAGCGCTGCAAAATCGCCCTTCGACTCTAATCGATAATTTATGATGGAGCGATGCTGCACATCAAATGGGTACTTACCAACCCTGTCTTCAGAGCAGACTAGGCAAAGCTACTTGTCGCTGGCAAGTGCATAACCAAGTTCGAACCAGACGTTTGGATTATCAAGCGTGATGTCCACAAGACAAGCTGTTGCTTTCCGGATTCCATCTTGAATATCTTCTATCGGGACGCTTACAGATGGATCGTTATCTACACGATACGGCTCTAGGCCGGCCTCCCGTATGGCTGGATCAAAAACATCCTTATAACGTTTATCAAATCGTCCTCCATTATCAAATGGTTGAATGACAAAACATGTAGCCAAGTCAATTTCCTCCAAATTTTAGGGTCGCTCAGCTATCGAGTTTTGAAATCGTCCAGCCGCTCACATTGTAGCTGCGGCCAATCTCAGCAAGCCCGGTCTGACGCCGCGCGCTTGGGCGCGGGCGCAGTCCATCTTACAGAACTTTAAGCTAAAACTCCCCGCTGCGATACGCCTCATCAAGCCGCTTGGCATCCTCTTCGGACGGTTCCGGCCAAGCTTCGCCGCGGCGGCGCAGCGCGCCGGTGAAATCCGGCGGGCGTTTTTCGTTGAAGGCGCGGCGGCCTTCCTCGCCATCGGTCGTGACCTGGATCAAGAGGTTGTTGATCAGGTTCTGCACGTGCCATGCCTGATCGGTCGGCAGATCGCCAAAACGGACGACGAATTCCTTCATCATGCGCAATGCGACCGGCGGCATCGTCACGATATGGCGGGCAATTTTTTCGGCGCGGGCCATCAATTCGGCGTGCGGCACGACTTCGTTGACGAGACCGATGCGCAACGCTTCCTCGGCATCGACCGGGTCGTCGGTCAGCAGCATCTTCATCGCGTCGATATAGCGAAGCTGCTTCAGCAGCAGCGTCGCGCCGGGGCCGTGACCGAGCCAGCCCTGCGTCGTCAGCGCGAATTTGAAGCGGGCGTGCTCGCGGCTGGCGATGCGGATATCGGTCGAGGCGAGCAGCATATAAAGCCCGGCGCCGGCGGCCCAGCCATTGACCGCGGCGATGACCGGCTTCCAGACGCGCGGGTAATGATCGCCCATGCGGCCGTCAACCCCGGTCTTCTGGCCGTGCACCGTTCCCGCGAGCGGCCAGAAGATGCGTTGGGTGCGCAGGTACTCGCGTTCTTCGTCGGTGATGTTCTCGCGCGGCGCCAGATTGTGCCCGCCGCAGAAATGCCTGGTGCCGGCGCCGGTCACAATCGCACAGCGGATTTGGCGATCCTCCCACAGGTCGATCCACGCCTCGGAAATCGCGTCCGAAGTTTCCTTGTCGAGGATGTTGGCCTTCGCCGGGTTGTTCAGCGTGATATAGGCGACCCCGTCGCGCTTTTCGTAATCGATCGGCAAAGCGGTTCTCCGGTGCTGGCAGGAAACCCGGTCAGAGCGGCAGCTTATAGCCCTCGTGCGTCGCCTGGAAGCCGAGCGCCTCATAGAATGCGTGCGCCCCGGAGCGGCGCTTATCGGAGGTCAACTGCACGAGACCGCAGCCGCGTTTGCGGGATTCCGTGATCGCCCATTCGATCATCACCCGGCCGGTCCCGGTGCCGCGCTCGGCGGAAGCGACGCGCACCCCCTCGATCTGTCCGCGCCACATGCCGCTTCGGGTCAGCCCCGGAATAAAGCTCAACTGTAGGACGCCGACGATCCGTCCGCCACGTTCGGCGACGGCGAGCAATTGGTTCGGGTCCCGCTCGATTGCGGCAAAGGCGCTCACATAACGCTGATCGAGTTCCACCGCGCTGCTTTCACGGGTGCGGCCGATCGGATCGTCGGCAAGCAGTTCGACGATGGCGCTCAGATCGTCGGCGCGGGCGCGGCGGAAGGCGAGCGGCATTCAGCCCGGTACGGCGAGCGCCAGCAGCGGCGCGTATTGCTGGCCGCCATAGACATCGCTGTCGTATTTCGAGCCGGAGCTTTGCGGCCGCGGGAAGCTGACCTTGATCGCCAGCGCCGCGTCGTGATTGACGACGATGATATCGTCCGCATCGCGCCGGAACATTTCCGCGATTGCAGCGCGGTTGACAATGTCGCTGTCGCGCACCCGACGGTATTTTTCCGGATCGTCGAACATGATGTCGATCGTCAGCCAGAACGGGCCGGCGTTTTTCGAGCGCACCAGCACCGCCAGATCGGCGATCGTCGCGCCGGCGCTTGTTGCCGCACCCATCTCAGACCTGCTCGAATTCGGTACGGAACAGGCTGGTCGGGCTGTCCGGCACGAGGACGTGGTTCAGGTGGAACTCGTAGACCGGGCCGCGGTCGAGTTCGGGCGGCGAATACGGAAAGGCGACCCCGGAGATCAGCCCGTGCCATTTCGGGATCGGGTTGTGCACCGCGAGATGCGACACGCTGGCGGCGATCGCGCGCGACAGTTCCTGGCTGTCGGTGATCACGTCCCAGACGATAAAGACCTCGTGTCCGCCCGCCTTGCGCTCGGGTTCGAGCGTCCCCATGACGCCGTCGCGGCCATAGACGCGGGTGACGATCTCGTAGGGGCGGTTGCCGATCGTCGCGGTGATCCGGACCCGGATATTGTCGTCGAGCTGCTTCAGCCAGGAGTCCAGCTCAGCGATGATATAGGGGTCGCGCACCCCGCCCATCAGGATCGTCGAATACCCGCCCTGGCGCACGCCTTCGAGCTTGATCGTGTAGTCGTCGGCCGGGGTGAAGCGCGACCCCGACACCCGCACCGCGCGGTCCGAGACCGCCTCGTAGCGCGCCTCGCGCGTGTCGAGCGTGCCCGACGGTTCGCGCAGATCGAACGGGTCGGCGTTTTCGTAGAGCGTGTGCGAGGCGACACTCTGCGGCGTGCAGCGATAGTCGTCGCGCAATGGAAACACGTCAAAACTGTCGTCGTTGACGACGGCCATCATGCAGTCCGGCGCGACCCGGTGTGCGACCGCGGCAGCGCCGCATTCGAGGATTTTCGCCATGTGCCAGACTACCGCCGGAGAGTGGCCATCGAGCAACGGCAGCGCGGCGAAGATCGAGGTGTCGCTGCTGCGGCCGGCGATGACGATTTGCGCACCGTTCTTGACGGCCTGCTGGATCGGCTCGACCCCCATCATGGCGACAATATGCAAGGAGGCATCAATATCGTCTTCGGTGAGCGGCGCGGAGGGCGGCAACGGCCTCGCCTTGCCGGCGCGCAGGTGCTCGCGCACCGTATCCGGCGATAGTTCGGAGTGGATGGCCGCGAGCTTGAAATGCAGACCGCGCTCGCGGGCGATCTCGCGGACGATGTCGCGCATAAAGGCGAGACCGGCATCGCCGCCGCCGGTGCCGGACGAACCGATGACGAGCGGAATCCCGGCCTCGACCGCGCGGGTCAGCATGATTTCGGTGTCGCGCTTGACGGCGGCTTTCGAGAACATGCAGGTGCCGGTGGCGAGCGGCCCCGGTCCCGGATCGGTGCTGCCGGCGTCGCACCCGATCATGCGGACGCCGAGCGCGACCGCCTTGTCGAGCGAATCCTCGCGGTATCCCGAGCCGAGCATCCCGGTCGCCGACACAAGCGGAAACGATGCCATTCACCCACTCCGTTTATTGGGACCGCCGGCGTCCCGCCGGCATACGGGGCGAGACGCCGGCGGTCCGCATCGCGCCGACGCTGTCAGCCGCCTTCGAGTTTCGGGATGAAGAAAATCTCGGAGCCGTCGCGTAGTTTCTGGAAATAGGCCGGCTCGTCGTGGATCTCGCCGTCGATCGCGACCGTGGTCTCCTCAACGAGATGATCGTGGAGGCCGGGATAGCGACGATCGAGCTCCTTCAGCACGTCACGCATCGTCGTCGCCTCGATATCAAATTCGCGCGCCCCGCCGGTATAGCGCCGGCTGAAACCGCTCGACAGAACGACATGCGCGGTCGCCATCGTCTTTTCTCCTGTTTTTGCGTCGTTGCGCGGTGCCGCCCGCTCGACGACAGGCGACCCCGACACAACCGGCGAAGCCATCTCAATCCGGCGGAGTCTCCTTCGGTTCAAGACGGCTTCGCCTCGCTTTTCCCGACGTGCCGGGGACCTACTCCGCCGCCAGCTTCGGCTGGGTCGCGTCCACCGCGGCGCGCACCCTTGGCGGCGACATCGGCAGGTCGGTCAGCCGCACGCCGATCGCGTTCTCGATCGCATTGGCGATCGCCGCCATCGGCGGGCAGATATTGACCTCGCCGACCCCCTTCGCGCCGTAGGGGTGCGTCGGGTTCGGCACCTCGACCATGATCGTGTCGATCATCGGAAGGTCGGAGGCGACCGGGCAGCGATAGTCGAGGAACCCGGCGTTATCGAGCCGCCCCTGCTTGTCGTAGATGTACTCCTCGTTGAGCGCCCAGCCGATGCCCTGGACAACCCCGCCCTGCATCTGACCCTCGACATAGGACGGATGGATCGCCTTACCGACATCCTGGGCGACGATAAAGCGCAGGATCGTCACCTTGCCGGTTTCGGGATCGACCTCGACATCGCAGAACTGGGTCGAGAAGCCGGGCGCCTGGCCGCCGGCATTGACCGAGGCGGCCGAGGTCAGCGGACCGCCGGTCAGCGCCGCCTTGGCCGCGATCTCCCTGAGCGGCATCGGCGGGAAGTCGCCGACATTGCTGGAAGCGGGCTTGGCGTGACCCTCCTCCCAGATGACGCCTTCGGGATCGACGCCCCAGATCATCGCGGCGCGGCCGCGCAGCTCGTCGACGAGCTTTTTCGAGGCATCGACCACCGCCATGCCGGTCGCGAACGTGACACGGCTGCCGCCGGTGACGTGCGTGTACCCGACCGAGGCGGTGTCGGCGACGATCGCGCGCACCTGCTCGTAGGGGACGCCAAAGGTCTCGGCCGCCATCAGCGCCATCGACGCGCGCGAGCCGCCGACATCGACGCTACCGGTGGCGACCAGGATCGTGCCGTCGGCGTTGATCTGCACCGTCGCGCTCGACTCGCCGCCGCCATTGAACCAATAGCCCGACGCGGAGCCGCGCCCCTGGTTCGGCCCGAGCGGTTTCTTGTAGTCGGGGTGGTTGAGGCAGGCCTCGATGGTTTCGAGATAGCCGCCATGGCTCATCTTTGGCCCGTAGATCATCGTGGTGCCGGGCACGGCGGCGTTCTTGCGGCGCAGTTCGAGCGGGTCCATGCCGATCTTCTTGGCCAGCATATCGACGACGCTCTCGACCGCGAAGGCCGAGATCGGCGAACCCGGCGCGCGGTAGGCGGCCGATTTCGGCCGGTTGCAGACGACATCGTAGCCGACCGCGTGGGCGTTCTCGATCGCATAGGGGGCGAACGAGCACAGACAGGCGTTCATCACCGGCGAGCCGGGGAAGGCGCCGCCCTGGAACTTGAAGACGCCCTCGGCGGCGGTGATCTTGCCGTCCCTGGTGGCGCCCATCTTGACCCACATCGAGGAACCCGAGGTCGGGCCGGTCGCCTTGAACACCTCGTCGCGGGTCATCGTGATCTTTACCGGACGGCCCGATTTCTGCGACAGCAGCGCCGCGACCGGCTCCAGATAGATGACGGTCTTGCCGCCGAACCCGCCGCCGATCTCGGCCGGGGCGCAGCGCACGTCGCCGACCGGTTTGTTCAAGAGCTTGGCGGTCAGCGCGCGGACGACGAAATGCCCCTGGCTCGACGACCAGATCTCGGTCTGCCCGTCGGGATCGACGCGCACGCAGCAGGCATGCGGCTCGATATAGCCCTGGTGCACCGCGGCGGTCTTGAACTCCTCCTCGACGATCACGTCGGCCTGGGCGAAGCCGGCGGCGGTGTCGCCGATCGAGAATTCGAGCTTTTTCGAGATGTTGGACGGTTTGGTCGGGGCCGGCTCGACACCGCGCGTAATCATGTCCTCGAACAAGAGCGGCGCGTCTTCCTTCATCGCCTCATCGACATCGATGACGTGCGGCAGCACCTCGTAATCGACCTCGATCAGCGACAGCGCCTCCTCCGCCGTGGCGGCGTCGATCGCGGCGACGGCGGCGACGGCGTGGCCCTCATACAGTACCTTCTCGCGCGCCATGATGTTGCGCGTGACGTGCCAGAAATTGACCGCGACCCGCTCCGGGCCGACATATTCGAATTTGTGGTCCGGCAGGTCCTTCCCGGTCATGACCGCCTTGACCCCCGGCAGCCTTTCGGCCTTCGAGGTGTCGATTGAGCGGATGCGGGCATGCGCGTGCGGCGAGCGCAGGATGCGGCCGACAATGGCGCCGGGCATCGTATAGTCGGCGGCGTACATCGCCTTGCCAGTAACCTTTGGCACACCGTCCGGACGGATCGGCCTTGTCCCCACCCATTTGTAGCGGCCCACGACATCGTTCACGGCTGATCTCCTCATGAAGCGGCCTTGCTGAACTGGCCCCTAGACTCGCGCGGTACGGGCGCAAACACAAGACCCTGCGACGGCACCGGCGCAGTTCGGCGAGGTGGGGGATTGAACCCGCCCGCAGCGCATGCGGGAATGCGTTGGATTGCGCGCAGGGCGCACGATCAGCATTCACGCGCGCGGCGAGAATGTGGCATGATTGCGCCGGGCCGGGTACGAGATCAGGATACTAAGTTGGAAAAGGACAGAAATTTTCGGCAGAGGCGCCGCCGCAGCTTTGACGACCAGGAATTCGAGCCGCCGCCGCGCGATTTTGGCATGACCCCGCGGTTCAGCCGACCGCGTTTCGACGAGCCCTCCGGGCCGGTGGTCAGCGCCGTCGTCAAATGGTTCAAATCCGAAAAAGGTTTCGGATTTGTTGAGCTTTCCGACGGTTCGGGCGACGCGTTCCTGCACGCCACGGTGCTGGGGCGCGGCGGCGTCACCGCGGTCCAGCCCGGCGATACGCTCGAAGTGCGCGTCGCGCAGGGCCAGCGCGGACCGCAGGTCACCGAGGTGCTGAGCGTCGATACCAGTACCGGCGGAGCGGTCGCACCGCGGCCGCCCCGGATGGGCGCCGGCGGCGGTTTCCGTCCGGCCGGCGGCGAGCGGCCGCCGCTCGAAGTGACCTCGCAGGAGAGCGGCACCGTCAAATGGTACAACGCGATGAAGGGCTTCGGCTTTATCACGCGCGACGGCGGCGGCAAGGACGTGTTTGTGCATGCCTCGGCGCTGCAACGGGCCGGGCTGACCGGGCTCAACGAGGGCCAGCGCGTCGTCGTCGATATCGCCGAGGGCCGCAAGGGACCCGAAGCCGCCGCGATCCGGCTTGCCTGAGCGGGCGCCGGCACGGCGCAGCGACAAAGCGGCGGTGCCGGCGACGACGGCGATCCCTTCCCGGTCGTGCCGCGCAAACCGGGGAAGGGCGGTCTCCGGCACGATAGCGAGCGGTCCGGCGCGCGCCGGAACCGGATGTTGAAGCCGCGCCCGTCGCTGCCGATCGGGAGCGACCGGGCGCTCGTGCGGCTGCCGGGCGGCGAATATGTCTGCGTCGATCTGCGGTCGCTCGACTCGTTTGCCTATCTGCTGGGCTGGGATCTGGAAAGCGACGTGGTCCGGATCTTCCGGACCTTTCTGACGCCGCGCTCGGTCGTGCTCGATATCGGCGCCAATTTCGGCCTCTACACGGCGCTGGCCGCCGGCGTGGTCGGCCGACAGGGCAGGCTCTACGCCTTCGAGGGCAACCCCGAGATCTTCCCCTCGCTGCGGCGCACGCTGATCGCCAACGGTCATTACGGCAACCCCAATGTCGTGGCGGCCAATGTCCTGGTATCCGATCGCTGCGGTCGCGGGGTCCTGTACTATCCCGCCGAAGCCTTTCACCTCGGCACGATGTCCGACGTACCGCTGGACGGCGGTCCGCGCCGCACGGCCGAGGTCGAGATGACCACGATCGATGCGTTCCTGCCGCGGGATCTGGCAGTCGACTTGGTCAAGATCGATGTCGAGGGGCACGAACCGCCGGTCCTGCGCGGGATGGAGCGGACAATCGCCCGCTCGCCCAATCTGCGGTTTCTGATCGAATTCGCCGATTACATGCTGGCCCATACGGTCAAGCCGGCCGAGTTTGTCGACTACATTCATGCGCTCGGGTTCCGCGTCTGCCGCATTCTTCCCGATTACCGCATCCTTCCGGTGGCCGGGGCGGACGACATCGCCGGATTCGCCAATTGCCTGCTGACCCGCACGCCCGAGCAGGATGTCGCGACGCTCGAACGCCGCCGCCGATCGGTCCCGGTCCGTTTCAAGCGCTGGCTGTCCCGGCGCGGCCGGACGCGCGAGCGATACCGCCGCCTGTGGCACCGCCTGTAGGCGCGCCGATGCACCGTCTTGCCTCGGGCCGAGCGATCCGTCAGGCTCGGCACGATCTGCAACGGGGCGGGCGGTTGGGTTGATGGTTGCCGATCTGGCGCTGCGGGATAGCGGCGCGCGGTCCGTTGAACGCGTTGCCTCTCAGGGGCTGCATCAGGAAATCCTGCTACGGCTCGAAAAGGGCGCGATCGGCACAAGGCGGCCGGACGGTACGGTCGCGATCCGACGCTCCGAGCCGGCCGGCTGCCTGCTGTATGGGCCGTATCTGCACCTGCCGCAAGGGCGCTACCGGCTGAGATTTCGCGCCGGCTGCTTCCGACCGCGCATGACCGCGCATCCGGTGCTCGGGGTCGAAATCATCGTCCTGAGCCGGTTCCAGCAGCAATGGAAGGACTTTACCGCCGCCGATCTCGCCGGCGGCTCCGGCGCGCTCGATTTCGAGGTCCCCCCCGAACACAGTCTCGAAGGCGGCAACGAGGGACGATACGAGTTCCGCTTTTTCCATCTCGGCAACGCCGCCCTGGCGATCGCCTCGGTCGATCTCGAAAAACTGCCGGACGATGCACCGCCACCCGAGAGCGTCGACCCCCCTGCGGGCACCAGCCAATGGCGGCTGCTCGGGCGGCTGGACAGGAGCTGGCTCGGCCGGCGCACCAGCGGCGGCGCCCTCGCGGCATCACGGCACGAACCGGCGGGATGCCTGCTTTACGGCGGGTGGCCGTATCTGCGGCTGCCGAGCGGGCGCTTTCGGCTGGTCGTGCGCGCCCGCTGCGGGACGGCGCGGCGGCCAGACCGGCCGGTGCTCGGGATCGCGGTGTCGGGCGAAAGCCGCTGGCGCAGCCGAAGCTGGACGATGCGTCTGGCCCGGCGGCCCGAAACGACCGGGATCGAGCTGGTGCGACGCGACATCGGTGCCGACGAGCTTGGCGGCGGACCGGTCGCGCTCGATTTCACCGTGCCGGCCGATCTGTCGCTCGAAGCCGGTGCGGACGCGCCGTTCGACATCAGGCTCTACCATCACGGCAACGCCTCGCTGACGGTCGAAGCGGTCGATCTGATCCGGCTCGACGATCCGATCCCGGAAGCCGCGTCTGCCGCGGCGCCGGGCCATCGCCCGGTTTATCGTTCCGGGCGCCGCAAGGTGGTCATCATCGGCAATTGCCAATCGGAAACGCTGCGCCAGGGATTTACCCGCATCGAGACGCTGAGCCGGCTGTTCGACGTGAAGTACCACTTTGTGCAGTTGCCGAAAAATCTGCACGAATTCGCGGCGCGCGATCTCGAAACCTGCGACATCGTGCTGATCCAGGACATCAGGCTGTGGGACGAGTTCCCGCTGCGCGACCGGGTGCGTCCGGGGGCCGATGCGGTGCGTTTCCCGCTGGTGCGGTTTGCCTCGCCGTGGCCGTTCGACGCC
The DNA here is from genome assembly GCA_050246595.1 of Alphaproteobacteria bacterium. Lineage (GTDB taxonomy): Bacteria > Pseudomonadota > Alphaproteobacteria > ATCC43930 > CGMCC-115725 > DATARH01. The sequence goes on from JBFWVT010000032.1 coordinate 51,418, forward strand.
TGGAACGGCCCCGGCGACAACGACGCGCGCGCGCGCGAGGGACCGAACCTGACCTTTCCGTATCTCGACGGTCTACTGGCTCGGCTGCGCCAGGAAATCCCGGACCGCGAGGCGCGGTTTCAGGCCTATCGCGCGCTCGACCTGCCGGGTCTGGTCAATTACCGCCGGCTGCACGAATTGGAGATCCGCCGCCTCGATGGCATGGACAGAAAATTCGGCTTTGCGCTCGGCGCCTTCATCCTGGAGAATTTCCGGAACCGGCGACTGTTTCACACCACCGTGCGGCCCAATTGGCAGGTGTTCAACCTGCTGATGCAGTCGGTCGCCAGATCGGTCGGCGTTACCGCCCCGATCGCGCTCGACGAAACCTATGACGCGATGCTGCGCAACCCGCAGATCCCGGTGCATCCGAAAGTGGCGCGCGATCTCGGCGTGCAATGGGCCGACGAGGCGACCCGCTATCTCAATCGCGGTCTTGAGGTGACCTGGGAGAGCTATGTCCGCAGCTACATCGAGCATTACGGCTGAGGCGGCATGACGCGATTGCGGCGGAACGCGTGACATCCCGCCCGCCGGGCGGCCGGGATGGAAGCGGTCCCAATCTCAACGGATGCACCAATGACCCTACGTGACCGGATCGGCGTCGATATCGGACACAAACTGCCGCTGGAAGACGCGGTCGCCTGGGCGGCCGAGCATTCGGTGCGGTTTATCGACGTGCAGCTCGATACCGGCGCCAACGCGCTCGGCACGATCGACAACGCGCGCGCCGCCGCGATACGCGAGGGATGCGAGCGGCACGGCATCCGGCTCGGTCTGCATACCGCCTCTTCGGTCAATGTCGCCGAGTATGCGCCGCTGGTCGGCGATGCGGTCGATCGCTATCTCGAAGCCTATGTCGATGCCGCCTCGCGGCTCGGCGCCGGATGGATCGTCGTTCATGCCGGGTTCCATTTCACGTCGGACCGCGACCAGCGCCTGCGGGCGGGACGCGACCGGCTGATGCGGCTGGCGGATTACGCCGGGCGGCGCGGCGCGCTGATCCTGCTGGAAAACCTGAACAAGGAACCCGAACAGGCGGAAGTCCATTATCTCGCTCATACGGTCGAGGAATGGCGCTTCTATTTCGAGCATATTCAATCGCCGGCCTTTCGCCTGTCATTCACGGCCAATCACGCGCATCTCGTGCCCGAGGGCGTCGCCGGGTTTGTCGAGGCGCTCGATGTCGCGCGGGTTCACGAGATCCGCCTCGCCGACTGTTTCCGCAACGGGTACGAGGTTCACCTGCGGCCGGGCCGGGGCGATCTCGATTTCGCCGACCTGTTCCGGCGAATCGAGGGAAAAGGGTTTCGCGGCCATTACATGAACGCGTTCGGCTCGCTCGACGACATGCTGGCCGGCCGCGACGATCTCGTGCGCCTCGCCGCAGCGGCCGGTATCGGCGCCGCCGATCCCGACATCGGATGAGGCGGGCGCGGGCGCTGCTGCGATCGGCGTTCCGATCGGCGGCGTCACTGCCGCTCGCCGCGCGCGGCGGGCTCGACCGTCTCGATATCGAGGAATTCGCCGGGCGTTCGAAGCGCGCGCTCGAAGCGCTGTGCCGCGCCCGCGCCCAGCCGGTCTATCTCGGCGGCAACGAGGCGCTGTGCCGCATCCTCGGGCGGTACAAGCTTTATGTCGATACGCGCGACGCGGGATTGGGCGCGCATCTGCTGCTCGACGGGTTCTGGGAAATGGGTCTGACGATCCATATCGCCCGCCATGTGCGCGCCGGCATGGCGGCGATCGATGTCGGGGCCAATTTCGGGTATTACACAGTGCTGCTCGGGGCGCTGGTCGGCGAGAGCGGCCGGGTTCTCGCGATCGAGCCGGCGCCGGAGACCGCTGCGATGCTGCGCCGCTCGGTCGCGCTCAACGGGTTCGAGCATATCGCGACCGTGATCGAGACCGCGGCCGGGGCTGGTGACGCGCCGGAGTCGCTGCTTTTCGTGCCTGAGCGCGAGCCGAAAAACGCCCAGCTCGTCGCCTCGCCGGACGGTCTCGACCGCATTCCCGGCACGCTGCACCGGGTCGCGCAATCCTCGGTCGATACGCTCGCCGCCGACCAGCGCCGCATCGACTTTATCAAGATCGACGCCGAGGGGGCCGAGGAGGCGGTTATCGCCGGCATGCTCGCGACATTGCGGCGCGACAGGCCGCATCTGGTGCTCGAATTCAACGCCGCTCGCGCGCGCGATCCCGGCGCACTGCTCGCCACGCTCTGCACGATCTATGGCAAGCCGCGTTATCTCGATTTGCACGGCAATGTGCTCGAAACGACACCGGAGCGGCTGTTGCGCGAGCGTTTCGCGACGGATTGGCTGCTCGTCTTCGCCGCTCCCGATCCGCGTTAGGCCGGGCGCAATCCGGACGGAACGACTGGAGGCCGGATCGCCGGCCTCCGGCCGGCATTAGAGCGTGATCGTTTCAGGTTGAAGCGTAGCCGGCATTGGCGAGGTAGTTTGCGCATTCCTGTGCGGAGAAATGATCGAGCAATGAGCCGATCTGGCGCCACGTGTCCTCGGTGGTGCGCGG
>JBFWVT010000033.1:0-53753 GCA_050246595.1 Alphaproteobacteria bacterium
CCAAGCTCAAGACCCTGCTGCGCAAAGCCGATCCGCGCACCACCGATGCTACCTGGCGCCAGATCGGCTCCTTGCTCGATCATTTCACCGCACAGGAATGCGCAAACTACCTCGCCAATGCCGGCTATGCTTCAACCTGATGCGATCACGCTCTAGGAGCCTTGGCCGAGGCATAGTCTTAGCAGCTTCGTTTAGCAAGGCAATTAGCCCGGCGAACGGCGGAACCCCGAATTCTAACAGCGGTGGGGTATCGGCGCGCCTTATTAGCTCGTCCACCCAGGGTTCTTGATTTTCCGTGAGACAGCCGCCGTGCGATTCAGCGTATTCGAGGAGACTTTCAGCGAATTCGAGATCACGTCCGACAAGACGCCAAAGCACGTCTTTCAATAGCGGAATGCTGGGATGGGGATATGACATAGCTTCTATTTTATATATGTAGGGACAAGGGTGCTGAACTTCGTGCATCCTCGTGGGCTTTGATGCGGCAGCATGGCAACCATGATGACGCTATAATACACGTTTACCAAAGACACTCTAATAGCCGGATTACAGCCCGAGATAGAATTTCCGCACCAGTTCGTTGTTGTTCAGCTCATCGGCGTTGCGACCCTCAAACGCGATCTGGCCGTGCACGATGACATAGCCGCGATCGGCGATCCGGACCGCCTGGTTGAAATTCTGCTCGGCCATCAGCACGGTCAGCGCGAACCGGTCCTTCAGCTCCCGGATCTTCTCGATCGTGCGGCTGACCAGGATCGGGGCGAGCCCGACCGACGGCTCGTCGATCAACAGAATGCGCGGCGACGACATCAGCGCGCGCGCCAGCGCCAGCATCTGCTGCTCGCCGCCCGACATGCTGCCGGCCAACTGGCGCCGCCGCTCCAACAGACGCGGAAAGGTTTCGTAGCAGGAATCGAGATTGGCCGTAATCGCACCGCGCGCCGACGGCCGGAACGCGCCGAGCAGCAAATTCTCCTCGACGGTCAGTTTCGGGAACAGACGGCGGCCTTCCGGCACCAGCGTGATCCCGAGATCGACGATTTCCTCGGTGCTGCGCCCGACCAGCTCGTGTTTTCGTCCGTCGATCTCGGCGACGATGCTGCCGGCGCTCGGCCGCACCATCCCCATGACGCATTTCATCAAGGTGCTCTTGCCGTTGCCGTTGGTGCCGAGCAGCACCACGGTTTCGGCGTGCGAGACGCCGAGCGAGATGTCTTCGAGCACCCGCACCGAACCATAGCCGGCGCTGACATCGGCGATCGTCAGGCCGTTCCGAGCCGAAGCGCCGTTCGGAGAGCTATTCGCCAAGATAGGCCCTCTCGACCTCGGGGTTGCGCACGACCTCCTGCGGCGGACCGTCGGCGATCTTCTGACCGGCGACCAGAACGGCGAGACGGGTCGAAAAACTCATAACCGCGCTCATGATGTGCTCGATCAGCACGATCGTGATGCCCTGCTCGTTGAGCCGGAACAGCACCGCGAGAATGTCCTCGATCTCGGCATGCGACAGCCCGGCCATCGCCTCGTCGGCAAACAGCAGGCGCGGCTCGGTGGCGACGGCGCGGGCCAGTTCGAGCTTGCGCATCTCGACCTGGGTCAGGTCGCGCGGCAGCCGCCGCGCCTTGTCGCGAAGCCCGACCTGTTGCAGCAGCTCGTGACAGCGCTCCTCGACCTGCGCGGTTGACAAGTGATGACGCCGGTGTCCGTGGCGGGCATTGACCGTATAGAGCAGCGGCACCCGCAAATTGTCGACAAGATTGAGCGTGTGGAACGGCTTTGGCAGCTGAAAGCTGCGCGCCAGCCCGAGGCGGGTGCGCTGGTGCGCGATCAGCCCCTCGAGCCGCCTGCCGTCGAACACGACGCTGCCGGTCTCGTTCTGCAACGTGCCGCACAGACAGTTGACAAGCGTGCTCTTGCCGGAGCCGTTCGGGCCGATCAGCCCGAGCCGCTCGCCGGACGCGACATCGAGATTGATATTGTCGAGCGCGACAAACCCGCCGAACCGCTTGCCCAATCCGCTGACGGTCAGGATCGCCGGCGCGGCCCTGTCGCTCACGCCGTCCGCTCCCGCGTCGCGGCGGTCTCAGCAGCGACGCGACGTCTGCGCCGCTGGGCCGTGACCAGACCAACGATCCCGTTCGGCGCGATCATGACAAAAAAGATCAGCAGCAGCCCGACGATCAGCAGGTTGAGCGCCGACGAAATCGTCACGGTCGCGAGCTGCTGGATCGTGCCGAGCAGGACCGCCCCGATGATCGGACCGACCCAGCTCGTCATCCCGCCGATCACCGGCATCGCGACCGCGTTGACCGCATAGGACAGGTTGAACGCGGAGGCCGGCTCGACATAGGTGACGTAATATGGGAGCGGCGCGCCGGCCATGCCCATCAGACCGCCGGACAGTGTCGTCGCGATCAGCTTTAGCCGCAATGTCGGCACACCGCCCGCCTCGGCGGCCTGCTCGTCGTCGCGGATCGCGGCGAAACCGAGCCCGAGACGGGACCGCTCGATCGTGCGGGCAATCGCCACCGCGATGACCGACAAGGCAATCATCAGCGCGTACAGGTACTGGATGTAGCTGAAGCCGAACGGCCCCTGCGCCGGCCGGATCACATAGGTGCCGCGCGAGCCGCCGACATAATCCCAGTTCACGATCAGCGTCTGCACGACGACCGCGAGCGCCAGGGTCGCGATTGCGAAGAACACGCCGCGCAGACGCAGCGTCAGATAACCGGTGCCGAGCCCGATAAGCCCCGCGACGATGCCGCCGACCAGGATCATCAGCGGCAGCGGGATCGCCGGGAGCGTCGTACCGAACCAGGCCTGCATCAGCGCCGGCTTGGTGTGCAGATTGTGCAGAACGACCGTGCTGTAGGCGCCGATCGCAAAGAACGCGCCGGTGCCGAAATTGATGTACCCGGTATAGCCGCCGAGGATGTTCCACGCGGTCGCCAGCACGACGTATTGCAGCACGACATAGGCGGCGAAGAAGTAGTACTCGTTCTCGATAAAGCCCCGGCTCAGCGCGATGAGCGCGACCCCGACCGCGGCGGCCACCAGCCAGAACGTTGCGGTCCGCACCTTCTATCGTCCCAGCAGACCGGCGGGACGCACCGCCAGCGTGATCAGCAGAAAACCGAACGCCACCGCCGGCGCCCAGGACGGCCCGTAAAAGGTCGCGGTGATGCTCTCGACGACACCGATCAGCATCGCCGCCACCACCATTCCCGGAAAGCTCGTCATCCCGCCAAGAACGCAGATCGCAAAGATGCGTCCGATATACTCGCGCCCGATCGATGGCTCGACGGTCTGGATGATGATCAGAAAGGCTCCGGCCAGCGCGCAGGTCGCGATCGAGATGCCGAACGCGATGCGCTTGATCCGGACCGGGTTGGCCGCCATCAGCCGCAGCGCGAGCGGGTCCTGCGAGACGGCAAGGATCGCCCGCCCGATAAAGCTGTGCGTCAGGTAGAACTGCAACAGTGCGATAAGCAGCAGCGAGCAGACGAACGGCACCAGCATGCGATACGGGATGTCGAAGATGCCGAACCGCAGAGCGCCCCGCGTGTAAGGCGCTTCAACCGAGCGGTAATCGACCCCGAAGACCAGGATCAGCGACACCTCGACGACAAAGAGCAGGCCAAAAAAGAAAGCCAGCCCTTGAATCGACTGCTCGCCGCGCGATTCGAACGAATGGTAATAAAGCTGATAAACCGCCATCCCGATCAGAAAAAAGACCGGCAGCATCGCCACCCCGATCAGGATCGGGTCCACCCCCATCGTCACGTTGATGAGGTAGGCCGCATACGACCCGAGCAGGATAAAGGCCGGCTGCGCGATATTGGCGATGTCGAGCATGCCGAACGTGATCGTAATCCCGACCGTCACCGCGGCGTAGAAGCCGCCGAGCAGAATACCGGCGACGATCGCGTTTATCAGCAGATCGAGAGAAACCGCCATGACATCCCCCGATCAGGGCCGGCGCGAGGCGGCCGAGGACACGGCGGCGGCGTTTCTGCGGCGCCCGGTCGTCGGCCCGGTCATTGGCCCCCTCTTTTCGACAATGTGCTGTCTCCCGTTGCGTCGCTCTCAGCCGGCGACACCGATCGAGTGCTTGTATTCGACCGGCCACATCAGACTAGCATCGGCATGCGGTGAGAAGCATCACGGTCACAATGACGCAGCACCCCGCTCCGGGTCACCGCCTGCCGGGCGTCCTCGCTTTTGCCGCTGGCCCCCTGCCCCGGCTGTGGCAAGCTGATCGTCGCGCCGTCAACGTCGAAGCTGGAGGAACCCCGGATGAGCCTGCCGTTCGAGCCGCGCGACGAGGATCGCCGCCTGCTGATCGGCGCCGGGCGTTTCTGCGACGACGACCGCGGCGCGGATGAGGCGCACGCCGTCTTTATCCGCTCGCCGCACGCCTTTGCCGCAATCCGCGGCATCGACGCAAGCGCGGCCAGGGCGCTTCCTCGTGTCCTCGCGGTGCTGACCGCCACCGATCTGGCCGCTTCCGGGATCGGCAACGTGACTCTGTCCAGCCCGGTCCCGAACGGCGCCGGGCTGGTCGTGCCCGATCGTCCGGCGCTGGCCGGCGATTGCGTCCGCCATGCCGGCGAGGCCGTGGCGCTCGTCGTCGCCGACAGCGAAGCGATCGCGCGCGACGCCGCCGAGCTTGTCGCGGTCGATTACCAACCGCGCGACCCCGTGACCGATGTCGCGGCCGCGGTACTGCCGCAGGCATCGCAACTTTGGCCCGAGGCGCCGGGCAACATCGCGCTCGACTGGGACGGGTTCGGCGGCACCGACCGCGCAGCGGTCGCGCCGGTTTTCGCCGAAGCCGCTTTTGTCGCGCGGGTCCGTCTCGTCAACCAGCGCATCGTCATGGCGCCGATGGAGCCGCGCGGCGCGCTGGCGCGCTACGACGCCAAAAGCGGCCGCTATATCCTGTCCTGCGCCTCGCAGAGCGCCTTTGTGCTGCGACAGAATTTGGCGCGGTGCATGGGGCTGCCGCCCGAGCGCATCCGTGTCCTGAGCGGCGATGTCGGCGGCGCCTTCGGCATGCGCGCGACCGGCTATCCGGAATACCCCGCCCTCCTCGTCGCGGCAGAGCGGACCGGCCGCCCCGTGCGCTGGCTGGCGAGCCGCTCCGAGGGGTTTCTGACCGACAACCAGGCGCGCGACACGATCATCGAGGCGGCACTGGCGTTGGCGCCCGACGGGCGGTTTCTCGCGCTCGATATCGATGTGCTCGCCAATATGGGCGCCTACCTGACCTCGCACGCGGCCTTTATCGCGACGGCGAATTTCACGCGCTGTCTGCCCGGCATGTATGACATCGCGCGGATCGGGCTGCGCATCCGCTGTCTGTTCACGAGTACGGTGCCGACCGGACCCTATCGCGGCGCCGGGCGACCCGAGGCGAATTACATGCTCGAACGGCTCGTCGATGCGGCGGCGCTTGCCTCCGGCATCGACCGGCTCGAATTGCGGCGGCGCAACCTGATCCGGCCGGACCGGATACCCTACAAAACCCCGGTCGGCACGACCTATGACAGCGGCGATTTTCCGGCGTTGTTCGAGGCCGCGCTCGCCACCGCCGATGTCGCGCGCTATCCGGAGCGCGAAACCGTGTCGCGCCAGTCCGGCAAGCGCCGCGGACTCGGCGTTTCGTGCTTTCTCGAAATCGCCGGCGGCCAGCCCGGCGAGGGCGCTTCGCTTGCTTTTCCCGGCGACAGCCGGCTGTTGCTCGCGATCGGCGTGCAGGCGAGCGGCCAGGGTCATCGCACGCTGTATCGCCGGCTCGCCGCCGAGCGGCTCGGTATCCCGGTCGAACAGGTCGATTTCGAACAGGGCGACAGCGATGATGGCGTCCCGAGCGCCGGCGCGGTCGCCTCGCGCTCGACGATGTCGGTCGGCGGCGCGCTTGTCGCGGCGATCGACGCGGTCATCGAGAAGGGTTGCCGTGTCGCCGCGCATCTCCTCGAAGCCGCCGAGGCCGATATCGTCTATCGCGACGGGGTGTTCGAGATCGCCGGCACCGACCGGCGGATCGGTCTGTTCGATCTGGCCGCGCAGACCCGCACCCTCGCCGCCGAGGGCGTGATCGCCGAGCCTCTCGACATGCGCCGCACCGCCGATGTGAAGCCGACTTTTCCGAACGGCGTCCATGTCGCCGAAATCGAGATCGACCCCGATACCGGGCATGTGTCGCTGGCTTCCTATACCGCGGTCGATGATTGCGGCCGGGTGCTGCAACCGGTGCTGGTCGAAGGGCAGGTACACGGCGGGGTCGTGCAGGGCGCCGGGCAGGCCCTGCTCGAACACGGCGTTTACGATTCCGGGACCGGACAGCTTCTGGCCGGCTCGTTTATGGATTATGCGATGCCGCGCGCCGACGATCTGCCCGGTATCGCGAGCGAGTTGCGCCCCGTGCCGACCCGCACCAACCCGCTCGGCGTCAAGGGGGTCGGCGAAGCCGGCACGACCGCTGCCCTCGCCGCGATCATGAACGCAGTCGCCGACGCATTGCCCGAGACCCCGGATATCGACATGCCGGCCACCCCCGAACGTGTCTGGCGCGCGCTCCGCCAAACAGCACAGGAGACCCGGAAATGACCGCCCTGACCCTCGCCCAGGCCTCGACGATCGTCGACAAGGCGCTCGAAAAGGGCCGCGAGTTGAACCTTCAGCCGCTGACCGTCGTGGTTCTCGATGCCGGCGGGCAGCTCAAGGCGATGAAGCGGGAGGATCGATCGAGCCTGCTGCGCCCCGAGATCGCGATGGGGAAAGCCTGGGGCACGCTCGGCATGGGGTTTGGTGGGCGCGAATTCGCGCGGCGGGTCGCCGCCGGCAATACCGCGTTCCTCCAGGCGCTAACCGTCGCTTCCGGGGGGCGCATCGTCCCGGTCCCCGGCGGTGTGCTGATCCGCGGCGCGGCAGGCGAGATCCCAGGGGAGATCCCAGGGGAGATCCCAGGGGAGATCATCGGCGCGGTCGGGATCAGCGGCGATACCTCGGACAAGGACGAGGTTTGCGCGGTGTACGGGATTACCTGCGCCGGTCTCGCTCCCGATACCGGCGACCCAGCCTGACCGGCTCAGAAGCGGCTGCACGCGCCGCCGCCGAGAACGCAGAATTTGGCGCAATGCGGATGGTTGAGCGCCACGCTGCCGAGCGCGCCGGCAAGGTTCGGCCCGAGATCGAAACGCGGATCGTAGGGCAACAGCGTGCAGGCGATCACGGTCGGCTCTGCCGCCCCCTTGAACCTGACGACCATTCGCGAGCCGGCGCACATCACGTCGTCCGGCGATTTCCCGAGGATTCCCCAGCATGCCTCGGTGATCTCGGGCACCTCGGCCGTTTCGTCCATTTCCGGGAACACGGTCAGCGCGAGCGGATCGTCGCTGTCGATCGCGATCCCCAATTCGGCGAACAGCCCGGCAAAGCCGCGCCGCATCTCGGCCTCGCTCTCGCCCGACAGACGGCGGGTCGCGACCGACATGGCAAACCCGTTGCGCGCCAGCCACAACAACCCGTCGATCGTCGGCCGCCAGCTGCGCCGGCCGCGTTCGGCCTCGTGCACGGCGGGGGCGTAATGGTCGAGCGACACGCGGAGCTGCAACCGATCGCCGAACCGTTCGCCCAGCCCCAGCAGCGCCGGCCTCATCTTGTGCATCGGCCTCATCGCATTGGTCAGCACCAGGACCCGGAAGCCGCTTCTCAGGGTCATCTCCAGGATCTGCGTAATTTGCGGGTTCATAAACGGCTCGCCGCCGGTGAAGCCGATCAGCCCGGTGCCGAGCCGCAGCGCTGCGATCTCGTCGAGATATTGCGCCACGTCGGCGACGCTCAGATAGACCAGCCGGTCGTTGCGCGGCGAGGACTCGATATAACAATGACCGCAGGTCAGATTGCACAGCGTTCCGGTGTTGAACCATAGCGTGTCCAGCGATTTGAGAGCGACCCGGGCGCGCGGTTCGCCTGAGGCGGTCCGCAGCTCGTCGCGAAACTTGCCCGGATCGCGGCGCGGGGGCGCCGTCAATACCGTAGGCGTCGTGCTCATGACGCTACCTCGCGTTGGAACGATTGCCTCAAATTAGCGTAGATGACGAAAGATGAGCGAGAAACAAGGCCGAAACGCCAGTTTGAAAGTTGCCGCGGGTTGCCTGGTCTGCGCCGCATCCGTATCATCACGAGAAGCAAAGACAAACGGGGGTACTGCCGAACAATTGGCCGCATCCGGCTCGCCCTGCTGCGGCAATCGACTTGCGCAATGATTTGCGACGGGGGGTTATATGACGACTCGACGGGTTAGCGGCATGTCTTGCCTTGCAGCGGCGCTGCTCGGCTGCGCGGCTCCGATTGCGGCCGCCAATTCGGCCGATCGCATCGCGATAAGGATCGATGTGATCGGTCCCCTGGGCATGCGCGTGCTCGAGATGCGCTCGCTGCTCGAGGAGAACCCCGGACGCTATGCGGTCAGCGTCGATTATGCGACGACCGGACTGGCCGGGCTGGTGGTCGATCAGAAAACCTATGCGGTCGCGCATGGCAGGCTCGTCCCCGGCTCCGCGATCCCCGCCTCGTTCCGCAACCAGACAAGGCGCAACGGGGTCGAACGCCACAGTCAGGTCAGCTATGCGGCGGACGGCACCGTCCAGGGCAGCTCGAACCCGCCGCCCTCGAACATCGTCGCGCCCGAGGCGGCGCGCGGCACCGTCGATAATCTGAGCGCCTATCTGCGGCTGGAACGGCAGCTCGCCACCAAGGGGACCTGCGCGATGACTGTTCCGGTCTTCGACGGACGGCACCGCTACGACCTCGTCTTTACCGATGGCGGCCAGCAGATGCTGAAGCCGCAGGGCGGACAGAATTTCGAGGGTGTCGCGACCGCGTGCCACATGCGGCGCCACAATCGCGCGGTTGACGAAGCCGAGAAGGACGAAGGCGCGAACGAAGGAACGATCTGGTACGCGCGGCTGATCCCCGGCAGCGACATGTTGTTTCCGGTCCGCATGAAGCTGACGACCCATATCGGCACCGTAGATGCCTATCTCGCTGAATTGCAGAGCAGCAAGGCAAACCTGAAATTGAGAAATTGAACCCGGTTTCCGAAGAATTCATTCGGGTGAATTCTAGGAAAATCCGATGCGATAACTTCGTTATGGCGAGCATCTTAACTTCTTCGAAAGCTCCTGGGGCGATCATCCGGACGTCAAAACCGCTCACCTGGGAGTGACTCCGATGCACATGGTAACGACGCTTGCCAAGCTCTTGAAGAACGAAGACGGCGCCACGGCGATCGAATACGGCCTCATCGCCGCCCTGATCGGCGTGGCCGCAGTCGGCACGATGACCACCGTCGGCACCGATCTGGGCGCCCTCTTCACGACGATCTCAACGAGCTTGCAGTAACGCACGAACATTCGATCAGGCTGGCGTTGTCGAGCACCGTTTCAGAAGACTTGGAAACGTTGGGGCGGTCAGCGGGTTCGCCGTTTGGCGATCCGGCCGCCCTCTCGGCAACTGCCCGACCGAGAGACCGATCTCCCGGTGTTGCGACGCGCTTACACCGCAGCGAGGCACCGCAACCGGTCACACCCCGAAATCGTTAGCCTGCGCTATGCGGGGTTGAAACATCCAAGGACTGGCGGCGCTGCGACGCCCGCCCATCAGTCTGCCGCGCTTGCCGAAGCGACAACCTGCCCCAGCGCCGTAACGGATCAGCTCATTTCGAGCATCACCGCTTGACGCTGTTCCAGCCGATCGGCCTCCCGCTCAAGATCCTCGGCCGTTCGCAGGCGGGCTTCCCAGATCGACGGGTTTCCCGTCTTCTCCGCGAATTCGCGGTACCAAGCGGCCAACTCCCGCAGCTTCAGTGGATCGTCCATGGGCTTGGCCTCGTCCTTCCGGCTTCAAGCCGCCAACAATTCAGCCCGGACCAGGTTCCTGAACTGCGCTGTTTCGCAGCAGCTCGCGCCGCCGTAATGAGAAATCAGGCGCTCCCGAGCCGCCGCCACCACTTCCACGTCGCCGCCAGCGCGCCCAGCCCCACCGCGCCCGACAGCGCCGTCGCCGCCGAGGCGCCGATCAGGTCGGCGAGCACCCCGAGCGCCAGAAATCCGATCGGACCCGAGCCGATGCAGACCGACAGGACCCCGTACAACCGGCCGCGCATCTCGGGCGGCGCCGCGAGATAGATCAGCGTCGCCTGCATGACGCTGAACCCGGCATTCGACACGCCGGTCAGCAGCAGCGCCGCCCCGGCCACCGGCACGTTCGGCACCAGCGCAAAGACGATCAGCATCGCCATGTACACCGCGACGCCGCCGACATAGAGCAGCGTGTAATGCGCCGGTCTTGCATAAACCGCGATCGCGACGACGCCGATAAACGCGCCGATCCCGTCCATGCTCGCCAGCGCCCCGATCGCGCTCGCACCAAGCTCCAGATTGTCCTTGCCGATGACCGGGATCATCGCGGTGAACGGCCATCCGAACACGTTGTAGATGACCGTCACGAGCAATATCCCGATCAGCCGGGGTTCGCGCCGCACCAGCACAAACCCCTCGATGATGCGCGCCGGCACGCTGCCGACCGGCGCGGCGATCTGGATATTGCGGTGCCGCAGCGCGATCGCGGCGGCCAGCGCGACAACATAGAACAGCACGCTGGCCGTGAACGCGCCGGAAATCCCGGCCCAGGCGAGCAGCGCACCGCCGATCGTCGGACCCAGCATGCGGCTGGCGTTGTTGCCGCCGACATCGAGCGACATCGCCGATCCCATCTGCTCGGACCCGACGACCTCGCCGATCATGACCCGCCGCACCGGGTTGTCGGCCGCCCACGCAACCCCGTTGACAAAGCTGGCGAGCGCCAGATGCCAGACAGCCAGCACATCGGCGTAGGCGAGCACGGCCAGGGTCAGCGAGGTCGTCAGCATCAGCAGCACGACACCGATCAGCGCCTTGCGCCGCTCGATCCGTTCGGCCAATGCGCCGATCACCGCCCCGAACAGTGCCAGCGGCAGCATGCGCAGCAGCGTCATCAGCGCAACGTCGAACGCCGAACCGGTCTGCTCGTAGACAAAAACCCCGACCGCCAGCATCTCCAGCCAGCGCACCGCCGAGATGACAAAACCGACGAGCCAGAGGCGGCGGAAATCGGGGCTGGCAAGCATTGCCCAACGTGACGCCGCGCGTGCGGCCGGGGTCGCCGCGCCGGTCGAAGCCGCCGGGGCTGCGCCGCGACGGCCGCGGAACCATTGGGCAATGCTCATGTCTCGGCGGGCGGAGCGTGCGTGCGGAGCGGTGCGGTTACCGGAAAACCCGGAGCTTCAGGCCGCTGTTGTTGACCTGCTTCGGGCCGGCATAGTGTACATCCCGACAGTGTACAGGGCGCCGGTTTTTCGGGTGTGCCTCGGACCGGAAGAAGGGAGCGGCGGGAGCGATGGATCTCGGATTGCAGGGAAAAAAAGCTGTTGTCACCGGCGGCACCCGCGGCATCGGCCGCGCCATCGCAACCTTGCTCGCCGCCGAGGGGTGCGATGTCGCGATCTGTGCGCGCACGCACGAGGCGGTGGACCGGACCGTCGCCGAGCTTGAGGGAGCCGGCATCAGGGCGTTCGGCGGCGCGGTCGATGTCGCCGATCTGGCAGCGCTGCGCGGCTGGATCGGCGAGGCCGGCGCGGCGCTCGGCGGTCTCGACATCTTTATCGCCAATGTCAGCGCGCTCGCCCAGGGGATGGACGAAGCCGCCTGGCGGCGTGGGTTCGAGATCGATGTGATGAGCACCGTGTTCGGCATCGAGGCCGCGCTGCCCTTGCTCGACCACTCGCAGGCCGGCGCGATCGTCGCGGTCGGCAGCACCGCGATGGCGGAGGTCTACGGCCCCACCCGCTCCTATGCCGCGGTCAAGGCGGCGCTGCTGCCCTATATCAAGGGGCTGGCGCGCAATCTCGCGGCAAAGAACATCCGGGCCAATATGGTCTCGCCCGGCAACGTCTTTTTCGAGGGCGGCGTGTGGGACCAGGTCCGCCGGAACAACCCCGATATGTTCGGCCAGATGCTGGCGCGCAACCCGACCGGGCGTATGGGCACCCCGGAGGAGGTCGCCAACGCGGTCGTCTTCCTCGCCAGCCCGCGCGCCAGCTTTATCACCGGCACAAACCTGATCATCGACGGCGCGCTGACCCAGCGCGTGCAGTACTGAAGCGGAGGCCGGCCTGCCGCCGGCGCCGGCAATGCCGCGGGTAAAGGTCAGCCTCATCTTCGAATCCGGTGCGCGGATCGGACCCGGCAAGGCCCGATTGCTCGAATCGATCCGCGATACCGGATCGATTTCGGCGGCGGCGCGCGAGATGCGGATGCCCTACAAGCGCGCCTGGGTCCTGCTCGACAGCATGAACCAGGCCTTCACCGAGCCGCTCGTCGCGGCGATGCCGGGCGGCGCAGGCGGCGGCGGCGCGTCGCTGACCGAATTTGGCGCCGAGGTGCTCGAACGCTACCGCCGCATCCACGCCCTCGCCGATGCGCGAGCCGCGGAAGACCTCGCCGCCCTGGCGCGCCGCGCCCGCGCCGAGCCGACTCCGAAGATCTGAACTTTAGGCTTGCCGGGCGGCGGCATCTTTGGTTCAGATGCGCTATGTCCAAATCGACATAGCGAAACCCGGAGGCGGCACATGAAGCTCAGCGCCCGCAATCAGCTCAAAGGCAAGGTTGTCGAGGTCCGGCGCGGCGCGACAACTGCGCATGTCCGGATCGATATCGGCAATGGCGCGGTCGTCACCGCCTCGATCACAAACGAAGCCGTCGACGATCTCGGCTTGGCGGCTGGAGACGAGGCGATCGCCGTCATCAAGGCCTCCGACGTGATGGTCGCGAAGTGATCGCGCCCGGCTTTCTGCCGCGGCACCGCGCGTTTCTGGCAATTGCCGTCTGCATTGCGGTCCTGGCGCTCGCCGGTCCCACCCACGCCCAAGGCGGCAATCCGCTAATCTTCGCCGCCGCGAGCCTGAAGAACGCGCTCGACGCCGTCAACCGGCGATACGAAGCGGAAACCGGCCGCAGGGTTACGATTTCCTACGCCGCGAGTTCGACACTCGCAAAACAGATCGAGAGCGGCGCCCCGGCCGATCTGTTCCTCTCGGCCGACCGGCGCTGGATGGACTACGCGGCAACGCACGAGCTGATCGACCCGAAAACGCGCCACGACCTGCTCGGCAACGATCTGGTGCTGATCGCGCCAAAAGACAGCTCCCTCGACGCCGGGCAGGTGACGATCGCGCCGGGCTTTCCGCTGAAAGAAATGCTCGGCGACGGCCGACTCGCGATGGCGGAGCCGAACTCGGTGCCGGCCGGCGTTTACGGCAAGGCGGCGCTGACCGGGCTCGGCGTCTGGGATCAGGTCGCCGGACGGGTCGCGGCGGCCGAGAACGTGCGTGCGGCGCTGGCGCTGGTGGCGCGCGGCGAGGCCCCGCTCGGTATCGTCTACAAGACCGACGCGGCGGTCGAGCCGGGGGTCAGGATCGTCGGAACCTTTCCGAGCGAAACGCACGAGCCGATCATCTACCCGGTCGCGCTGACCCGGTCGGCGCGGCGCGACATCATGGCGTTCGCCGAATATCTGCGCGGTCCCGCCGCCAGGAAAATTTTCGAGGAGCACGGGTTCGCCGTGCTCGACGGGGGGCGGTGAGCGGTCTGATCGACTTCTCGCCCGAGGAGATCACGGCGATCCGCCTGTCGCTGTGGGTCGCCTCCTGGGCCGTGGCGTGCAGTCTGCCGGTGGCGCTCGCGACCGCGCTGCTGCTGGCCCGCGTAAATTTCTGGGGCAAGTCGGCGCTCAACGTCGTCGTGCACCTGCCGCTGGTCCTGCCGCCGGTCGTAACCGGCTATGTCCTGCTGCTGCTGTTCGGGCGCAAGGGACCGCTCGGCCGGCTGCTGGCCGAATATCTCGGCATTGTCTTTGCGTTCCGCTGGACCGGCGCGGCGCTGGCTTGCGCGGTGATGGGATTTCCGCTGATGGTGCGCTCGATGCGGCTGTCGCTCGACGCGGTCGATCGCCGCCTCGAAGATGCCGCCGCCACGCTGGGGGCCGGCACGGTCCGGGTGTTTCTGACCGTGACCCTGCCGCTGATCCTGCCCGGCATCGTCGCCGGCATGATCCTGTCCTTCGCGCGCGCCTTTGGCGAGTTCGGCGCGACGATCACCTTTGTGTCGAACATACCGGGCGAGACGCAGACCCTGCCGACCGCGATCTACACCTTTACGCAGGTTCCCGGCGGGGAAATCGGCGCGCTGCGCCTGACCTTGGTCGCGGTTGCGATCTCAATGACTGCGCTGTTTCTCTCGGAGCGGGTCGGCGAGCGCGCCGCCCGCCGCGCCCTCGGCCACTGAGATGCTTGACGTCGCAGTCCGGCACCGTCTCGGCGCCTTCGTGCTCGACGCCGCGTTCAAGACCGAGGGCGGGCTGACCGCGCTGTTCGGCCGCTCCGGATCGGGCAAGACCTCGCTGGTCAACGTCATCGCCGGGCTGATCCGCCCGCAGCGCGGCCGTATCGTCGCCGACGGCGAGGTGCTGACCGACACTGAACGCCGCCTGTTCGTGCCGCCGCAGCGGCGCCGGGTCGGCTATGTCTTTCAGGAAGGCCGCCTGTTTCCCCACATGACGGTGCGGCAGAACCTGCTCTATGGACGCTGGTTCGCGCCGAGAGGCGGCCGGCCCGGCGAGACCGATTATGTCGTCGACATGCTCGGCATCGACGGGCTGCTCACCCGGCGTCCGGCGAACCTGTCGGGCGGCGAGAAGCAGCGGGTCGCGATCGGCCGAGCGTTGCTGTCGCGCCCGCGTCTGCTCGTCATGGACGAACCGCTGGCCGCGCTCGACGAGGCACGCAAGGCCGAGATCCTGCCCTATATCGAGCGGCTGCGCGACGAGGCCGGCGTGCCGATCGTCTATGTCAGCCATGCCGTCGCCGAGGTCGCACGGCTCGCGACGACGCTGGTCGTTCTGTCGGAAGGACGGGTCGCCGCGGTCGGCCCGACCGCGAGCGTGATGGGCCGCATCGATCTGTTTCCGCTGACCGGCCGCGCCGAGGCCGGCGCCATCGTGCTGACCCGTGTCGCCGCGCACGATGCGGAATTCGGGCTGACCGTGCTGCGTGCCGCCGCCGGCAAGTTGCGCGTGCCGTATCTCGACCTGCCGGTCGGTGCCGCGCTGCGTGTGCGTGTCCGGGCCCGCGACGTGATGATCGCGCTGTCGCCGCCCGAGGGCCTCAGCGCATTGAACGTATTACCCGGCACCGTTGCTGAGATCGGCCGGTCGGACGGCGCCATCGTCGACATCAGGCTCGATTGCGCCGGCGAGTCGCTAATCGCGCGTCTGACCCGCCGCTCGGTCGAAAGGCTCGGTCTCGCACCGGGACGGCCGGTCTATGCCGTCATCAAGAGCATCGCCTTCGACCACCACGCCTTCGCCGGCGCCCCGCCGCTCTCGCCGGGAGCCGACGCCGAGACAAGGCAGGGATAAAGGCAGCGAATGTGCCCCTCTCCCGCATCGTGGGAGAGGGAAACAGTGGGCTGTAAGGCTCCTCACCCCACCTTCAGCAATTCGACATCGAAGATCAGCGTCGCGTTCGGCGGGATGACGCCGCCGGCGCCGCGCGCCCCGTAGCCCAGACTGGCCGGGATTATCAGCGTCCTCTTGCCGCCGACCTTCATCCCGGCGACGCCCTGCTCCCAGCCGGGGATCACCTGGCCGGCACCGAGATTGAACGAAAACGGCTCGCCGCGATCGACCGAGCTGTCGAATTTCTTGCCCTTCTCGCCATTGTTGTAGAGCCAGCCGGTATAATGGACCGTGACCCGCTTGCCGCGCACGGCTTCGTCGCCGGTGCCGACTTTCTCGTCGGTGTATTTGAGGCCGCTGGGCAGTTCGGTCATTTTTGCCGAGGCTCCTGTTTGTGCCGCTTGGGGCTGCGCCGCCTGCTGGGCTGTTGCCGGAAGCGGCGCGGTGAACGAGACGAGCGCGAGCGCCGCCGCGGCGACGCCGAGATGGATCGGTTTCATCGGAACGCTTATATGCTGGAGGGATTGCCAGAAATGCGGAAGGGGTCCGTCGTGAGCAACGCCATCCTGAACGAGACGATCGCCGGCGTCACGGAATTTCTCGGCGCCGAACTCGACCGCATCACGGTCGAGCGCGCCGCGATCGGGCTGTTTTTCACCGGCGTCAAGCTCAGCACCGGCAATACCGGCGCCTGCGCCACCCCGATCAAGACGATCCCGGAGGCGGTCTGCTGCCCGTCCTCGGCGATGGCGATGCCGTTTCCGGGCAAACTGCGCGGCCGCCCGGCGCGCGATCTATTGCGCGAGGCATTTTCCGACCATGGCATCCGCCGCGCGGTCGGGATCGCGACGCTGAACGCGCTGGCCGACCGGTGCTGGGACATCCGGCCGCACCCGCTCGTCGAGTTGCGCCACGGGGTCGATGCCTTCCACGCCAATGATTTCCGCCCGGGCGACCGCACCGTCGTGGTCGGGGCTTTCGTGCCGTTTCTGAAGGAGCTGAAACGGCGCGGTCTGCCGTTTCTTGTGCTCGAACAGGACCCGGCAACGCTAAAGGCCGACGAACTGCCGTTCTTCCGCCCGGCCGAGATGGCCCGCGAAATCGTGCCGCAGGCCGATGTGCTGCTGATTACCGGCACGACGCTGATCAACGACACGCTCGAAGACCTGCTGGGCTGGGCGCGGCCCGAGGCGCGCGTCACCGTGGTCGGTCCGACGGTCGGTCTATTCCCGGACGCCTTTCTGCGCCGCGGCGCCGACATCCTCGGCTCGGTCCGCATTCCGCAGCCGGATGCGTTTCTCGACCTGCTCGCCGAGGGCGGCTCGGGCTACCATTTCTTCGGCCGCTCGGTCGACAAGGTCGTGCTGGTGCGGCGCGAGGCGGCGGTCGCCAAGGCGGCGTAACCAAAACCTTTAACGACCCAAGACCTCGATCGACTCTCCCGTCTTTCCTACCCGCAATCCCCGGATCAGTCCGGGGAAGCGGGAAGGCATTTCAGCCTTGGCGCGCGCAGCACGGTAAAATCACCACGGAGGGTAGTGGCTCGGTTCGAATTTCCGCTTACGACCCATATCGGACGGAGGGCGCTCCGCGTCCTCCCCGGCGGCGCGTTGCAAAGCTCAATCTCTGAAGGCGGTCACTCGCACTTTTAGGGTCGCCGAGGCAGGCGACGCCGAGACAGGTCCACACCGGCTTGTGGTTCGGCATGCGCGCTCCGAACTGCCGGACGACCTCGGCTATGACCGCCAGGATGAAGCCGTTCGGCTCGGGCGTATGGTAGGAATTGACGTGCGCCACGTTCGACCAGTCCAGGCCGACCGCTTCCAACATGAAGGTAACGTTATCGAAGGCGCTTTGACCTCCTCAATCGAGATGTTCGCGGGATAGTCCAGCATCTCGGGATGATACCCGCCCTGACCGGATAACTCGACGCGACCGTCGATCTCGCAAATCTGCGAGTAGTTGAACTCCTTGATCTGTTTTGCGCCGTATGGGCCGGGCGCGTGCAGCGTGAATTTCGGCATCTCGACATCCTTACCGGAGCTTGCGCCGAAGCGCAGGCGCAAACCGGACCCTATACCAGCCGCCCGAGATCTTGACACATATCGTTCATGGCCGGGCTTGGCCCGGCCATCCACGAGAAGCCGGGGATGCTTGGGGGCGGCTCGTGGATGCCCGGCCCAAGGCCGGGCACGAACGAGCCAAGGTCAATGTCGGTTGGTATTAAGGACAGACCTAGGACAGACCGCGAGGGACGTTATCGATGTCCGACTGCCATTCCTCCGCTGAGACCTCCTTGAATGGAACGGGACCAACCGAGGCGCTTGAGAGGACGACCTCGGACCCCAGGGCGCGCAGAAGCATAAGGCTGTTCTTGAGGTCCGATTTCGAGCCACCCGCATGCTCCCACACCAAAGTGTCCCATGCGCCGTTATTCAGATAGATGGTGTCTCCGGTAAAGAGGTATGTCTTTCCATGAGCTGAACGGACCAGAAAGCACACGCTGCCATTGGTGTGGCCGGGTGTTGGTATGACCTCGATGTTGCTCAGGCGGACCTCTCTCTTGTCGAATTTGCAGTCAACGGGTGTCACTTTCCTCACTGCCTGTTCTTCGAGTCGATGACAACAAAGCTTGGAACCAAACAGCCTTTTGATATCAGCAAGCGCGGGCCCCGCCTCATCCCTATGGCTCAAATACTGGTGCGTGATCCGCCCAGTTCGCGAATGTGCTGATGCTCCTCCGGCAGTCCGGAGCTGTACAAAAGGATGTTGCCCGCGTCTCGCACAAGAAGATAAGCATGGGTGGTCACACCCTGAAACGGATGCTCCGCACGCGTCTGCCAGAGATCAGGATAAATCTTCTTCATTCTCTTCTCCTATTGTGATGCCGAAAGCAGCTGGCTCTCTTCTCGTTCGAGCACCTTGCGGACCGTCGGGCGCTGCAGCATCCGGTTTTTGAAGGCGGCATAATTCGTGAGCTGTTCGACGGGCATGCCGTGCCCTTTGCCCCAGCCGTAAATCACAAGCGTGTAGCCGCTCAGCGCGGCGCGGTCATCGAGCGGCGGACGCCCGCCCTTGGGTTTGGGCCGCGGCAGCGGCAACAGCGGCGCCACCGCAGACCATAATTATCCGAGACGAGAGGCTTTGCCATGCCAGGGCAAACGCCTCTCAGCCGGTTTTGTTGGGTGCTCTTATTGGCGCGGCGCGCCGATGGCCATCATCGCGTCGCGACCCGGCAGAGGCCGCTTACTGCCCCTTGACCTCGATCTTTCTCTGCCGTTGCATCCCGTCCTGCGACTTCGGCAAGGTCACGCGCAACACGCCGTTCTTGAAATTCGCCTCGATCCTGTCGCGGTCGATGTGCTGCGGCAGTTGGATCGTACGGCGGAACGATCCGAAGCGCCGCTCGGAATAATGGTAATTCTTGTCTTTCTCCTGTTCCTGCTTCTCCTCGCGCTTCTCGCCGCCGATCGTCAGCAGGTCGTCCGTCAGCGACAGATTGATGTCCTTCTCGGACAGTCCCGGAAGCTCGGCCGTCAGGTGGTAGGCGTTCTCGTCCTCGGCGAAGTCGATCGCCGGCGCGCTGAACGCAAATCCCTCCTCGCCGCCGCGCCACACCGGCTCGAACTCGGACAGGCGCCGGGATAGCGGAAAGCCGAAGCCGCCGCCGAAAAACCGCTCGAACATCCGGTCCATCTCGCGACGCATTGCCTGGAACGGATCGAGCGTCGCCGGGCGCGTTTCGCCCCGATGGACCGGGGAATGCGACGGGGCAGTCTGCCGGCTCTGGCCGGCCTGCTGATCGCGCTTTACGTCGATATTGCTGTCGCTTCTGGTCGTGTCGGACATCGCAACAAATCTCCGTTTGATTGATCGCTGATTTTCTTGGTGTGTCGGCAGCCTCCGGACCCGGCTCCGACGCTTCCATGCCGTTCCAACAGAGGCTCGATGCGGCGGTTCCAACCCTCTACCGGCCGGCCTATCATGGCCGCGGAACGCAACCTGCGGTGCGAGAGGGAACAATGGCCGAGCGGCTCGGATCAGGCGAATGGACCTACGAGGTCAACGTAAATTGGGCAAAAATCCCGGACGAGATCGTGCTCGGCGACTGCGCCGCAGTCGGGGTCGACAGCCGGGGCAATGTCTACGCCTTCAACCGCGGCGAGCACCCGGTCGCGGTGTTCGACAATGACGGTAACCTGCTGCGTACCTGGGGCGAGGGGCTGTTCACGCGCCCGCACGGGGTCCATGTCGCACCGGACGACACGATCTGGCTGACCGATGACGGCGACCACACCGTGCGGGGCTGCACCTTGGACGGCAAGGTCCTGCTGACGCTCGGCATTCCCGGCAAGCCGGCGCCGTTTATGAGCGGCGAGCCGTTTCACCGCTGCACGCATACCGCGCTGTCGCCAAACGGCGAGCATCTCTACGTCTCGGACGGGTACGGCAACGCCCGTGTGCACAAATTCACCGCGGACGGCAAATTGCTGCATTCCTGGGGCGAATCCGGCACCGACCCCGGCCAGTTCAACATCGCGCACAATATCTGTTGCGATCCCGAAGGCTGGGTCTATGTCGCCGATCGCGAGAACCACCGGGTGCAGATTTTCGACGCCAACGGAAACTGGGAAACGCAGTGGAACTACCTGCACCGTCCCAACGGGATGTGTCTCGGGCACGGGGCGAACCCGCTCTGCTATATCGGCGAGGGCGGACCGGCGGGGGCGATCAACCGCGATTGGCCGAATATCGGCGCTCGGGTCAGCGTCCACACGACCAAAAACCACAAGGTGCTGGCGCGGCTCGGCAAACCGCATGCCGGTATCGCGCCGGGCCAGTTCACCTCGCCGCACGGCATCGCGGTCGATCGCCGCGGCAACATCTATGTCGGCGAACTCTCGGGCCGCTCCTGGTCGCGCTTTTCGAGCGATCCGGTGCCGGCGAAGCGGCGCGTCATCCACCGGCTGGAGAAGATCGCGGCGTAGACGGCAACTTGCCCATATCCGCCGAGTGTGCGGCAGACTCCCTCTCCCCATCGGGGGAGAGGGCTGGGGTGAGGGGGCAGATCCCGAAGCTGTTGGTGAGGGGGCAGATCCCGAAGCTGTTGCCGACCCCCACCTCACCCTCCCAGCGCTTACGCGCTGGGTCCCTCCCTCTCCCTCCCTGAAGGGGGGGAGAGGGTAAATCTTTGGTGCGGATTACTTCCCCTTATCCGCATCCGCGGCGACCTGCATGCGGATGATCTTGTCCGGGTTGCTGACCGTGCCGTTGCGCGCCTGATCGCCCTTTTTAACCGCGTCAACGTGTTCCATGCCGGAGACGACCTCGCCCCAGATCGTGTATTGCCGGTCGAGAAACGGCGCCGGCTCGAAGCAGATGAAGAACTGGCTGTCGGCGCTGTTCGGGTCCTGCGCCCGCGCCATCGAGACGGTGCCGCGCACATGCGCCTCGTTCGAGAACTCGGCCTTCAGCTTGTTGCCCGAACCGCCGGTGCCGGTGCCGGTCGGGTCGCCGGTCTGCGCCATAAACCCGTCGATGACGCGGTGAAACGGCACCCCGTCGTAAAACCCGCGCCGCGCCAGCGCCTTGATCTGCGCGACGTGGTTCGGAGCGAGGTCGGGCCGCATCGCAATCACGACACGGCCGGCAGGAACGTCGAGATACAGCGTATTTTCCAGATCAGCCGCCATGGCCGTGCCTCCTGATGAAACGATCGCGAGAGCGAGAAGCAGCCCGCGCAACAGCGAAACCATCAGACGCTAACTCCCGCAGCGCCGAGCTTATCCAATCGAATTGCGCCTGCCTGTGCCGCATGGCCGGCGCTGTCTCACGCGGCCGGTTCGCGGGCGTACCAGCCGCCGCGGCGGAACCGGTCGAGATAGGTCGGCAAGATCGCCTCGACCGCGGTCGGCTCGATGCCGAGCGCCTCGAACCCCAGCGCGTTTGGCGACACGATGTTGTCGTATTTCAGCATCTCGACCTGATCCGGGGTCAGCGGCGCGTCGGGCAACAGCGACAGCAGCCGCGCCTGGATCGCAGCGGCTCCAAACGGCACGCTGACGAGCAGCCGCTTGCGGCGGATTTCTTCGAGCAGCAGCTCCATCAATGCGCGCAGCGAATAGATCTTTGGTCCGCCGAGTTCATAGGTCCGCCCGGCGGTCGACGACTCGTCGATAACGCGCACCACCGCCTCGGCGACATCGCCGACATAGACCGGCTGAAACAGCGTTTCGCCGCCGCCGATCAGCGGCAGCACCGGCGAGACCGTCGCGATTGCCGCAAAACGGTTGAAGAACTGGTCCTCCGGGCCGAACACGGCCGAAGGCCGCAGGATCGTCGCGGTCGGAAACGCGTCGCGCGCCGCCGCCTCGCCGGCCGCCTTGGTCCGCGCATAAGCCGACGGCGAGCGCGGGTCGGCGCCGATCGCCGACATCTGAATAAAGCGCTCGATGCCGGCCTCGCGCGCAATGCGCGCCAGCCGCGCCGGCCCGATATGGTGCACCGCCTCGAAGCGCTGCGAGCCGCTTTCGCGCAGGACACCGACGAGGTTGACGACGATGTCGCCGGTCGAAACAAAAGCCCGCAGCAGCCGCTCGTCATTGAGCGAGACGTTGAGCAGCGCGACCTGGCCGACATTGCCCTTCAGCTTCAGGAACTTCGCGCTGGCAGCATTGCGCCCGCCAACAGCCACGATGTCGCCGCGTTCGGCCAGCCGTTTGACGACATATCGTCCGATGAACCCGGCCCCGCCGAGGATCGCGACGCGGTTCTGCCTCATATCCGCTCCACAAGCGCCGCTTGCGGCATTATCAGACGCATTGATCTTCGGCAACAACGAACGGCTCCCCGCGTATTAATGGTAACGGCAACGCCCGCGCGGCGGCCCGCCTTTCTGATCCCGGCAACGCGGCGGAGACAGCAATCCGATGACGGAAAACACCCCTCAATCCACTGCCCTATCCGAGCACCAGCTTCGCGCGGCCTCGTGGTTCGAGGCGTTGCGCGACCGCATCTGCGCCGCCTTCGAAGCGATCGAGGACGACTATGCCGGGCCGGACGCCGACACACTGGCCCCCGGCCGTTTCGTACGCACGAACTGGGAGCGCCCGGGCGGCGGCGGCGGGACGATGGCGGTGATGCGCGGGCGCGTCTTCGAGAAGGTCGGCGTCAATGTCTCGACCGTTTCGGGCGAATTCTCGGCCGAGTTCCGCAACGAGATCCCCGGCGCCGCCGAGGACCCCCGCTTCTGGGCGAGCGGCGTGTCGCTGGTTGCGCATATGCGTTCGCCGCTGGTGCCGGCGGTCCACATGAACACGCGCCATATCGTGACCCGCAAATCCTGGTTTGGCGGCGGCGCCGATCTGACCCCGATCTACCCCGACGAGGAAGCAGCCGCCGAGTTCCATGCCGCGCTCAAGACCGCCTGCGACGGCTACGACCCGAAATGCCATGACCGCTTCAAAGCGTGGTGCGACGAGTATTTCTACCTGCCGCATCGCGGCGAGCCGCGCGGCGCCGGCGGCATCTTTTTCGATTATCTCGACAGCGGCGACCGGGAGCGCGATTTTGCGTTTGTGCGGGCGGTCGGCGAGGCGTTTCTTTCGGTATACCCCGTGATCGCGCGCGAGCGGATGAACCGCCCCTGGACCACCGAACAGCGCCGGCATCAGCTGGTCCGGCGCGGCCGTTATGTCGAGTTCAATCTGCTTTACGACCGCGGTACCCGCTTCGGTCTGAAGACCGGCGGCAATATCGAGGCCATCCTGATGTCGCTGCCGCCCGAGGCGGCTTGGTCCTGAATTGCCGGAACGCGCGCCGCGGCGGCCGCGTTTTTCCGGCATGGATCAGGCCAATGTCAACGACCGCCGGTCGATCGAGCGGATCTATCCGCCGGACGCCTTCGCGCGCGACGCCGCCCAGAATGACCGGCCCCGGATCGAGATCCTGAAAGGTGTGCGCATCGCCTCCGCCCCGGACGAGGCCGGAAATTTCGCACTGGAGCCGGGGGCGCAATATACCGGCGAGATGCCCGGCGCGCTGTTTCTCGCCCCGTTCCATCGCCGCACCGCCGAGGAGTTCGCCGGTGTCGACCCCGACCCGCGCCACGGCTACGGCGCGTTTATCGACGAGATTATCGGGGCGGCGCGCCGGCATGGATACCGCGCCGACGAATCGCCCGGTCCCGACGATCCGCGTCTGCGCGGTGCACGGCAGTAATATTGGAGACCGGACCGCGGACCTCCGGCCCGCATTCGGCCAGGATGGAAGCGGTCGGTTTCTATATCAAGCCTCCTGGCCCGGACCTCCCCTTCGCACGCAGAGAGGCCCTATAGGTCCCCTCTCCCGTAAGCGGGAGAGGGTTGAGATGGGGGGCCTGCGCCCGCTTGTTTCTCACACCTGCTGGATCGCGGAGAGCAACCAGTTGCCGCCGCGACGCCGGACAAAGGTCCAGACCTCCTCCGACTCGACCGGCCGGCTCGGATCGCCGCCGGCGAGGTAGTCGGGCGCTCCGGGCGAACGGTCCAGCCGCGCGAGATAATCGATCGCGCTCCATTTCATATAGGCGGTCGCGTATTGCAGATCGCCTTCCTCCCAGCTCTCGGTGACGTCGCCCGCCAGGAGCTGTACGTTCGAGACGATGTTGCGCACACCGCGGCCGGCGTTCCTGGTCAGCTCCTCCGAGAAATAGCCGACCATTTCCGGCGTCATCAGCTGACGCATACGGGCGAGATCGCTGTTCGACCACGCCTCCTGAACCGCCGCATGAACCGATTCGAACGCCGGCAGGTCGCTGTCGCTGACCGTGGTATCGACACCGCGGAACCGCGGCGCGGGCGCGACAGCGGCGCCGACCGAGCGCGGCATCGGCCCAGCCAGTCCGGCTGGGCCGCCGGCAAAGCCGCGTCCCGCACCTGCGGCCGCGGGGGCACCGCGATTTCCGAAGAAATGCATCGCCAGCCGGATCGCCAGGAAGATCAGCAGACCAATGATCAGGAATTGCAGGATGCCGCCGAGCGCCGTTCCGAAACCGCCAAGCGAACTGAACAGCATCCCGCCGAGAAACCCGCCGGCAAGTCCCCACATCAGCGGATTGCGCGCGAAGAAGCCGCCGCGGTTCGCCGCACCCGCCGCCCCGGCCATGCCGGCCGCCGGGGTCGCCGCCTGCGGTGCCGGGTTTGTGCTGCGCGTGATCGGCGCCGCGTTGTTCTGCTCGAAAGTGCGTGCGCCGCGATTGCCGAACGAGGATTTTCCGCCGGCGCGCGCCTCGGCGAGGCTCGGCGTGAGCGCCAGCGTCAGAACGAAAAACAGCGACAGCAGGACCCGCCAATCGAGCAGGCGGGCTGCCGCGGCCGCAACAGGCGATCGTCTTTTCATGTCATGTCCGTTCGCGAGGCGGAAAAGGCCTCTATAATATGCAACCGAACCGCTCTCGGCGAAAGGGCGATCAACACGGTATTCGATCCGGCCGCAGCGTTGCGCAACCCAAAGGTCACGAGGCTGGCGCGGCTTTCTTGATCGAGACCGCCGCGCGCCCAGATATTGCCCGGATAGTGATTGCATTTTCGCGCTCCGGGGGCCGGTTGCCGGACCCGGCGGCGCACCGCTCGCTCGAACGAGGAGGGTCCGATGTCGCGCGTGTCGCTGTTCAATTCGCCGCTGCTGCTCGGTTTCGAGCATTTCGAGCGGGCGCTCGACCGCGTCAACAAGGGCGCCGCCGACGGCTATCCGCCCTACAATATCGAGCAGACCGGCGAGGATGCGCTGCGCATCACACTCGCCGTGGCCGGCTTTACGATGGCCGATTTGACGATCACGATCGAGGACAACCAGCTGATGATCCGCGGCAAGCAGACCGACGACGCGCGACGCGTCTATCTGCATCGCGGCATCGCGGCGCGCCAGTTCCAGCGTTCGTTCGTGCTCGCCGAGGGCATCGAGGTACGCGGCGCCTGGCTCGATAACGGATTGCTGCATATCGACCTGGTGCGTCCGCCGGTCGAGGCGCGCGTGCGCACCGTCCCGATCCGCGGCCCCGAGCCGGACGGCGTCCCGAACGGCGTCAACGAGCGCAGATCGGAGCGCGGAGCGCGGAGCTAGAATCGACAGGCCGGCGAGACTGGCGAGCGGGAGGCGCCGAGATGGGTCCGGATACCGCAATCG
Organism: Alphaproteobacteria bacterium; assembly: GCA_050246595.1. GTDB lineage: Bacteria > Pseudomonadota > Alphaproteobacteria > ATCC43930 > CGMCC-115725 > DATARH01. The sequence goes on from JBFWVT010000033.1 coordinate 25,729, forward strand.
GAACACTCGAAATTCCGGAGGAGGTCGGCGACGAGCGGGACCTGCGCTATCTCTCGGGGTTTGGCAACGAGTTCGCCAGCGAGGCGGTCCCCGGCGCGCTGCCGCAGGGCCAGAACGCGCCGCAGACCCCGCCGCGCGGCCTCTACACCGAACAGCTGTCCGGCACGCCCTTCACCGCGCCGCGCGCCGAGAACCGGCGGTCCTGGCTGTACCGCATCCGCCCCTCGGCGATGCATTCCCTGTTCCGCCGCATCGATGACGGGCTGATCCGCACCGCCCCCTGCTCCGAGGCCGAGCCGTCGCCGAACCGGCTGCGCTGGGACCCCCTTCCCTATCCGGAGCGCCCGACCGATTTTGTCGATGGCCTGACGACGATCGGGACCAACGGCGATGCCGCCGCGCGCCACGGCATCGGGGTTCACGTCTACCGGGCCATTCGCCCAATGACCGACCGGGTCTTTTACGATTCCGACGGCGAGCTGCTGATCGTGCCGCAGCAGGGAAGCCTGAGACTGCGCACCGAGTTCGGCCCGATCGACGCCGCCCCCGGCGAGATCGCGGTGATCCCACGCGGCGTCAAGTTTCGCGTCGAGCTGCCGGACGGGCGCGCATCAGGCTATGTCTGCGAGAATTACGGCGCGCTGTTCCGCCTGCCCGAACTCGGGCCGATCGGCGCCAACGGTCTCGCCAACCCGCGCGATTTCCTGACGCCCCGTGCCACCTTCGAAGAGCGCGATTCTCCCTGCCAGCTCGTCGTCAAGTTCGAGGGCCGTCTGTGGGCGACCGAAACAGACCACTCGCCGCTCGATGTCGTCGCCTGGCACGGCAATTACGCACCGTATAAATACGATCTCGCCCGTTTCAACACGATCGGCACGGTCAGCTTCGATCATCCCGACCCGTCGATCTTCACGGTGCTGACCTCGCCGACCGAGGTGCCGGGCACCGCGAATTGCGATTTCGTGATCTTCCCGCCGCGCTGGATGGTGGCGGAGCACACATTCCGCCCGCCCTTTTTTCACCGCAACTATATGAGCGAATTCATGGGTCTCATTGGCGGGGCCTATGACGCGAAAGCCGCCGGCTTTACGCCGGGCGGCATGTCGCTGCATAATTGCATGTCGGCGCACGGACCCGACCGCGCGACGTTCGACAGGGCAGTCGTCGCCGACCTCCAACCGCAAAAAATCGCCGACACGCTCGCCTTCATGTTCGAAACCCGGCTCGTCCTGCGCCCGACCCGCTTCGCGCTCGAAACCTCGGCTCTGCAATGCGATTACGACGATTGCTGGGCCGGGTTCGAGAGCAATTTCTCCCCTGAGGTTGCCTGTTAGTTTTATCAGGTAGATTTATGAGAATGCCTCCTTCGCTCACGATGGCCGAGAAACAGTGTCATTGCGAAGACACGCGGGCTTGGTCCGCGGGGACCCGCTTCCATCTTTTATCGTTGAGGGGATCAGGGGTGTCCAGATCGGCCCCAGCTGGCTGCAGTTGGTGCGGATACCCTGTTCGCCAGCGGTTTTGCGACCAGCATCCATTCTGCGTCGGTCCTATCACTTGAGCGAGCCGGCATTTGCGCCTACGCTGCGAGCACGCGATGCACGATTTGACCCCAGACCTGCTGGACAGAGGGCCGATGTCGGGTAGATCGGGACAACATTGCACGCTGCCACGTATGAGCGGGACCAACCACCCTGAAACGAGGTTGCCATGATTACGGCATATGAGAGACTGCGCGCTAGGGGGGGGTAGCGCGATTGACCGAGAAGCTGCTGGAACAACGATACCGCATGTTCTTGCGCGCAGGCGATTGTGTGATTGACGTTGGAGCGGCGGACGCTGTTCACACGGCCGCTTTTGCGAAGCTGGTAGGGGTCGCCGGAAAGGTCCTGGCGGTTGAGCCCTTGTGCGACGACTACGAAACGCTCGGCAAGGTGGTACGCGAGAACCCACACGTCGAACTGGCGAAAGTCGCTTTGTCCAACTACCGAGGCGAAACGTCCTTTGTAAAATGGATCGGGAATCTTGGATATAGTGGACTGAAGCAGCGAAGAATATATAAAATTGATAAGTGGAATAAGGTTAAAGTGCCTGTCCGCGTAGAAACTATCGACAGCCTATGGGGAGGATACAATATCGACTATATAAAGATCGATATTGAGGGCGGCGAAACAGACTGTATACGAGGTGGTCTTGCGACAATAAGGCGTTGCCGACCGATTATCTCATTCGAGCACGGTCCACTGGGATTTTCGGTTTACGGACATAATGGCCTTGAAGTAGTTGATGAGCTGCTATCTCTCGACTACTCATTCTTTGATATTATCGGCATAGCATTGCCTGATCGTAATGCATTCGCATATGCTCTCTCGACCAGTCTCGTGTGGGATTTTTGGGCCGTGCCGCGCGACAAAGTCCCCATGTTTCAGGGCGATATGTCTATGTTGATCGATCTGAACGGAAATGCGTGAACTCACAGCCGGAATAGGATGATCCCGAATATTGATCGCTCGATCCGAATGAGACGATCTACCGCCACTTCAAGACTGGCTGGATTGTGCAGGAATGAAAGCAGTCGGAATTAATAGATATTAAGTGAAATTGAACGATTGTGCCTCTCTCTATCCTGGTCCGCCTGGTCGGTACATCACACGATACTTGTAAGATTAAAGCTCTCGCGATGCGGTGGATAATAGCGAAGATCATTATGCGCACCAAACTCACCCTGCTCGCGGCGGCCGTTGCGCTCTGTTATGAGCTTCCGATCACCGCCGCCGAGGCGCAAGGCGTCTCCTATGCCGGACAGCAGACACGCGACATCAAGGCGCTGTCCGACAATGAAATCGCCGCGTTGCGCAACGGTGAGGGTATCGGGCTGGCCAAGGCGGCCGAACTAAATTCCTATCCCGGCCCGCGCCACGCGCTCGATCTGGCGGGCGAGCTGGAGCTGTCCGAAAGCCAGAGACGGCAGCTCGACGCGATATACCGGCAGATGAACACCGAGGCCCGAACCCTCGGCGCGGCACTGATCGAGCGCGAAAGAGCGCTCGATGCGCTGTTCGCGACAGGGGCCGTGACGCCGGAAAATCTTGCCGTCGAGACGGCGCGCATCGCCGATGTCCAGGGCCGGTTGCGGGCGGTTCATCTCGCCGCCCATCTCGAAACCCGCGCGCTGCTCGGCCCCGAGCAGGTGGCGCGGTACAACCGGCTGCGCGGCTATGACGGGACGGCAGCGACCGGGCATCACCATCCGCCCGGCCACCACCGGCACTGACTGCCGCTCCGGCTACAGCATCGGCCGGCCGCCGGTGACCGGGATCAGCGCGCCGGTCATGTAGCTGCCGTCGTCGCTGGCGAGCAGCACATAAGCCGGCGCCAGCTCGGCCGGCTGCCCGGCGCGCCCCAGGGGCGTGTTCTTGCCGAATGTCTCGACCGAGTCTTCTTCCATCGTCGAGGGGATCAGCGGCGTCCAGATCGGCCCCGGCGCGACGCAGTTGACGCGGATACCCTGCTTCGCGAGCAGTTGCGCGAGGCCGGCCGTGAAATTGGCTATCGCGCCTTTCGTCGTCGCATAGGGCAGCAGGGTCGGGTTCGGCGATTTGGCGTTGATCGAGGTCGTGTTGACGATCGCGCCGCCCGGCTTCATGTGCCCGGCCGCTGCTTTCGACAGATAGAACATGCTGTAGATGTTGGTGCGGAACGTCTTGTCCCACTCCTCGTCGCTGATCTCGTCGAGGCTCTTGAACGTCATCTGGTAGGCGGCGTTGTTGACCAGCACGTCGAGCTTTCCAAACTCCCTGACGGTGCGATCAACCAGCGCGCGGCAATGCGCCGGGTCGGAGACATCGCCCGGCATCAGCACGGCGCGGCGGCCGGCCTGCTCGACCCAGCGGGCGGTCTCGCGCGCGTCCCGGTCCTCGCACAGATAGGAGATCAGCACGTCGGCGCCTTCCCGCGCGAAGGCGATCGCGACGGCGCGGCCGATGCCCGAATCGGCACCGGTGATCAGCGTCGCGCGTCCCTGCAATTTGCCGCTCCCCTTGTAGGAGTGCTCGCCATGGTCGGGCGGCGGATCGAGCTGTTGGGTCGTGCCGGGCGGGTCCTGCTGCTGCTTCGGCTGCGGCGGCTGCGGATAAGCGGTTCTCGGGTCCTGGTTGTCCATCGGCATCGGCCTAACCTCGCTGGAATGTCTGCCATCCCAACGAAGGTGCGCTCAGCGCCGTTCCCGTCACGCCTGCGGCGAGCGGCCCCGGTCGGCCGCCCTAACCCGGACGCGATGCCCGGCAGACACGCGGGTCGATCGAGCCGCGGCGATCCGGCGCGAACCGGGACATTACCGATTCGTCACGTTACACCGCGCCGCCGGCTGCGCTATGGTCCGGATACAAACGAACCGAGGAAAAAGAGGAAACAGCATTATGAAGCGTGCTGCTGTTGCCGCCGCCGCGCTGGCGTTGGCGGCGATCGGTCTCGCGCCGGCGCGGGCGCAGGTCACCGACGATGTCGTCAAGGTCGGGGTGCTGACCGACATGTCGAGCCTTTATTCCGACATTAACGGCCAGGGCGCCGTCATCGCGACGCAGATGGCGATCGACGACATGGGCGGCTCGGTGCTCGGCAAGAAGATCGAACTGGTCCAGGCCGACGTGCAGAACAAGCCCGATGTCGCCGTCTCGACCGCCGGGCGCTGGTACGATGTCGAAAAGGTCGACGTGATCCTCGGCACTGGGGCGTCGTCCTCGTCGATCGCGACGATGGGAGTCGCCGGTCAGAAAAAGAAGATCTATCTCGCGACCGACCCGGCCTCCTCGGACATCACCGGCAAATTGTGCAACCCGTACACGGTGCACTGGGTCTACGACACCGCCGCGCTGGCCAACGGCACCGGCTCGGCGGTGGTCAAATCGGGCGGCGACACCTGGTTCTTTGTGACCGTCGATTATGCGTTCGGGCACGCCCTCGAACAGGACGTTACGAATGTCGTCAAGGCGAATGGCGGCAAGGTGCTCGGCAGCGTGCGTCACCCGCTCAACAATTCCGATTTCTCGTCGTTCCTGCTACAGGCGCAGGCCTCCGGCGCCAAGGTGATCGGGCTGGCCAATGCCGGCGGCGACACGGTCAATTCGATCAAGCAGGCGGCCGAGTTCGGCATCGTTCAGGGCGGCCAGAAACTCGCCGGCCTCCTGGTGTTCATCACCGACGTACACAGCATCGGTCTGAAGCTGGCGAACGGGCTGAACCTGACCGAAGCCTGGTACTGGGACCAGAACGATGCCACGCGCGCCTTCGGAAAGCGCTTCGGCGAGAAGTTCGGCGGCAAGATGCCGACCAGCATCCAGGCCGGTTTCTATTCGGCGACAAAGCGCTATCTCGAAGCGATCAAGGAGGCCGGCACCGACGACGCCGACAAGGTGATGGCGGCCCTGAAGGCCGAGCCGTTCGACGACCCGATCTTTGGCAGGAGCACCATCCGCCCGGATGGCCGCAACGTCCACGACATGTATCTGTTCGAGGTCAAAAAGCCCGAGGAATCGAAAGGTCCGTGGGACTATTACAAATTCATCCGCACGATCCCCGGCGACGAGGCGTTCCGCCCAATGAGCGAGGGTGAGTGCCCGCTGGTGAAGAAGGGGTAAGGACGCCGCCAACCTCAACCGCGCCCTTGCTGCTGCGGCTGCGCCGTTTGGTTTCCCTCCCCCGCTTGCGGGGGAGGGTCAGGGTGGGGGCAATCGATAGACTCCTTGGCTGTGCTCGTCAGGATTTCTCCAGTACGCCCTCGGCGACCAGTACCTCATGCGCCGCGCGGAAGGCGTCGAGACCGGCCGGGATGCCGCAATAGGCGGTCGCGTGCAATAGCGCCGCTTTGATCTCCTCGACCGAGACGCCGTTGCTCAGCGCGCCCTTGACATGCAGTTTGATCTCCGGCGCCCGGTTCAGCGCGGTCAGCATCGCCAGGTTCATCAGGCTGCGCGTCTTGCGGTCGAGCGTCGGGTCGCCCCAGGCCCAGCCCCATGCCCACGCTGTCGTCGCGCGCTGAAACGACATCATGAATTCGTCGGCGCGCGCCATCGACGCATCGACGTATTCGGGGCCGAGCACCTCGCGGCGGATCGGCATCCCCTTCTGAAACAGCGCGTCGTCGTCGGCCATTCTTTCCTCCTGCAATCCGGGCGCGGGCATCGTCTCGCGCGTCAGGCGCCGCCGGCCATGTCCTGCGCCAGCACGTCGCGAACCGTATCGAGATCGAGACCGTGCGCGGCGATCAGGTCGGCGCTGTCGGCGATCATCGCGTCGATGTCGCCGATCAGGCGCAGCCGCTTGTACAGATCGGGGATATGGATGCCCATGCTCTCGCCGATCAGCTCCATGAAATTGATCAGCTCGAAACTGACATCGGGCTGAAAGGCGACCAGTTCGCGGTGGCAGCCGTGGAAAATCGACGCGAAGGTCGTCACGCCGGAAGCCGCGGCCGCCGCGAATTCGCGTTCGCGCAGTCTGGCCTTGAATTCCGGCAATACCGACAGGTGGCTGGCCTGGGTGCTGACGACCGGCACGTCGAGTTCGACGACCTCAACACCGGGGATCGCGCCGAGCACCTTTTTTACCGCCGCCATGACCCCAGGCAGCGCCGCGCGTTCCTGCAACGCGACCCGCTTGTTGACGGGGTGGACGAACAGTTTGCGCAGATCGTCGAGCCGCTCGGCGAAAAACTCGGCGATCGGGTTGATGTCGAACGGCATCGCACCATGCGACTCGCGCCACGCGGGCAGCGCGACCTCCTCCATCTGGATGTGACAACTCGGGCACCACGCGACGACGCGCGCCGCGCCGGGTCGGGAGAGGCGTTCGATCGTGTTGAACGAGACCCGTCCCGCCGTCTTGGCGTCGCCGCGCTTGAACTGCTGGATGCCGCAGCAGACCGCGTTGCCGCCCATGACCTCGTAGCGCACATCGAGCGCGTCGAGCACCTCCAGCACTAAGAGCGCGATATGCGGCGTCTTGATGACGTTGCAGCCGGTGTAGAAGACGATCTCCGGCGCTTCTTCCGGGGCGTGGCCGTATTCGTCGGCGGGGCGCAGTTTCGGGCTGATCCGGGCCAGGGTCTCGGGCGGCAGCAGAAGTCGCGAGATGACGCGCGTGCCGCGCGACATCGACATGAAATACTGCTGCGCGCCGCGCCTTACGGTGTCGTCGCCGAGCTTCGCCTTGGCCGCGATGCGCGCCATGTTGACCATAAAACGCGGGTTGATCCCGTAATCGCAGGCCGGGATGCACTTGCCGCTGTTGGTACAGACCTGCGCCCAGCGCTCGGCGTCCTTGGTGCCGGCGCCGCCGTCCAGCAGATCGAGGATGCCGCCGACGATATCCACCGCGTCTTCCGGGTCGAGACCGGCCGGTTCGACCATCGGACAGGCCCGGACGCATTCGCCGCAGCGCGTGCATTGATCGAGGATGTCCCCGACCCGGCCGTGCAGCGCGTCGAGGAACGAAATCCCGCCGGAATCCGCGAGCGCCATTGCCGTCTCCCAGAAAACCTGTGCCGGTTCCCGTGATAGCCGATATCGCGGCCCGCGGCAAACCGTCGCCCGCGACGGTAGTGTCTCAGTTTGGTTGGATCAGCACCGTGCGTCCTTCAAGACGGGCGCTGCGGGCGCTCTTGAGGCTCTCGGGCCGATTGCGGGCCGGAACTGCGGCGACCGTCCGGAACCGGCGGTATGACCCGATCCCAAACTGAGGCGCTATTCGAAGACAAGTCAGCCTGCCGAGGGCGCTTTAGGACCACCCGCCTGCCGGCGGGAGGCCGGCGGTCCCGAGAGGTTGCGCCGGGGCGGCGCAGCGGGCCAATTTCAAACCGCGGCAGCACCGAGGAGAGGATAATGTCTCAGTTTGAATGTAACAGCGGCACCGTCATTCCGCGGCCGTCCGCAGGGCGGAACCCGGAATCCATGAACATCAACCTCTCCAAAGACTTCAGGGGCCTGTGTTGATGGATTCCGGGCTCGCGGGCTACGCCCGCGCCCCGGAATGACAAGGTTGCAATTCAAACTGAGACACTACCGAGGAGAGGGTTAGGGAGGGAATTGCCACGGGATGTGCCATACTCCGCCGGTTGGTAGAGAAGAGGCGGTGATACGAGATAGCCGAATGCCGCGATGCCATCTCCGCAACAGCCGGCTCTGCCGAGGGCCTCATCTGTCGTGAGCGCCGCCTCGCCTCGCCCCGTCTCGATCGAGACGCGCGCCTCATGGGCCGTCGCGCTGACCGCGCTCGCGGTCTACACGGTGTCGTTCGGGGCTCCGGTCATCACCGTCGTCGCGCTGAAGCCGATCGCCGCCGAGCTGGGCGACGCGCGTTCGGTGCCGGGGCTGGCCTTCTCGCTCGCCTGGTTCGGCGCGGCGGTCGGCGGCATCCCGATGGGCTGGCTGGCCGAGCGGGTCGGCATCCGCTCTGTCGTCGTCTTCGGCGCTCTGATGATCGCCGCCGGTCTCGCGATATCGACCTATGGCGGCCCGGCCGGGCTTTATATCGGACACGGCGTGTTTATCGGGCTGCTCGGCAATGCCTGCATCAACGCGCCGCTCTACGTCTATGTCGCGCGCTGGTTCGATCGACGCCGCGGCAGCGCCGTCGCGCTGATTTCGTCCGGTCAGTACCTCGCCGGCACCGTCTGGCCGGTGTTCTTCGCGAGCGGCATCGAGACCTTCGGCTGGCGCGGCATGATGCTCCTCTACGCCGTCATTGCCGTCGTCGCGATCGCGCCGGCCGCTCTCGTCGTGTTCCGGCCGCCGCCGGACAGTGGCGGCATCGCCTCTGCGGCCGATCCGGCGCGCGGCCACGCCGTGCTCGGGCTGCGACCCAATCTGGTGATGGGGCTGCTCTGTTTCGCCGGGCTGATGTGCTGCGTCCCGATGGCGATGCCGCAGGGTCATCTGGTGGCGTTCTGCACCGATATCGGGATCGCGCCGGCGCACGGTGCGGCGATGCTGTCGGTGCTGCTCGGCTGCGCTTTTGTCAGCCGCCAGTTCTGGGGATGGATCACCGACCGCATCGGCGGGCTGCGCACGGTGCTGGCCGGCTCGGTGTGCCAGATCGCGGCAATGACCGGGTTTCTGCTGACCCAGGAGGAGGCCGGGCTGTTCGCCGTGGCGGCGATCTTCGGGCTCGGGTTCAGCGGCATCATCCCGGCCTATGTCGTCGCGATCCGGGAACTGTTTCCGGCCGCCGAGGCGTCCTGGCGGGTGCCAACCGTGCTGCTGTTTACCGGCTCGGGAATGGCGCTGGGCGGCTGGCTCGCCGGGGTGATCTACGACTGGGCCGGGTTCTACGCGATCGCCTTTGCGGCCGGAATTGTCTTCAACGCCGTACACATCATCGTGATCGGCGCGCTGGTGCTGCGCCAGGGAAGCGGCGCGGCGCGCCCGGTCGCGGCGCTCGCGGAGAGACGGGTCGGGTAACGAGCCTCCCCGCCGGCCCGCTGATGTCATGCACGGATGCCCGGCCAGCCGGCCGCCGTCGCGACCGCCGATCGCAATCAGATTCGGAGGGGCGGCGCAATACCCTTGCTGACAGGCTGCCCGCTCCGTGCTAAAGCCCGTACCGGCCGTCGTGCAAAGACGGCCGGAAAACAACGGCCGGGAAACCCGGCCATCTCAGGGAGAAACGTCTATGCCGAAATCGTCGCCGACGCGGCGGAGCCTGCTTCAGGCCGCCGTGCTGACTCCTGCTGTCTTCGTCGCCGGCTCGCTGGCAACCCCGTTTGTTCGCGGCGCTTATGCCGCCGGCAAGCTCAGCGTCGGGATCTGGGATCACTGGGTGCCGGGCGCCAGCCAGGTGATCCAGAAGATCACAAAGGACTGGGCGGATAAGGAAAAAGTCGATCTCAGCTTCGACCTGATCACCTCGAACGGCGACAAGCTCGCGCTGACCGTCGCCGCCGAAGCGCAGGCGCGGGTCGGTCACGACATCATGCACTTCCAACCGTGGTACGCGGCGGCGCACCCGGACAAGCTCGTCCCGGTCGACGACATCGTAAAGGAGCAGATCGCCAGGTACGGCGAGCCGGCGCCGGGCTGCGCCTATCTCGGCAAGATCGACGGCCACTGGATCGGCGTGCCGACCGCCTATGGCAGCAGCGCCCTGCCGCCCTGCGCCCGCATCGACCTGCTCAAAAAATTCGCCGATCTCGACGTGACCAAAATGTATCCGCCTCCCGGCGTCGAGGGCGGCGAGGAGTTGCGCGAGTGGTGGACCTGGGAAAACTTCCTTGTCGCAGCGGAAAAATGCATGAAGGGCGGGCATCCGTTCGGCATTGCGCTGAGCACCGCGACCGACGGGGTCAACACCAACGATTCGGTGTTCCGCGCCTACGGCGCCCGGATGGTTGACGAGCAGGGAAACATCACGGTGCGCACCGACGCGATGCGGCAGGCGCTCGAATGGTTTCAGCGCTTTGCCAAGGTTGTGCCGGAAAGCGTCTTCGCGTGGGACAACGCGTCGAACAACAAATTCCTTGTCTCCGGCCAGGGTTCGCTGATCATGAACCCGCCCTCGGCCTGGGCCGTGGCGGCGCGCGATGCGCCCCAGATCGCCGAGAATTTGTGGACGTTCAATTCGCCGAAAGGCCCCAAGGGCCGGTTCGACTCGGGCACCTACTCGCATTGGGGCATCTGGCAGTTCGCCAAGAACAAGGAGGCCGCCAAGGCGCTGCTCCGGTACCTGACGACGCGCGAGATCCAGGAGAAGCTGGTGACCGCCGGCACCGGGTTTGATATCCCGCCGTTCAAGACCATGATGGATTTCAAGGTATGGGAGGAGGCGGCGCCGCCAAAGGGCACGAACTACAACTTCCCGCCGCGCCGAGATGTCGAAGTCAACGTCTCCGGCTATCCCGCACCGCAGAAGATCGGCACCCAGATGTACGCGCAGGCCACGCTGTGCAAAATGATCGCGACCTGCACGCAGCAGGGGAAATCGATCGATCAGGCAATGGCGCTTGCCGAACAGGATATCGAAGGGTTCATGCGCTCCTGAACCGGCGGGCGGCACGGCTCGCCCCCATCGGCGAGCCGTGCCGCCCGCGCGACCCCCGTTGCCATCAGCGCGGCGCCGGGGCGCTATCGTATCCGCAGCCCGACCAGGGCGCCCTCATCGACCCAGGCCACCTGGACCCGAACCGGCGCATATTGCCGGATCGTGCCGGCAGCCAGCTCGACGTCGGCCTCGGAATGCGCCCGCACAAAAACCGCGGTTTCGCCGTTGCGGATAAACGGCGCGAACGTGTCGCGGGCATTGCCGACCACGAGCGGATCGACCGCGAGCGCCGCAAGCTCGTCCTGGACCGTCTCCACCTCGCTTGCCGGCGCGGTCTGGCGCAACACCAGCAGAGCGATGTCATGCGCCGGCACGCCTTCGGTGCGGAGCCGGTTGCAGGCGTCCTCGGCGATCCCTTTCGACGAAAAGAGCCCTACGACGAATTTGACCGCCATCCGATCCCTCCGTTTGCCAGACCTGCCGCCCGACCTTTCTTCAACGGCGGAACCGGGCGGCGATTTCCGGCCTGTCTATCACAAGCCGAACGGATAGGTCTCGGGGGCATCGTGCGGTTTTCCGACGGGCAGCGGGGTTACGGCGCTTGTCTCCTCGAACCATAGATAGGCGTCGAACTGCTCGGCCAGCACCGCCTCGAAATAGTGGCTCGTGAATTCGGTCTGGGGCCGATAGACGACCCCGATGGCGCGTTCGAGCCGCGCCTCGCGCAGCGCCTCGGTCAGCTCACGCCGATCCGAGCGCCGCCAGTCGGTCAGGGACCGCGCCAACCCGGTCTTGCGGAACGCGAATTCGTAGCTGTCGGGCCGCGCCGGCACGATCGACTTGATCCGCATCTCGCCGCCCCAGTCATCGGAAGCGGCGACGGTGCCGCGATCGGTCCCGAACCCGATCAGGACGGCCTCGTCGCCGTAAGCGGTGCGGCACAATTCGCCGATATTGAACTCGCCGTGCCAGCCCATCGCGGTCGCGGCGGCGTTGCCGATATGCGAGTTGTGCGCCCACACGACGGCCTTCGACCCGGCCCCACCGGCGCGCAGCAGCGCCTGCAATGTATCGAACATATGCCGGTCGCGCAGATTCCATGATTCGCTGCCGCCGCGATACATGATCCGGTAGTAGCGCTCGGCGGCGCGCACGATTCGCGCGTTCTGCGCCGCGTCGAAGAACGCCTCACTGTCCTGCCGGATGTAATCGAGTCGATGAGCGAGCAGCTCGTTGAGCTGCGCTATCGCCGCCCCCTCGCACGAATCCTTCCGTCCGTAGAGAACCGCGCGACCGTAATCGGCCGGTTCGTCCTGCCACGGGGTCAGGCAGCCGTAGCGCCGGCGCGCGCCTGCGGCGGCATTCGGGTCCACCTTGTCGAGATAGGCGAGCACCGCCTCGATCGACGCGCCGAGGCTGTACACGTCGAGACCGCGAAACGCGGCGCGGCGCTCCTGCGGCAGGTTCTCATTATGCCGCCGCAGCCAGTCGATAAAGGTCAGCACTTCCTGGTTGCGCCACATCCAGGTCGGGAAGCGCTCGAACGCCCCGCGAGCCGATGTCGTCGGGGCAAGACGGCGGACGTAGCGGTCGATACGGGCCGCGTCGGGCCAATCCGCCTCGACCGCGACGATGTTGAACCCATGACTGGTGATCAGCCGCTGTGTGATTGCAGCGCGGGCCCGATAAAATTCGGAGGTGCCGTGCGTTGCCTCGCCGAGCAATACCACCTTGGCGTCGCCGAACCTGTCGAAAAAGGCGCCGAATGCCGCGTCGTGTTCCGGCTGCGGCAGCGTTTCGCCAACACTGCGCAACAGCCGCGCCAGTTCGTCGGCCTCCGCCTGTGTTCGCCGCTCCAATAGGGTGATGTCGTCGGGCATTTTTCACCGTCCATACCGTGTCCCCGAGTTCTTTCTGGGAAACTCGGCACGGCGGCGGCGGTTCCGGCCCTCTTGGCGGGGCGATGCGGGGATCGCTTGGGTCTCGGCGCAGCCAAAAGGTGAGTGGCGCTTTGCGTTGCCGAGGCAAGCGGGTGGGACGCGCTACCGTCGCGCCGCGTTGGGGGTATCCAAACTCAGAGGCCGATTAACCTTTTATTAGTATTGCCTCGGTGCTGAGGAACGGGATAGTGGGAAGCTGCAACCCGGTGCGCATCGCTGTACCGGACCGACAACGGCCTGGGCGCGAGCCGGCCCGGGAGGTCAGGAATGGAGACCTTGGAATTTCAGGTCTGCAGACACGATCGCGAGGCGCGCTGGATTGTGCGGCTTGATCGCACCGTGTATGGTTTCTATCTCGATAGGGAACAGGCCCTTCTCGACGCGCTCGACGCTGCCCGCGATGCCTCGGCATCCGGACGCGAGGCCCAGGTCTGGGTTTGCGACAGCGCCGAAACCGCCCGGATCTTTTGACGCAGCAAATAAGGTGGGCCCGACCCGGTCTTACCGCAGGCGCGCTGCGATCGCCGGGAGGGCGGCAATATCGATGCCGTGACGCGCCGCCTCGGCGATGAGGCTCGACGGCTCGGCACCCTCACGCAGACGAACCAGCGACCATAGCAGCGTCGAGCGCGTCCCGCTGCGGCAATGCAGTACGATCGGCCGCTCGGCCGCGGCGAGCACCGCCTCGACCGCATCGACATCGCCTGTTGTCAAGCTCGCCGCCGTGACCGGGATGTGGTGGTAGACGATCCCGCGCGCTTCGGCGAGACGGCGCGCCTCGTCGGCCGGGAGCTGCCCCGGATCCTCGCCGTCCGGGCGGTTGTTGACAATCGTGCGGACGCCGGAAGCAGCGAGCGCCTCGATATCGCCGCGGTCGAGCTTACCGGCGGCGCTCACTCCCGGAGCGAGGGGGGCAAGCTGAAGCGGAACGGAAGACATTTGCGGTTCTCCGGGCGTCGTCGGCGCAGAGTCGCACCGCGCCGCCGCGCCGTCATCCGAAAAATCCTCGATGCGGCGGTTTGGCTGGAACAGCCCTTGTCTCTGCGCCCGGTCCCTCAGGCAGCAACGCGGCGCGCCTCCTCGCCGACACGGACCCAGAAGCGTTCGAGCCGGCGCAACGTCACCGCCGCGTTCTCCAGGTCGGGCGCCGTGATCGCGCTTTGCGCCAGGCGTTCGGCATGCTGCCGGTGCATCTCCGCGAGCCGATCGCGCAGAGCGCGGCCCTTTTGAGTCAGCCTGACATGGACCGAGCGGCGGTCATGCGGCGAGCGCGCCTGCTCCACATATCCGTTCTCAACCAGCTTTTTGAGATTGTAGGAGACGTTCGAGCCGAGATAGCAGCCGCGCAATGTCAGCTCGCCGACCGTCATCTCGGCGTCGCCGATGTTGAACAGCATCAACGCCTGGACATTATTGGTGTCGCGAATGTCGAAACGGTCGAGTTCCAGTTTCACGACATCGAGAAATTGCCGGTGAAGTCGTTCGATCAGCGAAATCACCCCGAGATACCCTTCAGTCATCCGCGCCTCTCCCAAATCCGCCGAGGCGCAGTTGACCGGTATTCGGTTAAACTTTGGTTTTCATTCGCCGGTTTCGGTGCGGCTAAGAAAGCGCATGATTCCGGAGAAGTCGCGCGAGCCGCCGCCGGCATCAACATAAAGCTGATACAGATTGGCAGCGAGCGCGCCGAGCGGCGTTGCGGCTCCGGTCGCGCCGGCTGCCTGCTGCGCCAGGCGCAGATCCTTCAACATGTTGGCGGCGGTAAAGCCGGGCGCGTAATCGCGGTTTGACGGCGCCGCCGGGACCGGACCCGGCGCCGGGCAGTAATTCGTCATCGCCCAGCACTGGCTGGTCGATTGGCTGCAGATATCGAACAGCATCTGGGCCGAGAGACCGAGCTTTTCGGCCAGCGCGAACCCCTCGCAGATACCGATCATCGAAGCGGCAAGCATCATGTTGTTGCAGATCTTGGCGGCCTGGCCGCTGCCCGACGGGCCGGCATGGATGATCGTGCGGCCCATCGCCCGCAGGATCGGCTCGGCGCGGGCGAAAGCCTCGGCCTCGCCGCCGACCATAAAGGTCAACGTGCCGGCATCGGCGCCGATGGTCCCGCCCGAAACCGGGGCATCGAGCATTTGCAGACCCTTTGCAGCGGCTGCGGCGGCGACGGCGCGGGTGGTCTCGACATCGATTGTCGAGCAGTCGATCAGCAGCGCTCCCGGTCGGGCATGCGCCAGAACCCCGTCCGGTCCGAGATAGACCTCGCGCACCTGCGGGCCGGCCGGCAGCATCGTGACGACGACATCGCCCGAAGCCGCGGCCTCGGCGACATCGGAGACGGCATGCCCGCCCTTCTCGGCCAGCGCCGCGACGGCGGCAGCGGCGATGTCGTGACCGCTGACGCGGTGCTGCGCCTTCAGCAGATTGCCCGCCATCGGCCCGCCCATATTGCCGAGCCCGATAAACCCGATAGTCGCCATCCGCGTCTCCTTACCGGCCCGCCATTGTCATTGCGACCCGCAGGCTTGACCCGCGGGGAAGCAATCTCGACCAGATTGCTTCGTCGCGGAGTTTATCCTCGGGCGGCACTTTGTGCCGACCCAGGGGCTCCTCGCAATGACGCGCTTCAGCCGGTAGTGTCCTAATTTGCACCGCCTTAGCCGTCACAAAGCTCGCATCCCCGGCGAAAGCCGGGGTCCACTCGTCAACCGCGCGTCTGCTGAACCGTGGACCCCGGCTTTCGCCGGGGATGCCGCCATGGCGATGGGCGGCATGGCGCCGATCCAGCCAAATTGGGACACCACCCTTCAGCCGAAACTCAGCTCCCGATCGCCGAGCGGCGCAAAATACCCCTCGACCATGGCGTCGCTCACCTCGGCCAGTGTCGCGGGTTGCCAGCACGGGTTCTGGTCCTTGTCGATAACGACCGCGCGCACGCCTTCATAAAAATCGTGCCCTTCCATGAAATGCTGCGTCAGCCGGTATTCCAGCGCGAGCGCCTGTTCGAGATCGAACCCGCGCCCGACGATCAGCTGCCGCAGCGTAACCTTGAGGCTGGTCGGCGATTTGGTCGTCAGCAAGGCGCGCGTCTCCCCCGCCCAGTCGCTGTCCGGACTGCCGGAAGCCGCCTCGCGGGCCAGCGCGTCGAGGATTTCTTCCATGGTTTCCGAGGCGAAGCAGCGGTCGATCGCGTCCCCCTGGGCGGCAAGCGGCGGTTCGCCGGGGTCGCTGCGAAACGCGGCCAACACCTCTTCGATCTGACCCCGCTCGGCGCCATCACGCCAGGCAAGCCCGGCCAGCGCCGCGACCAGTTCCGGCACGCGCTCGCGCGTCACGAAATGTGTCGCGAACCCGCAATAGAGCGCGTCGGCCGGACCGAGGCGCGCACCGGTCAACCCGAGATACCGCCCGATATGGCCGGGACACAAATTCAGAAAGCGCGTCGCGCCGACATCGGGAAACAGACCGATCCCGGTCTCCGGCATCGCCAGCAGCGTCTTTTCGGTCGCGACCCGGTAGGCGCCGTTGACCGACACCCCGGCCCCGCCGCCCATCGTGATCCCGTCGATAATCGCCAGATACGGTTTCGGATAGCGGTGGACGCGGCGGATCAGCTCGTATTCTTCCCAGAAGAACACCGAGGTCAGATCGCGCGGGCCGGCAATCCCGCGCCCGGCCTCGCAGACGGCGCGAACATCGCCGCCGGCGCAGAACGCCCGCTCGCCGGCACCGCGCACCAGCACGGCGCGGACGCTTGGGTCGTCCTCCCAGGCGCGCAGCATCGGGTCGAAACGCCGATACATGCCGAGCGTGAACGCGTTGAGCGCCCGCGGCCGGTTCAGCGTCACAGTCGCAGCGCCGCCGTCCTGCCCGAACAGGATGTCCTCGGAAACAGGCGGCGTATCGGGCGAAGCCAAATCGGTCGATCTCTGCATCTGGGTTTTAGCGCGGCGCGGCGGCTAGGTTGCCACCGTCCACCGTCACGAACGATCCGGTCGTGCTGCGTGCCAGCGCGAGATGCAGAAACGCCTGCGCCACATCATCGGCTGTCACCTCGCGGCCAAGCAGGTTGCGCGACATGTATTGCGTCTCGGTAAGCCCATACGCGACCGCGCGCGATTTGATGTAGTCCGGCGTCATGATACCGCTACGAATGCCGTCGGCGTTGACCGCGTTCGAGCGGATGCCCTCGGCGGCGTATTCGAGGGCGTACTGCTTCATAAGGAACAGTGTCGCCGCCTTCGGCAGGCCATAGGGGCCGGCGTTCGGTCCCTGGCTGATCGCTTGGCGTGACACGTTGAACAGCAGAACGCCGCCGGTCTTCTGCGCCCGCATGACCCGCACTGCATTCTGCGCGACCCATTGATGCGCCCAGAAATTCAGCGCGAAACTGTCGCACAGGATTTGCGGATCGACCTCGCCGATGCGACCCTGCCACGCCGCCCCGGCATTCGAGACGACGATATCGACGCCGCCAAATCTTGCCGCGACCCGGTCGAACGCGTCGCGCACCGCGTCGGGGTCGGTTACGTTGGCGGCAACGCCGATCCCGCCGAGTGTCTTGGCGACATCTGCGACCCCGGATGCGGCGCGATCGATCAGCGCAATCTCAGCCCCCGCCCCTTTCAGCGCCCGCGCCGTCGCTAACCCGATCGTCCCGGCCCCGCCGGTGATGACCGCGACCTGCCCCGCGAGCGGTTTTTCGACGGCGCCGCCGAGCTTGGCCTGTTCGAGCGACCAGTATTCCATCTCGAACAATTCGGCCTCGGGCAGCGACTCGAACCTCCCGACCGCCTCGGCGTCGGTCACGGTCGCGACCCAGCTCTCGGCGAGATCGGCGGCAATCGCGGCATCCCTGGCGGTGCGCCCGAGACCGAACAGCCCGAGCCCCGGCACCAGGATCACGCGCGGCGCCGGATCGAGTTCCTTTCGCTTGGCAGCCGCCACCTCGTTGTGGCGTGCGAAATATGTCCGGTAATCGGCCATGAACCGCGCAACCGCCTCGCGCGCCGCCTCGGCGAAGCGATCGAGCCGCCCCGCCTCGGGCGCCGGCACGATGCAGGGATAGTTCTTTGTGCGGATCGTGTGGTCGGGGGTGGCGACCCCTTCCAGCCCGTAGCGCGGCAGCTCGGTGCCGTTGACAAAATTCAGCACCGCCGGGTCGCTGCGGAAATCGAGAACGAAACGCTTGTAAAGACCCTCCGCCGTCGCATCGGGCAAGGCGCAGGCGCCGCGCAGGATCGGAGCGATTTCGGCCGCATCCGCCACCTGCGCCGGCAAGGAAGCGGCGGCAAACACCGATTTGCGGCCGCGCCGCAGGCGCTCCTCGGCCAAGGTCACGATCGCGATCATGCGCTCGTAGGCTTCGCGCGCGCTGTCGCCAAAACTGAAGACGCCGTGCTTCAGCAGCACGAGACCCTCGACCCTCGGCCCGGCCTCGTGGATTTCCGCCGCTTTTTTGGCCAGCAGAAACCCCGGCATGATGTAGGGCACGACCCCGACAAGCGGGCCGTACAGATCAGCGATCCGTTCGGCGGCGTCGGGCTGATCGGCGAGGCTCAGCACCGAAGTCGCATGCGTGTGGTCGATATATCTGTGCGGCAGAAACGCGTGCAGCAGCGTCTCGACCGACGGGTTCGGCGCGCCGGGGTCGAGCAGATTGGCACGCTGGATGCGCACCATGTCCTCATCGGACAGCGAGTCGCGGGCGCGCAGCTTGCGCAGCGGTGCGAGGCGAACGGCGGGCAGACCCGCCGGCTCGATATTGCCCAGATCCCAGCCGCTGCCCTTGACGCAGAGCACCTCGACGGGATCGCCGAGCAGGTCGGGCGTCGTTGTCTTGACAGACGTGTTGCCGCCGCCGTGCAGCACCAGCCTCGGATCGCCGCCGAGCAGGCGCGACGTGTAGACGCGCAGCGCCAGGTCGCGGTCTACGCCGGTCTCAACATAGCGCGCGACGATCGCCTCGGCATCACGGTCCGACCACAGGCTGCGCATCGCTTACCCTCCGGAACGCCACTGCCGGACTTATAGCATTGCGTGAAATCCGGGGCGCCCATAAAGGCTTCCCGGGATGGGCTGGCAACGCGACACCCGTGCGGGTCATCGCCGCCGAGGGGTTTCGCTCTACTCAGCCCGCCCTGATCCGTTGTGTCAGGGGGTGAATTTCAGCAACGCGAACAGAAGCCCAAGCATCGCCGCCATGACTCCGATCATGCGCAGTTCGGTCTGGTGAATCCGGGTCTCGATCCGCGCGTCGAGGCGGGCTTCCATCTGCTGCATCGCCGTGAGCAGCCGTTGCTCCAGACCGGCAATCTCAGCCCTGAGGTCGGCCTTCGTCGCAAGATCGGGCAGCACAAAACGGTTCGGGGCTTCGGCTTGCGCCTCGGCCTGTTGCCGGGTGAACCCGCTGGCTTTGAGGTGCTTCGCATAGGCCAATGTGTCGAAGACCATTTCAGCTCCAGCTCAATCCTCCGCGCGCACCTCGACATACGACCCCGGCGCGTCCTCGATCGGCGTGAGTTTGCCGTCGCCCGGCTGGCGCGCCGGCACCTCGCCGCCGGCATATTGCGAGACCCACGCTTCCCAGCCCGGCCACCACGAATCGGGCACCTGCGTCGCGCCGGCGAGCCATTCCTCCGGGGTCGGCGGATTGCCGTCATTGACCCAATGCCCGTATTTGCTGCCCGGCGGGTTGACGACGCCGGCGATATGCCCCGAGGCGGACAGCACGAATTTGACCGGCCCCGAATAAAGCTGCGTCGCGGCATAGGTCGAACGCCACGGCGCGATATGATCCTCGCGCGTCGACAACAGAAACGACGGTGTCTTGATCCTGCGCAAATCGAGCGGCACACCGCCCAAGGTGATGCCGCCCGGTTTGACCAGCAGGTTTTCCTGATACATTTTTCTCAAGTAGAAGCTGTGCATCGCCGCCGGCATGCGGGTCGAATCGGCATTCCAGTAGAGCAGGTCGAACGGGAAAGGCTGCTTGCCGAGCAGATAGTTGTTGACGACAAACGACCAGATCAGGTCGTTGGCGCGCAGCATGTTGAAGGTTGTGTGCATGTCGCGGGCTTCGAGATAGCCCTTTTTGCTCATGCGCTGTTCGAGCGCCTGAAGCTGTTCCTCGTCGATAAAGACGCTGAGTTCGCCGGCCTCCCGGAAATCGACCATCGTCACGAAGTAGGTCGCGCTCTTGATCCTGTTGTCGCGTTTTACGGTCATGTAGGCCAGCGTCGCCGCGAGCAGCGTGCCGCCGAGACAGTATCCGATGACATTCGCCTCACGTTCGCCGGTCGCCTGCTCGATCGCGGCGAGCGCGGCGAGCGGTCCCTCGTGCATATAATCCTCAAACGTCTTGCGGGCGAGCCGCTCGTCCGGGTTGACCCATGAGATCACAAAGACCGTATGGCCCTGCCCGACCGCCCAGCGGATAAACGAGTTTCGCGGCCGCAGATCGAGAATGTAGAATTTGTTGATCCATGGCGGGATGATCAGCAGCGGCCGCCGCTTTACGGTGTCGGTGGTCGGCGCGTATTGGATCAGCTGGATCAGATCGTTCTGATAGACGACCTTGCCGGGGGTCGCCGCGACATTCTCGCCAATCCTGAACGCTTCCATGTCGGTCATGCTGATATGCAGCCGACCCTTGCCGCGCTCCAAATCATCGAGCAGATTCTTCAACCCGTTCAGCAGATTTTCGCCGCGGCTTTCGATTGTCGCGCGCAACACCTCCGGGTTGGTCAGCACGAAATTCGATGGCGCCAGCGCATCGACAAACTGCCTTGTATAAAAATCGACCTTGCGCGCGGTGCGCTCGTCCAATCCCTCGACATCCTTGACTGCGCTCTGGATCGAGCGCGCGGTCAGCAGATAGCTCTGCTTGATAAAGTCGAACAGCGCGTTGTCGCTCCATGCCTGGTCGCGAAAACGACGATCCTCGGGAGACGGTTCGACGACCGGCTCGGCCGCGCCGCCGAGCAGCCGCGTCGTCGTGTTCTGCCACAGCCGCATATAGTCGTTCCACAGCGACATCTGCGCCTGCACGAGACGCGCCGGGTCCGACATCAGCCGCGCTGTCATCTCGAAAAACGCGGCGCCGATCGCCATCGGATTGGCCATGCCAATCTCGCCGCCCCCATCCTCGCCGCCCTGGCGGGCCAGGAATTCGGCGACCAATCGCTGGCTTTTCTCGGCGATTTCGGCCAGATGCCGCGACAATTCGGCCTGATCCAACCCGTCCTTCGCGCCATTGTCACCCGCCGAGGCGGAACCGGTCCGGCTCTGCCCGGCTCCGGTGCGGTTTTCGGTTTGCGTCTCGCTCATGCCGCCTGTCCCCGCGCCTTGGGCGCTGACCTGTATCGGATTGTTGAGACATCAAATGTAGTGACGCGGCCCCCCCGATCGAATACACAACCGGCAACCATGCCAAGTACCGCGCCGGTATCCGCCCAAAGCCGGAGGTTCGCGCGCCTCGCTGTCCTGATCGCGTGCGCCGCCGCCGTTGCGGGCTGCACCGGCGCGGTCGAGACCTGGCGCTCGGTGAGGGGCGTCAACAAAAACGATCCCGACCAGGCCACCGCGCCGTTCAGCGGAAACATGGCGACAGCCGAAGCAGCGCCCTATCCCAACCTCGCCAGCGTGCCGCCGCCGCCAACTCGCGCGACGACTGCCGCCGAGCGTCAGAAATTGACCGAGAAACTGATCGCGGAGCGTGCCGCCGCAGTCGGAGCTTCGGCCGGGATCTCGGCGGCTCCGCAGCCGGTCGCCGCGATAAAAGCAGCTCCAGCCGCCGCGCCCGGATCGCCGCCAATCTCGACGCGCCTCGCCGCGGCGGCTCCGGCTGCCGTGTCCGGACCGCCACCGGCTTCGGTGCCCCCAGCCACCGCAGCGGCGCCGCCGATCGCCGAGACAGCGGCAACACCGGTGCTTCCGGCCGCGACGACGCAGACAACGCAAACGCGCGTCGCGGCGGCGGGCGAGACGCCGGGTTCGCAACTCGGCGCCGCCGGCGGCGATCCGGCCCAAGCCCTGCCGCGCGACTCCGAGTTGCGCATGCCGCAAGTGCGCTCGCTGCCCGAGCCGGACGATCCGCGCCCGGCCCCGCCGCCGCCGCGCTTGCGCCCGGTGCCGCCGCCCGCGCCCGCACAACTGCCGCCCGCTGCGATCGCCAGCGCCGCCCCGCAACCGCCGCCGTCGGTCCCGCAACTCGCCCCGATCGCGTCGCCGCCGACCCCGGGCATTGCGAACCCGGCTCTTGCGAAAACCGAGCCTCCGCGCCCGCCCGCCACCATGACGGTGGCGATGCTCGACGCGGTCGAGCCGGGTCAGCTCGACCCGGCGCAGATCACGCGGATCGCGGCTCGCTATAAGGAGCGCCTGGACGCGCAGCCGCCGCTGCGCGCCGTTCGCGTTATCGCCTACACCGCGCCGCCGTCGCCTGGCGCCGACCCGCTCGGCGGTTATCACGACGCGCTCCAGCGCGCGCAAGGGATCGCAAAGGTGCTGGCCGAGGCCGGCATTCCGGCCAAAATGATCCAGACCGAAGCCAAACCGGCTCCCGGCCCGATCGCCGCGTCGCGGGTCGAGATCCAATTCCTGCCGTGAGGACCGGACCCCAGAACATGCAGCCAGCCTTGAAGATCGCCGTTGCCGGGCTCGGCACGGTCGGCGCCGCGACCGTCCAGCTGCTCGAACGGCAGGCCGAACCGATCGGGCTGCGCGCCGGTCGCCGCATCGTTGTCGTTGCGGCCTCGGCCCGCGACCGGCGGCGCGACCGCGGGGTCGATCTCTCGGCGGTACGCTGGTACGAGGACGCCGCCGCAATGGCGGCCGACCCGGAAATCGACGCCGTCGTCGAGCTGATCGGCGGCGCCGACGGGGTCGCGCTCGATGTCGTCGAGACCGCGCTGGCCCGCGGCAAGCACGTCGTCACCGCCAACAAGGCGCTGATCGCTAGGCACGGGTTGCGGCTCGCCAGACGCGCCGAGGAGGAAGGCGTCGCGCTCGCCTTCGAAGCCGCCGTCGCCGGCGGGATACCGGTCATCAAGACGTTGCGCGAGAGCCTTGCCGGCAACCGCGTCTCGCGGATCTACGGCATCCTCAACGGCACCTCGAACTACATCCTGACGACGATGCGCCAGAGCGGACGCGAATTCGCCGAGGTGCTGGCCGAGGCGCAGAAACTCGGCTATGCCGAGGCCGATCCGAGCTTTGATATCGACGGGATCGACGCGGCGCACAAGCTGGCGATCCTGGCCAGTCTCGCCTTCGGGCAGCCGGTCGATGCCGACGGTGTTTACACCGAGGGCATCCGGCACGTATCGCGGCTCGATATCGGTTTCGCCGACGAGCTGGGATTCCGCATCAAGCTCCTCGGCATCGCCCGGCTGACCGAGCACGGCCTCGAACAGCGCGTGCATCCCTGCATGGTGCCGGCCGGAACCCCGATCGCCGCGGTCGAGGGAGTGTTCAACGCGGTTGTCGCCGAGGGCGATTTTGTCGGCCGGGTCGTGCTCGAAGGGCGCGGCGCCGGCCCCCAGCCGACCGCCTCTTCAGTCGCCGCCGACCTGGTCGATATCGCGGCCGGGCGCCGCATTGCGCCGTTCGGCGTTCCGGCGGCGGCGCTGCGTCCGCTGCAAGCCGCGCCGATGGAGCGGCACAGGGGCGCCTATTACATGCGGCTGATGGTGCTCGACCAGCCCGGCGTCATCGCCGCTGTCGCGGCGGCGTTGCGTGACGAGCGCGTCTCGCTCGAATCGATGATCCAGCGCGGCCGCGCTCCCGGCGAGGCGGTGCCGGTCGTGCTGACGACACACGGCACCGAGGAGGCGGCGATGCGCCGCGCGCTCGACCGCATCGCGGTGCTCGAATCGGTGCTCGAACCGCCGCGCCTGATCCGCATCGAGGATTTCTGAAGCGCGGGCGCGGAGCGATCCGCAGGGCGCAATCCACCGTAGCGGATTCATCCGGTCGCCTTGCCTTCAGCGCGGCGGGGTATATTCATATATGTTGGTCCCGCCGACCGGCCGAATCGAGGTGCGGATGCAGACGAACTGCGCGGACACGGACCGTTTCCACGAGGAATGCGGTGTTTTCGGGGTTTACGGGCACCAGGACGCGGCGGCGCTGACCGCGCTCGGGCTGCACGCGCTGCAGCATCGCGGCCAGGAGGCGGCCGGCATCGTCGCCTATGACGGCGACCAGTTCAGCGCGCATCGCGGCCCCGGTCTGGTCAGCGACAATTTCAGCTCGAAGGACGTGATCGCGCGGCTGCCGGGCGCGACGGCAATCGGTCATGTCCGGTATGCCACCACCGGCGCGGTCGCGCTGCGCAACATCCAGCCGCTCTTCGCCGATTTCGATTTCGGCGGGCTGGCGATCTGCCACAACGGCAACCTGACGAACTCGTACCGGCTGCGCCGCCAACTGGTGCGGCGCGGCAGCATCTTTCAATCGACCAGCGATACCGAAGTCATCGTCCACCTGATCGCGACGAGCCTCAAGGACAGCGTCGTCGATCGCCTGACCGATGCGCTACGCCAGATCGAGGGGGCGTATTCGCTGGTCGCGCTGTCGCAGGAGGCGCTGATCGGGGTGCGCGACCCGCTCGGGGTGCGCCCGCTGGTGCTCGGCCGGCTCGGCGAAGCGTGGATACTCGCTTCGGAAACCTGCGCCTTCGACATTATCGGCGCGGAATTCGTGCGCGAGATCGAACCCGGCGAGATCATAATGATCGGGGCCGGCGGCGTGCGCAGCGTCAAGCCGTTTCCGCCGGAGCCGCAGCGTCTGTGCGTCTTCGAGTACATCTACTTCGCGCGGCCCGACAGCGTCATCGAGGACCGCAGCGTCTACGAGGCGCGCAAGCGCATCGGCCGCGAGCTGGCGCGCGAATGGCCGGTCGAGGCCGATGTCGTTGTGCCGGTGCCCGATTCGGGGGTGCCGGCGGCGCTCGGCTATGCCGCCGAATCGGGCATCCCGTTCGAACTCGGGATCATCCGCAACCACTATGTCGGGCGCACCTTTATCGAGCCGACCGACCAGATCCGCCACCTTGGGGTGCGTCTCAAGCACAATGCCAACCGCGCCGATCTCGAAGGCAAGCGGGTGATCCTGGTGGACGATTCGATCGTGCGCGGCACGACCTCGATGAAGATCGTCGAGATGGTGCGCAACGCCGGCGCGCGCGAGGTGCATATGCGCATCTCCAGCCCGCCGACCGCCTTCCCGTGCTTTTACGGTATCGCGACCCCGTCGCGCGAGCAGCTCCTGGCCTCGCGCTTCGACACGGAGCAGATGGCCCGGCATATCGGCGTCGACACTCTCGCCTTTGTCTCGATCGACGGGCTCTACCGCGCGATGGGCGACAGGGGACGCGATCCGTTCATGCCGCGCTTTTGCGACGCCTGTTTTACCGGGGATTATCCAATCCGCCCGACCGATGCCGACGAGGGCAAGGTCTCGGTGCAGCTGTCGCTGCTCACCGAACCGGCGTGAGACCAGCGGCGTCGGGCCGCGAGGAGCGCCTTCATCGGTTCTTCGAAATCACGCTGTTGCTCAAGGCGATCTTCGCCATCGGCGAAATCGTCGCGGCGATCGGCGTCTATGTCGTCCCGCTCGGCGCGGTGTCCGATCTTGTCGGGACGATCACCCACGCCGAACTGGCCAGGCATCCGCACGATCCCGTCGCCGCCCGTCTCGCCAACTGGGCGCAAACCCTGTCGGTTGAAACGCAGCATTTTGTCGCGCTCTACCTGCTGAGCCACGGCGCGGTCAAATTGTGGGTCATTATCGGGCTGCTGCGCGAGCGTCTCTGGTATTACCCCGTGGCCTTTGTCGTTTTCACGGCTTTTGTCATCTACCAGATACACCGCTACACGGTGACGCATTCGATGGCGCTGCTGCTGATCACAATCATCGACCTCGTCGTGATCTGGCTGACGTGGCACGAGTACCGCTATCTGCGCGGCCTCCGGGGTCGGTCGGCGTGACGGGCGCCGGCGTGACAGGCCGCCTCTCCGGCAAGGTGGCCCTGATCACCGGCGCCTCGCGCGGCATCGGAGCCGCGGTGAGCGGGCGTTTCGCGGCCGAGGGGGCGCATGTCGTGCTCGTCGCGCGCACGGTCGGCGGCTTGGAGGAACTGGACGACGCGATCCGGGCGGCGGGCGGCAGCGCAACGCTGGTGCCGCTCGATCTGCGCGACTTTATCAAGATCGACGAGTTGGCGGCAGCGCTGTACCAGCGCTATGGCAGGCTCGACATCCTGGTCGGCAACGCCGCGAGCTTCGGCACGTTCACGCCGATGCCCCATATCGCGCCAAAGGAGTGGGGCGAGATCCTGGAGCTCGATCTGACCGCCAACTGGCGGCTGATCCGGGCGATGGACCCGCTTCTGCGCATGGCCCCGGCGGGACGCGCGATCTTTGTCACGAGCCGGCTGGCGCGCGACGCACCGCCCTATTACGGGGTCTACGCAGTCGCCAAGGCCGGTCTGGAAACAATGGTGCAAATCTATGCCGGCGAGGTCGCGCGCAGTGCGGTGCGGGTCAATTTGATCGATCCGGGGGCCGTACGCACGCGGCTGCGCGCTGCGATCTTTCCGGGCGAGAACCCGGCCGGACTGCCTCCTCCCGAGACCGTCACCGACGCATTTGTCGAGCTGGCT
This sequence comes from Alphaproteobacteria bacterium, assembly GCA_050246595.1. Lineage (GTDB taxonomy): Bacteria > Pseudomonadota > Alphaproteobacteria > ATCC43930 > CGMCC-115725 > DATARH01. Next base: position 52,366 of record JBFWVT010000033.1, read on the forward strand.
TCTCCCGAATGCGCGCGCAACGGCGAGATTGTCGAGATCGGCGGCAAATGACCGGCGCGGCGCGGTCGCGCAGCTCGATGCGATGCGGGGTCGGGAGATCGATATTCCGGTACTGTCTCAGTTTGAATTTTGGCCTTGTCGTTCTGCGGCGCAGGCCGGACCCGCGGCGACTGTACCGAAAGGAGGGCGTTTCAGGACCGCCGGCGTCCCGCCGGCATGCCGGCCGGACGCCGGCGGTCCCTAGGGGTTGCTCCGGGGCGGCGCAGCGGGCCAATTTCAAACTGAGTCACTACCGATATTCCGGGCTGATTGACATGGGATCGATGGCCGTCGATCCTCCCGCCTTCGGGACAAGACAGCCTGGAGAGCAGCTTATGGCTTTCCGTATCACCCCGCTTCATCCGCATATCGGCGCCGAAATCGGCGGTCTCGATTTGTCCGAGCCGATCGGGGAGGCCGCGGTTCAGGAAATCTGGCGCGCGATCGACCGATACGCGGTGCTCGTGTTCCATGACCAGAACCTGACCGACCGGCAATTGCACGATTTCGCCGCGCGGTTCGGTGAATTGGAAATCGGCCGCTCGGCGTTGCGGCCGGGACGGCGGCGGCTCGCGATCCCGCAGATCGGCGACATCTCGAACCTCGACGAGGACAGCCGCATCCGCGCCCGCGACGATAGGAAGCGACTCGACAGTCTCGGCAACCGTCTGTGGCACACCGACGCCTCGTACATGCCGGTGCCGGTCGTGCTCGGCATGCTGTTCGCGGTCGCGGTGCCGCCGACCTCGCCCTGGGGCGGCGGTGAGACCGAGTTCGCCGATATGCGCGCCGCCTACGACGCGCTGACCGAGGCCCAGAAGAAAGCGATCGACGATCTGATCGTCGAGCACGACGTGTTCTGGTCGCGCGGTCAGATCGGCTTTACCGAATTCCCGCTTGGCGAGCGCGAGCAGTTCCCGCCGTCGCGCCAGCGCCTGGTGCGCCGCCATCCGGGGTCGGGGCGCAAGACGCTGTACCTGTCGGCACATGCCTCGCATATCGTCGGCTGGCCGGTGCCCGAGGGGCGGCTCCTGCTGAACGATCTGACCGAGCATGCGACAACGCGGCGCTTCGTCTACAGCCATAAGTGGCGGGTCGGCGATCTCGTGATCTGGGACAACCGCGACACGATGCACCGGGGCCGGCCGCACGATGAATCGCAGCCGCGCGATCTGCGCCGCGCGACCACGTTGGATGTCGGCTCGACCTTGGACGAGGCGGCCTAGAGTGTGATCGGGTCTGGTTGAAACGGGATAGGGGTTCCCCGGCGCGGGGATCTCTGCGCAAGATGCCGGCTGGGGGGTGGAGGCCATCGCGCATGCCGAGACCCTATTCACAGGATTTGCGGG
>JBFWVT010000034.1:0-53356 GCA_050246595.1 Alphaproteobacteria bacterium
CGATCCGCGCACCACCGAGGACACGTGGCGCCAGATCGGCTCCTTGCTCGATCATTTCACCGCACAGGAATGCGCAAACTACCTCGCCAATGCCGGCTACGCTTCAACCTGATGCGATCACGCTCTAATGCCGACAGACCCTAGCCCGAGAACAGCGACCGTGGCGGGCGTGCCAGTGGCATCAGCATGACCCCGACCAGAAACACCGCGCCAATCATCAACAGCGCGTCGCTGTAGGTCAGCACCAGCGCTTCGCGCTGCACGATTCCGGCGAGCAGCTTGAGGGCGGCCTGCGCCGGGTCGCCCGAGATCAGCGGCTCGAACCGGCTCGTCTGGATTTCAAGAAACTGCTGCACGACCGGCCGCGCCGGGTTGATATCCTCGATCAGGCGGTTCCAGTGGAAATGCAATCGGTCGTTCATGACCGTGCCGATCGTCGCCAGTCCGAGCGCGCCGCCGAGTTCGCGGGTCAAATTGTAAAGCCCGGCGGCGTTTTTCAGCTTGTCGGGCGCGATCGTGCCGAGCGCGATCATATTGGCCGGCAGATAGCAGAACATCAGCGCCACCCCGCGCAGCGCCTGCGGCACGAACAGCTCCCAGAAACCGGTCTGGTTGGTCAGAGCCATCGCGGTCAGGTACATCGAGACCGCGAACAGCGACAGCCCGATCGCCAGCATGATGCGCAGGTCGAGCCGGCGCGCGATCTGCGTGCTGAACGGCGACAGCGCCATCATGAAAAGCCCGGCGACAACGACCGTCACCCCGATCTGCATGCTGCTGTAATCGCGCACCTGCGCCAGAAATAGCGGCACGAGATAGGTCGTGCCGTACATGCCGATGCCGATCAGGAACGTATAGAACGAGCCGAGCGCGAAATTGCGGTTGACGTAGGCGCGCAGATCGACGATCGGCTGGCGATAGGTCAGCACCCGCCAGAAAAAGAAAACCGCTGCGACAGCGGACACAATCACGGCGTTGCGGATCGAGCTGTCGTCAAACCAACCCCAGCGCGGCCCCTCTTCGAGCGCGTATTGCAGACAGCCGAGAAACGCCGCCATCAGCAGCAGCCCGATCACGTCAAAATCGCGCAGCAGCGAAAAATCCGGCTTGTCGATATCGATCGTCGCCCACACCACCGCGGCGACCAGCAGACCGGGCACGATATTGACCAGAAACAGCCAGTGCCACGACAGCGTCTCTGTCAGAAACCCGCCGATTGTCGGACCCAAGGTCGATGACAGGTTCAGGATGATCGAGATCATCACCAGCATTGTCGGCAGCTTCGGGCCGCGAAACCTTGTATAGACCACCGGAAACACCGCCGGCGTGATCGCCCCGGCGGAGAAGCCCTGCATCGCCCGGTACAGGATCATCTCGTTGAGGCTTGTCGCGGTCGCGCATAGCACGCTGGAGATCGTAAACCCGAGCGCCGCGATCACAAAGGTGACGCGGGTCGAGAGCAGTCGCGACAGAGTCCCGGAAAACGGCACCATGACCACTGCGGCGATCAGATACGCGCTCTGCACCCAGGCGATCTCGTCCGCACTGGCCGACAGCCCGCCCTGGATCTGGGTCAGCGAGCTGCTGACGATCTGGACATCCATGATCGCCAGAAACAGCCCGGTGACCATCGCCAGCACGCCGGCCCAATCCCGCCAGGTCGGCAGCCGGTCCGGCGCGGCGGCGGGAGGCGGGGAGGGCGGAACGGGAATCCGCGCCGCCGGAGCGTTCTCCGGGACGCCGGCGGCGGGGCGCGAGCGCGCGAGCCGGACGCGCCGCAGCGGCAGGCTCGCCGTCCAGCTCATCGCCCCATCCGGCTCATTGCCCTGCCCGGCTCATTGTCCTGCCCGGCTCATTGTCCTGCCCGGCTCATCGTTCGGCGCCGCCGATCCGCGCCGTCGCGGCCACGTCGGTATCGCCGCTAGGTGCGTTTCGCGTATCGACGCTCACCGTGACCGACAGACCGGGCCGCAGCTTCCGGACCAGCGCCTCATCCCTCGGAAGCCCGATGCGCACCGGCACGCGCTGCACCACCTTTGTAAAATTGCCGGTCGCGTTGTCGGGCGGCAGCAGGCTGAACTGGGCGCCGCTGGCCGGCGAAAAACTCTCGATCGTGCCGGTTATGCTCCGGTCGGGATAGGCATCGACCGTGATTTCAGCCTGCTGCCCCGGTTGCATATGGGTCAGCTGCGTCTCCTTGAAATTCGCGGTGACATAGACGTGCGGCAATGGCACCAGCGCGGCGAGCTGCGTTCCCGGTTTGACGTACTGCCCGACCCGCCCGGCGCGATTGCCGACGATCCCGGCGAACGGCGCCTTGATGACCGTGCCGTCGAGGTCGTTGCGGGCGAGGACAAGATCGGCGCGGGTCTGGGCCAGCCGGGCCTCCTCCTCGCGCTTTTGCGATTCGATGACGGCGAGCTGGTTGCGTTCGGCGACCAGCGCCGCGCGCGCCTTGTCGAGAGCTGCCTGCGCCCGGCGCGATTCCGCCTCGGCGGTTTCGAACCGCTGCCGGCTCGCAAAGTCGCTGGTGACGAGAGCGGCGTAGCGCCGGTGGTCGAGGCGGGCGCGATCGAGATCGATGCCGGCCGTCTCGACCGCGGCCGCCGCCTGCTCGATCATCGCCTGCTGATGGCCGAGGCGGTTTGCATAGGTTGCAACGGTCGCCTCGGCCGTGGCCACCGCCGCTTCGGCCCTCGCCGCCTTCGCCGCGAAGTCGCGATCGTCGATCACGAACAGGACGTCGCCGGGTTCGACCGGCTGGTTGTCGCGGACCCGCACTTTCTTGATATAGCCTTCGATCTTCGGGCTGATCACGCTCGTGTCGGCGTGCACGTAGGCGTCGTCGGTGGTCTCGATAAAGCGCCACTCGGTCCACCAGTACCAGCCGGCGCCGGCGCCAACCGTGAGCAGGAGCGCGGCAACGAGAATGACGGCGGCGTTTCGCATGGCGCGGAGAGCAGCGTAACTCGACTGGACTGAACCGTTCAGTTCAGCCTAGTCTGTGCTACCACTCGCCGCCAGCGCAATCGATGCCCACCGCCATCAGCGAGGCCGCATGAGCCGGCCGCAGCGTGTTGCCGCCCTCCGCGAAGACCCGCGCGGCAAGGCCGAAGCGGTTCTCGCCGCGGCCGAGCGGGAATTTCTCGCCGCCGGGTTTGGCGCCGCGACGATGGACGCGATCGCCCGCGAGGCGAATGTGTCGAAAGCGACCGTCTATGCCCATTACACCGGCAAGGAGGAGCTGTTCGGCGCCGTCGTCGCGCGTCTCAGCGAACGCCGCTTTCACGGGTTCTCGGTCGCTTCGCTCGACCCCGGCGATATCGAGGCGTCGCTGACGACGATCGCGGTCCGCTTTCTCGGTCTGGTGCTGTCGCAAGAGGCGATCGCGCTCAACCGCATCATCATCGGCGAGGTCAGCCGATTTCCCGAGCTGGGCAGCGTGTTCTGGATGGCCGGCCCTGAGCGCAGCCGGGTTCAGATCGAGGCATTTCTGCGCCGGGCTGCCGCCGCCGGCTCGCTCGCGGTGCCGGACCCCCGGCTTGCCGCCGAGCAGTTCATCGCCCTGGCGCGCGGCGAGATCCACCTGCGCAGCCTGTTGCGGCTCGAGGACCCCGGCGACCCCGCCGCTCTGAGCGCCGCAGCCTCGCGCGCCGTCGCGACATTTCTGCGCGCCTTCGGCACGGCCGGGCCGCGCTGACCCGCTCGCGCGCGAAGTCTCCTTTCCAACCCTGTCCCGCAATCCCCGGATCAAGTCCGGGGAGGGTGGGGTGGGGGCATCGACCAGCGTCACGGCCGCCGTGGCGCCCGCTGCCGACCGGTACAAGTCGCCTTTGTGCGACCCGTCCCCGCGCCAACATCCGCCGCAGTGCGGGCGACAAACCGGACTTGTCCGACCCGAGGCGGTTGCCGGCACGCAGCCGCTTCTCGGTTGAGCGGTCGTTCCCGCCGGTCTCGGCACCGGCGCGCTCGCAGCGCAACTCCTCCATGCGGGCGCGGATTGCCGGGAAATCGTCGGCGGCGCGGGGTCGGGTCACGGCTCCTCCTCCGGATCGCGGACTATTCGCGCTTCAGACCCGGCGCGCCGGCCAGAACATCGTAAAAGGCGAGAGTCATCGAGACGCTGGTATAGTGACCCATCAACGTGATCGCGTCGGTGATCCCGACATGCCCGAGCGCTTCCACCGCGCGGTCGTACAATCCCCTCGGCACCCAGCGCGCCTTCGACAGGCAGACCGCCATCTCGTAGATGATCTGCTCGCGCTTGTCGTCGAACGTGGTGGGCAGACCCGACAGCATCGCCTCGACCTTGTCTTCCGGCAGCCCGACTTCCTTGCCGCGCCGCTCATGCGCTGCGGTCGGGTACGCCGAACGCCATTTGCTGTTGATCACGATGACGGCGATCTCGCGCTCGCGCTCGGTCAACGAATAGTTGCCCTGGCGGAAATGCCCGCCGACCGCCGCCGCGACCTTCGCCAGTTTCGGGTTGTGCACCCAAATCTTGTTCGGTCCGCCGAGCGGGCCGCGCATCCCGGTGACAAAGCGATAGGCTTCCTGCTGCTCCGGCGTCATCCCGTCATAAGGGATCTCGGCATAGCGGCCAAAAGTCGGCGTCTCGGGCATTCTCTCCCCTCTCCTCAAAGTGGCTTCGGGCGACACTCTAACCTTCGCCGATCCGGTAGGCACGCACCGCCGTGTCGTGGAAAAGCGCCGCGCGCTCCGCGGCCGAGTAGGATTTCGAGAAGCGCTTGAACGCGTTGAACAGCACCGGGTAGGAGAACGAGACCTTGTCGACCGGAAAGTTGCTTTCGAACATAACGCGGTCCGGGCCGAACCGGTCGATGCACCAGCTCAACAGCGGCGCCATCGCGGCGGCCAGTTCCTCGGAGCCGATCGGCGTCTCGCGCGTATGCCAGTCAAAGCCGAAGCGCGGCATCCCGACGCCGCCGAGCTTGAGCACGACATTGGGGCATTTCGCCATCTCCTCCATGCCGCTTTTCCAGGCCGGCATGACCTCGTCGTCGCGATCGGCAAACGGCCCGGTGCGGTTCAGCCCGCCGAGATGATTGAGGATGATCGGCAGATCGGGCACCGCTCGCGCGAAGGCGGCCAGCTCGGGCAGTTGCGGAAAGCAGACGATCGTGTCGAGCGACAATCCCTTGCGTGCGAGGATTTTTGCGCCGACGCGGAATTCTTGTGTGCTGAGCACCCCCTCCTTTTCGCGGCTCTCGACCCGCGGATCGGGGTGCCAGGTGCAGATATGGCGGATGCCGCGAAACCGGTTGGGGCTGGCCGCCTGCAACGCCTCCACGACCGGCTCGACCCGGTCGCCCAGCTTCAGATCGGCATGCCCGACGATGGCGGCGGCGGCGCGGCACGGCCCGTACAGCCCACTGGCGCTCGCGGCGGCAAGACCCTGGACGAACTCGACCTCGCCGACCGGGCGCGTCTCGACCGGTCCGTCGGCACGGTACATGGCACGCGCCTCGATGAACACGGTCGAGCGGACGTTGTGGCCGGAACCGACATCTTCCATCAGCTCGTGCAGCAGATAGCGCTGATAGGGGATGCGCGAGAGGCGGAAATCCCAGAAATGATGGTGCGGATCGCAGATCGGCAATTCCGGCTCCAGGACCGGTTCCTGCGTCAGAGCCAGCCAGTCATTTCCCCCATAAGGCACGATCCACCCCCGTCATGTCTGCCCCGGACAGGTCAGCCGCCCGGTCGCGCCCCGATGGCGCATAGAAGCACTCCAATCGGGTCCCGCAGTCAACATCCCTCGACGGGAATTCGAGCACCGGCCGGTCTTGCTGTCGCCCAGAGATTTGAGGCGGGATGGAGTCTGGGCCGCGAGTCAGAAATTTTCCAGGCTCAGCACTTCGTCGTCGTAATCATAGGCGAAGATCTCGGCGTGCCGACCCCAGTCGATGACCGTGGCGAGGACGCGCTCGGCCTCCTCCTCCGATAAATAGTCTTCGAGCTCGCGCAGGAAGCGGGCGGCGGGGGCGCGGTGGCCGGGGCGTTCGTCGAGCACCCGCCTTACATGCGCCGCCAGCGGGATGTTCTTCAGCAGGGCGGTCGCAAATAGCCGCTTGCGCTCGAACATGTCCGCTTCCGCATAGGCCCGCCCCGCCGGGGTCAGCTCGATATCGCCGCGGCTGACATTCGCAAAGCCGAGCAGCTGCAATGTCTCGATCATCGGAAACAGCTCGTCCATGTCGAGATTTTCCGCATCGGCGAGCTTTGGCAGGTCGGCGCGGCCGTTATAGGCCGGCTCGGTCAGCCGTTCGATCAGACCGGAGAACTGCTGGACGGCGGCGTCGGGCAGGCGGTACCCGATCCCGATCGGCTCCGGCTTGGCGCCGCGCCGCCCGTCGCGGCCCGGCACGGTCGTCAGCAGCGTATAAACCTGATCGACGATGTGCCGGAACGCCGGGCTTTCCCAATCGCGCGGCCGCGGCAGCGGAACCCGCACCTCGGCGGTGATGCGGCCGGGGTCGCTGCCAAAGATCAGGATGCGGTCGGACATCTCGACCGCCTCCTCGATATTGTGCGAGACCAGCACGACCCCCTTGGTCGGGATGCGCCGCCGCACCCACAGCTCGGTCAGATCGCTGCGCAGCGTCTCGGCGGTCAGCACGTCGAGCTGCGAGAACGGCTCGTCCAGAAGCAGAATATCCGGTTTGACGACGAGCGCCCGCGCGAACCCGACGCGCTGCCGCATGCCGCCCGACAGCTCCTTCGGATAGGCGTTCTCGAACCCGTCAAGCCCGATCTGATCGATCGCCTCGACCGCACGGCGGCGGCGCTCGGCGCCCGGGACCCCTTGCGCTTCGAGACCCAGCTCGACATTACCGAGCACGGTCAGCCACGGAAACAGCGCGAAGCTCTGGAACACCATCGCGACACCGCGCACCGGCCCCTCGACCGGCATGCCGCGGTACTCGACACGGCCCTCGCTCGGTTCGGCGAGACCGGCGAGAAGGCGCAGAAAGGTCGATTTGCCGGCCCCCGACCGGCCGAGGATCGCGACGATCTCATCCTCCCGCAACGTGAAATCGACGCGCTCCAGCACGAGCCGGCCGAGATGGTCGGGTGTGCGGTAGGTTTTGCTGACCCCGACCGCGCGCAGCAGCGGGGCTGCGGTATCGCTTGCGGCACGACGCTCGTTAACAAGTTCCGCCATTCAGCTACCTTTAATCGATCCGCAGCCGCTCGGCCGCGATCTCGAACAGCCGGTGCCAGAGGAGCCGGTTCAACACCAGCACATAGAGGCACAGCACGGCGATCCCCAGCGAGATGCGGGCGGCGTCGCCGGTCGCCGTATACTGGGCGATGTAGGCGCCGATCCCGGTGGCGCGCAAGGTCGTGTCGCCCCATTGCACCACCTCGGCGACGATGCTGGCGTTCCAGCATCCGCCGGCGGCGGTGACCGCGCCGGTGACATAGGCCGGAAAGATCGTCGGCAGCATGACGCGGCGCCACCACAGCGATCCGCGCACCCCGAGCGTCGCCGCGACAAGCCGCAGTTCGCGGGACAGACCGGTCGCCCCGGCGATGACGTTGAACAGGATGTACCACTGCGTCCCGAGAATCATCAGCAGGCTGAGCCAGATGTCGGGGTTGAGCCGGAAATTCAGGATCAGCACGACAGCCACGGGGAAAAACAGATTGGCCGGAAACGCCGCGAGAAACTGCACGATCGGCTGCGCCTTGTCGGCAAGGCGCGGGTGCAGACCGATCCACACCCCGATCGGCACCCAGACGAGCGAGGCCAGCACGATCAGGACGAAGACCCGGATCGCCGTGATCAAGCCAAGGACGAATACCCAGCCGATTTCGGCGATGGGCACGCTGGCGCCGATAAACAGAAAAATCCCGACAGTGCCGGCGGCCGCCAGCGCCAGCAATACAATGTCGAAGGCGCGCTCGAAGCGGAGCGATTTCCGCGATCGCGTCCGCCGGGCCGGAACCGCCCGCCCGGCCGTGCGTAGCGTGCAGTCGATCGCGTGGCTCATCGCCCGCGCGACCCGCAGCAGCAGATCGAAGATGCGGGCGCGCTGCAGGACGGTCAGAAACCAGGGCCGGACATAATCCTCGTCGCCCGGCTGATCGCCGGCGAATTTGCGCGACCATGCCAGCAGCGGCCGAAACAGCAACTGGTCGTAGAGCAGGATGACGACCAGCATGACGGCGAGCGCATAGCCGATCGCACCGAGATCGCGCGCGGCGATCGCGGTCGCGATATACGAGCCGACACCGGGCAGCAGGATCGTCTGGTTCGCGACCGTGATCGCTTCCGACGCGACGACGAAAAACCAGCCCCCCGAGACCGACATCATCATGTTCCATACGAGGTTCGGCATCGCGTGCGGCACTTCGAGCCGCCAGAAGCGCTGCCATGTCGAGAGCTGGTAGATGCGCGCCGCGTCAACCAGCTCGGCCGGCAGCGTGCGCAGCGACTGGTACACGCTGAACGCCATGTTCCAGGCTTGCGAGGTAAAGATCGCAAAAATCGCGGCGAACTCGACACCAGCCAGGCGGCCCGGAAACAACGCGATAAACCCGGTGACCGTCGCCGCCAGAAAGCCGAGGATCGGCACCGATTGAAGAATATCGAGCGCCGGAATCAGGATCTTCTCGGCCTGCCGGCTCTTCGCCGCGAGCGCGCCATAGACGAGGCTGAAGATCAACGCCGCGATCAGTGCCGCCACCATGCGCAGCACGGTGCGCAGCGCGTATTCCGGCAAATGCCGCGGGGCGAGGCTGATCGGCAGCGCCTCGCCGAATTCGTAGGGGGCGCCCATTGCGAAGCCGCCCCATGCAACGAGAGCCAGGGCACCGAGCACCAGCGGCAGCGCCACCAGGTCCCAGGCGTTCGGGCGTAGCCGCGACGGCCAGGCGATCAGCGGCAGACCCCAGCGCTTGTTCATCCTGCCTTACCCCTGGCTCGCCGGTCGCCGCGGCGCGGTATTCGGCCTCGTAGCGAAAGGCCGATTGCACGGCGAGCGCCATCCGGCGCCGACCCCAGCATCGGTCCGCATCGTTGTCGCCCGCCGGGCGCTTTACGTCGACCGCGAGCGTCTTCATATTCCGGACATGGCTCTGCTCAAGATCGCCCGCATGGGGCATCCGGTGCTGCGCGTTCCGGCCAAACCGGTCGAGGACCCGACCGCCCCGTGGGTGCGCCGCCTCGTCGAGGATATGATCGAGACGATGGAGGATGCCGGCGGCACCGGCATCGCCGCGCCGCAGGTGCACATGCCGTGGCGCGTCGTCATCTTCCGCGTCGGCGGCGAGCGGTTGACCGATCTGCCCGGCGACGCCGAGCAGGACCTGACCGTGCTGATCAATCCGGTTGTCGAACCGGTCGGCGACGAAGTCGCGCTCGGCTGGGAGGGTTGCCTGTCGGTGCCCGGACTGCGCGGCGTCGTGCCGCGTCACCTGCGGCTCCGCTATACGGCGACCGGGCCGGATGGAAGCACGATCGAACGCGAGGCCGCCGGCTTTCACGCCCGCGTTGTGCAGCACGAATGCGACCACCTTGACGGTATCCTGTATCCGCAACGCATCACCGACCACCGTCTGATCGGCTTTGTCGAAGAGTTGCAGCGCCACCCGCTCGATGTCGGGGCGCTGCTTGCCGGGGAGGAGGGCGCATGAGAAGCCCGTTTGCCGACAGCGAGCGCGAGCGGCTGATCCAGGCGATGCTGCCGGATGTGCCGTTTGATGGGTGGTCGCAGCGCGCCCTGCGCGGCGCGGCGCGGCGGGCCGGCATTTCGTATGAGGAGGCAACGGCACTGTTCCCGCGCGGCGCGCCGGACATGGTTGCCGCGATGAGCCATTGGGCCGACCGCCAGATGCTGCAGCGGCTCGAAACGGCGCTGCTGCAAGCGCCCGGCCAAGCACCAGGGGCCGAGCCGCTCGGCCTGTCGCGGCGCGTCGCGCTGGCGATCCATATCAGGTTCGAGGTCGTGCTGCCGTGGCGCGAGGCGGTCAGGCGCGGTCTCTCGGTGCTGGCGCTGCCGCAGAACGCGCCGCTCGGGTTGCGGCTGCTCTATGACAGCGTCGACGCGATCTGGGAAGGGGTCGGCGATCACCCCGCCGATTTCAGCTACTACACAAAGCGCGCCAGTCTCGCTGCGATCCTGGCCGCCGCGACGCTGTACTGGCTCGAAGATCGCTCGCCGAACTTCGAGGACACCGACGCGTTTGTCGAACGCCGCCTCGCCGATCTGTACCGGCTGACCGGCATCGGCCGGCGCTTCGCCGGCGCTTCCGACATGCTGCCCAACCCGTTCCGGCTGTTCCGCCAGCCGCGCTGAACCCAGGTGCCCGGCGCCATGGCTCGCGGCGAAATCCGCGTGACACGGCACGGCAAACACGCAAGGCTGCGGCGCCTCAAAACGCTCCAGCAGGGAGTCGCGCGATGCTTGAAAAGGACGTTGTCGTCACGACCAAATACGGCGGGATGCCGACCTTTGCGGTCTGTCCCGATGCGCCGGGTCAGTATCCCGGCATCATCTTCTATATGGACGCTCCGGGTATCCGCGAGGAGCTGCGCAATATGGCACGGCGCATCGCCCGGCATGGTTATTTCTGTCTGCTGCCGGACATGTATTACCGGCTCGGCCATCTGCGCTTCGACGTGCACCGCCGCGACGACGCGATGGCGGCGGTCTTTTTGACCGCGATGCGAAGCCTGACGAATGCGGCTGTGATGGACGACACCGGCGGGCTGCTCGGTTTTCTCGACGCCCAGGACAAGGCCAAGCCCGGCCCGGTCGGCTGCGTCGGCTATTGCATGAGCGGCCAGTACATCACCAGCGCCGCCGCGTTCTTCCCGCACCGCATTGCCTCGGCGGCATCGCTCTACGGGGTCGGCATCATCACCGACAAGGAGGATTCACCGCACCTGTTTCTCGATCGGGTCAAGGGCGAACTCTATTACGCCTTCGCCGAGACCGACCGCAGCGTGCCGCCGCACATCCCGGGCGAGCTGAAAGGTCTTTTGGAAAAGCACGGCATCAAGCACGAAGCGAAAGTGTTCCCCGGCACCGAGCACGGTTTCGCGTTCCCCGAACGGGCGATCTACAACACGCTCGCGGCCGAGGAGACCTGGGACAGAATGTTCGCGATGTGGGAGCGCACGCTGAAATAGCGGAGTTCCGCCATGCGGCCGGTCCCAGCCGGCCGCCCCTGCTACCCTTGGACGCCGGGAAATAAGCGCAGGATCGCCAGTATCGTCGCCGCCTGGGCAAAAGCGATGCCGATCACCCATTTGACCGTATCCGCCTTTGCGGCCTCGACCCGCGCTATCAGGTCAGACCGAACCGCATCGATCCGCACTTCGATCTCACGGCGCGTCACGCCGTTTTCCAGGCGGACCGCAGCAATCTCGGAGCGGATTGCGGCGAACTCTTTCTTCATATCGGAACGCAGGCGATCCAGCTCGACTCGGAGGAGATCCATATCCGCTCGAACCAGCGCCAGATCGGCTTTGGTTGCGAGTTGCGCCAGATCGAACTCGGGGCTCGCGCAGCACAGCGGTCACGACTTCGGCCTGCGGCTCGGTAAACCCGCCTGCCGCAGCCGCTTGGCGATTTCGAGCGTATCGAGCGACGCCGCCATCGATTGCGCGATCCGATCAGCCGGTACGATCTCTACGGAAAACCTCCGGTCCCGACAATTCGGAAAACGGGAGCCACCGATGAAACTCCGCCACGCCGTCTTATCGTAAGCCGGACGCCTGCCGCTTGTCCCTGCGCCGGCGAACGAGGATTTCGGCGGCGGCGGAAATGACCGGGTCCGGCGTCAGATCGCGCAAGTCGGAAGCGGCGATTACCTCGACAAGTCGGCCCCGCGGGGCGCAGCGCGCCGGATCGGTGCCGCCCGAAAACAGCACCACCGCCGCGCACCCGGCAGCGGCAGCAAGGTGGCAGACCCCGGTATCGTTGCCGATCGTCAGCGCGGCGCGCTGCGCCAGCGCGCCGACGAGACCGAGATCGGTTTGCCCGGTCAGGTCAAGGGCGGCCGGGCAGGCGTCGCGAATGCGGACCGCGAGCGGCGCTTCCGTTGCGGTCCCGACAATCACGGCGCGATAACCGGTCTCGTCGAGCGCCCGCGCCACGGCCCCAAAACATTCGGCGGGCCAGCGTTTTTCGGGATGGGTCGGTGACGACCCCGGCACGAGCAGCACAAAATCCCGGCCCATCAGCTCGCGCGGCAAGTCGCGGTGGAGCGGCGGGAGGCTCGGCAGCGGGGTCGGGTAGATCCCGGCCATCAGCAACTGCTCGGTCTGCTTGTCGAGCGTGTGCTGCGGGTCGCGATCGCGGTTCGCGTGGGGATGCGAGCAGCGCCACGCGATGCCCGACCATTCCGGCATTCCCGGCCGCAGCAGCCAGGCATAGGCGGCCGACCGCGTTGAGGTTTGCAGATCGTAAACCCGGTCGAAGCGGTCTCGCCGTAGCCGGCGACGCAGGTTCAGCCATCCGGAAAAGGCGAGCATGCCCGGCCGCTGGTCGACGATCACCTCGTCAAAATAGCCGAGTTCTTCGGCAAACCCAGCCAGCGGACGTGTCGTCAACAGGCTCACATGATCGCCGGCATGGTGGCGCCGGATCGCCGCGATCGGCCCGAGAGCCTGGATGAAATCGCCCAGCGCGCTGAGCCGGATCACCAGAATGCGCCGCCGCCTCGCGCCGGCAGGCCGGGCCGCCTGTTCGAAAGCGGCAAATACTGCGGCGTGTGCCGCAGGATCAGCGTCGCCGATCGCGGCCTGAAGCGCCTGTGCGACCGATATCGGCAGAAGTTCGGGATTGCGGAACAGCCTGTACCGGCGGTCCCGCCGCCATCGCGGCTTGCCTTCGTTCCACGCGAAGAAGTGACAAAGCGGCGTGCCGGGCGGAAAGTCGCGCGCCGAGAGGCTCATCCTGGCGAACCGGCGATCACGTTCAGCATGATGGATTCCAGCCGGCGCGACTGGATCGTCGCGCTGAACCGCTCGGCGGCAATCTCGCGCGCCCTCTTCCCCAGCGTTTGCCGCAGATCGGGGTCGCGAACAAGCCGCCGCAACGCTGCGGCCAGCGCCTCCGGATCGCCGGGCGGCACCAGCAGACCGGTCGCCTCGTGCGCCACTGCCTCGGGAATCCCGGCATGTCGCGACGCCACAACCGGCGCGCCTTCCGTCATTGCCTCCAGAACGACATTCGGCAGCCCCTCGGCATCGCCATCGGTCGCCGCGAGGCTCGGCACGCAGAGCGCCAGCGCCCTGCGCATGTGTTGCCGCAATACGTCATTCGGCAGCCAGCCGGTAAATTCGACATTGCCGAGGGGCGCCGCGATGCGTCTCAGCGTCTCGGCCTCCGGCCCGTCCCCGGCCAGGACAAGCGGCGGGCGGATCGCCGGATCGAGAAGTCGCATCGCTTCGAGCAGCACGGCCGCCCCCTTTTTCTCGACAAAGCGTCCGGCGAACAGAACCGGTCTTCCCTCCTCCGCGCATTCCCGATCGCTGTTCCCGCGATCGTCGAGTTCGACGCCGTAACGATGCACGAGCAATTTGTCGGGCGGAAAACCGCGCGCCAGCATTCTGTCGCGGATATATTCCGACACGCAGACAAACAGTGCCGCCTCGCGCTGCAAGGCAGCGAGCCGCCGTTGGAACACGGTGGGCGGAATGCGCCGGCGGTAATGCGACTCCTTGGTCGCGTCGCCGCCGTGAAAGGTCACGACCAGTGGAACCCGCAGCGCCCGCGCGATCGGCAGGGCGAGCGCGCCGCCGCGGCCGAAATGCGCATGAACCAGCCCCGGTCGCAAGGCTCGCAGGTCCGGCTGCGCCGGCAGCGCCCCGAAATGCTTGAACAGCGAACGGTCGAGACCGCCGCGCGCGCCGCTCCCGCCGAGCAGCAGCGGCTCGACGCCGAGATCGGCGAGACCGTCGCCGCGATGCCGCCCGATCCATACCGGCGACAGACGCTCGAACCCGATATAGAGCCGGCGTAGAAAATGCACCTCCGAACGCGGCACGATGCGGTCCCGGTAAACCAGGATCGTGCGCCGCTCCGGGCCGGCCCGCTCCGGACGCGGCTCAGCCAATCAGCGCCTCGTAGCGGGAAGCGACCTCGTCCCAGCTCAGCCCGCGCTGCCGCGCCAGCGCCTCCCGATGAAAACGCCGCCAGGCATCGTCATCGCGCAGCAGACGGATCGCGGCCGCCGCGAACGCCGCATCATCGGCCGCGACGACCCCGGTGACGCCGTCGATGACGCGCTCCGCCACCATCCCGACCGGCTGCACGACAACCGGCAGCCCGATCGACTGTGCCTCGGCCAGCGCCGTGCAGAACGCTTCGCCCGGATCGCCGCGATACAGCATGACCCGCGACTGCGCCAGAACGGCCGCCAACGCCTCGTGCCGGACCGGCTCGTGGCGGCGCACGCCGCTGTCGTACAGCGCCTCGACGCGCGCCAGCACCGCCTCCATCCGGTGCGCCGCGCCGCCGTCGGCCCCGTATACGGAAGGGCCGCAATAGACATGCAGCTCGGCCTGCGGAACGGCAGGCGCGATCCGCGCCGCCCAGAGATCGAGCAGCCAGTCGAGACCGCGCAGCGGGTTGGACGTAAACACCGCCCGCGGTGGCGGCGGCTCGCGCGGTCCGGCTTCACGGAACGGAGCGAGCAGCCCGTAGGGCATGATCGTCTCGCCGCCGCGCGGCAGCCAGCGCGGCACTGTCCCGGCATGATGCCGGCCGCACACCACCAGCATCGGGCGGTAGCGCGCGAGCGGCCATAGATTGCGGGGCTTTTTCAGATAGCGCGCCGGATTGTGCAGCCAGAACAGCCGCCGCCTTGCTCGCGGTACCAGCCCGAGCAAAGACGCGCCGCGATTGGCGATCAACAGATCGCAGGCTTGCGGCGTGGCACCTGCCAGCGGTGCCCAGGCGACGCCGTTATGCGCGACTTGTGCCCGGCACTTGCTGTGCGCCTCGACGCGGTGGCCGCGCGCCGCCAAAGCCTCGGCGAGCGCGACAAAGGCGGTCTCGGCGCCGCCGAGCGGTCCCCTCTCGATGCTCGTGCCGTCGAACGGAATCCCGTCATCGGCCATAACGATATGCGCCATTCCCGTTACTCTCCCCGCGCGGCCGGCCCTTGCGGGCCGTCCCGAGGATCGAGCCGCGCCTTCAGATAGGACAGGATCGGGTAGAGCGCCGCGCACAGCGCGATCAGAAACCCCCATTCGCCTTCGCGATAGCCCCGGCGCGCGACATAGCACTTCCAGAAGCGCGAGAAAATTCGCCGCAGATTGTGCCCGAAACTGCCGATATCGCCGCTGTCGCGCAAATCCCGCGCCCGCGCGCTGGTGTACCGGTCGAGGCGGCGCAGCATGTCCGAAATATCGCGATCGACATAATGCGCCAGCGGTGCGCCAAGGGTGGATCCCTGCTCGCCCGACAGCGCCAGCGCCGGATGCACGCGACCGTCGCCCCATCGCTTGACACCGCGGCGGAACAGCCCGGCATGCGCCGAGCGGCCAAACGACGCCCCCCAGCCCCAGCGCACGAGACGGTTCCCGATGTAATTGTCGACCCGGATCAGGTGCCAGTCCGCCGCGGAACTCGCGATAACGGTGCCGATCTCGGCCGCCAATTCCCGGCCGACCCGTTCGTCGGCGTCGATTTCCAGGATCCAGTCGCCGCGGCACGCCGCGATCCCGGCATTGCGCCGGTCCCCTTCGCGCTCCCATCCGCCCTCGATGACCCGATCGGTGAACCGCCGGGCGATCTCGGGCGAGCGGTCGGTACAGCGGTCGAGAATGACGACGATTTCATCGGCGAAGCCGAGACCCGACAGGCAATCGGCAAGCTGATGTTCTTCGTTGCGTGCGACGACGAGGGCGGACAGGGCAGGTCGCCGGGGGGCGCCGGATACGGCCCGCGCCGTTTCGACATCGCCAAGGCTCATGCCGCCTCGCTCGCGGCGCGCCGCCACAGCCGCATCGCGGCGGTCTCGACCGCTTCAACCGACAGACTGTCCATCAGCGTATCGGTGGTGCGGTGGTGGTAGTCCGGGCCGAACAGCTTTTCGCGCGGCGTTGTCGTCTGAACCACTTCTGTCCGGCGGCCCCAGGGCGCATACTGTTCGGTCGGGCTCGGCCCGAACAGCCCGATTGTCGGCGTCCCCGAGGCGGCGGCGATGTGCATCAGCCCGGTATCGTTGCCGATAAACAGAACACAGCGCCGCAAGACGGCGGCGGCGGCAAGCAGATCGGTGCGGCCGACCAGATCGATCACGCGCTCGCTGGGCAGGGCGGCCAACAGCGGGGCGGCCTGGGCGCGTTCGTGTGCCGCCGCCATGACCGCGATCCGCGCACCGGCGAAAGGACCGTCCGGGGTGGTCAAGTGCTGCGCCAGTTCGGCGAACCGGTCGGCACGCCACTGTTTGCCGCGCCAATTGGCGGCGGGTCCGATCGCCAGTATCGGGGGCCCGGGAGGCGCCAGCGCCGCGGCGATGCGCTCGTGCGCCGGTGTCGTCCATAGAAACGGCGAAGGCGGCGGGTCTAGACCGAACAGGCGCGCCAGTTGGCGGACGCGGTGCTCGCGCGGATCGCCTTTCGCCATGATCCGGCGCTCGCCGGCGCGCAGCATCCAGGCGAGAGCCGAACCGCGGAGATCCACGACGAGATCCCACCGCGTCCCGGCGGCGGCGGCGAACAGCGGCAGCCAGTGCAGCGCACAAGGCCGCTTGCGCACCGAAATCAGGCGATCGAGCCGGGGTACGGCGGCAAACAGCGGCGCCGCCGGAAGCCCCGCCGCAATCGTGAAGCGCGCACCCGGATGGCGCTCGACAAGATGCGACAGCAATCCGGTGGACAGTACGGCATCGCCGATCCGGGTTGCGGTCACGAAAAGAATCTTCATCGGCGGAACGGATTGCGGCGCAGCTTTGCGTGGTTACTAGTGCCGCGCGACAGTAGCCGGCGCATTGTCATAAGTCATCCGGGTCATAATTCATCCGGCGGGTTCGACGGGTGGTCCGGCCAGCGGCGGTGAACCCAGAACCACTGCTCCGGGCGCTCGCGGATCCAGCGTTCGAGCGTCGCGTTGACAGTCGTCATCAGGGAAGCGACATCGGCGGCGCGGTTGCCGGTTCCGGGCAGCGGCAGCGGCGGCTCGATCGTCAGCCGGAACCGCGCGCCGTGCAACCGCTCGACGCGCGCCGGCAGCACGTCGCACCCGAATCGCAGAGCGAGCAGCGCTACGGTCGGTGCCGTCATCGCCGTCCGGCCGAAAAACCGTACCGGGATTCCCTCGTTGAGCTTCTGGTCCGCGAGGATCGTCAGATGAGCACCGCGGCGCAGCGCGGCGACCGCGCGGCGACCGACAGCCTCCTTCGGGATGAACTCGCCCCGGCCCTTATGCCCTTGCCCTTTACGCCCCTGGCCTTTGCGCCCCTGGCCGCCGCGCCAGCGCCGGATCATCCGATCGACAAACGGGTTGTTGGGGGTGCGATAAACCTGGGCGATATCGAGACCGCATTGCCCGGCCGCGAGCGCCGCGATTTCCCAATTCGCCAGATGTCCGGAAAACAGGATCACCCGCCGATTGCCGGCAACCGCCCGCTCAAGATGGTCGAGACCGCGGATTTCGACCCGTCCGCCGTCGAAAACGCGAATTCGGCGCAAGTGCGGATACTCGGCAGCGACCCGGCCGAGATTGTCCCACACCCCGTGGACGACGCGCTCGATCTCGGCGGGCGGCCAGTCCGGGAAGGCGGCGGCGAGATTGCGGCGGGCCTGTCTGCTGACCCCAAGAAGCGGGCCGACGCGCCGGCCGAGCCATCCGCCGAACCCCGACGCCATGTCGATCGGCAGCAGGCGGCACAGCGCGAAGAACAGCGCGACGCAAGCGGCCTCAAAACGATAAATCCAACGCGACGGCGCAACCCGCCGGCGCGGTTCGGCAAGCGTAACCACCGCAGCTTGATAACCCAGGACGGCCGGTTGCGCCATCCGCCGGCGCCGCGCTCTCGCAAGCGTGCGATCGGCGACACTATATGCAATGCAGTGCCGTCAACGCATTACCGGGACCGAGCCGATGAGCACCGCCAGTTTCGCCCTGTTGCCGCAGCGCGGCATTCTCGCCGTGTCGGGGTCGGACCGTCATGGTTTCCTGCAGGGTCTGGTCTCGAATGATGTCGAAAAACTTGCCGCCGACCGCGCCGCCTACGCCGCGCTGCTGACCGCGCAGGGCAAATATCTGCACGATTTTTTCATGCTGGAACGCGACGGGGCGATCTGGCTCGACACCGAGGCGGCGCGGCTCGCCGATCTGAAGCGGCGGCTCTCGATGTACCGGCTGCGCGCCAAGGTCGAGATTGCCGAACGCCCGGAACTCGGTGTGGCGGCGATCTTCGGCCCCGCCGCCTTGTCGGCGCTCGGCTTGCCGGACGAACCCGGCGCCGTCCGGTCCTGGGAAGGCGGGGTCGCTCTGGTCGATCCGCGGCTGGCCGAACTCGGCGCGCGCGTGATCCTGGATCGCTCGCGTCTTGCCCGCCTCGCGGTGTCGGGTCTTGCCGAGACCGATTTCGCCGCCTACGACCGGCACCGACTCGCGCTCGGTGTTCCGGACGGCAGTCGCGATCTGATCCCGGAAAAGTCGATCCTGCTCGAAGCAGGGTTTGACGAGCTGAATGGCGTCGATTGGCGGAAGGGTTGTTATGTCGGCCAGGAGCTGACCGCGCGGACCAAATATCGCGGCCTTATCAAAAAGCGGCTCTTTCCGGTGCGGATCGACGGCCCCCCGCCCGAACCCGGCGCCATCATCACATTGGGTGGCAAGGAGGCCGGCGAAATGCGTTCGGCAGGGGAGGGGATCGGGCTGGCATTGCTGCGCCTGGAAGCGCTGGCGGAGCAATCTCCGCTGGCGGCTGATTCGGCAACGTTGACCCCACTTCGCCCCGATTGGGTGCGGCTCGATACGGAACCCGCCGCGACGGCATCGGAGGGCAGGCCGGAGTCCGCATCGCCGGGGACTGTTGGCGACCGCGAGGGAACATAGAATGCGGGATGCAACTCTCTCGCGCTGCGGCACCATAAAGGTGGCGACGCCGAGAACGTGGATATTTGCCACATCCGCCTGACGTTCTGAAGGAGAATGAGCGACCGCCGCCGTCCTCGCCGACTTTCCACTCGTCGCCTTCGCTTGTCGCATCGGGGAAAGGCCCTCCCGATTTTGGCTTCCGTCGCCGAACAGCCCTGGCCCATCGCTGGAACAAAAACCGAATCAATTCGCTTCAACCCGCAATCCTAATGCGCCCGGCTTTGAACCGGGACTTGGACGGGTGCGCCGCAGTTGCCATCCCGTCCCCTTTTGCTTATTTTCTCGCCGGCTGTTGGCAAACGGTATGAACATGGCGGTTTTCTGCGAGCGTCTTGGCCTTCTCATGCTGCTGGCGCCCGGTACGGGCAGCAGCGCCGTTGCGGAGGCACTTCTCCAGCAAGCGGGAGGGCGATGGCTTCCGGAACAAGATGTCATGAACGAAGACGGGACGCTCCGAATCGACCACAAGCATACGACAGTACCGAACCTCCTCACGGCTGGACTATTCTCCGAGCAGGATTTATCAAAGCTGACCGTTGTCACAGCCGTCCGCAATCCGTTTGATTACTGGGTCGCTGAGTGGCATAGATCACGGGCTTGGGCGATCGTGGCCAAGGCTGATCCAAACCACTGGTCGCGCAAGACTCCCGGCCGCTTTTGGGCATTAACGCGCGCGGCAGATCTTGATTTTAACGAATGGATTCTGACTTGGACATTGCCCGAACAAAAGCCGAAATATCATATTCATTGGGCTTGGCTCGAAGGCGCGAATAAGTTCATTCGATTTGAGCGCTTGGAACCGGATTTATCGGCGGTGCTGGCGGATTGCGGTCATGAAGGCGGCCTGTCAATTCCGCGGGTAAATATAGGACCAAGGCGGAATAACGATTATCGAGTATATTATTCCCGTGAAGCAAGGGAACGCGTCGAGGACAAAAACGAACCGGATTTGGCGCGGTTTGGATACGGTTTCTAAGTGACGCTACCGGAACATACGCAGTCCGGACCGATTTGATCAGTCCTGGAGTAATCGCGGATCGTTCTATAAGACCGGCAGCACCCTGAACCCTGCGTAATATCGATTGCGCGATCGGGTTGAAGAACCGTTGCTCAGAGCTTCAACTCCTGGCGCAGCGCATCGAGGTTCCATTCCGTGGCTTGCC
This sequence comes from Alphaproteobacteria bacterium, assembly GCA_050246595.1. Taxonomy (GTDB): domain Bacteria; phylum Pseudomonadota; class Alphaproteobacteria; order ATCC43930; family CGMCC-115725; genus DATARH01. Next base: position 20,258 of record JBFWVT010000034.1, read on the forward strand.
GCCATTCGTCGGGCTGCGCGACCGCGTTAATAGACTGTACGATGGCAGAGGCGCAGCCATGATCCCCGTTTTGGGAGAGATGATATGCCCGTGCGAGATCGACAATAATTTTCCGATTGGAACCTTCCTGTCGCTCCGCTGCCCGTTCCAGCAGCTGAACCTGACGTGCCGGATTGTTTGCGATCTCCAATGGAGTGCGGATCAGGATTCTGGGAATTTTGGCTCTGGATTGGAAATAGGCGGTCGCGCCTGGTGCGGACCCGACATAGGCGATCCAGTCAGCAAAATGTTCCATCGCGGCAATGATCCACGGGCAGCCGTAGTAGAAATAATCTTGTTGAACAACTACGCTATGTCCTTCCTGCAAAGCACCGAAGAACTGCTGGATTATATGATTGTTGAGAGTGGGCGTTTTCGCGGCGTCGATAAACAAGATTTCCACCGGGTTCTGATTCCAGCGGAGTTCCATCAGATCTCCCGGAGAGCAAAAAATCTTGCGAAACCGCTCTCCCAAATTGGCCATATAGTGCGGAAAGAATGAGAAGGTGGGTAGATCTGTCGACTTCAAAAAGGGATCATACCCTTTCTCGGGTTCATAGATGAAGCGATCGAAGCTGAACACGCGCAGCGGCCGATGTCTCGATATTGGATTTGCCTCCAGACCTTCAACAAGCATGAAGGTCGATGAGCCGAGAAACGGTCCGAGATCGATGACCTCCCCCGATCCTCTGTAGTGGTGCTTCGCCAGTGCATAGAGAAGACCGAGCTCTTCTCTCTTCATCATTGAACCGATATGGCTCGGCAGCGGTGGCACATCCTCATCATTAACTGACAGAGGAAGGCTCTTAAGGTATGGATCAGGCGATTCCACCAGCCCCTCCGTGCCACACGGACGATCCGCCGGTAGTTCAATCATCCAAATCGCGCCGACGACATTCACTGTAACCCCTAGCCGCTCCGCCAATGCGTTTACTTCCGAAATGATATCTGGGAAGTCGCGACCGTAATCGTGCCCGCACAGGACCCCGCCTGGCTTTATGTGCCCTGCCCAGAACTCAAGATTCTGCCGGAACACGGGATTCGTATGAACGCTATCGTCGAAGTAGATATCGAGCGGCAGGTTCCAGTCCTCAAAATCAATCGGGCTGTAGCCGGGGAGTGCAACAATGTTGATGCAGTCGGCCGTGTGGCGATGAAACGTATCGATACCGAATGGTACTCCGAATTCCTGTTCCAGCTTCTCGATCCAGATTTCGCGCTTCCAGGGATCTACGCAATAGACAGTGACACTTGGATCGACGCTCTTTGCCCAAGCCCACGAACTGCGCCCGAAAAGTGATCCCAGCTCCAGCACCCGCCCGCCCGGCGGCACGGCCGCGGCCAAGCGTTCAATAAATGCAAGCTCTTCTTGGTTGACTTGTCCGGGTATGCTGGTGTTATAGGGCATCGTGTCCGGTTCCCAATTGCGTGCATCGATCATATACAAGCATTGGGGCCTGGGCAATGTATCGGCCGTTTCCGCGGGAGAGAAAGACCTGCTGGTTGATCCCGTTCGGCTTGACGCTCCTGATCGGCGAAGATGTCACCGCGGCCCACCGGCAACGGGTATCTGGTCCGGCGACCGGACAATCCTCACGGCCTGGTGTAATACATCGCAGCGTCCACCCGGCAGGACAATCACCACACGTTGAAAAATTCTCGTTATGCGAGTTCATTAAATTAAGGCGGTCGGCGCGCCTGCACATCGGGGATAGCGCCGCCGACTCAAATTCGCCGAGCGCCTTTGCCGTTATCGGTCAAATTCGCAGGATTTTGGCAATCGGCTTCGATCGCTGCCGCCGTTCTCGTTGACGCTGGTCAAGAGAAGCGCTGTTGCCCCTGCCTCACGAGGCCCTGAACGTGACATTCCTGTTCGGAAAAAAGGCGGGATACGGTAAGATCGCAATGGCGAATGCACTATCCGGGAAGCGAGCCAGCCTGTAAGAAGGTAAAGCCGGTCGACTCCTCCTTTCGGCAATTCCGGTTGTGCTCATTCCAGCGCAACGTCGCCGGTTTTGAAAAAACGATGAATGGTCTTTCCTGGACCGGCGCTGCCGGTCCCACAGGTGATGCCGTTGGCGTAGGTCGTCAGAGCGGAACTGCGAGCCGGATTAACAAAGAGATGATTGGGAGTGCTCCAAGTCCATGCGAATATACCCAGCCTGGTTTCTTTCACCGTATTCAAAAATTTTACCACGTAGGTCTGTAGGTCCGTATCGCAGCCGACATATGCATCCAAGCCCCATTCGCCGATCAGTACTGGTCTTATCCCATTCAGATAAAGCCAATGCCTCTCCCAATTCTCCAGCTTGGCGATTGATTTATGCGGATACAGGTGCAGCGAGTAGATCACTTGATCTAGTGGGTCCTCAATTATACCGTAAGTCGAGACACCGTCCAGACTCAACTCTTGTAGACAATCCGTACAGTCGCTGGCGAGCGCCCATGTCACGGTCAGTTTGAGGCCGGTCCCGGAGCCGCCCGTCATATGCACCGGAGAGGAAGGCTGATTACCGCCGGCATACACCCCGGCATCGGTGAGGATAACCTCTTGGGCGCCGCCGTTTTCGTCCACTGTCCTGACCGTGCCGCACGCGACTCGTGTCGGATATCCCCCAGTCATGCAGACGCCGTTGCCGCGCTTATACCCGGTGCCTGGCTGGTTGATCGCCACCGACGACGCGAATACCCCATCGCGCATCGCTTCAACCATAATCGGGTTAACCGCTCCCGCTTGGCGGAGCTGGTCGATCACTCTTTGGTGTAATGTTCGCCAGGCATGCCAAGCAGTCGGGATGGGTTCGCGGACAGTGTTAACCGGCTCGTTAAAGATATCGATAATAACGCCATGATCGCACCCGATATGCTTCAATAGGCTCTGCCAAGCTCGGCCAGTGCTGGCAGAGGCGAAGTGCGGAATTGTCCGAGCAGTGATATCAACTTCAGGAGATCTGTTCATCGCCAGAACAACAACGAGTCCGCGCTCGCGAGCTGCCCTGACCGTCCGGGTTATCTCGTCAATATACGCAGGAGTGTAGTGCGGGTTCTCCGGATCCAGATAGTGTTGCCCGATGAGGAAACGCACGGAATCCGCACCGAATCTTACCATATCGTCCAGGACGTCCGGTTTGAAATTACCAACCGGCCACTGGAAGCTTGGAAAGCGTAAGTTGGTGGATTTCGATTTCGGCGCCATCAAACCCCACGAATTGACGCCCTTGGCAGCCCAGGGGAGGCCGTCGCGCAATATGACGGCACCGGACACGCTAACGTTTCCGTTGGAAAAAGGAGCTTCTGTGCACTGCTGTGCTGCCGCGGCGGCATTGGCCTCAAAGAGCAGGAGCAAAAGCACGAACAAACAGCAATAAATCGAGCGACCGACGCCCGGGGTCATCCCATGCCCTCGTGAATGCACGCATCTGCGAAAGGCGGTGACGATGGTCGCCGCAGTCGCCTCCGCTGGACGTTTCTCAATCGCCGCTTCGGAGATCTCATAGATGTATGGCTCCCTCCTCAAGCAAACCTGGCACTGAGCGTATTCCCGGTGGCAGTGCAAAATTCAGTCGATAGCCCGCTTATAGTTGGGCACCAGCCCGGCGGGGGCAGGATTGGGCCAGGATTCCCACACCGCCGCTGACTGACCCGATTCGTGTGCGCCGCTCGGCGGGACCGCGAGCGCGGCGGCAATCGCGGCCTGTCCGAGCTGGTGCGCCGGAATGTCGCGCCGCTCGGCCGCGCCGCCGCCATTCCAGATCACATAATCGGCCGAGGTCTCGGCGAAGCCGAAATGCGCGAAGGCACGCGGCAGGCTCGGCAGGTGATCGCCGTAAAACGCCGCCACGGCCGGTCTGCCGCGCCGCTCCAGCTCCCCAATCAGGATTTGCAGCATCATATCGGAGCGTTTCATCCCGTCGAGATAGCGTAACAGCCCGGCCCCGTCCGGAATGTCGCTCGGGTCGAACAGGGCGGCGATATCAGGGTCGATCGGCGGCCCCTTCGCCAGCCAGGGACCGTGATTGCCCATCGTGATCGCGAAGACGAAGGTCCGCGGCCCCTCGCGATCGACGATGCGCAGGATGTCGCGGGCGAGATCGGGGTCCGGGTAATAGGGCGGGGTGCGCGATCCGCCAAGCGTCTCGCGGCCGAGAAAACGCTCGAACCCGAGTGCCGGCATTGCCAGGTCGCGGCGGAAGAAGCGGCGGTCAAACGGGTGCAGGCAGATCGTGCGATACCCGGCCCGGCGCAGCCGCCGGACATGCGACTCGAGCGGCGCCCGCGCCAGCGCATAATACGGGTTGAACCGGTCATAGCCGAGTTCGGTTTCGGGAATGCCGGTCAGCACGGCGAACTCGGCGCGCATCGTGTTCGCGCCCCAGCCCGGCACGGCGAGCCGTCCGTACCGGGCGGAGGAGGCACAGCACGCGGCGAACCCGGCCAGCAGCTCCGGCGGGATCGCCGGCGACAGCCGCCGCGCGTCGAAAAACGATTCGCACTGCACAATAATGATCGGGTCGGCGGGAACGGGTGTTCCGGCCCGACCTGTTTTTGCGTGCCGTGGCCCGGCGGAGAGCCGGGAAGCGACGTAGTCGGGATCGGTGTGCCTGGATTTCCGGTCCGCCGCCTTCGCGACGCTCTCGCAAGGGTAGGGTTGAGGCGAGGCGCAACCAACCGCGAACTGCCGCCGCCGCAGGCTGCGCTCGGCCCGCGCGATCACGGCATGAACGATCAGCATCGCAAACGGCCCGAGCGCCGCCGCGTCGGCAACCGGCTCGCCGCTCGGTCTCGCGATCCGGCGCAGGATTCTCGCCGCTATGGCCACGGGCTGCTCCCGCGACGCCACCCCCAGGCCGGCAGCGATCAGCGCGACGGCGGCGAGCGCGACAAGCGGCCGCGGTTGCGATACCGGCGGTTCAAAAATCAGCAATCCCACGGCCGCCGACAACGCGGTCAGAGCCCCGCCCAGCACCAGAACCGGCCCGGCGAACGGAAGATAGAGATGCGGGTGAGTGAACAGTTGCGGCAGCTCGACCGCCTCGGAGAAGACGACCGGCTCGCGCAGCGTCTCGCGCATCGTATGGTCGGCAAGGCAGAACCCGGCGCCGAGCGCCGCCACCACGACCCCAACAAAGAGCGGGCGGCCGGTCGCGACGGCGAGCAGCGCCGCGCCGAGCGCGAACGGGGCGGCATCGAGCAGCATCACACCGATCGGAGCGATGCCGGCCCGCGCGATCCGGCGCGGCGCGAGCCACGCCGCGAGGACGAGCGCCGCACCCGCGGCGATATGAAGCAGCACGGCCGGCTGCATCGCGTCAGGTGTCGCGGATGCGGAAACGGAAACCGCGCAGGATCGCGTCTCCAATCGCGGCGGGCGCGAGATCGCAGAACCGCATCCCGAGCACCAGCGGCCACGGAAAATCGATCCGCGCGGCGCCGCGATCGATGCCGCGCCTGATGCGCTTTGCGGCCCGCTCGCCGCTGGCGAGAAACGGGGTCGGCCCGTCCCAGCGGTCGGTCATCGGCGACGCGAAAAATCCCGGCGAGACAACGGTGACTCCGACCCCGTGCTCTGCAAGCCGGGGGCGCAGTGCTTCGGCATAGGCGCGCAGGCCGGCTTTGCTGGCGCAATAGCCGGGGCTGTACGGCAGACCACGAAACGCCGCCACCGAGGCGATCGCAACAACCCGACCGCGCCGGCGCGCGCACAGCAACGGGACGAGCGGTGCGATCGTGTTGACGGCGCCGACCAGATTGACCTCGATCTGCCGCAATGTTGTTGCGGCCGGCTCGCCGGGGCTGTCGGGGTCGGGGCCGGCCGAGGTTCCGGCATTCGCGATCAGCAACTCGGTCTTGTGAGCGCAATCAAATTCCCTGAGCCAAGCTGCCATCGCCGCGGTATCGGCGACATCGATCGCGGCGCTCTCGACCCGAGCGCCGGCGGCGCGGCAAGCGGAATCGGTCAGGGCCAGCCGCTCGCGGTTGCGCGCCACCAGCCCGAGCACGACACCGGGTCCGGCATAGGACGCGGCCAGCGCCGCGCCGAGACCGCTCGATGCGCCGGTAATCGCGATCGCTTGGTACGGCGCCCGCATCAGCTCCGCGGGCGCTCCAGAAGCCGGCCCGCCTCTGCCGGCGCCGCGGCTTCCGTGCCGGCCGGCGACAGAAGCGCGCGCAGCCGGTCATAGCGGCGGGAAAGCAGCCCTTGCAGCCGCCGCGCCCGCACGAGCGGCCCGGCCCGCCACAACTCCGGCTGCTCGAGCCGCTCGATCAGGATTTCCGGACCGCAGGGCAGCCGGGTCAGCGGATCGAGGTAACGCGGATAGAGGATCAGCGCGCCGGCCACGAGCTGGTCGAGGCTCAGCCGCCTGCCGCGATCGAATGCGGGCAGGTCCGCCGTCAGCCCCCAGCCGGCGTAAAACGGGCGGCCGTAAACGACGACCCGAAGCCCGCGCAGCAGCGCCTCGAACCCGGCGAGCGATGTCATCGTATGCACTTCGCGGCTGACCGCCAGCAGCCGATCGGTCGAGCCGTTCGCGACCACGAGATCGGCGAAGCGTCGTGCCTCGGCCTCCGGCACCGCGCCGATCCGGTGTCCGGCCACGACATCGGGGTGCGGCTTGTAGACGATGAACGCATCCGGGTTCGCGGCGCGCACCCGCGCCAGCAGACCCAGATTGGTGCGCACCTCGCCGGCTCCGAACCGGATCGACAGATCGTCCTCGACCTGCCCCGGCACGAGGATGCACCGGTGATCCGCCGGAATGCCCACGATCCGGTCGCCGGGCGCGAGGTTGTACTTGGTGATGCCGCGCTCGACGAGTCGCTTCCTGAGCCGCTCGGCGCGGGCGAGAAGGGCAGGGGAGACATCGCCTTCGCGCAGCAGGCGTTCCAGATCGCTGCCGCCGCGCGGGTCGAAATACATCCCGCTTCCGTCGAAGACGAGCGAGGCGGGCGGCAGGAAGTCGGAGCCGAGCCCGACCGAGCGGATGAACCCATCCTCGACGCGGATCAGGGGCACGCCTTCACGGGAAGCCGCCTCGGGAAGACCCTGCGGCAGACGCGAGGCCCAGCCCGCGATTGCGCCGGTCTCTCCGCCGCGATGCGCGCGCGCCGCCTCCAGCGCCCCCGCGACCGTGCGGCGGAACACCGGCGCGCTGGCCGACGAGCGCACGAAATCGGCAATCCGCCGCCGCTTCCAGAACGACATGCCGACGCACACCGCGATGCGGCGGTTCGCGGTCTCCAGCCGGCGCCAATCGGCGAGGATTATCAGCGCGTCCTCGAAACCGGTTGCGGCATTGCGGAACGGATCGCGGCAGCGCGTCGCGACAAGGCAGATGCCGGCGAAAATTTCCTCCGCCGAGCGGCGGAAGCCGCGTTGGGGGACCGCGGCATGGTCCTGGGTTATGCCCCAGCCTGTATAGGAAGCGGCGGCGAAAGCAGTGACCGGGATGCCGGCGAGCAGGGCCAGAAATCCGATCTCGCCGCCGATGCTGTAGATGCGGTCGGCGCGGTCGAGCAGCGACCAGGGATCGCACGCGCGCTCGATCACGGCAACGCCGCGCGCTCGCGCCGCCTCCAGTCCTGGGCTCGGCCCGCGGGCGCTCCGCGGTGCGGCAAGCACGACGACCCGCTCGGCCGGATAGGCGGACAAGACCGCGTCAAGCATCGCCGTTTCCGTCTTGGGACCTGCCCGGCAAACGGCGTCGATGCCGGCCAGGGCCGGTTCGGCAAAGGCCACCACCGCGATACGGCCCTCCGGCATCGCCGTTCCGGCGTCGGCCTCCCACCACACGCCGCCGACCCGCGCCGCGACGAGCGCCTGACGCGCCGCCACGGCACGCACCAGCAGCGCCGGCGATTCCCAGCCTCGCTCGCCAAGGATCTGTCCGGGGGTCGCGGCGCCGAGAGGCGACGCAAAAGGAGCGGGGACTTCCGCTGCGCAGGCGCTCAGGATCGGCGGTGGACGCCGGCCGCGTCGCGGTGCGCGCAGCACGCCCTCGGCGAGAAGCGCGCCCGGCGCGCCGCCGAATTCGGGGAACAGCATTTCGCGTGCGGCGAGCAGTCCTTTCCGCCGGGTCAGCCTGTCCGCCAATTCGCCGCTTCTGGCCATCCCTGGAGCCTATCGCCGGTTTGACCGCTGTCCATGAAAATCGCTCCCTACCCGCCGGACCCGGCGCGATCCGGTGCTTGACAGGCTTGGTCCCGCCGCGAGACAGAGCCGCCATGATCAAGCAAGCCGTCGTGCAGTGCGGCGGGTGCGGTGCCGGGCCGCCGACCGCCGGCCTGCCGATACCGCTGCTGCCGGTCGCCGGCGCGCCATTTCTCGACACGCTGCTGTTCGAGCTTGGCCGGCACGGCTTCCGGCGGATCGTGCTGCTGGCCGGCGCCGCGTCCGACCGTATCGCGCAATACGCGGCCGCTACCCCGATGCGGAGGCGCTTCGAGCTCGACATCGACATCGCGATCGTGCGCGAGGCTTGTGGCACCGGCGACGCGCTCCGGCAGGTGCACGACCGGCTTGACGCCTCGTTCCTGTTGCTGCACGGGGCTTGCTGGTTCGACATCAACCTGCGCGCGCTCGCCGCGGACCTGGCCGCCGCTCCGGAGGCGCTCGGCGTATTAGCGCTGCGCCACATCAACGACGGCTCGCCAAGCGATACGGGGCGCCCCTTCGGCGGCGTCTGTGCGCTGCGCCGCGATGCCGTTGAAGTTCTGTGCGCGCCGGCATCGCGCGACGCCGATCCGCTGCCGCGTCCGATGGCCGAGGGCAGGCTGCGCGGCATCGTCTTCAATGGTTATTTCGCCGATATCCGGACCCCGGAGGGTCTCGCGCGGGCGCGCCGCGAACTCCCCGAGCGCCGTCGCCGGCCGGCCGCGTTTCTCGACCGCGACGGTGTGCTGAACCACGATGACTTCTATGTCGGAACAGTGGCGCAGTTTCGCTGGATCGACGGCGCGCGCGCGGCGGTGCGGGCGCTCAACGACGCCGGGCTGTTCGTCTTTCTCGTCACCAATCAGTCCGGCATCGCGCGCGGCTTTTATCGCGAGGCGGACATGCGCGCCGTGCACGCCCATATGGCCGACGAGCTGGCGGCCGCCGGAGCGCATATCGATGACATCCGCCACTGCCCGTATCACCCCGAGGGCAGCGTTGCGCAGTATTGCCGCACCAGCGATTGGCGCAAACCTGCCCCGGGCATGATCCTGGACCTATTGCGCCGCTGGCCGGTCGATATGGCAGCGAGTTTTCTGATCGGCGACAAGGACAGCGACCTGGAAGCGGCAGCAGCTTCCGGCATAAGCGGGCATCTCTTTTCCGGCGGCGATCTCGCCGCCTTTACCGACGCGGTGCTGCGGCGGCGATGTCCGTCGCTTTCGGGTTCCGCTTTGGCCCGCCGAGGGATATGATCGGCGCAGGCGCCGCGGGTCGCGGGGCGGGGCGTCTCGCCGGGGGTCGATCTCTTTTAAGCCTATCCCGTTACAAAGCGTGGAACGCGTGATGGTCGATATCTTGCGCCGTGCCGAAGCCGTGCGCGATCCCGCCGTGGTCGGCGGACGCGCGCGAGCACCGGGACGCCTCGCGGCGTTCTGGCGCTCGCTGAATATCTGGTTCTGGGCGATCGTCGGACTGCCCACGCTGCTTGCCGGGGTCTATTACTTCGCGATCGCCTCCGATCTTTACCTCTCGGAGGTCAAGTTCCTGGTGCGCGGGCCGGCGAAGACCGCGAGCAACTCGATCAGCGCGATGCTGAGCAGCACGGCGGTCTCGTCGGTGTCGGAAGACACCCACGCGGTCCACGAATACCTGCTGTCGCGCGACGCGGTGCGTCGGCTGGAACGGGAGAACGATCTGCGGATCCTGCTCTCGCGTCCGGAAGGCGACCCGATCAGCCGCTTTCCGGGCCTGCTGTACTGGCGCCACGATTTCGAGTCGCTTTACGCCGCATATGAGCGTTTTGTGACGGTCGAGATCGACAGCATGAGCGGGGTCAGCACGCTGCGCGTCAAGGCGTACCGGCCCGAGGACGCGCAGCGTATCGCGCAGGCGCTGCTCGCGTTCGGCGAGCAGCTCGTGAACACGCTGAACGAACGCGCCCGGCACGACGCGCTCGCCGTGTTCCAGCGTGAAGTGACCGGCATCGAACGCCGCATCGCCGATATCCAGACCCAGCTCACCGCCTATCGGGTCAAGGAAAAGATGCTCGATCCGAAAAGCGCCTCGTCGGGGCCGATCGAGCTGCTGGCGCAGATGAGCACGCAACTGGCCAGCGCGAAGGCGCAGCTCGCGCAAGTGACGAAGAATTCGCCGAACAGCCCGCAAATTCCGCTGTTCCGGACGCGGATCGCCGCCCTCGAAAGATTGATCGTCGAGGAACGCGCCAAGGTCACCGGCGACAGCAACTCGGTCGCCACCGCGCTCGCCGAATACGAGCGGCTCGATGTGCAGCGGGAATTGGCTGAGAAGCATCTCGCCTCCGCCTTCGCCTCGCTCGAAGCGGCGCGGCTCCAGGCGCAGCGCCAGCAGCTCTATCTTGAGACGATCGCGCAGCCGAACCTTGCCGATTATCCGCTCTATCCGAAACGCATCGTCTCGTTCGCGACAATCGTCGCCGCCTGCCTCGTCGCTTACGGGATTACCTGGCTGCTGGTCGCCGGGGTGCGCGAGCACGCGGCGGCCTAGTCGGAACGGTTGCGGCCGGCAGCGCGATGATCCGGGTAACCGCGGTTTGCAAGGAATACCACTCCGAAACCCGGAAACTGCATCACCGGGTTCTGAGCGACATTTCGTTCTCCGTGGACCGCGGCGAGAAGATCGCCGTACTCGGGCGCAACGGCGCGGGGAAATCGACGCTGATCCGCCTGATCGGCGGGATCGAGCTGCCGACCAGCGGCAGCATCGAACGCGGCATGTCGGTTTCCTGGCCGGTCGGGCTGAACGGCGGGGTCGGCGGCAGCATGACCGGCAACGACAATATCCGCTTCATCGCCCGAATCTATAACAAGCCGTTCCCGCTGCTGCGCGAATATGTCGACAATTTCGCCGAACTCGGCAAATACTTGGCCGAGCCGGTGCGCACCTACTCGGCCGGCATGCGGGCGCGTCTCAATTTTGCGCTGTCGGTCGCGATCGATTTCGACTGTTACCTGATCGACGAGATGATCGCGGTCGGCGACCAGCGCTTTCAGCGCCGCTCGCACGAAGAGCTGTTCGAGAGACGGGCCGATCGCAGCCTGATCCTTGCCTCGCACGTGCCGCAGGTCATCAAGAACTACTGCTCGCGGGCGCTTGTGCTGCATCGCGGGCGCGGCAAGGTGTTCGACGATCTCGATCTGGCGCTCGACATCTACAACGATCTCTAGAGCCGCGGACTTGTGCGCGGCGGCAAACAGCGCTAGGAACGCGCCGGCCGGACGCGCTCGGGCTTGCTCGGCGCGCGGTTTGCGGCCGATCCGCGGGAGCGCTCCGGGATCGACGCCTCCCCCCTGACGTGCCGGAAGAGCAAGGAACTGTGCCGCGATGAAGGTCGCCATCATCAAGGAGCGGCGCCCGCATGAGCGCCGGGTGGCGGCCACCCCGGACAGCATCAAGCGCTTGGTCGAGATGGGGGCGCAGGTGACGGTTGAAAGCGGTGCCGGCGCCGAAGCCTATTTCCTCGACGACGCCTATGCGGAAGCGGGGGCGACGATCGCCGCTGACAGCGCGGCCGCCCTGGCCGATGCCGATCTTGTCCTGAAGGTGCAGCGGCCGTTGCGCGGCGAGGATGGCACGCCGGATGAGCTGGGCGCGATGCGGCGCGGCGCAGTGTTGATCGGCCTGCTGGCTCCGCTCGAAAACCACGATGATGTCAACGCTTATGCCGAGGCCGGGATCGCGGCGTTTGCGATGGAGCTGGTGCCGCGCATCACGCGGGCGCAGACAATGGACGTGCTGTCGTCGCAGGCCAACCTTGCCGGCTACAAGGCCGTGCTCGAAGCCGCCGACGCGTTCGGCCGCGCCTTGCCGATGATGATGACCGCGGCCGGCACGATCAAGGCGGCGCGGGTTCTGGTGATGGGTGCCGGGGTCGCCGGATTGCAGGCGATCGCGACGGCGCGCCGGCTCGGCGCGATCGTCAGCGCCACCGATGTCCGCATCGCCGCGAAGGAGCAGGTCGAGAGCCTCGGGGCCACCTTTATCACGGTCGATGAGGCGGCGATGCGGGCCGCCGAGACGGCCGGCGGCTATGCCCGCGAGATGGGCGAGGATTTCGCGCGCCGTCAGCGCGAGCTGATCGCCCAGACGCTGCGCCGCACCGATATCGTCATCTGCACCGCGCTGATCCCGGGGCGCCGCGCGCCGGTGCTGCTGACCGCCGACATGGTGGCCGGTATGATGCCGGGTTCGGTCGTCGTCGATCTCGCGGTCGAGGCCGGCGGCAATGTCGAGGGCAGCCGGTCGGGCGAGATCGCGACAACGGCGAACGGGGTCAAGATCATCGGCCATCCGAACATGCCGTCGCGCATCGCGGTCGATGCGAGCCAGCTCTATGCCCGCAATCTGCTCGCCTTTCTCGGGCTGCTGGTTGACCAGGAACGACGGCTGCGCATCGACACGTCCGACGAGATCGTCAAGGCCGCGCTGTTGACGCATGACGGCGCAATCGTCAACCCGAGCCTGGTTCCGCAACCGGCCGCGACGCCGGCCGAGACAGGCGCCGCCCTGTCCCCCGGATAGCGGCAGGACCGCTTTACGGAGAAACGATGGCAGATCCCGCATTGCTCGCGCCGCGCGCCAATGAACTTGCCGGCAATGCCGAGGCGCTCGCGCGTAATCTCGAAGAACTGTCGCGACAGCTCGCTTTCGCGGCCGAGCCGGTCGTGCACGGCGCTTCGCCGTTCATTTTCCAGCTGACCGTGTTCGTGCTTGCTGTTTTTGTCGGGTATTACGTCGTCTGGCGTGTCACCCCGGCGCTGCATTCGCCGCTGATGAGCGTGACCAACGCGGTGTCGAGCGTCATCATCGTCGGCGCGATGATCGCGGCCGGTCCGGCCGAGTTCGGCCTCGCCAAGTTCATGGGTTTCATTGCGGTGACCTTGGCGGCGGTCAACATCTTCGGCGGGTTTATCGTGACCCAGCGTATGCTGCAGATGTTCCAGCGCAAACGATAACGGGTACTGGGGACTTTGCCCAAAAAGTGGGCACGATTGCGGGCAGAGCGGATGTCGCCGGCAATTTCGCCAAATTCATCGGCTATTGTTGGTACTTCGGAGTGGCGTTCGGGATGCCGGGAACCTGGAGTTGAAATGAACGAATACAACGGGTTGCTGGCTGCAGATTTGCTGCAGAACCGGTTGGGCGCTGGGCAGCGCCCAACCGTCGATTGTGCTTTTTCCGCCGACGGTCTGTCGTCGCATCAATCCCGCAACCGCAAGCGGCCTCGCCACGATACCGGCTTTTTCGGCATAGCCGGCGCCGAGATCGAGCGATGAGCGAGAACCTCTCGGCGTTCCTGTATCTGGTCGCCTCGATCTGCTTCATCATGGCGCTGCGCGGTCTGTCCTCGCCGGAAACGGCGCGGGGCGGCAATCTGTACGGCATCGCCGGCATGGCGATCGCCATCCTGACGACGTTCTTCACGCCGCACGTGATCAGCCCCTGGCTGATCCTGCTCGGCATCCTGATCGGCGGCGCGATCGGGACCTATATCGCCTGGCGCATTCAGATGACGGCGCTGCCGCAGCTGGTCGCCGGTTTTCACAGTCTGGTGGGTCTCGCCGCGGTCTGCGTCGCGATCGCCGCCTTTGTCGCGCCGGAAGCCTACGGCATCGGCATTCGCGGCGCGATCCACGGGTCGAGCCTCGCCGAGCTGGCGATCGGGCTGACTATCGGCGCGATCACCTTCACCGGCTCGATCGTCGCTTTTGCGAAGCTGCAAGGTCTTGTTTCCGGACGACCGCTGACTTTTCCATTCCAGCATCCGCTCAACGCCGCGCTGGGTCTGCTGCTGATCGCGCTGATCGTGATTTTTGTGCTCGGCGAGTCGCCGATCACCTTCACACTGCTGATCCTGCTGTCGCTGCTGTTTGGATTTCTGCTGATCGTGCCGATCGGCGGGGCGGACATGCCGGTCGTGATCTCGATGCTGAATTCGTATTCGGGCTGGGCGGCGTGCGGCATCGGGTTCACGCTCGGGAACAGCCTCTTGATCATTACCGGCGCGCTGGTCGGCTCGTCGGGCGCGATCCTCAGCTATGTCATGTGCAAAGGGATGAACCGCTCGATCTTCAACGTCATCCTCGGCGGGTTTGGCGGCGAAGGGACGGCGGCGGGTGGCCCCGGCCCCGGCGACCGGGCGGTCAAGTCGGGCAGCGCCGAGGACGCGGCGTTCATCATGAAAAACGCCGGGTCGGTAATCATCGTACCGGGCTACGGGATGGCGGTGGCGCAGGCGCAGCATGCGCTGCGCGAAATGGCCGATATCATGAAGCGCGAGGGCGTCAAGGTCAGCTACGCGATCCACCCGGTCGCGGGGCGCATGCCGGGGCATATGAACGTGCTGCTGGCCGAGGCCAATGTGCCCTATGACGAGGTCTTCGAACTCGAAGAGATCAACCGCGACTTTCCCTCGACCGATGTCGCCTTTGTCATCGGGGCAAACGACGTGACAAACCCGGCCGCGAAGACCGATCCATCGTCGCCGATCTACGGCATGCCGATACTCGATGTCGAGCGCGCCCGGACCGTGCTGTTTGTCAAGCGCTCGATGGCCTCGGGTTATGCCGGGGTCGAGAACGAGCTGTTCTATCGCGACAACACGATGATGCTGTTCGGCGACGCCAAGAAGATGTGCGAGGACATCGTCAAGGCGCTGGATTGAGCGGCAGCCGTCTCCGCCTGACACTGGGGCCTGTCGTCAAATTCAGCCTCGATCGTCGTCCCGAAGGCCGGGACCTACGTTTCGGCCGATCGTGCCGTTGCCCGGTGGAGCCCGGCCTTCGCCGGGATGACAAGGGGACAGATGAAATCGGCCGAATTTCTCGTTTGACGACAGGCCCCGGAAGAGATTCCAGGGCCGGAAGGGGCGGTGATGGATCGATGCCGGGAGCCGCGGTACTACTCCCACTCGATCGTGCCCGGCGGTTTCGACGTGATGTCGTAGACGACGCGGTTGATGCCGCGCACCTCGTTGATGATGCGGGTCGCGACCCGGCCCAATATCTCGTGCGGGAACGGGTAATAATCGGCGGTCATGCCGTCGGTCGAGGTGACGGCGCGCAGCGCGCAGGCGAAATCGTAGGAGCGCGCGTCTCCCATCACGCCGACCGTCCGGACCGGCAGCAATACCGCAAAAGCCTGCCAGATCGCGTCGTAGAGACCGGCGAGACGGATTTCTTCGAGAAAGATCGCGTCGGCTCTGCGCAATATGTCGAGCCGTTCGCGCGTGACCTCGCCGGGTATCCGGATCGCCAGGCCCGGCCCCGGAAACGGGTGACGATCGACAAACTGCGCCGGCAGACCCAGTTCGCGGCCCAATTCCCGCACCTCGTCCTTGAACAAGTCGCGCAGCGGTTCGACCAGCTTCAACTTCATCCGCTCGGGCAGACCGCCGACATTGTGATGCGACTTGATCGTGACCGACGGCCCCCCAATCGCACTGACCGACTCGATCACGTCGGGGTAGAGCGTGCCCTGCGCGAGGAATTCGGCGCCGCCGATCCTGTGCGCCTCCTCGTCGAACACGTCGATAAAGATCGCGCCGATCGTCTTGCGCTTCCGCTCCGGGTCGATGATGCCGGCGAGCTTGGCGAGAAACAGCTCGCTCGCGTCGCGATGCACGAGCGGGATGTTGTGATGACCGCGGAACAGGCGCACGACCTCTGCGGCCTCGCCCTGCCGCAACAGGCCGGTATCGACAAAGATGCAGGTCAGCCGGTCGCCGATCGCCTCGTGCAGCAACGCCGCTGCAACAGCCGAATCAACCCCGCCCGACAGACCGCAGATGACGCGGCCCTCTCCCACCCGATCGCGTATCCGCGCGACCACCTGGGCGCGAAACGCCGTCATCGTCCAATCACCGGCGCAACCGCAGACGCGGCGGGCGAAATTGCCCAGCAGTCGGCCGCCCTGCGGTGTGTGCACGACCTCGGGGTGGAACACCACGCCGTAAAAGCGGCGTTTGTCATCGGCGATCACGGCATAGGGCGCGCCCTCACTGGAGGCCACGGCGCGGAAGCCGGGCGGCAGCGCCTCAACCTTGTCGCCGTGGCTCATCCAGACCTGCTCACGCGCGCCCGGCGGCCAGAGATCGTCAAACAGGCGGCAATTGTCGGTTATGTCGATAAAGGCGCGACCGAATTCCTGATGCTCGCTCAACGTGACCCGGCCGCCGAGCTGGGCGCACAGCGTCTGCATGCCGTAGCAGATCCCGAGCACCGGCACGCCGAGCCGGAAGACGATATCGGGCGCGCGCGGGGTGTCGGCGCGGGTTACCGAGGCCGGACCGCCGGACAGGATGATCCCGCGTGGGGCGAAGTCGCGGATGCGGTCGATGGCTACCGTGTAGGGCCAGATTTCGCAATAGACGCCGTTTTCGCGCACGCGACGCGCGATCAACTGGGTGACTTGGCTGCCGAAATCGAGGATCAGGATGCGGTCGGTCATTTGCTGGCTTCGCAAAAGTAAATTTACCGCAGAGGACGCAGAGGATACGCAAAGGCCGCGAAGACATCTCGACTGCTCCGAGGGCTTCGCGTCCCTCGCGTGACCATTGCGCCCTTTGCGTTAACTGATTTCATTTTTGTGGCCCCTACGCTCGAACATCGCCACGAAAAACCCGTCAGTGCCGTGTCGCGCCGGGGTCAGGCGGAGATAGTCGTTCCCCGCCGGCGATTGGCCGCCGATCGTCTCCTCCCAGGCGCGCGCCACGGGGTAGAGCGCGAAATCGGGATACGCCGCCAGAAATCCCTCGGCCTGCGCCTCGTTCTCCTGGCGCAGCAGCGAGCAGGTCACATACACGAGACGACCGCCGGGTTTGACGAGACGCGCGGCGCTGGCGAGAATGTCGCGCTGCCGCTGCACGAGTTCGGCAAGATCCTGCGGTGTGGCGCGCCATTTGCCGTCCGGGTTGCGGCGCCAGCTGCCGATGCCGAGACACGGCGCATCGACAAAGACGCGGTCGAAACTCCCCGAATGGCGCTTGACCCATGGATCGCGCTCGGTCGAGAGGGGCCGGCGCTCGACATTGCTGATACCGGCGCGGCGCAGCCGCTGACCGGCCCGTTCGAGCCGCCACGCCGCGGCATCGCAGGCGACAATCTTGCCGCGGTTCTGCATTTGAGCGGCGAGCGCCAAGGTTTTGCCGCCGGCACCGGCGCAGAAATCGACAACCCGCATGCCGGAGCGCGCATCGGCGAGGAGAGCGGCGAGTTGCGATCCCTCGTCCTGCACCTCGACAAGCCCGTCCTTGAATGCGGCTGTCGCGGCGAGCGGCGCACGGTGCCTCAGGCGCAGTCCGAGCGGCGACCACGGCGTCGCCTCCGCGTGAATGTGCTCGGCGGCCAGCGCGCGGCGGGCGATCTCGCGATCGGCCTTCAGCGTGTTGACGCGCAGATCGAGCGGGGCAGGGGCGTTGAGCGCCGCCATCTCGTCGTCGAGGCGGCAATCGTAGAGCGCGGCAAGATAGGGTTCGAGCCAGTCCGGCAGGTCGCAGGCAACCGCGCGCGGCATCTCCGGATGCGTCAGGGTGCGGCCGGCCAGACCGCGCGCGAGCCGCGTTTCGGCGGGTGAAAGCGCGGCGGGGCGGAAACGGCCGCCATCGAAGCTCGCGGCGACTTCTTCCGGCGGCCATTTGTCGATCAGCAGCAGCGCGGCTATGAGACGGCTGCGCGCATCGGGAGAGATCTCGCCCTTCGAGGCGCGCCCGATCCACCAGTCGAGCACGGCACGGTGCCGCAGCACGGCGTAGACATGCGCCGCGACCTGCACCCGGTCCTTGGCGCCGATATAGCGCCGGCGCCGGAAATAATCGGCGGCGACATCGTCGGCCGGCCGGCCGCCTTCGTCGATGGCCCCGAGGATTTCGATCGCGGCGGCAATGCGCGCTCCAGGGGTCATGCGCCGGCAAGTCCCATGCGGCCGGCCATCGACTCCCAACCGCTCAATGCGCCTCCGCGTACGCCTTGAAGTTGTCGAGGATCGCCTGCCAGCCGGCTCGCTGCATCTCGGGCGAATTCTCCTGCTCGATCTCGAAGGTCTCGGTAACCCGCGTCGCGCCGCCCTCCTCGGCAAAGGTGACCACCACCTTGCGCTCGTCGTCGAGCGTGTAAGCGAGACGCTTATCGGGCACGACCTCGTCATAGGTGCCGGCGAAGTCGAACCCCATGCTCCCGTCGCGCGCCTCCATCCGGCAGGTAAAGATGCCCCCCTTCCGCAGATCGTTTGTCGCGGTCGGCGTGTGCCAATCCTCCGAGGCACTGTTCCATTTCGTGATGTGCTCGGGCTGCGTAAAGCACTCCCAAACCTTCCGGATGGGGGCGTTCACCGTTGTCTCTACGGTAATGGTCTCCGCCATGCGCTTTTCCTCAGATGACGAACCCAAATCGCGCTCCATGAGCGGGTCGGGACCGGAGCCGGCGATGGAAACGCGTTACATATCTCGCCGATAGTTCGGCGCCTCGCGCAGGATCGCGACGTCATGCACGTGGCTTTCGCGCAGCCCTGCGCCGGTGATGCGGACAAAGGTGCAGTTCTTCTGCATCTCGGTGATCGTTCGGTTGCCGGTATAGCCCATCGCTGCGCGCAGGCCGCCGATCAGCTGGTGAATGATGTTCGCGACCGGGCCTTTATGCGCGACCCGCCCCTCGACGCCCTCAGGCACCAGCTTTAGCGTGTCGGTGACTTCCTGCTGGAAATAGCGGTCGGCGGAGCCGCGCGCCATCGCGCCAACCGACCCCATGCCGCGGTAGTATTTGTAGCTGCGCCCCTGGTACAGAAAGACCTCGCCCGGGCTTTCGTCGGTGCCGGCGAACAGTGAGCCGAGCATCGCGCAATCGGCGCCGGCCGCGATCGCCTTCGCCAGATCGCCGGAAAACTTGATGCCGCCATCGGCGATAACCGGGACGCCGTGCCGGCGGCATTCCTCGACCGCATCGACGATCGCGGTGAATTGCGGCACACCGACCCCGGCAACCATCCTTGTCGTGCAGATCGATCCCGGCCCGATCCCGACCTTGACCGCGTCGGCGCCGGCTTCGATCAGCGCGCGCGCGCCCTCGGCCGTCGCGATGTTGCCGACGATCACTTGCGTGTAGTTCGACATCCGGCGGATCTCGCCGACCGTCTCGATCACCCGCGACGAATGGCCGTGTGCGGTGTCGACGACCATGATGTCGACCCCGGCGTCGAACAGCGCCTCGGCGCGCTCCAGCTCCTGGCGGCCAGTACCGGCGGCGGCGGCAACGCGCAGCCTGCCGTGTTCGTCCTTCGCCGCGTGGGGAAAGAGTTGCGCCTTCTCGATGTCCTTGACGGTGATGAGACCGGTGCAGCGATAATCGCTGTCGACGACGAGCAGCTTCTCGATGCGGTGCTGATGCAGGAGGCGCTTCGCGTCCTCGCGCGAGACATTCTCGCGCACCGTCACCAGATCGCCGCGGGTCATCAGCTCGGCGACAGGCTGCTGCGGGTTGCTGGCGAAGCGAACGTCGCGGTTTGTCAGAATCCCGACCAGGCGGCGGCTGCCGTGCTCGACGACCGGAATCCCCGATATCCTGTGCTCGGCCATCAGCCGCAGCGCGTCGGCCAGGGTCTCGTCCGGGTGGATCGTGACCGGGTTGACGACCATGCCGGCCTCGAATTTCTTGACCTTGCGTACTTCGGCGGCTTGGCTCTCGATCGGCATGTTGCGGTGGATGACCCCGAGACCGCCGGCCTGCGCCATCGCGATTGCGAGATTACCCTCGGTCACGGTGTCCATCGCCGCCGAGACGAGCGGGATTCCGAGCTCGATCTCGCGCGTGATGCGCGTTCGCGTGTCGGTCTCGCCCGGCAGGATGCCCGATGCGGCAGGGACGAGCATCACGTCGTCAAAGGTCAGCGCCTGGCGAATTTCCATCATACCCGTACTGTGAATTGCTCGCTTGGCATGGTCTGAATATGTAGGGTCGCCGGCAGCTCGGTCCAGTTCGGGCCGCGCCTCTCTGCATTCATTGCTCCCGATTCGACCCCGGCGGGTTGGGCTCCGTCGCGACCATGGCTTGCCGTTGGGCGGCGGCGTCCCCATCTAGTCCGGTGTCGGCTTCTCCATCGTTCGGCCTGGCTGCTCCACGCGCATCGCGCCGGACCCGCTCTCCCGTTCAGTGTTGCGGGTTGACCCCCCGTTCGCTCGGAACCGGGGCCATGTTTTCTTACGAAGGACGACGATGAGCATCGGAACCGTAAAGTGGTTCAACGCCCAAAAAGGCTACGGCTTCATACAACCCGAGGACGGCTCGAAGGACGTGTTTGTGCACATTTCCGCGGTCGAGCGCTCCGGCCTGGGCAATCTGCACGAAGGGCAGAAGATCAGCTTTGAGGTGCAGCGCGGCCAGCAGGGCAAGAATTCGGCGGTCAATTTGCAGCAGGCATAGACCGGCCAGGCTGAAAGGGGATGGGGAGCCGGTCAGCGGCTCCCTTTTGCATCCGGCGCGGTGGTGCGCCATACGACGAGAACGACAAAAAGGCGGGTTTGGCATGCAGGTCTTCGTCCGCGATAACGACATCAATTCGGCGCTGCGGGTGCTCAAGAAGAAAATGCAGCGTGAGGGGACGTTCCGCGAGATGAAGCGGCGGCGCGCCTACGAAAAGCCGTCCGAACGCCGGGCGCGCGAGCAGGCCGAGTGCCTGCGCCGCCACCGCAAGATGCTCCGCAAACGCATGGAGCGCGAGGGATACTGATGGGAGCCGGGCATGGAGCATTCGACAAGTTCTTCTCCGCTCCCTGCCGATTATTACCGGCGGCACGCAGCTCGGGTGCGGGCATTGGCCCGCGACGCCACGACCCCGGCGATCAAGAAGCATTTGGAGGGGGTTGCGCTCGACTGCGAGCGTCTTGCCGCCCGCCTGGATGACGGCAGTTCGGCGCCGGCCGACAATCCGTACCCCAGCCCCGACAATTCTGGGCAAAGCAAGGCGTAGCGCCATGGCGAGAACCCATCCCCATGCCGAAGCCAGTTACAAGGTAATCGCCTTCGAGGATGGTTCATTCGGGGTCGAGGTCAGCATCCCCGACAGCCATCCGACGATCGTCACAAGATTTGCTTCCGAAGAGGCTGCCGAATCCTGGATCGCCGGTCATCGCCGCCGCGTGCGGTCCCAGGCCGAATCGGGGTCCTGGCTGCGGGCGCAGCGAGGCCGCTCGCAGCGCTCGTCATAGGCTCTGCACAGCTTCCGCACGACTCGACCGGCCGACGCGACGGTTCGGCGAATGTCGTCGCGGCCGATGCTGACGCCAAGATCGGGCCGGAATATCGTTATCCGCCGCGAAAGCCCTTGGCTACGACGTAGGTCTCGGCCGATTCGGCGCGGCTTGCCGGCGGCTTCGCATGGCGCAGCTCGGCAAAACCCCGTTTCAGCGCGGCAAGCAAGTCGCCGGCGGCGCCCCCCTGGAATACCTTGGCGACAAACGCGCCACTTGGCTTCAGGACGGTTTCGGCGAAAGCGAATGCATTCTCGGCCAGCGCGACAATGCGTAGATGGTCGGTCGCGGCATGGCCGGTCGCGGGTGCCGCCATGTCGCTGAGCACGAGATCGGCGGGGCCGCCAAGCGCCGCGCGGATCTGTTCTTCGGTCGCGGGATTGGTGAAGTCGCCCTGCAACACCGTTGCGCCGAGGATCGGATCAGTCGGGTTGAGATCGATGCCGACCACGGCACCGCGCGGCCCAACCCGCTGGACAGCGACCTGCGTCCAGCCGCCGGGCGCACAACCGAGATCGACGACGCGTCCACCGGGCGCCAACAGATGAAAGCGCTCGTCAAGCTGGATCAGCTTGAATGCGGCGCGTGAACGGTAGCCGATCCGGTGCGCCCCGGCGACATAGGGATCGTTCAGCTGCCGCGTCAGCCACTCGGTCGAGGACGGTTTCCGGCGGCGGGCACGCTTGACGCGCACCGCTGGCGGGCGGGTGCCCGATCCGGATTCTCCCCTGCCTGCCATGGCAGCCCTACGCGCGGCAATGCTCCCTCTCCCCCGACGGGGGAGAGGGTCGGGGCGAGAGGGCAAGCAGCGACACCTTCACCTGCTCGCGGCTTGTCACCCCCGGCCACCCTCTGACGCATTGCGAGAGAGGGGATTTTGTCCGCTTCATGCAACGCACCCGGAGCTACTCGTCGGCCCCACCGCTTCCGTGCATCAGGTCGAACAGGATGCCTTCGCGGATGCCGCGATCGGCGACGCGCAGGCGGCCGACCGGCCAGGTCGAACAGATCGCGTCGAGAATGGCGCAGCCGCTGAGCACCAGATCGGCGCGCTCGCGCCCGACGCAGGGATTGGCGGCGCGGCCCTCCAGATCGAGCCCGGCGAGGTGACGCGAGACGATCTCGATCTGGTCAAAGGTCAGCATGCTGCCGTCGACCAGGGCCCGGATATAGCGCGGCAGCGACAGATTGACCCCGGCCAGCGTCGTCACCGTGCCCGAGCTGCCGAGCATCTGCACCTCCCGGGCGCGGACCTGACGGCGGATTCCGTGCAGCTTTTCGAACGGGGCGAGGGCGGTTTCGGCCTCGGCGACCATCGCGCGGTAGATCGCCGGGGTGACCTCGATCCCGCCGAATCGCTCGGTGAAGGTGACGACCCCGAACGGCAGCGACACCGAGCCGAGGATCTCGATCTCGGGGCGCAGCCGGCGCGCTCCTTCCTGGCGCAATAATTCATACCGCAGCCAGACGATCTCGGTCGAGCCGCCGCCGATATCGAACACGATCGCGTAGGGGAAGCGCGGGTGCAGCAGCGGCGCGCAGCCGGTCACGACCAGCCGCGCCTCCTCGGCGGTCGAGATGATCTCGATCTCGATGCCGATCTCGTCGCGCACGCGCGCCAGGAATTCGCGGCAATTGACCGCACGCCGGCAGGCCTCGGTCGCGACATAGCGGCCCTGCAATACCTTGCGCTGACCGATCTTGCCGGCGCAGACGCGCAGCGCCTCGATCGTACGCGCCATCGCCGCTTCGGACAGCCCGCCGCTCGCAGCGAGACCCTCGCCAAGGCGAACGATCCGCGAGAAGGCGTCGAGGACCCGGAAGCCGCCGGAAGTGCGACGTGCGATCAGCAGCCGGCAGTTATTCGTGCCAAGATCGAGAGCAGCGTAGCTCATCGCAGGCGGCCGCGGCGGCGGCGCAAAGCCGCGACCTTCCCGGATGCCAAGCGGCACGGCCTGCTCGGCGCGCAGCATCGCGGGGCTGGGGCCGAAGGCCGCATGGGCTGGTTCTCGAAGATGCTGCAAGCTGCTCGGCACGGCGCAATATCCTGCAATGACTCTATAATTTAGCGCAGGGAGCCGCCGATTCGAAGAGCAGACACTACGGATGCCGTAAATCCTCGCTCTTCGGTCACCGGCGCTGCCGCGGTCTTGACTTCGGCCGGTTAAGCTGGCGGGATCGCGGCCGGGATCGAACGCGGCGGAATGGAGGGTGTGATGGCGCGCGCGAACGGGATCAGGGAGATGTGGGCGTCCGGCAAACCGGTCGTCAACAGCTGGCTGGGCGTGCCGTCGAGCTTCTCGGCCGAGGTGATGGCGCATGCCGGGTGGGATTCGCTGGTCGTCGACATGCAGCACGGCATGATCGACTACCAGATGATGATTACGATGCTGCAGGCGATTTCGACCACCAATACCGTGCCGCTGGTGCGGGTGCCGTGGAACGACCCGGCGCATATCCAGAAAGCGCTCGATGCCGGCGCTTACGGCATCATCTGCCCGATGGTCAACAATCGGGCCGAGGCCGAGAAATTTGTTGGCTCGTGCCGCTACGCGCCGCTGGGCTACCGCAGTTCTGGCCCGATCCGGGCCGCGCTCTACGGCGGTGCCGATTATCACATGAAGGCCAACGATATTGTCCTTGCTTTCGGGATGATCGAGACTGCCGAGGCGATGGAAAACCTGGACGAGATCATGTCGGTCAAGGGTCTCGACGCGATCTATATCGGGCCTTCGGACCTGTCGATCTCGTATGGCCATCCGCCGGGCGGCGACAAACCCGACCAGTGGATGATGGACGCACTGAAAAAGGTGCTCGACGCTTGCCAGCGACACAACGTGCAGCCCGGCATCCATTGCGGCGCGCCGTCCTACGCCAGGCAGATGATTGAGATGGGCTTCAAGTTCGTCACAGTCGGCGGCGACACGCGTTTTCTGACGATGGGTGCCGCCGCTGCGGTCAAGGAGATGCGCGGCGACGCGCCGGTCAACCCGGCACGCGCCGGCGTCTCCAGCCCGTACTGAGCGATTCGCCCGCTCTGCCCTCCGCTGCCGCGGCCGCGCGATGTCGCCGGCCGCGGTGAGGGATCCGGCGGCAACGTGCCGGTTCGAACAGCCTCAAACCGCTTGGCGAGACGCACCGGGTCTACCGCTCCAAGCCTTCAAGGCGAAGTAGCAGACAAGAAAACCGATGATGATCGCCGACATTCTGCTGAGGAAGTAAATACCGTTTGGGGCGACCGACCCGGTCAGGGCAGTCTCGAATAGATTGTCGAGAAGGAACACGCAAACAATCTGGGTCACTCCGAAGATAACCCCGCCGACAATCCCCCACAACAGCCCGTTGGCGCCGGCATTCAACGCGGCAAAGCCGAACCAGAGAACAGCCAGGATCACAGCCTGAATTTGTATCGCCAGCATCGAATCCATCCTTTCCTGGAATTCCGCCAACTCCGAGGTTGGCTCTTTGGTCTACTCGATCAGCTCGTTCGCGCGCATCAAGATCGGTCGTGGAATTGTAATGCCTAGAATCCGCGCGATCCGGAGATTAATTGACAGCCACTGGTTTGCTGGCTCCTCGATCGGGATTTCTTGGGGCGGGGTCCCCTTGAGAATTGCGTCAACGAAGTACGCCAGCCGCCGGTAAACCTCGTTTCGGTTAGGGCCGAGTGACATGAGGGCGCCATCCGGCACATATTCGGCCAAGGGACACACGACCGCGATTTTGGCAGCCATGGCGCCCTCTATGATTACTGAGCGGTTCAGAGCAAATCCTTGATCGGGGATGACAACGAGAACGTCCGTGCGTGGATCGATAGCCGCAAGCACGGCCGGCAGTTCATCCACCATTGCACTGTACGCCCGCGGAATCATATCCAAAGTGTGAGCGGTATCCTCGAGCAATTTCACGCTGCCGCCGGTTCCCGGATTGGCCGCTGGTGAAAGTATGGCGACTCGACTCGACTCGGGCATGATCTCCCGCACCAGCCGCAGACTTCTCGGTAAGTAATCGTAAAGCCCGCCCGAAATTCCTGTTATATTGCCGTCCGGATTCATCAAGCTTGGCACAATACCGTAAGCAACGGGATCGCCCACTCCAACCATAACGATCGGTATTGTAGTCGTGGCGCGTTTGGCGGCGGCAACGGCCGGAGTTGCGTCAGCAACGAGCAACTCAACCGGAAGCTGGATCAGCTCTCGCAGCAAATCCGGATACCGCGAATAAACGTCCCCGCTCCACCGGTAGTGGATTCGAAGCGTCTGGCCGTCGATATACCCGTAGGCGGCGAGCGCGCGACGAAATTCTTCCGTAACCGGCCGCGAGGCGACCCCGACATACCCGATTTGGCGTAATCCCGATTCCGCTGAAGCCCGGCCGGATGGCTTTGGACTTAGCGC
This sequence comes from Alphaproteobacteria bacterium, assembly GCA_050246595.1. Lineage (GTDB taxonomy): Bacteria > Pseudomonadota > Alphaproteobacteria > ATCC43930 > CGMCC-115725 > DATARH01. Next base: position 46,125 of record JBFWVT010000034.1, read on the forward strand.
TAGCCTTGCCGGAAGCTCAGCGGAAGTGCCATTGAGGCGAAGGCGGTACACGCGGACGCTGCGGCCGATGTTTTTCAGAGCCTGCTCGCCGACCTCCTCAAAGTCGGCGTCGATACGACCGATCACATCCTCATGGACACGGGCCGACAGGCAGATGGACCCCGGCAACGCCAGGGCTTCAAGACGCGCAGCGATATTCACCCCTTCGCCGTAGATGTCGTCATCCTCACCATCGACAATGATATCGCCGACATGAATGCCGATGCGAAATTCGAGCCGGTTTGCCGGAGCTATGCCGGCGTTGTCCTCTGCTATTGCGCGCTGTATGGCGACAGCGCAACGAACCGCTTCGACGACACTGCCGAACTCGACCAGCAGCCCGTCACCGGTCGTCTTGACAATACGACCGTGGTGCGCTGCAATCGCCGGGTCGATCAATTCGGCTCGGATTGCCTTGAGCCTCGCCAGCGTGTCTTCCTCGTCCGCGCTCATCAGCCGCGAGTAGCCGGCCACATCGGCCGCCAAGATCGCAGCCAGGCGCCGATTGGTTGTATTCGTCATCCTCCGGGTACGCCCTGCGCCTCGACATAGAGAGCATAGACCGACTGGCTCGCAGTCATGAACAGGTGGTTGCGCTTGCGCCCGCCGAAACAGACATTGGCGCAGCGCTCGGGCAGCAGGATGCGGCCGATCAGGTCGCCGTCCGGCGCGAACACCGCGACGCCGTCCTCGCCCTCGCCGCCCGAGAAGCCGCACCAGACATTGCCGTCGGTATCGACCCGGATGCCGTCGGCATAACCCGGCATCGTGTTGAAAAAAATCCGCCCGTTCGCCAGTCTGCTGCCGTCCTCCACCAAATCATAGGCATAGGTCGTCTTATCTCCACCCGGCGTATCGACGACGTAGAGCCGGCTCTCGTCCGGCGAAAACGCTAGCCCGTTCGGACGCGCCTGGTTTGCTTCGTCAACGACGACCGTGATCGCGCCGCTCCTTGGGTCGATGCGATAGACGCGGAACGGCAGCTCCTGCTCGCCCTTGTCGCCGAGATAGTTGCCGCGAATGCCGGCGCCGTTGTCGCTGAACCAGATCGACCCGTCCGATTTGACGACGACGTCGTTCGGGCCGGTCAGACGCTTGTCGTCGAACCGCTCGGCCAGGACCGTTATCGAACCATCGTATTCGGTGCGGGTCAGGCGCTGCGAGCCCATTTCGCAGGTCAGAAGGCGACCCTGCCTGTCGCGGGTGTTGCCGTTCGCGTGATGCGACGGGCGGCGCCAGACGCTGGTCGCGCCGGTCTCCTCCTCCCATTTCATGATCCGGTCGTTCGGGATGTCGCTCCACAGCAGGTATCTTCCGTCGCCAAACCAGACCGGCCCCTCGGTAAACCGGCCGCCGCCGGCGATCCGCTCGATCGCGGCATTGCCGAGCACGTATTTCTGAAAGCGCGGATCGAGCACCTTGATGTCGGGATCGGGATAGCGAATCGGCGCGGCCCCTTTCTGCCAGCGAGTATCTGCCATTTTCCGGTTCCCTTCCCCTGACCGTCACCAGCGGCCCGTCGCGGACCGGACGCGTTAAGTTATTGCGGCGCGCCGGACGAGTCAGCAATCTCCGCATCGCGCAGCCGGAGCCAGCCTGCTGCGCTGCCGCCCGCGACGAACCCGCAGAAGAGCGAGAGGAGAACGATGACCCAATCTGCACCGACCAACATCAAGAAGCTGCTGCTCCCGGTGACGCTGGCCAAGGCCGGCTGGGCGATCGTCGAGGCGCGCGAGGACGTGCAGGGCGTGCCCTATGACGTGACCGGGCCGAAGGCCGAGCTGCATCGGCTGCTCGAAGACGCGGCCGGGGTCGCGCTGTCGGTGCAGCCGTTCAGCGATCCCGAACTCGATGCGGGACCGAACCTCGAAGTCGTCGCGCGTATCGGGGTCGGTTACGACGCGGTCGACGTGCCGGCGCTGACAAGGCGCAAGATCCCGCTGATGATCGCCGGCACCGCCAATTCGGTCAGCGTCGCCGAGGCCGGCATCTTTCTGATGATGTCGCTGGCCCGGCGCGGCGCGGCGATGGATCGGATGGTCAAGGAGGGTCGCTGGGCCGACCGTTACAAGGAACACATGCCGGCCGACATGTACGGCAAGACCGTGCTGGTCGTCGGTTTCGGCAAGATCGGATCGCGCTCGGCGAGACGGCTCGCCGCGATGGAATGCAACGTGCTGGTATACGATCCCTATATCTACTCCGAGACGATTCGCGGTTCCGGCTACGAGCCGGTCGGCGATCTCGACGAGGCGCTGGCGCGGGCCGATTTCGTGACGATCCACTGCCCGAAGACACCAGAGACAGTCGGGCTGTTCAACGCCGCGCGGCTCGCGCGCATGAAGCCGACCGCCTATCTCGTCAATACCGCGCGCGGCGGCATCATCGACGAGACGGCGCTGCATGATGCGCTCGTCAATCGCCGGATTGCCGGCGCCGCGCTCGACGTCTTCGACCAGGAGCCGACCCCGACCGACAACCCCTTGCTGAAGCTCGACAACTTCATCTGCGCGCCGCATATGGCCGGCGTGACGCAGGAGGCCGTCGAGCGTATGGCGATCGTCACCGTGCAAAACCTGCTCTCGGTGCTTGACGGCAAGCCGAATCGCGAGAACGTCGTGAACAAGGAAGTGCTGGGCTGAGCGTCACGGTGTGCCTGTCAGCTCCGGGTCGATCGGGGGAAAGCGGCATCGGCCGGAGATAGTGGGTCAGTTTGAATGTAACAGACAACACCGCCATTCCGGGGCGGCCCCCACGGAACCGCGCTTTGCGCGGCCCGAGAGCCTGCCCCGGAATCCATGAACACCGAATTTTCCAAAGTTTTCGAGGCCTGTGTTCCCGGTTTCCGGGTTCGCGGCCGGCCAGGTTCCGGTCGACAAATGGTATGAGGTCATCGGCAATCCGACCTATGCCGACGCCATCCTCGACCGCCTCGCGCATAACGTCTGCCGTATCGAACTCGCCGGCGGCAGCCTGCATGAGCTGGACCCGATAGAAACCAACCAAAGGATTGACCGCCGCCCAGCCACACGACAAAACCACGCCCCAGCGGAGCACCGCAAGTAGCGCCTGGACCGGCGGGGGTTACGCCGCTTCGCTCCCCCTTGGGTATCAATTCCGCAGCGAGAGCAAACATGGGCGCTTCGGACGGCTTTCCCGGACAGCTCAGCTCTACAGTCTCACAAAGAGGAAATTAACTGGGAAGTGATATTCCACCGTCCGTCTGCTTACCCCTTACCCGCATGCGGGGGAGGATAACTGGAGCGCCGAGGTCGAAGAGGGAAGCTATCCGGCCGGATCACTGAGACCGGATAGAATAATCCGGTTTAGGCGATGGTGCCCAGGGGCAGAATCGAACTGCCGACACACGGATTTTCAGTCCGTTGCTCTACCAACTGAGCTACCTGGGCGCTCGCGGCGAGCCGCTCTTATAGAGGAATTTAGCCGTGCCTGTCCAGAACCGCGCCTGGGGCGAGGGTCGGTTCAGAGGGCTATGGCATGGTGCACCGTTGAGATACGCCGTCCCTGTTTCGATCGGGCCAATGCGCCCCCCTGATGCGCCCGGCAAGAGCCGCCCGACTCGATCGGCCGCCACTCCGGGCGATGGCGCCGCGGCGCCGCACACTTTTCATATATCTCGGCGAAGTCGACCATATCGGGCTCTCGACGGTACGCGGCCGGTCTTCGAATCGAAACGATCGCACTGCGCCCCGCGGGCCCGGGTGGCTCAGCTCTGCAACATGCGGCGTAACAGCTCGACATCCTCGGCCAGCGAGCTGTCGCTGGCGATCAGCTCTTCGATCTTTTTGACTGCGTGCATGACGGTGGTGTGATCACGACCACCGAACTTCCGACCGATTTCGGGCAGCGAGCGCGGGGTCAGCTGCTTCGCCAGATACATCGCGACCTGACGCGGTCGCGCAACGACGCGGGCGCGCCGGGTCGAGGTCATCTCGGCTAGTTTGATATTGAAATGCTGCGCCACCTTGCGCTGGATTTCCTCGATCGTGACGCGCCGCTCGTTGGCGCGAACCAGGTCGTGCAACAACTCCTGGGCGCTTTCGAGCGTCACATCGCGGCCGATCAGCTGGGCCTGCGCGGTGATCCGGTTGAGCGCGCCCTCCAGTTCGCGGACATTCGAGACGATCTTGTGGGCGAGGAACTCCATCACCTTCTGCGGCAGCCTGATGCCGGTCTGCTCGACCTTCGACTGCAGAATCCCGAGCCGCAGCTCGTAGGTGGTCGGGTGGATGTCCGCGACCAGACCCCAGCCGAGCCGCGAGCGCATCCGCTCCTCGAGCCCCTCCAGATCCGACGGCGATTTGTCGGCCGAAATGACAATTTGCCGGTTCTGATCGACCAGTGCATTGAACGTGTGAAAGAATTCTTCCTGTGTCGAATCCTTGCCGCTGATGAATTGCACGTCATCGATCATCAGAAGATCGACCGAGCGGAATGCTTCCTTGAAATCCATCGTCGATTTGAAGCGCAGCGCCCGGATGAACTGATACATGAACTTCTCGGCCGACAGATAGATGACCTTGCGCCCCGGAGCGCGCAGCCGGATATGCCAAGCGATCGCATGCATCAGGTGAGTCTTGCCGAGACCGACGCCGCCGTAGAGGAACAGCGGATTGAACGGCACGGTCTGCTCCGGGCCGGCGCAGGCTTCGGCGACCCGCCGGGCGGCGGCATGGGCCAATTCGTTTGGTTTGCCGACGATGAAATTCTCGAAGGTGAAGCGCGCGTCGAGCGGCGCGGAAAGCTGTTCCCTGTCCTCAGCGAGATCGGGGGGGAGATCGGGCGGGCCGGTCTCGCCGGTATTGTCCTCGGAACCGGGAGCCGGCGAATCGCCGATCGCGACAGGGGTCGCGATCTGCGGATCGACAATCAGCGACAGTTTGACGACAGCCGGGTTCTCGCTCCGCCACAACGCCAACAGACGGTCGGCATAGTGGTCGGCAATCCAGGTCCGCAGAAAGCGGGTCGGCACCGCGACGACCGCCTCGCCGTTATCGACGCGCTCCACCCTCAGCGACTGCAGCCAGGAGCGATAGGCCGTGTCGCCGACCTCGTCCCTGAGGAGGCCGAGCACCCGCTGCAACTCGCTGGTGCCGGAATGCATCGTATCGGCAACCGGACTGATCGAAGCTGGTCCTCCCACCGCGCTTTCTCCCCGCCGAACACCTGAATATGCCGTGTCAGGCCGAATGCCGGCGAATAGATCCCTCCACTTGGCGCAAGTAGATCTCCAAAGCTCCGTAATGCTCGTAAACTCAAGCCAAGCGCAATTCAGGGACGAGCCAAGCGTCCCCTGCCCCGACACGGCGATGCCGGCCATAGAATGCACAAGCCTCGCGTTTAACTATCTACACGCGATTACGGGAAGCCGATGCAATCGGCTTCGTTGAGCAGACTGTAGTCTCGCCTCGGGATGCTGGCAATAAGACTGAAAGGCGAACGAAGACGAATCCTGTTCGCCTGTTGCGCGCGTGCATCGCCCGCCATTGCACGCGTCGCGTGCAATGGCTCCATTAGTTCCCGGCGTCTTAGAGAGCGTTGATGCGGGCGGCGAGACGCGACAGCTTGCGCGCGACAGTATTCCTGTGCAGCACACCCTTCGTGGTCGCCCGATGAAGCTCGGGCTGGGCGACCCGAAACGCCGACTGCGCGGCCTCCTTGTCGCCGCTGCTGATCGCGCTCTCGACCTTCTTGACAAAAGTTCGCACCCGGCTCAGGCGGGCGCGGTTTATGGCGGTGCGCTTCTCGGTTTGACGCAGCCGTTTCTCGGCCGATTTGTGATGCGGCATGTTATCTCGTCACCAGCGGAAAGCTCGGCACTCTAAGGAGATAGAGCGCCGCCGTCAATCCGACCGGTAGCGGGTCAGTTTGGACTACGACACCGTCATTCCAGGGTGCGGACGCAGCCCGCGAACCCGGAAACCGGGAACAAGGCTTCGAAAGCTTTGGAAAATTCGGTGTTCATGGATTCCGGGCAAAGCGCGGATCCGTGGGGGCCGCCCCGGAATGATGGTGCTGTCTGTTACATTCAAACTGACCCGCTACCGTTGTCAGTCTGCGGCGGCGGATCAGTCCATTGTCGAGAACCGCGATCAGAGGCCGTTCTCGTCCTATGGTGCCATACGCGGCGCCGAGTCGATCGAGCAGCGCGACAAAGTCGGCGGAATGCTGGGTGACGCTGATATGCACGAGCAGTCGACGTGGACCTTCAGCCCACGGGCTTGACGCGCGGGGCGCCGGGTCAAAGGCGCCGAGCATGGCCTGCTTCTTCGCGTGGCCGGGTGCTTCGATGCGCAGGCTGGCGCCGCGCCGGGTCCGGCGGCGCGCCAGACAGGGAGGGATGAGCGCTTCCGCGTCGAGGAACACCAGATCGATCACCCCCGCTGCGGCCCGGTTCTTCAGATCGGGACCGGCCATGGGCGACAAACCCCGTCAGTTCCGCACCGTGCTGACGTGCATTCCGAGAGCCGCGGCAATCCCCTGGCGCGCCGTCCCCCTCCAGCGTCAGCAGGATCGCCCGTGCCCGATCCGCTGCGCCGACCTCGACAAACAGCGCAACGCGGCGCGTTCCTGATTATCGGCCGCCAGCTTCGACCTCCCGGCATGCTCGGCCTCCGCAGCCCTCACCCCGGGAAAACAGCCCATCCATCGCCTAATCTCATGCAGTCTGCTTAGGAAAGCGCGGCGCGGATCATTTGCAGGCCGCCGATCGCCAGCACGGCAAGTACGAGCGCCCGGAACACGCCCGGCGGGCAATACCGCCGCAGCCACCGCCCGATCAGCATCCCGACATAGATCGGGACCAGCGCGCCGGCCGAGACCGCGACATCAGCCCACGACATCGCGCCGGCGCCGCCGAGCGCCAGGAGCAACGTAGCGCCGGCCGCCAGAAACAGAATCGAGATATGCTTGACGAACTCGTTCGGGCGCAGGCCGAGGCCGATCAGATACGCGATCAGCGGCGGCCCGAACATACCCGACACGCCGCCCATGATCCCGGCCAGAAGCCCGATCGGCGGGCCGGCCCACCGCTCCGCCCGGCCATTAAGAACGCCTAACAAAACCGCTGGACGCAGCGCCAGCAAATGAGAGCGGCGGCGAGATGATGAAAAGCCTCCCAGAGGTTGGCGCGTCGCTCGTAGCGGAGGGTGAGGCGGCGGAAGCGGCTGAAC